>JACCFC020000019.1 GCA_020830965.2 Neisseriaceae bacterium TC5R-5
AAGGGCTACGACGCTGGCAAAAAGGTTTCTGGCATCAAGCGTCATATCGCTGTCGATACACAGGGGCTGCCTCATGCTGTGCTCATCACCACGGCTGACGTGACAGATCGCCATGGCGCCTTACTCATGAACAACGCTAATTGAAGCTAATTACTCTAGCAGCTGTGTTGCTATCCGCATTGAGTTAGATCACTACAGCGATGCCACCACATGCACGCGCATCTGTTTTATGACAAAATACGGTTACCTTGAAAATTTAATGCTTTTAGCTTATTGATGGTTGTGGCTTGTCAGCTATGCGCCACGCTTGCCGGAATAAGCCCTCATCACCCCTTGGTAGGTAAGGAGCCATTGTGCAAAAGCCGCAAACCAAACTCAACAAAACAACCGAACAGACTACGCTACCCTCGCCCACCCGACGCCGATTTATGTTATTGGCTGGCTCTTCCGTCGGTGCTACCTTGCTAGGCGGTTTGAGTGCCTGTGATGATAGTGGTTCGTCCTTCTCTCAGAATAAGCTGGAGCCATTTAATCCCGATCCTATCTGGGGTAGCAATGGATCAGCCACCAAGATAATCAGTTCACTGCAAGGACTGACCCAAGCTCGTTTCCCGGCGCGTGATTTTGTCGTGACACAATATGGTGCGCAACCTTGCCAGGTCGTCGCGGCAAGCAACCCTTATACTGATCCGGCAAAATCGCCATTGAGCACTGGTGCAGAACAAACCCACGCTCCCGGTTCAGTGGATGCTCGTCCTGGTTTTCGTGCTGCCATCCAGGCTTGTCATGATGCTGGTGGTGGCCGGGTAGTAGTACCCGCAGGTAATTGGTATTGTGCCGGGCCGATTGTGTTGCTGAGCAATGTCAATTTCCATCTGGCAGCCAATTGCACCATCTACTTCAGCCCCAACCCAGTTGATTACGCCAAGGATGGCCCAATGAATTGCGGGGCGAATGGCAAATTATTTTATAGCCGCTGGCAATCCAATGATTGCCTGAACTATGGCTCTCCGATATATGCACGCAATCAGAACAATATCGCCCTCACCGGCGAAGGTGAGACGTCAGTGTTGAATGGTCAGGCAATGACCCCATTTGCCGGCAGTGGTAATAGCAGTACCTGCTGGTGGACGTATAAAGGTAATAGCGGCGTTTACGGTGTCGTCAATTCGGCAACACCATCGCAGGTGTGGAACAATCCATTGAATGTAGATTTGCGGGCACTAGTCCCTGCTATAGATGCTGCTTTGTATACGTTGCTTACCTCTCCGGTTACACCATGGCAGCAGGACCAGAACTACTTGCCTGCTTTATCTGAGGCTGGCGTACCGATAGAGCAGCGTGTTTTCGGCATTGGCCATTATCTGCGTCCGTGTATGGTGGAGTTTCTGAGTTGTAGCAATGTGCTGATGGAGGGATATCACACCAATAACACACCGTTTTGGCAGCACCACCCTACCGACTGCACCAATGTGGTGATACGCAATGTGCTGATAGATAGCATAGGGCCGAACAATGATGGTTTCGATCCGGATGCCTGCCGTAATGTGTTGTGCGACAGTGTGGTCTTCAATAGCGGTGACGATTGCATCGCTATCAAGTCCGGCAAGGACCTTGATGGTCAATATGGCCCGGCACAAGATCATGTTATTCAGCACTGCACGATGAACAGCGGCCACGGTGGCCTGACACTGGGCAGCGAGATGGGGGGCGGAGTACAGCGTATTTATGCACGTAATCTGGTGATGTTGAACCAATTCTGGCAAACCAACCCGCTTGATATCGCCATTCGTATCAAGACCAATATGAATCGCGGTGGTTTCGTTAAAGATCTATACGTTAACGGGGTTACGCTACCTAATGGGGTAAACCTAAATAGTGGTGGCTACGGCAGCAGTCTGCTGGCGGGCAGCCCGATTAACAGCCGCGTGCCACTGGGCGTGAGTACGGCGGGCGCCAGCAATCCATCGGCTTCACGTGGCGGCATCATCACTTTTGACTGCGATTACCAACCGTCAAAAGATGCGATTCGTAACCGGCCACCACTAGTACAAAACATCAATATCAGCAATGTGAAGGCCAGCAATGTTAGCCTGAATGGCATCACCGCCTCTTGCTTTCAGGCCATTGTCGCACAGGGGCCGGTAGCCTTTGATTACAACGGTTCGCTGCCCATGCCGACGGTGTCACCGCTGAGCGGCATCAAGATCAGTGACTGTGACTTTGGTACTCCGGTGGCCACCGGCCCAGCTAGCACAATCCAAGCCGGCCCGATTTATGCCTATAACGTGCAGGACATCACCTTGAGCAACACGGTGATCGCGGGACAGCTTTATAACAGCACGGTGACCGATCCACGTTAATATGGCCATGATCAGCCCCTCACCCTAGCGTATTGAGAACCTTCTTATGAAACAGCATTCAGAATCCATGATTACCTTTAATCGCCCGGACGGGCAAAGCCTGCAAGGGTATCTGGCCAAGCCACAACAAGCAGAAGGCGCCCCTGCCATTGTGGTGCTACAGGAGTGGTGGGGCTTGAATGCTCAGATTCGTGGCGTAGCAGATCGATTGGCGCAGTGCGGCTATCTAGTATTGGTGCCGGATTTGTATCGGGGAAAATCTACGGTCGAAGCAGAAGAAGCACACCATTTGATGAGCGGCCTCGATTTTGGTGATGCTGCCGCGCAGGATATTCGAGGAGCGGTACAGTACCTGCAGCAGTATACAACGCAGGTTGGCATCACCGGTTACTGTATGGGAGGAGCGTTAACACTGTTAGCGCTGTGCCAAGTGCCAGAGCTAGCAGCGGGTGTCATCTGGTATGGTTTTCCACCGCTAGAGTATATTGATGCCAGCAAAATCAAAGTGCCCTTACTCGCACACTGGGCAAGCCAGGATGAGTTTTTCCCGCTGACAACGGTAGCGCAATTGGAAGACAAACTGCATGAAGCGAAGGTCGACTTTACATTCCATCGCTATCTTGCCCATCATGCCTTTGCTAACGAAACAGCAGTGGGAGCACACCGTACCGCCAGCACACAGTTTGACCCGGTCTGGTCGCAATTGGCGTGGGATCGCACGCTAACCTTTTTCGGTCGCCATTTATGGTCACATCCCAAGCAATAAACTAAGAGCCGCTAACAACACCCCTGATCCAGCGTTGCGCCTCCTTGCCATACCACTTGTCCTGTCTTCGTCGGCACGCCTTGGCTCAGCTGCTCTTCGAGCTTTTGTTCGCGGCGCTAAGTAAAGCGATGCAAAAATGCGGGCCACCTTGCCCGCATTTTACTTATTTTGTCGTGCTAACCCTCTACCTGACACACACGTTTAAGCCTGTTGCCGATGATACAGATTACCACTGGCAACGAGCTCATCTAGTAGCAACTCAGCGGAAGCCCCCGACATGATGAAAGGATTCAGCGCGGCTCTTTCTGAGTAGCGCAGCAATAAAGAGGCATTCATTTTATCCAGTGGGATTTTGGCCATTGCCCAGTTGGCAAACTTGCGCTGCTGGATTTCCTGATAGTCGAGCAGCATCACGTCTTTATGCCGTGTATCCTGCGCCAATTGCAGATAAAGCCGATTGACTTCGCTACGCCCACCTTCCAACACTTGCAAAAAAGCGTCACTACCATAGCATAGCAGGCCAGTAATACCTTTTAGCGGATTGTTACAGTGAGCTGAACTCAAAATACTGACCAGCATTTCGTTAGTTATTGCTTCAAGTGAGCGACTGCAATAAATCAGGCGTACCAACATGATTTACTCCTATTTGTTCATCAGCGATAAAAACTCACGGCGTAGATTGGCATCGCGCAAAAAGGAGCCACGCATCACGCTATTGATCATTTTGCTAGTGTTATCTTTGACACCTCGCCAATGCATGCAAAAATGATCGGCCTCCATCACAATAGCCAAGCCATCGGGTTGTAGCTTGTCCATCAATAAATCGGCAATCTGCGATACCGCTTCTTCTTGAATTTGTGGCCGGGTCATGATCCAGTCGATCAGACGTGCGTACTTGGACAAGCCGATCAGTTGCGAATTTTCATTCGGCATCACCCCCACCCAAACACGGCCCATGATCGGACATAGATGGTGCGAGCAGGCACTACGCACCGTAATCGGACCAACAATCATCAATTCATTCAGTTTCTCGATATTAGGAAACTCCGTGCTGGCTGGCATCGCGACATACCGGCCACGAAACACTTCCTGCACGAACATTTTAGCCACTCGCTTGGCCGTATCGATGGTGTTATGGTCATGCTCGGTATCAATCACCAAGCTTTCCAATACTCCCATCAGGCGCTGCTGCACTTCAGCTTGCAGCTCTGCCAGCTCCCCTTCTTCGATAAAATCCGCAATATTATCGTTGGCATGAAAACGTGCACCGGCTCGTTGCAGTCGGTAACGGATACGCTGCGACGCAGAGGTCGGCGGCTCTAGTTCAGAAGTGCTCATGGTGTTGGCAACCTAGTCTAGTCAACAAAAATGATGGGGTAATCGTGCGGCCCATTATAGCCTAATGGGATTTAACAGGTGGGCACTCTGCATCCCAGCATCGTCACAGTGGAGCGGTTTTATCAAATGGTGGGTAATCAACATCACCTTCATCCTGTTCTTTTGGCACATTATCAATATAACGATGCTGCCAGAGTATGTCTTCGCTCAACCAGGCATGGCCAGTATGTATCGATTGGGTTGTCGTACTGTCAAACCCTTCCAGGGTAAGCAAGATTGACCCTTCCGACTCCGCCAGGGTCTGTGCAGTTTGGCCGTGTAATGGACTGGATTGGTCAATCACATGAATCAGTGTCCAATACAGCATCAGTACCGGATAATGGTCGAGCTCCAGTTTCAACTCATGCAGCTTCGGTACCATCACCCCTTCCGCATTCATTTCCCGCAAAATCAGCCACATCCTAGCCTGCACCCCACCGATAACATTATGACGCTCGTTGGCTACACGTACCTCCAACGCCATCTGGTCATGCTGAGAACCAATCACAACAGAACGGGCGAAGGCAAGCCTCGATTTAGGTCGCGAGAAACGTGCAAAAATCACCCCAGTCATCAGCGCAATACTGCACATACCAATAAAAATCTCCAGCGTGGCAATAATATGCGCATAGAGCGTTTGCGGGTGCATATCACCATAACCAACAGTAGCCAGTGTTTCGACACTAAAGAAAAATGCGCCGGCAAAGCCAGGGGGGAATTGATTGGCAATCGGCGCATGGCCCAGCATAAAGAGCAAGGCAAATACCAAATTCAGCAAGAAGAAAGCGACGGCAATTGACCCAAAAAAAACCGGCCAGCTCATTGCCAGAGCATAGAAATAGAGGTCATGCCAGATATATTCAGACTGGCTGGTGGAAACCACGACATTGGGAAGCAATAACTGTTGTTTCCTCTGCCTGCTTCGATGTTGCCATGTCTGTTGGTTGACAATAAAGTGCTTGGTATTGCGATTGGGCATTTTCATAACAGGTATCACACAAAGCGGAACAACGTGCATTGAGTGCACGAAAAAACAAGAGCCGCTAACAAAACCTCGAAGAGTCCCTGAGCCAAGGCGCGCCGACGCAGACAGTACCCGTAGTACGGCAAGGAGGCGCAATGCTGGATCAGGGGTGTGGCTAGCGGCTCTAAGGCCGCTGATAGTACAACATAACGATATGTGTAATCAGACTACCCGCAATACTTTTATGAAAACAACCCTGTTTATAAGGAAAAATCGCTACTTATCACAATATTTGTAATCACATCAGAGCTTATGTACACATCGGCGGACAAACCCTGTTCTAATTTGCAAAACAGTTTTATACGAACCAACCATGGCCCACATAATTTGATGACTTATCCGTCTTCTGGGTCGGACACAAGCAATAATATTGCCAACAACGCTTTTATAAAAAATGAATACTAGGCATTTCAGTGCTAATACGAGTTCCACATTTGCCCTGAACCATTCCCTCAATATCTGCTAAGGAACCAATCACGGCGACCTTTCCTGTGCGCTGAGCAAACTTGCAGGCCGCCTGAACTTTCGGAGACATAGAACCCTCGGCAAAATCTATCTTTGCCATGTCTGTCGGATGTGCCTGTCTGATAGCCCGCTGAGTGGGCTGATTCCAATCAGTAAAAACTGCACTCACATCCGTAGCAATGATGAGCAGGTCGCAATCTAATTGCTCAGCCAGCAAAGCAGAACATAAATCCTTATCTATGACTGCCTCGACACCAATGAGCATACCCTGCTCATCGTACTGTGTTGGAATTCCACCTCCGCCAGCACAAATGACAATACAGCCTTTCTCCAATAGCCACTGAATAGGTTGGATTGCAAGTATACGTTTGGGCTTCGGGCTGGCAACGACCCGGCGAAACTGATTACCATCCGGCGCAATTTTCCAGCCCTTCTCCACCGCCAGTCTTTCAGCTTCTGCTTTAGAATACAGAGGGCCAATTGGTTTACTCGGAACATCAAAAGCGGCATCTTCCGGGTCTACCTCAACTTGCGTCAGCACAGTTGCGAAAGAAACATCTGCAGGCAGCAGATTCCGTAACTCCTGCTCTATCATGTAGCCAATCATGCCCTCAGTTTCAGCACCCAATACATCTAGAGGATAGGGACTGACTGGCGTATAGGCTGCCGCCTGTAATGACAGCAAGCCGATTTGTGGGCCATTGCCATGGGTAAGTAACAATTGCTTGCCAGTTGCAATCCTGGCGATTTGTTCAACCGCGATGCGAATATTGGCACGTTGATGATCAGCCGTCATCGGTTCGTGCCTGCGCAGCAAGGCGTTACCGCCCAATGCAATGACTACTCTCATAACTTGATCTTTCCTTAGTCTGCTTGGTCAATAAATTAAGAGCCGCTAACAAAACCTCGAAGAGCATCTGAGCCAAGGCGCGCCGACGCAGACAGTACCAAGAGCTACGGCAAAGAGGCGCAACGCTGGATCAGAGGTGTTGTGAGCGGCTCTAAATATCTGCCAACGTAGCCACCAAAATGGCTTTGATGGTATGCAGACGGTTTTCTGCTTGTTCGAATGCGATATTGGCGCTTGACTCAAAAACTTCTTCAGTCACTTCCACCCCATTGGCTAAATATGGGTGGCGTGCAGCGATATCCTGGCCTAATTTGGTTTCGCTATTATGAAGAGCAGGAAGGCAGTGCATAAATTTGACGCGTGGATTGTTTGCCGCCTGCATCAGTTGGCTATTCACCTGATAAGACAGTAGTTGTTCAATCCGACTATCCCAGCTTTCCTGTGCTTCTCCCATCGAAACCCACACATCCGTGTGAATGAAGTCGACACCCTCAACCGCTGCCTGAGGATTTTCGGTAATGGAAAGACGGGCACCACTTTCCTGGGCAAAAGCCTGGCATTGAACGATGAAACCCTCATCAGGCCAGAATGCTTTGGGTGCAGCTATACGCACATCCATGCCCAGCTTCGCGCCAATAAGTAATAAAGAATTACCCATGTTGTAGCGTGCGTCGCCAAGGTAGGCATAACGGATATCACTCAGCGGTTTATCACTATGTTCGCGCATCGTCAGAACATCTGCCAGCATCTGGGTCGGGTGAAACTCGGCTGTCAGGCCATTAAATACAGGGACGCCGGCAAACTCTGCCAGCTGCTCCACAGTTTTTTGTTCGAAACCACGATATTCAATGGCATCAAACATACGGCCCAAGACACGGGCGGTGTCTTTCATGCTTTCTTTGTGGCCAATTTGTGATGAAACTGGGTCAATATAAGTAATATGAGCACCTTGATCATGCGCGGCCACTTCAAAGGCACAACGTGTACGTGTTGAGTTTTTTTCGAAGATCAGCGCAATGTTTTTACCTTTCAGATGAGCTTGTTCTGTACCCGTGTACTTGGCACGCTTCAAATCACGCGAAAGATCAAGGAGATAGTGCAGCTCACGACTGCTGTGATGCATCAGGCTCAGTAAGCTTCGGTTCCGCAGGTTGAAAGCCATGGTGTTACCTCTCTCGGAAATGGGGTTCTAGGTGTAATCGATTGGATCGCGAATGATTGGACAGGTCATACAGTGCCCTCCTCCGCGACCACGACCAAGTTCGCTGGCATTGATGGTAATCACTTCGACACCCGCCTTACGCAGCATGGTATTGGTATGGGTATTGCGGTCATAAGCAATGACGACACCGGGCTCTAGCGCCACCACATTATTACCATCGTCCCATTGTTCGCGCGCAGCGGTGAAACGGTTGCCTCCGGTTTCTACCACTCGCAGTTTTTTTAGCTTGAGGGCTGCGGCAACCGTCTCAATAAAACTAAGCTTTTCACGACGTACATCAATCCCGGCCAGCATCGTTTCATCGGGACGCAGTGTAAAGGTAGAAATTTGCTCTACTACTTCAGTGAAAACGGTGACTAAATCCCGATCACAAAAACTAAATACCGTATCCAGATGCATTGCTGAACGCAATTTTGGCAAAGCAGCAATAATGACCTGCTCTGCCGCCTGATGTTTGAACAAGCTTTGTGCCAGTTGGAAAATCGCCTGCAAAGAAGACCGTTCCCCCATACCGATCAGCACAACGCCATGACCAATGGGCATAATATCGCCCCCTTCCAGCGTTGCGTTGCCATGATCCAGATCTGGGTTGCCGTACCAAATCTGAAATGAGTGCTTACTAAACTCTGGATGAAATTGATAAATGGCGCTGGTCAGCAGTGTCTCCTGGCGCCTGGCCGGCCAGTACATTGGATTAAGGCTTACCCCGCCGTAAATCCAACAGCTTGTATCACGGGTGAACAGCGTATTGGGCAATGGCGGCAAGATGAAACCGGTATGAGCAAGCAAATCACGCAGCATGCTGATACCCTTGCCACCAAAATCATTGGGCAAATCATCGACAGCGATGCCGCCGATCAAGAAATCAGCGATTTGGCGTGGCTCCAGGCTACGTAACCAAGCACGAATGTCATCGACCAGGCTGATGCCAACCTGATTCGGACTCACCTTACGTGTCAGTATCCAGTCGAGCGCTTCTGGCTGGGCAACGATATCTGTTAGCAGATTGTGCATTTCCAGAACATCAACATTGTGCTCACGCATTTTAGTGACGAAATCAAAATGATCACGCTTGGCCTGATTCACCCACAGCACATCATCAAACAGTAACTCGTCACAATTGCTTGGAGTCAGCCGCTGCTGCGCTTGGCCAGGGGAACATACCATCACCTTACGTAATTTTCCTGCTTCCGAATGAACACCATAGTCAATATTTTCCATCGTCATTCTGGATCTCCTTTTCTTGTTGCAAAACAGCTCAAAGCAAGGCTCTACAGTGTGAATATCCCCTGATAAAGACTGTAAACCGCGAGCAGCGCCCCAGTCATCACGGCCATGAAGATCCATTTTTCCCAATAGGTAAAAATGGCTTTATCTGACTCATACCTGGCTTTTGTGAATAGGAAAACGCCGGGTAAATAAAGCAGGCAAGATAGCAATAAGTATTTGAGGCCTCCCGCATAAAGCAGCCAGCTTGCATAAATTAAAGCAGTGGCGCTAATCAACAGGTCTTTGCGCTGTTGAACCTGAGCGCCTGCATAAGTCTCACCGCGTACTGTTAATAACAATGCATAGGCTGCGGACCAGAAGTAAGGCACCAAGATCATCGAAGTCGCCAGATAGATGAGAGATAAGTAGGTGCTGGCAGAAAAGAGTGTGATAAGCAGGAAAATTTGTACCATCAGGCTACTAAGCCATAAGGCATTGCTGGGTACATAATTGATATTTTTCTTACACAAAAAGGCAGGCATAGTATGGTCTTTGGCTGCCGTAAACATGATTTCAGCAGATAGCAATGACCAAGACAATAGTGATCCGAATAGCGCAATGACCAAGCCGATACTAATCAGTAAGGTACCCCAGTAACCAAGTACATGCTCCAGTACCCCTGCCATCGAAGGATTTTTTAACCCGGCTAGCTCCGGTTGGGTCATGATCCCTAACGACAGGACATTGATGAGCACAAGTAACAGCAATACCATCCCAAAACCGATTATCGTTGCTTTACCCACATCAGAGCGCTTCTCTGCTCGGGCTGAAAAAATACTGGCGCCTTCTATACCAATAAATACCCAGACGGTCACAAGCATCATATTACGCACCTGATTCACAATCCCCCCAAGACTGGGATTTTTTATTCCCCATATATCAGCCTTGAAAATATCTAGCTTGAAAGCAAAAAGGGATAGGCAGATGAATAACAATAATGGGACGATTTTGGCAACCGTGGCTATCAAGTTGATAAAAGCGGCCTCTTTGACACCACGTAAAATGAGGAAATGCACAATCCAGAGCAAAACAGAGGCACAGAAGATAGCAAGAGGAGTATTACCGTCACCGAAGATAGGAAAGAAATGACCGAGCGTTCCAAATAACAGCACTAAATAACTGACATTGCCTAACCAGGCGCTGATCCAATAACCCCAGGCAGAAGAAAAGCCCATGTAGTCGCCAAAGCCCGCTTTGGCATAAACATAGACTCCACCATCTAGATCAGGTTTGCGATTGGCCAGTGTCTGAAATACAAATGCCAGCATCAGCATGCCAATAGCGGTAATACACCAGCCAATCAGAATAGCGCCAGCTCCGGCACTGACACTAATATTCTGCGGCAGTGAAAAGATGCCACTGCCTAGCATCGAACCGATAACTAAGGCGACCAAAGCACTTAGACGTAAACGACCAGAAGGCTGCGACACGGTATTGTCCTCTGCTGTTACTGGCTCTATTTAAAGGAAAAACCTCAAAGCCAATCACAAGCGTGAGTCCTACCGTACTCCATAGCAATATGAAAATCAATTAATAAAAACAGTCTCTAAATGATCATTACAATATCTTACAGTCCCCAGAAAAAATTTCACCTGATCTATCCCTAGCTAGCAGCGGGATAGATCAGGTGTCGGTAGAGAATAATGTCGTACTATGACGGCAGTTTTACGGTATCAGCGAGATCTTGATAGTCTGCAATTTCGTTGAAATTCATATAACGATAAATTTCAGCAGACTTCTGTTGCAGAATACCCATATCTGCCATGTACTCTTCCTTAGTAGGAATACGCCCCAAGCGTGAACAGATCGCGGCGAGTTCGGCTGAGCCCAGGTAAACGTTGGCGTTCTTGCCTAGACGATTCGGGAAGTTACGCGTCGAGGTAGACATCACTGTTGCCCCTTCGCGCACCTGTGCCTGATTACCCATACACAAGGAGCAACCGGGCATTTCCATACGTGCCCCGGCGGTACCGAACGTGCCATAGTGCCCTTCCGCCGTTAACTGCTCAGCATCCATCTTGGTTGGCGGTGCCACCCACAACTTCACTGGGATATCGCGCTTGCCTTCCAATAGTTTAGACGCCGCGCGGAAGTGGCCAATATTAGTCATGCAAGAACCGATAAACACTTCGTCAATCTTGGCGCCAGCCACTTCTGACAAGGTTTTCACATCATCAGGGTCATTGGGGCAGGCCACTACCGGCTCATGAACATCGGCCAGATCAATCTCGATCACCGCTGCATAGTCTGCATCGGCATCTCCTTTGAGCAATTGCGGCTTGGCAATCCAGGCTTCCATCGCCTTGATACGGCGTTCCAGCGTGCGCGCGTCTTCATAACCATTGGCAATCATGGTTTTCATCAGCGTGATATTGGACGTCATGTATTCAATAATCGGCGCCTTATCCAAATGCACGGTACAACCGGCAGCAGAACGTTCTGCCGACGCATCAGACAATTCAAAAGCCTGCTCAACTTTCAGGTCTGGCAAACCTTCGATTTCCAGAATACGACCAGAAAAGATATTTTTCTTACCGGCCTTGGCGACAGTGAGCAAGCCTTGTTTGATCGCGTATAAAGGAATGGCATTAACCAGATCACGCAATGTCACGCCCGGCTGCATCTCACCTTTAAAGCGTACCAGTACCGACTCCGGCATATCCAACGGCATTACCCCGGTAGCGGCGGCAAACGCCACCAATCCGGAACCTGCTGGAAAGGAAATACCAATCGGGAAGCGGGTATGGCTATCGCCACCGGTGCCAACGGTATCGGGCAGCAGCAAACGGTTTAGCCAGCTATGAATCACACCATCACCTGGACGTAAGGAAACACCACCGCGGTTAGACATAAAGGTAGGCAACTCCTTGTGCATCTTCACATCGACCGGTTTCGGATAGGCGGCCGTGTGACAGAAGGATTGCATGACCAAGTCTGCGGAAAAACCGAGACAGGCCAAGTCTTTTAATTCGTCACGTGTCATCGGCCCCGTCGTGTCCTGCGAACCCACCGTCGTCATTTTCGGCTCGCAATAGGTGCCAGGACGCACGCCCTTGCCTTCAGGGAAGCCACAGGCCCGACCGACCATTTTTTGTGCCAGCGTAAAGCCCTTGCCGCTATCAACCGGGGCTTTGGGTAAACGGAACGCGGTCGATGCCGGTAGCCCCAACGCTTCACGCGCCTTACTGGTTAAGCCGCGACCAATAATCAGATTGATACGGCCACCGGCACGCACCTCATCCAGAATAACCTCGGACTTGAGAGCAAAATCGGCAATTTTGCTGCCATTTTTATCAATTTTTCCCTGATAGGGGTAGATATCGATGACATCGCCCATATCCATTTTGGAGACATCTACTTCAATCGGCAGTGCGCCGGAGTCTTCCTGGGTATTGAAGAAGATAGGAGCAATCTTGCCACCCAGACAGACCCCACCAAAGCGCTTGTTCGGCACATAGGGAATATCCTCACCAGTGGCCCAGATCACGCTATTGGTTGCTGATTTACGTGAAGAGCCGGTACCTACCACATCACCGACATAAGCCACCAGATGGCCTTTTTTCTTCAGGTCTTCAATAAACTGCATTGGGCCACGTTTGCCGTCCTCTTCCGGCGTAATACCCGGACGGGCATTTTTCAACATTGCCAGATAGTGCAAGGGAATGTCGGGACGACTCCAGGCATCGGGGGCCGGCGATAAATCATCGGTATTAGTTTCACCGCTGACCTTGAACACCGTCACCGTAATTTTTTGAGCAAGCTCTGGGCGGCTGGTAAACCATTCGGCATTGGCCCAAGATTCGACGACTTCCTTGGCAAAATGATTGCCCTTGTCCATTTTTTCCTTCACATCATGGAAGGCATCAAACATCAACAACGTTTTTTTCAAGCCATCGGCAGCAATTTGCGCCACGGCGGCATCGTCCAGCAATTCAATCAGCGGATGAATATTGTAACCACCCAGCATGGTGCCCAATAACTCAGTGGCCAGTTGGCGCGAAACCAGCGGCGATTGAACACTGCCCTCGGCTACTGCAGCCAGAAAAGAGGCTTTTACCTTGGCGGCATCATCAACACCCGGCGGCACTCGGTAGGTAATCAGTTCAAGCAGCGTCTGCTCCTCACCTGCTGGTGGGGTTTTCAGCAGCTCGACCAGTTGTTCGGTCTGCTTGGCATTGAGTGGCAGCGGTGGAATACCCAGAGCGGCGCGTTCGGCCACATGTTGACGATAAGCGGTAAGCATGACTTGATCCTTTTGCTTAAGTGGTTTTGAACAATCCATGGTGACTATATAGCCTGTTTTACAGCAGGCCAATACGCTATTTATGCGAAGAGTACGCGCTTACGCACATACTGACAAACGAGTTATCGCCACAGCATCTGTGAGTTAAAATCACAGCATGAATACCTACCCCCCACTGAACACCCTGCGCGCTTTTGAAGCCGCAGCAAGACTGGAGAGCTTTTCTGCTGCGGCCAGTGAGCTTTTCGTGACCCATGGAGCTGTGAGCAAGCAGATCAAGCAGCTAGAACAATGGCTAGGCGTGCCGCTTTTTATACGCAGCGGCGGCAAAGTTAAATTAAGTGAAGCTGGCTGGCGCTATCTGATACAAATCCAGGATGGCCTAGATTTAATCGCCAATGCTACCTCACAACTCTTACAACCCAATCACCAGCGCCGGCTCAGCATTAACGCCACGCCGACTTTAGCCCTGCATTGGCTCTTGCCGCGTTTGAGTACATTTCGCCAGCAGTTTCCCGAACTGGAGCTGCACTTGCTCACCTCGGATCGAGATATTCGCCGGCTGGATGACCCCTTTGATATTGCGATTCGCCGTGGCCCCGGAGATTGGCCTGGCCATCTTGCCAAACCTTTCCTGAAAGAATGGGAACTGCCCTTATGCAGCCCCCAACTACTGGATAGCAAGCCGATACGCACACCCAGCGATCTAGGCCAGCATACCCTGTTGTATGCCGATACCCGTCCTACCTCCTGGCAGCGCTGGCTGACCCTGGCCGGCGTCGCAGAATTAAAACCGACAGCCAGCATGCACTTCGACAGTTTTGCCTTGGCCTTACAAGCGGCCATCAATGGGCTGGGCGTGGTATTAGGGCCAATCCCGATGGCTAACAGCCTGTTGGACAATGCTCAGTTACTGGCACCACTGGCCAGCCCACTGCTG
The DNA here is from genome assembly GCA_020830965.2 of Neisseriaceae bacterium TC5R-5. Taxonomy (GTDB): domain Bacteria; phylum Pseudomonadota; class Gammaproteobacteria; order Burkholderiales; family Chromobacteriaceae; genus Chromobacterium. The sequence continues at coordinate 14,520 of JACCFC020000019.1, forward strand.
GCGGTACGTGACTATTGCTGGATCGCACCACGCAATGCCAGCAGTGATCCGGGAATAGCGGCATTTTGTGACTGGCTGGAGTACGAGGGGAAGAAAAAAAAATAACACTTTATGTGCCGCCTCACCTTGGCGTCGAGGCTATTATCATGCCCCTACCATCTTGCCTTCAGGTACGTTTATGCTTGGTGTCATCTTGCTATTTGTGGGTATTGTTCTGATCAACAATGGTGCAGCCAGATTGCTTGGTTTCGATCCCAAACCCACCGCCGTTCTCAATATTTTTGTAGGTTTGTTATCAGTCAGCCTCAATATCATCATCTTATTTAAGGCGCCAACTGCCATAGCCTATTACCAGGCAGGTACCGGTTTGCTGTTTGGTTTTACCTATTTATTTATTGCGCTCAATCTTATTTTTAATTGGGATACAAGACCTTATGGTATCTACAGCTTGCTGGTGGCAATCATTGCTGTTCCCGCTGCATTTGTTGCACTCCAGGCCGGGGATGTTCGCTTTTTTATCATCTGGTTACTGTGGTCTTTATTATGGCTGACGGGCTTTATAGAAACAGTTCTACAACGCCATCTAGGGCATTTTGTTTCTTATCTGCTGCTGTTTAGCGGGGTCATGACCGGGCTCATTCCGGGTTTTCTGATGTTGATTCAGCAGTGGTGACAGTGCACTAAGCCAAAGTGCGCCGACGCAAACAGTACAAAGTAGTACGGCAAAGAGGCGCAACGCTGGCTCAGGGGTGTTGTTAGCGGTTCTAAACAAGCGAACAGCGCAGAGCACTTACTCGAGTCTGTGCTGTTCGCTACTACAAAAGCTATGCTTGATGGCTATTTTCTAGCCCACACCACCAGTACCTCGGTACTAAAACTACCATCACTCTCTATAGCAAAATAATCCCGTACTTCTTGTGCTGCTTTGGCCTGCAGTTCGCCAATCGCCGCGGCCAGCACCGCTGGAGTACGCATGCGAGCCAGCCAGGAAGCAAACTCCAGTCTTAGCTGCTGCTGCTGACTATGCTGTACAAACAGACCCGCCTCAGCCAAAAAGGCCAGCCATTCAGCGGCAGAGTAGTCGCGCACATGGCTGGTATCGCGTAACAACTCTATCGCTTGCAAATGGGTATCCAACAAGGGCTGCCCTGGTGACAACACATCAATAAAAGCCGCTTGGCCACCCGGTTTGAGCACCCGACGCACTTCACGCAAAGCCAGGCCTATATCACTCCAGTGATGAGCAGAGTAGCGACTAAAGACAAAATCAAACTCAGCTTCGCCAAATGGCAAAGATTCTGCCGGACCCTGGCAAGTAATAAGATTGCTCAACTGACGGCGCCTGGCTTCTGCTGCAACGACCTCCAGCATACTACTTGACAGGTCATAAGCCACCACCTGGCTCGCCTCGACAGCTATCTGAAAGCTGATGTGGCCAGCACCACAACCCAAGTCTAATACGCGTGCGCTGCCGTGTGCCGCCACCGCGGCGCGCAGCTGTGCAAACTCGGCGCCTTCGGCGTGTACCGCACTACTAAGGTAGGCATTGGCCTGTTCACCAAACTGCTGCTGTACGTGATCAGAATGGCTAATGATCTCCATCAGGCCTCCCGAAACAACCACGGCTGCTGCGCACGATGCCGGGCTTCAAAAGCCTTGATTTGCTCGGCATACTGCAAGGTCAGGCTGATTTCATCCAGTCCGCCCAACAAGCAATGTTTGCGGTGCTCGGTAATCTCAAAACTGAAGCTATCACCCGATGGTGTGCGGATAGTCTGGCTGACTAGGTCTACCGTTAACTGGTAAGCAGGCGTGGCCACACACTCATCAAAGAACCGATCAACAACCGCAGCCGGCTGCACAATAGGCAAGAGGCCATTCTTGTAGCAGTTATTGAAGAAGATATCGGCAAAGCTGGGAGCAATGACCACACGGAAGCCTTGATCATCCAATGCCCACGGGGCGTGCTCACGGCTAGAGCCACAGCCAAAGTTTTCACGCGCCAGCAAGATCTGCGCCCCCTGATAACGTGGTTGATTCAGCACAAAATCGGGGTTTAACGGACGCTGGCTATTATCCATGCCCGGTTCGCCATGATCGAGATAACGCCACTGATCGAATAAATTGGGGCCAAAACCGGAGCGTTTAATCGACTTAAGAAACTGCTTGGGAATAATCGCGTCGGTATCCACATTAGCCCTATCCAATGGGCACACCAAACCGCTCAAGGTGGTAAATGCTTTCATCTCAGTATCCTGTTGCTTATAGAGCGCTGTATTGAATTCGTTATGCCAGCGGGCGGATGCCCGCCGCAACACTACATTTTATTGGAAACATCCTTGGCTGCTTTTTCTACTGCCTGGCCACCTTTGGAAACATCTTTTCCTACTCCCTGGATGGTATTGCAGGCAGTCAACAAAACCAGCAGCCCCAACAGACTAAATAGTTTTTTCATAGCATCCCTCGCACTGTTAAAGTGACGTCACATCGACAAAATGACCACAGACCGCAGCGGCAGCCGCCATTGCCGGGCTCACCAGATGGGTACGTCCACCCTGGCCCTGGCGACCTTCAAAATTGCGGTTAGAGGTAGAAGCGCAACGCTCACCCGGCTGCAGGCGATCGGCATTCATCGCCAGACACATAGAGCAACCTGGTTCACGCCACTCAAAGCCAGCCGCAACAAAAATCACATCCAGCCCCTCTGCTTCTGCCTGAGCCTTCACCAGTCCAGACCCGGGCACCACCAGCACCTGCTTCACATTGGCAGCCTTGTGACGGCCACGAGCCACACTGGCTGCTGCGCGCAAGTCTTCAATCCGGCTATTGGTACAGGAACCGATAAACACGATATCTACCGGAATGTCCGTCACAGGTGTGTTAGCGGTTAATCCCATATAAGCCAGCGCACGCTCAATACCCGCTTTTTTGGTCGGATCGGCTTCGCGGGCCGGATCCGGTACCCGCCCATCAACCGCCACCACCATTTCCGGCGACGTTCCCCAAGTCACTTGTGGCTTGATGTCTTCCGCTTTCAGTTCCACGACCGCATCAAAATGTGCGCCGGCATCAGAATGCAAGGTCTTCCAATAAGCGACTGCCTGCTGCCACTGTCCCGCTGGTGGCGCAAACGGGCGACCTTGTACATAGTCTATGGTCTTCTGATCTACCGCGACTAAACCGGAGCGTGCACCGGCTTCAATTGCCATATTGCACAGCGTCATACGCCCTTCCATCGATAGGCTACGAATCGCACTGCCCCCAAATTCAATCGCATAACCAGTACCACCTGCGGTACCAATCTTGCCAATAATCGCCAAGGCCACGTCTTTGGCTGTAATGCCGCTGGCCAGCTCACCCTCTACCTTGACCAACATATTCTTGGATTTTTTGGCCACCAGACACTGCGTAGCCATCACATGTTCCACTTCCGAGGTACCAATACCATGTGCCAAGGCACCGAAAGCACCATGGGTAGAGGTATGGCTATCGCCACACACCACGGTCATGCCCGGCAAGGTTGCTCCTTGTTCCGGCCCCATTACATGGACAATCCCTTGGCCCTTATCTTTAAAGGGGAAATAAGCCAGCGCACCAAATGTCTTGATATTGGCATCCAGTGTTTCTACTTGTTGCCGTGAAATCGGGTCTTTAATTCCTTCGTCCCAGTGATCGGTCGGCGTGTTATGGTCTGCGGTAGATACCACCGAATCAATACGCCACAGCTGGCGATTGGCTAGTTTCAAACCTTCAAATGCCTGTGGGCTGGTCACTTCATGAACCAGGTGCCGATCGATATACAATAAGGCCGTACCATCGGCCTCCTCACTGACGACATGGCTCTGCCACAATTTGTCATACAAAGTAGATGTGCTCATGCTCTTTACTCTGGTGGGGTCAATAATTGCAAGACTGGCCTGTACCAGCCTGCTCAAAACAAGATAGCTGCTATCTTGTCGCCAATTTTTTCTCTACACAAGATAGGTCGTTATACTAGTAGCGATACTAACACTCTAGCTACCCTCCTTATGCCTCCTAGCAAACCCCATAGCCTGTTAGCCGACTTTATCCGCAGCCACCGCGAACGCCTAAGTCCGGAACAAGTTGGCCTACCGCCAGGCTTGCGTCGTCGAGCCAAGGGTTTGCGACGTGAAGAGGTGGCGGCTTTATCCGGCATCAGCACCACTTGGCTCACCTGGATAGAACAAGGCCGTACTCAATCTATATCCGCTGCCACCTTGTCACGACTGGCCGATACCTTATTATTGAATGCTGCAGAACGCGATTATTTATTCACGCTGGCCGGTTTGAAGAAGCCGGAATCCGAACGTCACGACGATAGCCAGGAAGCCCAGCAACTACTTGAGCTGGCTATCAGCAAGATCCACGCCCCGGCTTATGTGCTGGATGCCTATTGGCACGCGGTGGCATGGAATACGGCAGCTGCTGATTTATTTTGTCATTGGCTGGGAACCGGGCAAGCGCCAGACAGTTTATTGGATTTTATTTTTCTTAATCCACATGCCCGCAGCTTCATTGAAGATTGGCCGACTCGCGCTGGCCGCGTCGTCGCCGAATTGCGCGCCGATATCAGTAACCATCTGGAAGAGCCTGCAACCGCGACGATGATTCAGCATTTACGAGAAAATAGTGCTGAATTTGCCCTGCTCTGGCAACAGCAGGATGTCTTAGAACGCGAAGGTGGCTCACGCATCTTTCACCACCCTCGCAGCGGACGTATTGAATATCAGCAAATCACCTTAAGGCTAGCCCAAGCGCCAGACTACAAGCTGGTGATGCTGATTTAGAGTCGCTAACAAAACCCCTGATCCAGCATTGTGCCTCCTTGCCGTACTACTGGTACTGCCTGCGTCGGCGCGCCTTGACTCAGGGACTCTTTGAGCTTTTGTTAGCGGCTCTTAACCACTAGTCAAGCCACAACAGCTTCTGCACAGATTAATGCGGCTCAGGCTCCCAGCCTCCACCCATGGCCCGAAACAGGGCGATCTGGCTTTGTAATTGCTGCACCTGCTGTGTCAGTAACGCCGAGCGGGTATCCAATAAGGCGACTCGTGCCTGCGCAATATCCAAACGCCCGGCCTCGCCTACTTTTATCTTAAAGCGCACCTTGTCGAACACACTGCTGCGCTGTGCCAGTTCCGCCCGCGTTGCCAACTGCTGTTGTTTGTCTCTTTCCAATTGTGCCAGTGCGCGCTCGACATCAAACATAGCCTGGCGGGCACTATTCTCATAGGCCAGTAAAGCCTCTTTACTGCGCGCATCCATCAGCTTGACTTGCGCCTCACGCGCGCCGAAGTCGATCAAGGGCAGCATCATCACCAGACTGAGCAACCGTAAGCCGCTGGCGCCGGGTATGCCAGAACCCAAATCCAGACTGCTGCGCCCTGCCGCACCGGCCAGACCAAACTTGGGCCAATAATCCAGGCGGGCGGCATCACTTTGTTTCAGTGCCGCCAGTAAACGCGCTTGCGTTGCCATCACGTCCGGACGTCGTGCCAGTAAATCCAATGGTTGTCCTGGTTTGATTTCGGCAGGAAGAGCAGGCAATCCACTCTGGGTGGTCAGCATGGCTTGCAGTTCACCTGGCGTCACTCCACAAATGCTTTCCAAGTTCAAACGCAATAGCGCAATACCGCCATTTACCTGTTCCAGCCGTGCTTGTATTTGTGCGACGCCAGCACGAGCCAAGTCGATATCTGTGCTCTGAACTAAGCCAGCGGTAAAGCTATGCTCGGCAATATCTTGGATTTCCCTGGCCTCACGCAAACCCTCCTGCAACAACTGTTCTTGCTGTTGTAAGCCACGGTAATTGACATACAGGCTGGCCACTGCCGCACTTAAGCTCAGGCGTACCGCCTGCACATCGGCCGCCATCGCCTTTGTTTGCTCGCGTGAGGCGGCCAATCGTGCGCGGCCAGCGCCAAATAGATCCAATTCCCAACTGGCACGTAAACTTGCCTGCCAATACGTGGCGCTGGTATCGGTTATTCCGGCCTGATTCAATAGCAGCGAATCGGTGTCACTACCATAGAAGCGTTTAGCTTGCGCGCCCAGGCCAATATTGGGCAGTAAGAGTGCTCCTGCGCTCTGTTCTAGCGCACGCGCTTGCTCTACGCGACTCAAGGCCTGCTGTAAGTCCAGATTATGCGCCAGTGCCTGTTCTACCAACTGGCTGAGAACCGGCGCGTCAAACTGCTGCCACCAGAGCGCCAACTCTGCCTGGCTCAAGGACTTGCCCTGAGTGGTCGTCGGCTGATAATAGCTAGTCGGCAGGGCGGGTAATTCGCTGCCAGGCCGTGGCAGATTGCTGCAAGCCGTTAGTGCCAGCAGCAATCCTGCGTTCAAAATGTGCCGTGTGCTTTGCTTTAAGACCATTCTGACTCCTTGATGGAGAAGAAGCACGCATACAAGGCCGGTACTGCCACGAGTGTTAAGACGGTGGCAAAGGCCAGGCCGGCCATCATGGTAATAGCCATATCGTAGAAGAAACCATCCCACAACAAGGGCACCATGCCCAGAATCGTGGTACCAGCAGCCAAAGCGACCGGGCGCAAACGGCTCATCGTCCCTTCGACCAGAGCTTTTTGCCGCGGCACACCGGCAGCGATCTGGTCATCAATTTCCTGTACCACCATCGCCGCGTTTTTAATCAGCATGCCAAACAGGCTAAGCAAGCCGAGTAAGGCGATAAAACCGAATGAACCGCCAAACATCAACAAGCCTATCGTCACCCCACAAATCGACATCGGCACCACCAGCAAGACAACCAGCGCCGGCTTCACCCGTCCGAACATCAGCAAGACCAATAAAGCCATGCCCAAGAAGGCCATTGGCAGTTGTCGGAATAAGCTTGTCTGCGCATTGGTGGAGGACTCGTGCTCACCTCCCCATACCAACTGATAACCGGCAGGCAGTTTGATGCTCTCGATGGCAGGCCGTATCCGTTCAAACGCATCGACACTACTATCGCCATAGGCTGGATTAGCCAATACCGTCAGCGTGCGGTCACGGGTACGGCGGGCAATACGACCATTCTCGGTTTCGACAGCGCTACCGCTGAGCACACTACCAATCGGTACATAACGACGTAGGCCACTGCTAAACACTTGCAGATTCAGCAGATTGCTCACCCCCTGCTCACTGTCCGGAGCACGTAGCATGATAGGCAGGAGTTGATCGCCCTCACGGTACAGGCCGCTAAGCAAACCTTCGCTACCATAGGCCAAGGTATCGCTCAGATGACGCCGAGTCACACCCATGCTGCGTGCCCTGCCCTCATCAAACTGCGGACGGATAATGCTGACCGGTGGGTCCCAATCATCACGAATGGCAATCATGCGTCCATCAGCATGCAGTAACTGCTGGGCCTGTTGGCTAAGGCGACGCAATACCTCGGGATTAGGGCCGCTGAACCGGGCTTGGATCTTGGGGCCGCTATTCGGGCCAAATGCCGGTCGACTTAAAGTCCAGCGCGCCTCAGGGAAACGCTCACTCAGCAACTTATCGATCTTGGGCATCATCGCCTCAATCTGTTCTACCTTCTGCACCCGCACCACAAACTGACCATAGGCAGGATCGCGGGTTTCCGGGTCATAGGTAAGGAAGAAGCGGGTAGCACCACCGCCGATATAGCTGCTGATCCAGCTGACGTTCTGCTGTTTTGCCACCAGTTGTTCGGCCTTGGCCATCAGTTCCGATGTGGCGCGGATATCGGTACCACGCGGCATATTTAAATCGACATAAAATAAGGGGGTTTCCGATACTGGGAAAAACCCGCGCTCAACAAAACGAAAACCCGCAATACACAGCACCGTAATCAAGGCTAAGCCACCAATTACCCATAAATTACGCCGGGTTACCCAAGCCAAGAAACGGCCGTACTTTTGATAAATCGGTGCCGCAAACGGGTCCTCCAGTTCGCCCTCCGGTACTTTCAGCAGATATTTGCCTAATAAGGGAGTAAGAGCAATTGCAATCACCCAACTGCTCAACAAGGAAATAATCGCCACCGAAAACAAGGAGGCACAAAACTCCCCAACCGAATCTGGCGACAAACCAATGCCAGCAAAAGCCAGAATGCCGACAACGGTAGATGCCAGCAAAATCCATTTGCTCTGCATCAGCACTTCGCCCGCTGCCGCAACGTGGCTCATCCCCTTCTGCACCCTGACCAGCATGCCTTCACACACCACAATACTATTGTCGGCGAGCATACCCATCACGATAATCAGCGCACCTAGCGATACTCGTTGCAACTCAATCCCGGCCACATACATCAGCGCCACGGTAATCATCACCGACAACAGCAGTTCAATTCCCAAAATCAGCCCGGCGCGCCAGCCCAAACCAAAACACAACGCGATACCAACCACACTAACCGACAGCAATACATCAAACACAAAGCCCTGCACACTGCTTTCCACCACCTTGGGCTGATCATAAAGCACATGCCATTGAATGCCCGGCGGCCGGATTTTTTCCAACTGCTGCAAGCGCTCTCTCACCTCAGCACCAACCTTCACCACATCAACTTGCGCACGGGCGCTAATGCCGATATTTAAAGCGGGTTGCTGATTAAAACGGATCAAGCTGCCGGGTATCGGCGCATAACCATGGCTGACTTTGGCAATATCACCAAGCAGTACCGGGTTAGCACTCTGTCCGATTGGCAAGGAACGAATCGCTTCCACCGAGCTCAGTGCGCCGGACGGCTTAATCTGCACCAGCCAATCGCCCACCCGCTCCCGCCCGGACGGACGGATCTGGTTTTGCAGGTTCAAGGCTTGAGCGACATCATCTGGTGAAAGATTATTGGCAATCAGATTCGCCTGATTGATCTCCACCGTAATCTGTTCCTGCTGCTGCCCCGTCACCACCACATCAGCCACATTGTCCAGCATCAATAATTGACGCCTTACCTCACGCGCATACTCATACAACTGTGCCGGGCTGTAACCTTTACCAGTAATGGCATAGAAAATACCGTACACATCGCCAAAACGATCAAGCACCCGGCTAGGGCCGGCACCTGGCGGTAAGGTCGGGCCAGTATCGCCAACCTGTTTGCGTAGTTCATCCCAGATTTGTGGAAGCTGTGGCGAGGTGAATTTGTCGCGAATGTGCACGCGGATTTCTGAAAAACCGGGCATAGAGCGAGATTCCAGATAATCCACCTGCTCCATTTGCTGAATGGCGCTCTCCAGACGGTCAGTCACCTCTTGTTCAACTTCTTTGGCACTGGCGCCAGGATATTGCGTGATCACCAAGGCTGTTTTAATGGTGAAGTTAGGGTCTTCCAGACGGCCAATATTGAAATAGGCAAACAGGCCACCAAATACCGATATCAATATAATGAGCCAGGCGAATAATGGCTTTTCTATCAAGACGCGAGCTAGATTCATCTTCGGGTGCCTCTTAGAACCGCTACGGGCAAAGGGTGGGGAGCCATTGTTATTAATTCTGCTCTAGAGCATGCACAGTTTGTCCATCACGCAAGAACTGCGCGCCGGCAGCTACCACTTTTTCACCCATCACCAGCTTACCGGTTACCAGTGCCGCCTCCTGTTGCATTTCCTGAACTTTAACCGGCACCGCCTGCACTTTTCCGGCCTTGCTGTCAAAGCGCCAGACGCGATGACTACCATCCCCTGTCACACTTAAAGCACCAATCGGCACGGCAAACCACTCGGCCTGCTGTGCTGCGCTGTCCTCCGTTGGCTCAATACGAATACGCATCGACATGCCAGGAGACAAGGCCAGCCCATCTGGTCGCTGCCCACTGAAAACCACTCGTGACACCCCTGGTGCCGTGGCTAAGGCCATGTGCTCACGATAAGACAAGGTCAACGGCTGCTGCGGCCGATCAGGCAGCCATGCCTTGGCTTTGAGCGCCGTATTAAAATGCAGTTGTTGCACCAAGTTTTGCGCAATATCGACGCTCACATCCAAACGCTGATTGTCTTCCAGATTAAATATCGGTACCCCCACTTGCACGGTTTGCAGCAACTCAACATTGCGGCTTAACAAGCGCCCATCAAATGGTGCCCGCAGCTCGGTATTGCGCATATCGCGCTGTGCCATGTCGCGCTGCACTCGTGCCATGGTGGTGCTGGCTTCCAATTGCTCCAAAGCCGCTTTCGGTAAAATACCTTGCGCGTTTAATTGCCGCTTGCGCTGCAAATCCAGGCTTAGTTGCTGATATTGAGCATTACTGCGGCGCAGTTGCAGCTGATACGGCTCAGCATCAATTCTGGCAATCAACTGACCACGCTTCACGGTGGAACCATCCAATACCGGAATCGCCACCACCCGCCCGGCCACCTCGGCGGCTAATGGTGACACGCTAGTTGGCTCCACTCGTCCGGAAAAATCCCTTAATCCGATCAACGCGGATGGCTCAAGACGCGCTAACTTGACTCCCTGACTAGGTGCCACCTCCTGAGCTGCCTCCCGCTTACCACAAGCAGGCAAGGCCAGCACCAGCGTAAGAAGTAACAAACGATACGGATAACGTCCTATACCATGATTCTTCTGTTTCATCATCAAACAGCCTCTTCTCATATTGAGCCACCGCTAAGAGCGGCTAAAAATCACCCCAACGCTCATCTGCGGTAAAGCAGACCGACAACCAAATCTCAGTAGCCGGACTATCGACAAAGTCCCATATCCTGCTGCGCAGCTCATCCTGATTTTTAATATTCTGCAATTCGGATTGCCCATCCACCAGAAAGTTGATTTCAAGTAAATTCAAACGACCAACCTGTGTCACATGGCTGGTGTGTTTTTTAATGGCATAATCTGTCTGAATCTGTTTTATTACTTGATTCAACCGCTCCAATAACAGCGGATCTACTGTAGACATATGCAGCAACTCTTTCATATTGCCAATAATCACTCTTAGTGGAGTGGGTAATAAAAATAATGCCAAAACCACTACCATGAAACTATCCATATAGCGTACCCAGCTATCGCTATAGGCATCCCCCAAGAAATAAGTGAATAAAAACCCTATAAAAGTCACCGTACTGAATGCGGTTTTAATCACCCACTTACCAGTATCATTTCTCAGAAGCTTAGAATTAACCTGACGACATGCCCATTTTTTATAAAGTAAAATCAACAAACAAAACACAACACTGAGACCACTGAACCAAGTTGCCCCACCAGTATCCACTTTATGGCCACCATGGCGTATACCTTCTATACCATTTAGCAAAGCATAAAAACACACCATGACCATCAAAATCCCATTAAAACAATTAACCATAGGCTCCACATGCCAATAGCCATATTGAAAGACTTTATCTGCAGGTCTTGCTACTAATTTAGCCGCCAACAAGCCGAGAATTGCACTGATAAAATATAATAAAAATAGAATGCCATTCAAAATAATGGCATCCGATTTAATATACAAACCGTAAACAATATTGGCAAATAAACCAAAAATAAGCGCGTAAAGAGAAAAAGCTAAAGTACGCTGCTCAATAATGCTGGCTTGCTCTTTGTCTTCAATCATCACCCTTCAGCTTTCATAGGTTTCGCCACAATTAATCATCACGTAAATATCATTTACATTAGAATAATTTATGGAAAATCAGGCAATGCCAAACACGAATGTCTGTTGACTTAGCCTACATAAAATATTAATTATGAGAATATTAAAAAATTCGAATAGACAAGATCATGACAAGGGCACAAGACAAACGCACAAGCACCCTTAGTTATTAATAGGCAACTATCAGTCAATTTAAAAGCCAATTTACACAAAAATATTCATATCTAAATTAGAACAATTTGTCGTCATCGTATTTAGGGCAACACGTAGAACTTGCTAAGGACAGGACGAAGAAAAGATCATGACCTCTTTCATAAAAATCTGTGAAGCATTCCAAATATTGTTCGCCATTTGACTATTTTGCACCTCAGAAAACCTCATTCCAAAAAATATATCATTTAAAAATTAGATACTTATCAATATAAATCTCCAGAAACATCAGGCTTTCGAGACGCACTATTATCGATTCACAAGCGGTAATCAGCGGTTGAATAAAGTCGGCAACACCCTCCACCATGCTGCCATATCGCACTGTGAACACGGCCCACATCTACACGCCTCGCCGTAGACACTACGTTGAGTTTTGTTAACGGGACTCAATGTAGTGGCCCTGGAACTTAGCTAATTCGGTTGGAAAGAGCTTGCTTAAAATAGGTAAATATTTTTAAGGATTTGCTTGACAAAGCTCTTCTGCTTGCTCAGCATAACTACCTATTGATAGGTTACTTTTCAGGGTTTTAATTGGTAATGAAGCATTTTTCAGAACTTTCTCCATCAGCAGAGCGAATTGTTGATGCGGCAGAAGAACTAATACGCAATGTTGGTTACAACGGTTTCTCTTTTGAAAACATAGCGCAAATGGTTGGGGTCAAAAAGCCTAGCATTCACCATCATTTTGCCACCAAGGTAGAGCTCGGGGTGGTCATGGTGCAGCGTTACAGTCACCGGTTCCGCCAGGCTTTATTACATATCGAAGGCACAATGAGCAAAGCTCCTGATCGTCTAAAAGCTTATGCCGAGTTATTTGACTCTACATACAGACAGAATCACGCTATGTGCGTTTGCGGCATGTTGAGTGCAGAGTCAACTTCTCTTGCCGAGCTGATTAATGCAGAGGTTGAGCGCTTTTTTCAAATCAATCTAGCCTGGCTAACCGAAGTAATTACCCAGGGCTTAACAGATGGATCACTACATAGCAATCAGACTGCTGATCAGCTAGCAGAAATAATGTTGGCCTTGTTGGAAGGAGCGATGGTGGTAGGCCGTGGATTAAAATTTGGACGTGGGCCACGTAAGACCGTAGAAGTTTTTTTGTCAACAATTTAAATTCAAATCAATTTTAAATGTTGCACTTTGATTTCAATCACTAACATTTGCTTGGTTTTAAGAGGTGCTGACAAAACCTCGAAGAGTCCCTGAGCCAAGGCGCACCGATGCTGCCCAGTACCCGTAGTACGGCAAGGAGGCGCAACGCGGGATCAGTGGTTTAACAGCCAACACTCCTGCATTCCAAAAGAATTTAGAACGCATAAATACTATTTCAACAACAGAAAACAATAGACAGACCATCAAGCGGAACTAGTATTCTAAAAGTTTGCTAAACTAGCGATATGATACTGCCATCAATCTGCTAAGCTCTAGGCAAGCACTAGCATACGAGGGGTTTTAAGCTCATGTATAAACGAATATTCGTTCCAGTTGATGATAGCGAAACTTCCAATCTTGCTCTGCAAGAGGCCTGTAAGCTGGCAAAGGAACTTGGGGCGGCCTTACGCGTAGCTCATGTTGTCGATCTAGCCCAATTCGGTTGGGGTGGAACCGAGTTTTTAGATGCAACCGAACTGCAACAATCCATCAAGCAGGCAGGCGAGCAAGTCCTTAGTCAGATAAACGCCAGTATCAAAGCTCAAGGCCTGACTGCTGATTGCCAAATACTAGAAAGTTGGGGAGACAAAATTGCAGTGGTTCTACTAGATGACGCAAATGGTTGGAACGCAGATTTAATCGTTATGGGAACGCACGGGTGGGGTGGTTTGATGCATCTGCTATTAGGTAGTGTGGCAGAGGGTTTACTCAAAATCAGCGAAGTGCCGGTATTACTCATCCGTAACCCGAATAACTGAATAAGAGCCGTTAACAAAACCCCAGAAAGCCTCTGATGCAGACAGTACAAGTGGCACCGCAAGAAGGCGCAACGCTAGATCAAGGGTTTTGTTAGCAGCTCTAAAGACTACCCAAAAAAAACAAAGCCAGCTGACAATAGCTGGCTTTGTTTCATCTTAAGGCAGAACAAGCTTAACCGCTTATGGCCTCAATACCTCCACCCTCTTGTGTTTCAAGCTTGGTACGAACCGCTTTGCGCAAGCTCTTATAGAGATCAGGATGAGTTTCTTTCAGATATTCAACAATCTCGAAGTCCTCACGGCGAACTTTCGACAGATCAATCTGCTCAACATGCACTAGGCGTAGTAACTCGCGTACAGGCTTGGGCATATTGCGGCCACTCTCATAACGAGAACCGCCAGATTGGGTCACGCCAATACGACTCCAGAATTCCTGCTGATTCAGGCCAAGCTTGCGGCGTATTTCGCGTGGGTTGGTAATTTTTTCAAACAATTTCATTGGGCGTTCCTCTCACAGTATCAGGTTCTAATATTTTTGGGCTTACACGTTACACCCTTTAAAAATAGCAAATAATCTATCCAGAAGTAATTTCTGATGCAAAAAGGCTGACGAAGTTCCATTACAGAGGAAAAGTCATCATTGCTAATCTTAGTGGCTTCTTGTCATCAAGGACAATGGAATTTGTGGGCCCGGCGCAGGAAGATACTGCCTAGTCGCTTTTTTGTAAAGCATTATTTATGCTTATAGGAAGTTTAGCTATGGCTAATTTAGGAAGACAAAATGAGATGGTAGGTGGCGAGCCTAACCCCCGGCACTTACACTAAATAACTATGGCTGCTTCCTTCCGGACCTGACCAGATTCGCTATCGTGCAATGCGGGGAGACCCGCCGTAGAACTTAAAGCAGAGCGGCATTGTAACTGCTTAAGGCACTCTTGCCAAGAAGAGTCATCATCTCAGAAAGACCTCAACTGAAGCATCCCATACCCCCATATTTCTAGTCAGCTCCGCGCTTAGATACAAATCACTTTAAAATCAAAATATTAAAAATGATGATTATTGGTTTTACAGCCTGTCTAAGGACGGCTCAGCCAAATAACCGCTAAAACAGACCTTTTTTCACTCGCTAGGTAAACATCTTTAGGGCTGCTAACAAAAAGCCGAGCCAAGGCGCGCCGACACAGACAGTACCAGTAGTACGGCAAGGAGGCACAACGCGGGATCAGGGATTTTGGTTAGCGGCTCTTATTGGCAATATCCGCGAGGTTTGTTCGTTAACGCCATAATGCATGAAAATGATGAACTGGCCCGTTTCCCTTACCTACATTCAAGCTTTGAGAAGCTAGCATGGCTTTAGTCAGATAATCTTTAGCCAAGGCAACACTCTCCTCCATCGGAAAGCGCGTCAAGAGCGCAGTCAAAGCCGCGGACAACGTGCAGCCGGTACCGTGGTTATTATTTGTTTCAATACGCTGGGCTGTCAGTACCGCAGCTCTGTCCCTACTCTTCAGTAAGTCGGTACTTTCCGGTTCCTGCAGATGCCCTCCTTTCAACAATACCCACGCCGAGCCCAAGGCCAGCAAATCATCCAGCAAGGCATACATTTCATCCGTGCTGCCCGGTAGTTGGCA
The DNA here is from genome assembly GCA_020830965.2 of Neisseriaceae bacterium TC5R-5. Lineage (GTDB taxonomy): Bacteria > Pseudomonadota > Gammaproteobacteria > Burkholderiales > Chromobacteriaceae > Chromobacterium. Next base: position 29,849 of record JACCFC020000019.1, read on the forward strand.
ATCCAGCAGAATGCTGGCTTCCGGCAGATTGGGGGTGATGATAGTAGCCAGCGGAATCAGTTGCTCGCGAATCACAGCAATAGCATCCGAGCTCAAGAGACGATCCCCACTCTTGGCCACCATGACAGGGTCGAGCACAATTATGGCCGGGCGATAATAGCTAAGACGCTCCGCAATAGCCTCGGCAATAGCCGCATTGGCCACCATGCCCACCTTGACAGCATCCACCTGTATATCGGTAAACACCGCATCGATCTGCTCTGCGACAAATGCGGGGGCCATGGCATGAAAGCTTTTTACACCACAGGTATTCTGTGCCACCACCGCCGTTATAGCGGCCATCCCGTAGCTATTGAATGCAGAAAATGTTTTCAGATCTGCCTGGATACCGGCCCCTCCACTTGGGTCCGTGCCGGCAATAGATAAAACGTTAGCAATTTTCATAAACTTTTATATGTTGCGTTAGCCAATTAACCATCCCTTAGAGCCGCTAACAAGACCTCGAAGAGGTGCTGAACCAAGGCGCGCCGACGTAGAGAGTACAAGTACTACGGCAAGGAGGCGCAACGCTGGATCAGGGGTTTGTTAGCATTAATGCGCTTGCTGTAACTTCGCCTCTGGAACTACAGACTGCACTTGCGGCTTGTCCAAACCATTAAACCAAAGATTTAAACCCACCGCACTGAGCGTAGCCAATAAGATACCACTATGCAGCAGAGGAGCTAAGGCCGCAGGGAACTGCTGGAAGAAATTAGGCGCGACCACCGGGATCATCCCGGCACTCAAACTGATCGCCACAATCAGCATATTATGGCGCTGCGTCACATAATCCACCTTGCCGAGTATCTTGATACCGGTTGCCAATACCATGCCAAACATCACCATACCCGCCCCACCCAATACAAACGGCGGAATAGAAGCCACCATTACCGCCATTTTCGGCACCAGCCCAAAAGCAATCAGGATCCCCCCCGCCATCACACACACCCAGCGGCTACTGACCCCGGTCACGCCCACCAGGCCGACATTCTGGGAAAACGACGTGTGCGGAAAGGAATTGAACACCCCCCCAATCACCGTACCTAAGGCATCCACCCGCAAACCACGCACCAGTGCTGTGCGATCTACCGGCCTCTCCACCAACTCACCGAGAGCCAGGAACATCCCCATGGACTCGACAAAAATAATCATCATCACCACTGTGAGCGTCAAGATTGACCAAATCTCAAAAACAGGCGGCCCATATTGAAACGGCACAATTGGAGCAAACCATGCCGCATCGCCTAAACCGGCCAGATTGACTCGACCCAATAATAAGGCCAAAACAAAGCCAAACAGCAAGCCCAACAGAACTGAAATATTGCTGAAAAAACCTTTCAGATAACGGGAAATCAGCAGAATAAACCCTAGCACTGCCAACGACACCGCTAAAAATACAGGATTGCCATAATCGGGATTACCTTTGCCCCCAGCCGCCCAGTCAATACCGACTCGGATGATGGACAGACCAATAATGGTAATCACAACACCGGTAACCAGCGGTGGAAACAAACCAATCAAGCGCCCAATCAAAGGGACCAGTAACAGACTCAGCAAACCGGCGGCAATGGTTGCGCCAAAAATGCCAGGCAAACCCAATGCCGGATTCTGACCAATTGCCAGCATCGGCCCCACAGCAGCAAACGTCACCGCCATAATAACGGGCAAACGTATCCCGAAGCCTTTGAGCCCCACACACTGCAAGATCGTCACCACCCCACAGCAAAATAGATCGGCACTGATCAAGAATGCCATTTGCGCTTTTGGCAAGCCCAAAGCAGCACCGATAATCAACGGAACCGCTACCGCACCGGCATACATCACCAGCACATGTTGCAAGCCCAAAGTAAATAGCTTGCCTAAAGGCAATTTTTCATCCACCGGATGCACAGTCGTTGCAGAAGTCATTGCTTTCTCCATTGAGACATTATTCGGCTGATTATTTTTTTAAACTGGTCGCCGTAATATAAAAAATACACACCAGCCACTCCTCAATGGCTGGCAAGTCAATACACTCAAATTCAATACTACTTCCCCTGTGGCCAAGCAAATGGCTGCAATAAACCGCTGTAAGGCTTGGGTAAGGGATAAGCCCAATCACCGCGTTTACAGGTAGTAAGGCCCAGCTGATGTAGACTTTCTAGCAACTTCACCGCCACCGACACCCCATCAATTACGTTGATGCCGAGCATTTGGCGCAATTCTTGGCACCAATCTGCCATGCCGGCACAACCCAGCACGATGCTATCTATTCCATCCTCATGAATCGCTCGCCGGCATTCGTCGGCAATGCGGTTCAATATTTCGGCGCTGTTTTCCTCCAAAGCCAATACCGGCAACTCACACGCCCGCACATTACGGCATAGATGACGCATGCCGTAACGCTCCGCCAGATGCCAGCTCATGCCACAAGTACGTTGCAAAGTCGTTACCACACTAAAACTACTACCAATCAAGCTGGCCGCATGCATTGCTGCCTCAGCAATCCCTATTACCGGCCCACGTGCGGCTTCGCGTGCCGCATACAAACCAGGATCGCCAAAACAGGCAATCACATAGCCATCTACCCCCTCCGCCTCCCCCTTGCTGATTTCCTGCAAAATACCAGGAACGCTCAAGGCCTCATCGTAATGGCTCTCTATGGAAGCCGGCCCCATAGCAGGACTCACCGCAATAATTTCGGTGCCCGGTGCCGCGACTAGGCGGGCAGACAAACCGATTTTCTCGGTCATCGGCCAGCTAGTATTAGGGTTGATCACTTTAATTTTCATCTGCTTCCCCTTTTTATGATGTTCTCTAGTTTATTATCAGCACACCAAATAAAACGATTAGGCTCTGCCACTTAACACAATATCAGCTCGCTGTTTGTGAACACTATTAATCAAATAATAAAAAACAAAACCACAACTCATACCGACAAACCAAGTAAAGTTCAGCAGAAACTCCAAACTGGGCAGCAGTACACAGAGTGCAGCTAAAATAAAGGCCGGAACCAAAGCACCAATAGCTTTCCAGTTATAACCATTACTAAACCAGTATTCGCTTTTTTTATCCAGAATATACAAATCGTCCACAACAACTCTTTGCTTTTTCAACCAGAAATAATCGGCAATTACAATACCAAATAAGGGCCCGATAATGGCTCCTAATACATCCAGCGTGTAATGAATAACTTGTGGGTTATTAAACAGATTCCACGGCGTAATAAATATCGAACCAACGGCAGCAATCATGCCACCAGTACGCCAGCTGATATAACGCGGTGCCACATTGGAGAAATCAAAGGCAGGAGAAACAAAATTGGCCACCACATTAATACCAACGGTTGCCACCATGAAAGTCAATCCGCCCAAAATAACAGCGAAGCTATGATCAATATGCCCGACCATTTCTACCGGATCGGTAATCAGCTTGCCAAATACCGGTTGAGTAGCCGCAATACACACCACCGTTAATAAAGAGAAGAATAAGAAATTAATTGGCAAACCCCATAAGTTTCCTTTTTTTACCGCACTAAAACTTTTGCCATAACGTGAAAAGTCGCCGAAATTCAACATCGGCCCGGAAAAATATGAGACCACCAGCGCAATCGCGTTCAACATAATGGGTATGGAGGCCCAGCCGGTGTATTTCACCCCTGCCAGGTTCAAATCCAGAGCACGCCAGCCAGCCTTCCATACCAGCCAGGCGGCCAACATCAACATCACCACATACACAACGGGACCAGCCCAGTCAATGAAGCGGCGAATAGTTTCCATACCAGCTGTAAACACCAGTGCCTGCAATACCCACATCACCATAAAAGCCAACCAACCGAGATAAGACAGGCCGAGAAAACCGTAGTTTTTTACTTCAGCATAAATAGTGAGTGAAGGAGCCAGTTTTAGCAGAATCAGTAGAAATGCCGCTGAGGCTAGATAAGTCTGAATACCATACCAAGCAACCGCAATCAAGCCGCGTAAAATAGCCGGGATATTGGCACCCAGCAAACCAAATGTTGCACGACAAATCACCGGATAAGGCACTCCCGTTACCTGACTTGACTTGGCTACCAGATTAGTAAATAACTGCACAATCAAAATACCAATCAGCAAGGATAATAATACCTGCCAACTACCCAGACCCAGGGCAAACAAACTACCAGCCATGATATAGCCGCCTACGCTATGCACATCCGACATCCAAAAAGCAAAGAAATTATAACTTGTCCACGTTTGCTCTTTTAATGGTGCCAAATCTTCATTGGTTAAACGGGGGCTGTAGTTATCTTTTATCACTGCGTTGCTTTTTTCCATCATTTCTCCTTCTTGATTAGCGTGGCATTCTTTTTTTGGTGATGATGAATCCGCATGTGATTTTTAGTTACTATGCTGATTATTAATCCTACAAAAAATAAGCCTGCTTTATAAAAAGTCAGGCTTGCACTATTTGATAAGATTTAGATAAAGACACTTCATCACAGTTATGTCCGCCACCAATACGATCTAGCATGATAAAGACACCCACTTGGTTCAGACTCATCAAGGGATGATGCCAAGTGCCACGGTGATAATGCACCCCCTGCTCACCACTGGCCAAAAATGCACGCATCCGACCTTCTTCGGGAGCATTGCTGGTGGTAGGGGGGGCCACCACAATAATGGCGGAAGTACCATTACAGGGAATAAAAGCTTGGCTGCCTAAAGGATGGCGCTCCAATATGTGGATGGTTTGCGGTAACGTGAAGGCGTCTCCACGCGCCATACTAATGCCAGCTTGGCCACCTTCCGTACTACTATCCAGCAGGCCGAGCTTATGATAACGACGGGTGGTGCCATTATTAATAGGTAACCAGTCGCTACCCGCTATTTCGATAACATCGCCAAATGGTGCAAAAGCCTGCTTAGTCAATGGCTCCAACACTAATATGCTCATGATTTTCTCCTGTGAGCAACAGCTCTCTAGCTGCGGCAAACCTTAAGCTCCGCCGCAGCTAATGCTTTGTTAATCTGCCAGACGGCCCCAGATACGCAAACGGCTCACGCCGCCATCCGGGAAAATATTCAGCCGCACATGGGTAACTGCCCCCAATTCACGCAACTGCTCTTTGCCGTAAAAGTGCTGACAATCCATGCTGGTTTTTTGCTCGGACAATAAGGTGTCCCAGAACATCGCCTGAGTGATGATGGATTGATCGGTACCATGTGAGACGTAAGCCGCCTGAATAGAAACGCGATCGGGGTAATTGCCTTTGAAGTGTGCGGTGTCGACTTCGATTTTTTCGACGATAGCAGCATGGCCCAGTTCAACGATGCACCAGTCATTACCCGGTTCACGGCGGCGACGGGTTTCCCAGCCATCGCCCATATTGACGCCACGGCCAGGCATGATCATCCGGAACGGCACGCCAAAATGAGCATCGTTATAGGCAACAATACGCCCACCATTTTCCAGTGCCGACACCTCGTACAGCGCATTCGGGTCTTGCTGCTCCCAATTACAGGCGGGTTGGCCATAAACGCGGAAGCGCGCTACCCCGCCATCCGGATAAATATTCAAACGCAAATGCGTCCATACCCGAGCATCATCAATCTCAATAAAGTGGTGGGCGCTGCTACCCAGCGAGGTAGAGGGCACCAGTTCGACCCATTGCGTGTTACTGCCGGGCTCGCCATCACAACAGCAGGCCTCTACTGATGCTGCCGGCGGAAAGTTACCAGTAAAGTGGCTGGTATCAATATCCAGACCCTTGATAACACCTGCCAAACCAAGCTTGATGACGGCATGGTCATAGCCGCCATTACGGCGACGCTGTGTTTCCCAGCCATCCATCCATTTGCCGTGATCATCAAACTTGCCAACGATAAAGACCGGTTCGCTCGCTTGCAGCATGCGCCCGGCATCGGCAAACCATTGGTCAGAGCAACTCAGCACCTTAGCACCAAAATCAGCATGGGCTAGGTTGGCATAACGTATTGCAAAATCCGGTTTTTCAACTGCTGCTGCTTGTAATACGGTGCCTACCGGATGGTTGATTGCGGCCATATTGAGTTATCTCCTCTGTTATTAACGCTTGGGTTTTAAACAAGCGGGGGCAAAAAATAAATACAGTATTACCACTACGCCAGACCCGCTCTATCCAACAGCACGACCAGACCTAGTGCCAAAAAAAACAGCGCAGAGGTTTTGAGAAAAAGCTGTCTGAGCATCGCCACGCGCTGAAAGAACAATTGCGCTAGTAGGCCGTAGCTGGTTTTACAGAACAGATCAACCAGCACCCAGCCCAGTACCATCCAGCCCAGTTGCGGCAGGAAGGGGGCCGACGGGTCGAGAAACTGCGGTAATAAGGCTACGAAGAAGGCAATGTCTTTAGGGTTGCTGATGCCAAGCAGAAAGGCGTGAGAAAACAGTTGCGAAGCTTGTCGTGGCGACTGCCCCGGAGTCGCTGCCTGTTGCTTGCCTGCCGCCCCGCGCCAGGCCTGGATGCCCAGAAAAATCAGATAGGCCGCACCCAGTAGCTGCAGGGTGGCAAACAGTTGTGGCGAGGTCAGCACTAGCGTACCGACCCCCAAAGCAGAGAGCAGTAATAAGCTGAGCGAAGCGGAAACGCCGCCGATAAACGCCGGCCAAGCCCGCAACAGACCATGCTGCACGCTGGTATTGACCATAAATAGTGATAGCGGGCCGGGTATGGCAATCACGACCAGAATGGCCAGCAGATAGGTAACAAGCATTTCACTGGACATAAGGTGTTATCTCTCCGTACCAGGCAAGCTGCCTAGGCAACAATCAGTGTATTTAGGCGGAAATTAGCAATGCGGTAGATCTGTTGCAGGCAAACCCGTTTTTCTTCATCAGGAGACAAGCTCAGACGACGTTGAAACTCGGCGATGATACCGACGCGGTCATAACCTTTAACGGCCAGGATGAAAGGAAAGCCGAAGCGGGCGTTGTAGTCACTATTCAGCTTTTGCAACAGCGCCAGTTCTGCTGCCGAACACTGATCAAGCCCAGCCCCGCTTTGTTCGGAGGTGGATTCATTAGTCAGCTCACCACGCAGGGCAGCCTTGCCGGCAAGCTCGGGATGAGCCCGGATCAATTGCAGTTGGGTGGCTTCATCAGCCAGTTCCACTTGCTGCACCATACAGGCATGTAGCTCAGCCACCCGGGCAAACGGGCGCAAATGCACGACTTGCTCGGCCACCCAAGCGGAGTGTTCAAAAATACCGGATAACAGTTGCACGAATTCGGCCGCTGGTAGTGCATTGATCATGGCAAGAGTGTGAGCCTGCTTCATTGATTATTTCTCCGCTGCACGATAGGGGTGCTGTTCATGCCAGTGGCGAGCGATGTCGACACGGCGACAAATCCAGACTTGCTGGTGCTGCTGAATGTAGTCGAGGAAGCGTTGCAGACCGGCAAAGCGCCCAGGCCGACCCAGCAGGCGGCAATGCATCCCAACTGACAGCATGCGCGGTTTATCGGCACCCTCGGCATAGAGCACATCAAACGCATCTTTCAGATAACTGAAGAAATGATCGCCGGTATTGAAGCCTTGAGGCGTGGCAAAGCGCATATCATTAGTGTCCAGTGTATAGGGCACGATCAATTGCGGGCGCGTTGTACCATCACTACGCGTGACAGCAGTCCAGAAGGGCAAGTCATCGCCGTAGTAATCGGAGTCGTACAGAAAGCCGCCATCATCAGCGACCAGGCGCAGCGTATTGGGGCTATCACGGCCGGTATACCAGCCCGCCGGATGTCGTCCGGTGATCTTGGTGATGATTTCCACGCAACGCTGCATGTGTTCACGCTCAATCTCTTCTGAAGTGTTCTGATAGTGAATCCAGCGATAACCATGACCGGCAATTTCATGGCCGAGCTCAACCAGAGCACTGGCCAGTTCCGGATGGCGTTCCAGCGCCATGCCGATACCGAACACCGTTAGCGGTAGCTGGCGCCGCTCAAACTCACGCAAAATCCGCCACACACCAGCACGTGAGCCGTATTCGTAGATCGACTCCATCGACAGATGGCGATCGGGATACGCTGCCGCGCCAATGATTTCCGACAGGAACTGTTCTGAGCCGGCGTCGCCATGTAATACACAGTTTTCGCCACCTTCTTCGTAATTCAACACAAACTGTACAGCGATACGGGCCTGTTCCGGCCAGTTGGCATCGGGTAGATCGCGGCCATAACCAATCAAATCACGCGGGTAATGCTGTTGCATGAACATCCTTTTGCTATCAACGCTTAAGATTAAAAACAGTCCAGGGGTCAAGTGGGGCCGGTACTTGATTGATGCGCATGCGCCGTTCGCAATCTTCCAGATGGTGGTTCATCGCGGCCAGCGCAGCGGCACGATCTCCGATAGCCAAGCTGGCCAGAATCACATCATGTTCGTCAAAAGAGCAGGCATTACGCCCTGGAGCATCATACAAGGCGATGATGAGGGCGGTACGTGAACACAGGCCATGCATCAGTTCGGTAAGCACATCGTTGTCAGCCAGGCGTGCCAACTGCACGTGGAAGGCGTTAGACAACCGTATCCAGCTCACCCGGTCACCACAAATAAAGGCCGCACGCTCATCAGCTACCATCGTCTGCAGTGTTTGTAGACGTTTAGGTAAGTCCGGCAGCGTGAGCAGTTTGTCCAGAATCGCCGCTTCCACCATGCGTCTGGCCTCAAACACCTGCTGAGTTTCTTGCAGATCCGGTTTGGCAACAAAAGCACCACGATTCGGCACAATGTCCACAATCTTGTCGTGTGCCAGCTCGGCCAAGGCGCTACGCGCACTGCTGCGGGAACATTTAAATGCCTCACACAACACGGCTTCTGTTAATTTCACCCCTGGCAACAGGCGCTGATCCATCACCGCATCGACAATTTCCCAATACAGGCGCTCGGTATCGCTGGTGGGCTTGCTGGTGATCAGCAAGCTGGAAGCACGGGGCGCTTTCTTTCTTGGTGAGCTGCCGTGAGCGGCGGTAGATACACTGCCTTCACTTATTTGCATGGGTTTATTCAATCGTTTTGTTTAAAATTTTGTTGACAATTATTGGCATTGACTAACAATATCGTCAACATAAATTGTCGACAATCCAAAAGCACAGCCCAAAGATGCTTAGACAAATTCAACAGCAAAGGAGAAACATCATGGGCAAACTCAGCACCCATGTGCTTGACACCATGCACGGTAAACCGGCAGCGGCTGTGCGCTGTCAGTTGTACCGCTTGGAAGGGCAGCAGCGTGAGCTGCTTGCCGATGTAATAACCAATCACGATGGCCGCTGTGAACGGCCACTGCTAGAAGGCGATCAACTGGTGGTGGGCGTTTATGAACTGGTCTTCCATGCTGGCGACTACTTTGCCAGCATGGGCGTGGCTCTACCTGAGCCACGTTTCGTTGATCAGGTGGTGCTGCGCTTTGGCATAGCCAAGGCAGGCGAGAACTACCATGTGCCGCTGGTAGTGACACCGTGGACTTATTCCACATACCGCGGCAGTTAATCTCCCGTCGTTGTGCCCTCACTCAAACCCCGGCCGCTACCGTAAGCGGCCGGAAGAGTGATGGCGCCAGCACGTCGGGAGGTGGTTCTCGTCAACACTACACTGGATCTGTACTATGGAAAGTTATCTATTAGAGGTAGGTAATCTGCTGCTGCGCTGGTTACACGTCATTGCCGCTATTGCCTGGATAGGCGAGTCGATTTATTTTGTGATGCTGGACAATAGCTTAAGTCCACCACAAAACGCTGCCGATAAACAGCGTGGCCTGCATGGTGAAATGTTTTCTGTTCATGGCGGCGGTTTTTATCATAATCAGAAATACCTCACCCAGCCCCCCTTCCCGCTGAATGATAAATTGCACTGGTCTTATTGGAAGGCCTACACCACGTGGTTGTCCGGCTTTTTTCTATTTGTTCTGCTTTATTTGTTCAACTCTTCTATCTATCTGGTCAACCCGGCGAGTCCGTGGGCCTGGGCTGCGGCTCTCTCCAGCACCGAGGCCGGCATTGTCGCCATCGCTTTTCTGCTGCTAGGCTGGCTAGTTTACGATCAGCTATGCCGCCGTATCAGCCCGGAAATGACTCGCGACGGTATCTTAAGCTGGGCGGTTTTACTGATGATGGCTGCTGTAGCCTTTGCCAGTAACCATATTTTTCAGGGGCGCGCGGCGTTTCTGATTACCGGGGCGGTCATGGCCACCTGCATGTCGGCGAATGTGCTGTTCTGGATTATTCCCGGTCAGCGCCGTATGGTGAAAGCCATCCGCGCCGGGGAAAAACCGGAGCCACTGGATGGGCTGCGTGGCAAACAGCGCTCGGTACATAATACCTACTTCACTTTGCCGGTCGTCTTTCTGATGATCAGCAACCACTACGCCTTCACTTATGGCAATCAGTATGCTTGGCTCATCATGCTGCTGTTCATCGTAGCCGGTGCGCTGATTCGGCAATACTTTGTGCTGCGTCACTCCGGTCGCCATCAGCCGCTGCTCCCGGCGCTGGGCGTGGCCATGTTGATTGTCATCGCGATTCTGGCCGCCCCTACCCGCCAAGCACCAAGTCCAGCCGCTACCGCCAACAGCACAGCGGGGGTTAGCACCCCTGAGCCGGGTCAGGATCAACAGTTGATACGCGTGCAAAATATCATTGCCCACCGCTGTATCGTCTGTCACTCCGCCACACCGAGCCAACCGGGTTTTGTGGCGGCACCGGCCGGGCTAAAGTTTGATCATGAGCAGGAGATTTTGCTCAACGTCAAGCGTATCAAGCAGGCGGTGGTATCCAAAACCATGCCCTTGGCCAATCTCACTCAGATGAGTGATGAAGAACGCCAGGTGATAGCAGAATGGACGCCCAAGGTGGACAACTAAGTCAGTGAGGGAGACTCAGGTGGCGACGTAAGTTAATTGCTTATCGTAGCAAAGTCGCCCCCAAGCTCAGCTTGTAGACGCTCTTTTAATGCTACTCCTATTTACCAAAAAACTAATTCAACCTCATGTGAAGCTAATCCCGATTCCGTAGGGTTATCTGCGCAATAAGTAGCTTCATAATTTTCTTCCCACTGATTAATATCTTGTTTTAGTCGATCACTAATAGGCAAAGTATTTGCATCAATATTATCAACAAAGCCTTCACTATCAGACTCCCAGAGTGAATAGCTAAAATAATCAGGCTTGAGCTTTATAGTTCTCAAAATCATTACCTTGCTGGATTAGCGCCTACAATAGAAGCCGCGTCCTATTCCTTAGTTGACTCTTCATATAAGGCCCTAAGAGCATTAGAAAGCTGCTCCAAGTCTAGGTAAGAAAACTACTCACCATCCATGTTTTTTTTTCAACGATGCCCAATCATCTCTTAATGAGCCGACCATGTAACTAGGGTCTGTTTCAAATTCTGTCCATTCATCGGTGGCGATGAACCCATACAAGTCCGTTTCTATTTCGATATTTGTTTTTCTTCTTGCTCAAAAAAGACAAAGGTTCTAAAAAAAAAACTTCTTTTATTTCATTTGGTTGAATTTTCACAATCACAACCATAGGCAATGCTTATTTTGTATTTTTATAACAAAATAAACATAAAAATATTTATCAAAAAACCCACTCAAATAATCAATGGCTTGTCTTATGCTTTTTTGTAGACGGTTAATCCGTACAAAAAATATTTAAAAGACTTAAAACGACGATCTTACTGATCAATCAAGCACCACACCCCACTTATGCTGATGAATTAATGCAAACTTTTCTGCAAATAGTGCCATGCAAAGTCTGATGAATCGGCACTCAATCCTTGACAGCTAAATGTCTTGCCGTATGCTAGCGTTCGCTTAGCTTTTTTCATCAGGCATTCAATCCACGGTTAACCAGTCATGCCCAAACTATTCGACTCTTTCACTTTATCCATTATTGCGACTGTACTCATTGCTACCATACTTCCTTGCTCTGGCACGATGGCGGACATATTTAATGTGGTTACCAATCTTGCCATTGCCTTGCTGTTCTTCTTGCATGGCGCCAAGCTGTCGCGCGAGGCGGTAGTGGCTGGCATTACCCACTGGCGCCTGCATCTCACCGTACTCAGTTGCACCTTTGTGCTGTTCCCACTGCTTGGCCTGGCCTTACATCCCCTCTTCGAACAGCTGATTACACCCGAGCTAGCCATGGGCGTGTTATATCTGTGCATGCTGCCTTCCACCGTACAGGCTTCCATTGCTTTCACCTCGGTAGCACAAGGCAATATACCGGCGGCTATCTGTAGTGCCACGCTGTCTAATATTTTGGGGATGTTCATTACGCCCTTACTGGTAAGCCTGCTGATTACTCAGCACGGCAATAGCACGCAAGGTCTGGAGTCGCTGCTTAAGATTGTGTCGCAACTATTACTACCTTTTATTGCCGGACAAATCACTCGGCGCTGGATAGGCACTTGGGTGGATAAGCACAAGAGCTTGCTGCGCTATGTGGATCAGAGTTCTATTCTGCTGGTGGTCTACACTGCCTTCAGTGCGGCGGTGATTTCTGGCCTCTGGCAACAGACCCCGCCACAAGCCCTCGTCACGCTGCTGTTGATTGATGGCGTCCTGCTGGCTATTTTGCTGGGCATCACCATAGTCGGCAGCCGTAAGCTTGGGTTTTCACGTGAAGACCAGATTGCGATTATTTTCTGCGGTTCTAAAAAAAGCTTGGCCAGCGGGGTACCGATGGCCAAGGTATTATTCGGCAGTGCCATGCTGGGTAGCATCGTGCTACCCCTGATGTTGTTTCATCAAATTCAGTTAATGACTTGTGCCGTTCTGGCACAACGCTATCGACGCCAACAGCAATTGGCACATGCCGAGCACTGATACGCTTTCAATTCACGATTACAAACCGCTCACCCAGGCTTGCTCTTTCAGCTGTTTCAGTTGATCGCGCAGCTTGGCGGCTTGCTCAAACTCCAGATTACGCGCGGCGGCAAGCATTTCTTTTTCCAGGCGCTTGATTTCTTTCGCCAGTGATTTCTCATCAAGCATTGCTACGCGAGCACTTTCCACCAGTTTTTTGCGCTCGTCCTCGACACTGTAAACGCCATCGATAATATCGCGAATCTTCTTTTCTATCCCTTTGGGGGTAATGCCGTGCTCCAGATTAAACGCAATTTGCTTATTGCGACGCCGCTCGGTTTCTTCCATCGCCCGCCGCATCGAATCGGTAATACGGTCGGCGTATAACAAGGCACGCCCGTGTAGATTCCGTGCGGCACGGCCAATAGTTTGAATCAGGGAGCGATCCGAGCGCAAAAAACCCTCTTTATCGGCATCCAGTATTGCCACCAGGCTAACTTCCGGAATATCCAGCCCTTCCCGCAACAAATTAATACCAATCAGCACATCAAACATACCCAGGCGTAAATCACGAATAATCTCCACCCGCTCTACCGTATCGATATCACTATGTAGATAGCGTACTTTAATACCATGCTCGGTGTAGTAATCCGCCAACTGTTCAGCCATACGCTTGGTCAGGGTGGTGACTAGCACTCGTTCAGCACGCTCTATCCGTAAGCGGATTTCGGAGAGTAGATCATCAACTTGCGTAGCAACCGGCCGCACTTCGATTTCCGGGTCGACCAGACCGGTTGGCCGCACCAGTTGTTCCACCACTTGCCCGGTATGCTCGTGTTCATAGCGCGAGGGAGTGGCTGAGACAAAAATGGCCTGTGGTATCAGTTGCTCAAACTCATGAAACTTGAGTGGACGGTTATCTACGGCCGAGGGTAGGCGAAAACCATACTCCACCAGATTGTTCTTACGAGCCGCATCCCCCTTATACATCGCGCCTATCTGCGGGATGGTGACATGAGATTCGTCAATAAACATCAGGGCGGTTTTAGGCAGATAATCAATCAGCGTAGGCGGCGGATCACCCGGCCCACGCCCGGAGAAATGCCGCGAGTAGTTTTCAATCCCTTTACAAAAACCCATTTCGTACAGCATTTCCAGATCAAAATGCGTGCGCTGTTCCAAGCGCTGTGCTTCCACTAGCTTACCGCCTTGCTGATAGTGCTCAATACGCTGCCGCAGCTCCACCTTGATTTTTTCACAGGCTTGCAACACCGTACCGCGCGGCGTCACATAATGGCTGGACGGAAACACCGTGAAGCGCGCTACCCTTTGCTTAGTCACACCGGTCAGCGGGTCAAACAGAGTCAGCGTTTCCACCTCATCATCAAACAAGCTGATACGTACCGCGGTATCGCTACTTTCCGCCGGATAAATATCGATCACATCACCGCGCACCCGGAAACAGCCACGGCCAAAATCGATATCATTGCGGTCATACTGCATCACAGTCAGCCTGCTGATGATGTCGTGCTGCGCAATATTCTCCCCCTCTTTCAGATGCAAAATCATCTGGTGATAATCAGAAGGGTCGCCAATACCATAAATAGCCGACACGGTTGCCACGATAATACAATCTGGCCGCTCCAGAATGGACTTAGTGGCAGACAGACGCATCTGCTCAATATGTTCATTAATGCTGGAATCTTTTTCGATGAATAAATCACGACTGGGCACATAGGCCTCTGGCTGGTAATAGTCGTAATAAGAAACAAAATACTCCACCGCATTTTCAGGAAAGAAATCCCGCATCTCACTATACAGCTGTGCTGCCAGCGTTTTATTGTGCGCGAGGATAATCGCTGGCCTACCCGTTCTGGCAATCACATTAGCCATAGTGAACGTTTTCCCGGAACCAGTGACGCCCAGCAAAGTCTGAAAGGACAAACCATCCTCCAAACCCTCTACCAGCTTGGCTATTGCAACGGGCTGGTCACCGGCGGGAGCAAAAGGCTGTTTCAACTTAAATGGACTATTAGGAAATGTTTGCAACATGGGATTTATGCACGTATAGGGAGTATTGGATTTTACGCCGATCAAGCCAGCAAGCCCACTTAATCAATGGAAATATAAAAATCTTGAGGTTTTACCGTCAAAGCATCTAAACATTGTTTAAAATACAAATATATTCCTGAAAGTCATTGGCTAGGGTCTTCGCTATCACTAGTTCAATAATTTTATTACAAAAGCATATGTTGCAATATTTTCACCGGGGTGAAACATGATAAAAAAATTCGCCGGCGTACTCGTCTCTATGGCCCTGACCATGCCTGTACTAGCCAATCAACCGCACAATGTGATGGTGGCCAGCCAAATGGCCAACCAGATTGCACCGAAGCTCAATTCGCACTCGGTACTTGTCCTTAATGGCCTGACGGGTGAGCCACTGTATGCAAAGAATATCCATCAACGCATGCCGATAGCCTCCATCACCAAGATGATGACAGCGATGGTGCTACTCGACTCTGGCGTTTCGCTGGAACAAATGGTCACAGTGTCAGACGCTGAAATTGACCGACTGAAAAAAACCAGTTCACGCCTGGCTGTCGGCAGCACCCTCAGTCGTCAGGAAATGCTACTGCTAGCGCTGATGTCTTCAGAAAACCGTGCTGCCGCGACACTAGCCCGTACCACCTTTCCCGGCGGCACCGCCACCTTTGTTGAGCGCATGAATAATAAAGCACGCAGCCTGGGCATGACAGAAACCGAATTCCACGACGCTACCGGGCTGAATATGCACAACACCTCAACAGCTGCCGACTTGGCTCTGATGGTGAAGGCGGCAAATAACTACCCCTTGATCCGGGCATTCACCACTACGGAAAAACATCAAATCCTCTCCACCCGTAATCGCATCCTGCAATACAAAAATAGCAATGCGCTGGTACGTGAAGGCGACTGGGATATTGCTCTGCAAAAAACGGGTTACATTCAGGAAGCGGGTCGCTGCTTAGTGATGCAGGCAACGGTAGGTTCACAACCGTTGATCTTTGTCCTGTTGGCCGCTGGCGGCAGTTCTGCCCGAGTCAACGATGCCAAGGCAATCAGAACCTGGCTGGAAGCACGCCCAGATAACTGGCTGGCAGGTTAAAGAGGAAAAGCCAGAAGGAGCTATCTCCTTCTGGCTAAGAGCCGCTTACCTGGTTTTTATGCCCCGTCTTTGCCAAGGCCTGAACGTCATCCAAAGCAATAAACCGGGGATTTGCAAGGCAACTAGCAAGCTCAGAGACCACTGATAAGCAACGATTGGATAGCTGCCGCCAACATTACTCCAATGAGCAATAACGCCGCCGACTAGCCATTGCAGAGCAAAGGCCAGAACAAATACAACTAGATTAAACGAAGCGCTAACCCGGCCAGCCAGTTCTGGTGTCACCGACTGGGCGACAATCGCATAGTTCATCGTTGTAGCGGTACCAAAGAAACTGAAACCGACAGTAATCAGCCAGGGAGGAACTGGTAAACCGCTGATCATCAACACCTGAAAAAACACAAATATAACGACCCCACCGCCACAAATCATGATGGGCTGTACGCCGAACTTACGCAGATAATCAGTTAACCAGCCAAAACTGAGAGAACCAGCGACCATCGCCACCGTGCCATACATCAGGGTATTCGCCATCGCTGTTCCGCTTAGCCCGGCGACATCCCGCAACCACGGCCCCATCCACAACGCTAGAATCGCCATATAAGTAGCATGAGCAAATACTGAGTACAGCGCCAAACGCCAAAAAGTCCATGAGTAATACAAATGCCCCACCGCATGACACATATCGCGGAAACTACTGGTTTTAGGCGTATAGGCTCCGCGGACACAAAAATGAATGACCGTGGCTACCACAACTGTTGCTACTGCCAGCAAGAGGAAAACCTCACGCCAGTTCATCCAATTCAGTAAGGCATGCAGTGGTGCCGTTGAAGCCATCGCCCCCAAGCCACCGATAGATAGCAGGCAAGCGGTGCTAAGCGGTAGCCGGTCAAGTGGCAGCCAAATCGAACAGGCTTTGATCGCGCTCATTAAAGAACCAGCCACACCCAACCCAATCAGCCCGCGTCCCACTAACAGGCCCCATTCATTGTGTGACACAGCAAAAATCAAGGAGCCTGCCGCCGCAATAAGCAACATCGGTCCTTGCACGGAACGTGGCCCGTAACGATCCAGCAATACACCCAGTGGCAATTGAGCAAAAGCAAATGTCAGAAAATAGACACCCGTCAAGAGCCCCAAGCTTTCTACTGACAAATGCAATTCTTTGGATAAATCCTGATAAATCACCGCATTCACAGTGCGATACAAATAAGAAATAAAATGCCCTAGACCAAAAGGAACAAAAATGGTCAAAAACAATATGACGAAGCTCTTTTTTGCCTCTGACGAAGTGAGTGTAACTATCTGTTCATTTTGCACCCAGAGATTCCTTCTGCGTCTTTTAAGTTGAGAATGTAACGCGTACTGTGCAGCGCACATGGCCACCGCTATCATGCAACCGTAAGCCATCACACATTAAGCGTAAGCGAATAGTTTGTCACCGTCCTTTTTGATCTGGAAGCAATCATGCTATCAATAGAAACCTTAAGCGCCTTTGTTACCGTGCATGAGCTGGGTTCATTTTCCGCTGCAGCAGAACGGCTTGGGCAAACGCCCTCCGGTATCAGCCGCAGTATCGCGCGGCTAGAGGCCCAATTAGGTATCAGCCTGATTACTCGTACTACACGTCGGCTGGATTTGACCGCAGAAGGCTTGTGGCTGCTGGAACGCGCTAAACAGATATTAAGTCACCTGCAAGATACCGAAGCACAGTTGATCGCCCATCGCACCGAGCCTGCCGGGTTGATCCGCATCAATGCGGCCACGCCGATTCTGAATCATCTGCTCGCCCCGCTGGCTGGCAATTTCATCCAGCGCTATCCATTGGTACGATTGGAACTGATAGCCGCAGAAACGATTGTTGACCTCATTGAAGAACGTGCCGATATGGCTATTCGGGTAAGCCGAGGGCCGCTGGCTGACTCCAGCCTGAATGCACGGCGGCTGGCTGAGATGTCTTTACATCTGGTGGCATCGCCAGAATACTTTGCTAAATATGGACGACCAGACTCTGTTGCGGCACTGGCACAACATAAGCTGCTCGGTTTCAGCGCTCCGGAGACGCTCAATATCTGGCCCCTGCCACACGCACAAGGCAATGGCCTAAGCATTCAGCCAAATATCATCGCTTCAAACGGTGAAACTCTGTACCAACTCGCCTTACATGGTGCGGGTATTGCCTGTCTTTCCAATACCCTCACCGTCGCCGATCTGCGCAGCGGCCGCTTGCAAACTACATTAGAGGATATTCAACTACCTTGGCGCCAAACCATCTGGGCCGTTTTCTATAAATCAGCACTGCAAAGCCGACGCATCACCGTATGGTTGGACTATCTGACTCAAGAACTGAATACGATACTGAATAATCGATGAGTCGCAGCCATCCCCACTCACCCACCATCTCCTTGCTGCCAGACACAATCCGTCGCAATAATCTCGTCGGCAGCCAATAGCGTATCCTGGGCTAATTGTGCATAGAGCGGAGCAAAATCCGGCGCGGTAGCGTCAAATAATTGCTGAAAGCTATCAATGACAAAATAACTCTGCTGGAAAGTATCAATACGATAATGTGTACGCATGATACGAGCCAGATTAAATCCCAAACGATTCGGGCGGCTATTCTGTAGGCAATAAACCGATTCTGTTCTGCTGGAAACAATCCCCGCCCCATAAATACGCAAACCCTGCGCAGTCTGGATCAAACCGAACTCCACCGTATACCAGTACAAGCGCGCCAGCATTGGTAGGGCCCCCAGGCTCTTCGCCTTCATCCCCCCCCGACCATAAGCCTGCAAGTAATCAGCAAATACCGGGTTCATCAACAAAGGCACATGGCCGAATAAATCATGAAAGACATCCGGCTCCTGCAGATAATCCAACTGCTGCGGCTCGCGCAGCCACCAGGTCACCGGAAAGCACCGCTGGGCCAAGTGCTGGAAAAACACCTCGTCGGGAATCAGGCCCGGCACCGCCACAATCTGCCAGCCAGTCGCCATACGCAGACGCTGGTTTAAATCATCAAAGTCGGGCACTTGCTCAGCACTGACTCCTAGCTGCGCCAGACCTTGCAGAAACTCATCACATACCCGCCCCGGCAGCAAATGGCTCTGCCGCTGATACAACAATGCCCAGGTCGCATGATCCTGGGCACTATAACGCTGCCATGGCTGCACCAGCGTAAAATCGGCCTCATCGTGACTGAGGTTGAGATTTTTGCGAGTAGTGATATCCGGCACCACAAAATCTGTAAAAGCGCCCATCGCAGCAGACTCGATTCGATTAATGTTTAGCAATGCTTTTTGCTACAAGCGTCTATTCAGCATAGTCTTAGAGCTCTTTTTTGTCATCTAAGCGAACTCAAGAGAGCCAACGCTGGCACGGATAATCTCCGCAGTCTGTCCTAAGAGCCGCCAACAAAACCTCGAAGAGCCCCTGAATCAAGGTGCGCCGACAAGTAGGCGTAATGTATTTGCTAACGATGCGTAAAGTTGGCTTGGCCAGAGCACCAATTTTACTGGCTAAAATATTGACGCTACTCTTCACCCCGACAATCAATATTGACCGGCCCAGCTACAAAACCGTAAAATACCCCAGTTAAACAGTAGGGTATTTTCTGTCCTAAACTACCTGATTTACCGCAAGGATCAAACACCATGAGCGCTCAGCAAGCTATCCAGCAAACCGTTACCGATAATTCAGTCGTCCTGTTCATGAAGGGCTCGGTACAATTTCCACAATGCGGTTTCTCCTCGCGTGCGGTACAAATTCTCAAAGCCTGTGGCCTGGAAAAATTCGCTACCGTAGACGTACTGCAAAATGCCGAAATTCGTCAAGGCATCAAGGAGTTTTCCAATTGGCCAACTATCCCGCAGCTCTATATCAAGGGCGAATTTATTGGTGGCTCCGACATCATGACCGAGATGTATGAGAACGGTGAGCTGCAAACACTGCTCAACGATCTGTAAATCACCCACACACGCCCGGCTTGCCGGGCGTGCTTGCCTCTTCATTATTAGCAAATGGCTTTAGCTCAAGATAACAGAGTAGAATACGCCCCCATATCAGCAGCGCAGGGCAGCCAGATACTCAAACAACAACTCCTGCGCGCGATCCAGCCAGGAAAGCCATCATGCAAATTACCGTAGTTAATCACCCCCTAGTACAGCACAAGCTTGGCCTATTGCGTGCCGCCGACACCAGTACCATGAAATTTCGCCAGCTTACTCAAGAACTGGCGCGCCTCCTCGCCTATGAAGCCACACGTGACTTTGCGTTGGAAACCGTCAATATCGAAGGCTGGTGCGGCAATATCGAGGTCGCCCAAATCAAGGGCAAAAAAGTCACCGTCGTCCCTATTCTGCGTGCTGGCATCGGCATGCTGGATGGCGTGCTTGATCTGGTGCCATCCGCCAAAATCAGTGTGGTAGGCCTCGCCCGGAATGAAGAAACGTTAGAGCCGGTTTCCTATTTTGAAAAATTTGTTGACGCACTCAATGAACGCATCGCCATCATTATCGACCCGATGCTAGCCACTGGCGGCTCAATGAACGCCACTATAGATTTGCTTAAACGCAAAGGCTGCCGACAGATTAAAGCCGTCGTGCTGGTCGCGGCCCCGGAAGGCGTACAGTTGGTCAATCAAGCTCATCCTGATGTACAAATCTATACCGCTTCGCTCGACAGTCATTTGAATGCACAGGGCTATATCATTCCTGGTCTGGGTGATGCCGGCGACAAAATCTTTGGCACTAAACACTGCTGAGCACCTGCCATGAATGCCTACCAGCAAATTGACAACGACTTCCTGCTACGTTTCCCGCAAGGTCTGCAAGATAGTCAATGGCAGCAGTTGAGTAAAAAGCATCGCAGCGTTTACAAAGTGATTACCCTCTGTCAGCAAGGTTTGACTGCTGATGTCATGCAAAACGCAATAGCCAGTCAACAACTGGCTGGCATCACCGAAACCTGCCGTCAGATCATCAGCCGTTGCACCACAGTGAGCACTTTTGAAAAGATCGCTTTTCGCAATTATCTGAACTATCGCGATGTCCACCTGCCTTTTGTACAAGCGCTCTATCAGCTCTTACATCAGTTTGATGAAGGCAACTTCCATCACTTTGTCGAGGTGCTGCAACTGTGTCAGCACGATAAAAATGCCAATCCGGCCAAATGGCCGCTAGTCACTGCTTTTCTTGCCTATTTCGACCCAGAACAGCATGTCTGCGTTAAACCGACTACCATAAAAAAACTTGCCGCCCGGCTGAAGGTGGACATTGCCTATCAGGCACAGCCCAACCCGCTCACCTACCAGCGAGTGCAAGGTATGGTGCAAAACTTCCGCCAATACAGCACCTTGGCCAGGGAGGAAAATAACATCATCGCTCAGGCCATCATGTACTGCACCCTATAAAGACAAGACCACACCCGCCCCAAAGAAATCACAAGAGAAAACAATATGTTCCAACAGCTCAAGCTGGCACTCTCCGGCGCACAAATCCTGTTTGTTGCCTTCGGTGCCCTCGTCCTCGTTCCGCTGCTCACCGGTCTTAATCCGGCGATGGCGCTGCTTGGGGCCGGCATCGGCACTTTACTGTTCCAATTCTGCACCGGCCGCCAGGTTCCCATTTTTCTAGGTTCTTCCTTCGCCTTCATTGGCCCGATTATCTACTCCACCCAAACCTGGGGTCAGGGTGCCACCCTGTTTGGCTTGTTTGCCGCTGGTTTCATGTACTTTGTCTTTGCCGCCCTAATCAAATGGCGCGGTATTGCCCTAGTGCACAAACTGCTGCCGCCGGTCGTGATTGGCCCGGTAATTATGATTATCGGCCTGTCCGTCGCGGGTGCCGCCGCCAATATGGCGATGGGCCTGGCCGGTGGTCAGCAAGCCATCCCCTATACCACTGCTCTGCTGCTGGCCACCATTTCGCTCGGCACTACTATCATTGTTTCCATTTTTGCGCAGGGCCTGCTCAAACTAATACCAATACTGGCAGGCGTTATCGTGGGTTATCTCGCCGCTGCCTTGTTGGGGCTGATCGACTTTGCCAGCCTGGCAGCTGCGCCCTGGTTTGCGATGCCCACCTTCCATCACCCGGAAGTGAACTGGGCCGCTGCGCTGTTCATGCTACCGGTGGCGATTGCCCCGGCCATTGAACACATCGGCGGCATTATGGCCATAGGGGGCGTCACCGGTAAGGACTACACCGCGCAACCCGGTCTGCATCGCACCCTGGCTGGCGATGGGCTAGGCGTCTGCGTGGCCGGCCTTATCGGCGGCCCGCCAGTCACCACCTATGCCGAAGTGACTGGCGCGGTAATGATCACCCGGCAATTTAACCCCGTCACGATGACCTGGGCCGCTCTGTTTGCTATCGCGATGGCCTTCTTCGGTAAATTCAATGCCCTGCTCAAGTCTATTCCGCTGCCGGTAATGGGCGGCATCATGGTCTTGCTGTTCGGTACTATCGCCGCTATTGGCCTGAAAACACTGATTGAAGCCAAAGTCGACCTGATGGCTCCTCGCAATCTGGTGATCGTTTCGGTTGTGCTCACCATCGGCATCGGCGGCCTCGCCATACGCTTAGGTGGCTTTGAGCTAGCCGGTGTCGGCCTCTGCTCACTGCTGGCCATTGTGCTCAACCTCATCCTGCCGGCCAACAAAAATCAGGACCAGCACTGACTTGACAATAAGAACCGCTAACAAAATCACGAAGAGGTCCTGAATCAAGGCGCGCCGACGCAGACAGTACCAGTAGTACTGGCAGGATCAGGGGTTTTGCTAGCGGTGCTAAGCCAGCCTTGTTGGAGACTGATCGTGCAGGCAAGCAAAACTATTCAGGATTGTTTACAATGGCGCGCCATGAACGAATCCTGTTTCCATTGCGGCCTGCCAATCCCCGCCACTGCCGACTTCCCGGTGCGCTATCGTGAGCAAGCACAGGCCACTTGTTGCGCCGGTTGTCAGGCAGTAGCCAGCACCATTATTCAAAGCGGGCTGGCTGATTATTATCAGCACCGCACTGCTGGTGCGCGACAAGCGGAACCCTTGCCACGAGAGCTGCTGGAACAGATCCGGCTCTACGATGCCGAAGCCTTGCAGCGCAGTTTTGTGCATATTGAAAACGAGCAGGTGCGCGAGGCCTCGCTGATGCTGGAAGGCATCACCTGCGCCGCCTGTGTCTGGCTGAACGAACAACATCTGAGCCGCTTGCCTGGCGTACTTAGCGTCGATATCCATTACGGCAGCCATCGCGCACGAGTGCGCTGGGATACCCAGCGCCTGCGCTTATCTGACATCTTGCAAGCGATTCATGCTATCGGTTATCACGCCCACCCCTATGATGCGAATCGTCAGGAGGCCTTGCAGCAGCGGGAACGCAAACAGACCATCAAGCGCTTATGGGTAGCTGGGCTATCGATGATGCAGGTGATGATGTACGCCGTGCCGATTTATCTCGATTCCGCCCAGGAAATCAGTGCCGATTTTCTCTGGCTGCTACACTGGGCCAGCTTCATTCTGACGCTGCCGGTGGTGCTGTACTCGGCAGTGCCGTTTTACCGTGCCACCTGGCGCGACCTCAAAGCCCACCGTGTCGGTATGGATACCCCCATCAGCATCGGTATTCTCACCGCTTTTATTGCCAGTTGCTGGGCACTGCTGCAGCGTGTGGAACACGGCATCTATTTTGACTCGGTGTCGATGTTTGTGTTTCTGCTCCTGGGTGGGCGCTATCTGGAAAGCCTGGCCCAGCGCAAAGCTGGAGCGGCCACCGAAAGCCTGATCAAATTGATCCCCGCCTTTGCTCATCAGCTCAGCGACTGGCCGGCCTCGCATAACAGCCAGCAAGCGGCAGTGACGCAATTGCATAAAGACGACATTATTCTGGTGAAGCCCGGCGAAACCATTCCGGTAGATGGCTTGGTGTTAGCGGGTAATAGCGCCAGCAATGAGGCTTTGCTCACCGGAGAGAGCCGTTTGCTCGACAAAACGGAGGGAGACACAGTCATTGCCGGCAGCGTGAACTGCACCAGCCCGCTGGTGATCAGGGTCGAACGCAACGGCGAAGACACACGTTTGGCCAGCATTGTGCGCTTACTAGACAAGGCCCTGGCGGAAAAACCCCGTCTAGCACTCTTGGCCAACCACTTTGCCAGTTGGTTTGTCACCTTATTACTGCTCACTGCGGCCGCCACTTATCTGGGCTGGCATTATGTAGACCCCGATCGCGCCTTGTGGGTGATGGTAGCAGTGCTGGTTATCTCCTGCCCCTGTGCTTTATCACTGGCCACCCCCACCGCCTTGACTGCCGCCGCCGGTCATCTGGCCAGCTTGGGCATTCTGGTGACGCGCGGCCATGCGCTGGAAACCCTGCCCAAGGTCAGCGAGGTGGTATTCGATAAAACCGGCACACTCACTTATGGCGAGCTGCGTCTGCTTGACTGCCTACCCATGGCCGTAGACGACCGCAGCACTGTACTGCAATTGGCTGCTACCTTAGAACAAGGTTCCGAACACCCGCTAGCGCGCGCACTATTAGCCGCTTTGCCGACAGATAAGATGCTGCCCGCCTGCAGCCAATTGCAAAGTCTGCCGGGCCAAGGGCTAAGCGGCCACATTGATGGAAAACCTTACTGGCTGGGCGCGCCGGAATTCATCTGCCAGCAGTTAGGCTTGGCGCAACTACCACAACCCGACTGGCAGGCCGATAACACCGTTATTGCACTCGCTAATCAGCAACAGTTGCTGGCACTATTTGCCTTCGGCGACGCGCCACGCGCCGAAGCTGCCGAGTTGATTCAACAACTAAAGCAGCAAGGATTGAACGTACACTTGCTCAGTGGTGATGGCGACGGTGCGGTATCCGCACTGGCACAACGACTGGCCATCCCGCAACAACGCGCCCGCGCCACGCCAGAAGACAAGCTAGCCTATGTCAGTGCCCTACAGGCACAAGGTAAACGTGTGCTGATGGTGGGCGACGGCATCAATGATGCGCCGGTACTGGCTAAGGCCGATGTCTCCCTGGCAATGGGCGCTGGTACCGATGTCGCCCGTGCCAGCGGCGATATGATTCTGATCAATAACCAGCTAACCCTCATTGCTCAGGCCATGAAGGTGGCCCGGCGCACACTGCACATCATCCAGCAGAATCTGTGCTGGGCAGCTGGCTATAATCTGCTCGCACTGCCACTGGCCATCAGTGGCCATGTCACCCCTTGGATCGCCAGTCTTGGCATGGCCACCAGCTCATTGCTGGTAGTCAGCAATGCCTTACGCTTGCTCAGGCGGAAAAGCTGATGGAAAGCCTCTACATCTTGATCCCTCTCAGCCTGGTATTGGTCTTCGTCATTGGCGTCGTCTTCTGGTGGGCAACCAACTCCGGTCAATTTGACGATCTGGAAGGGCCGGCCCATCGCATCCTGATGGATGACGACAGCGCCAAAACCGAGCCCGAACCCGAGCCTACTGACAAAGCAGCAGACAAATCCGCTTCCTAATACCGATTTCTGTTAACAAACCGCAACTTCAACACACTTAATTTTCAAGGCTGAATGTGAATACCTTACAAGCACTCATTGGCATGCTGTTCCTGATTGGCACCGCCTACGCCCTCTCCACCAATCGCCGTGCAATCAACTGGCGCATTGTTCTGATCGGCATTGCGATGCAAAGCGGGCTGTTTCTGATCATCACCTATGTACCAGCCGCGCGAGCTGTCTTTGGTAGCATTGGCGCGGGTTTCGCTCAGTTACTTACCTTTGCTGGCGACGGTGCCCGCTTTGTCTTTGGTGACCTAGCCAACCCCAAGGGCAGCATGGGCTTTTTATTCGCCTTCATGATTCTGCCAGTGATTATTTTCTTCTCCGCCCTCACCGCCCTGCTCTATCACTTCGGCATTCTGCAACGCGTAGTGGCGGCAATGGCCTGGGTAATGCAGCGCAGCATGAAGCTGTCCGGCCCAGAAAGCCTGACCGTAGCCGGTAATATTTTCCTCGGACAAACCGAGGCCCCGCTGCTGATACGCCCTTATCTCGAGAAAATGACTCGCTCCGAACTAGCCTGCGTAATGATTGCCGGCATGTCCACCCTGGCAGGCGGGGTACTGGCGGCTTATGTGGCTTTTCTGGGGGGCGATAGCCAAGCAGAACAGGCACGCTTTGCCACTTATCTCCTGATGGCCTCCTTTATGAATGCACCAGCCGCCGCCGTGTTTGCCAAAATCATCTTTCCGGAAACAGACATTCAGCAAAACGTCCGCGACAATCTGCAACGCAACAGCAAAGAAGAACACGGCACCTTCATCAATGCCATCGTTAATGGCGCGATGTCCGGCATGAAAATGGCCGCCGCGATTGCCACCATTCTGCTGGCGATTGTCTCGCTGATTGCGCTGCTCAACTTTTTGGTCAAAGATGGCATCGGTGCCAGCCTGGGTGTGAATGAGCTGATTAAGACCTCGACCAATGGCATGTTTGACGGCCTCACCCTGCAATATCTTTTCGGTCAGGTTTTCCGCATCTTCGCCTTCATGATGGGGGTGAGCTGGCAGGAAACGCTGCAAGTGGGCAGCCTGCTTGGACAAAAAATTGTGGTAAACGAATTTATTGCCTATCTGGAACTGGCCAAAATGAAAGCGGCCGGCCAGCTATCCCCACAAGCTATTCTGATCTCCACTTTTGCGCTGTCCAGTTTTTCCAACTTCAGTTCCATCGGTATTTGTGTCGCCGGCATCGGTGCCTTAGCCCCCTCGCGTCAGCAGGAACTGGCCCAGATCGGCCTGCGCGCACTGGCCGCCGCCGTAATGGCTGGTTTTATGACCGCCACTACTGCCGGTTTATGGATGTCTATTTTCTAAACTTGTACCCCAATTACAGCAAGCGATGGATACGATAAGGCCGCTGATATGGCAGCCTTATCGTTATCTCGACAGCGAATAGGTGTTTCAAGCTGTCCGTTGTATAATTTCGCCTTTTTTCACAGACGGTTCTTATGGCTGATAGCGTCCCGAGCATAGGTTTTGTCTCCCTGGGTTGTCCCAAGGCGGCTTCTGATTCTGAACAAATCCTGACTCGCTTGCGCGCGGAAGGTTATGACATCTCCGCTAGTTATAGCGATGCCGATTTAGTCGTCGTCAATACCTGTGGCTTTATTGACTCCGCCGTGGCCGAATCGCTGGACGCTATTGGCGAAGCCTTACGCGAAAACGGCAAGGTCATCGTTACCGGCTGTCTCGGCGCGAAAAGCGATGTCATCCAGGCCGCCCACCCCAGCGTGCTGGCGGTAACCGGCCCGCATGCCACCGAAGAAGTAATGGCGGCAGTACATCAACACTTACCCAAGCCACACCACCCGTTTACTGACCTGGTACCGGACATCGGCATCCGTCTGACACCGAAACATTACGCCTATCTGAAAATTTCCGAAGGCTGCAATCACCGCTGCACGTTCTGCATCATTCCCTCCATGCGCGGAGATCTGGATAGCCGTCCGATTCATGATGTACTGCGCGAAGCAGAAAATCTGGCCAAGGCCGGTGTCAAAGAGGTGCTGGTAATTTCGCAGGACACCTCGGCTTATGGGCTGGACACCAAGTACAAACTCGGTTTTCACAATGGCCGCCCGGTCAAGACCCGTATGACCGAACTATGCGAAGAACTCGGTAAACTGGGCATCTGGGTGCGCCTGCACTATGTTTACCCCTACCCGCATGTGGACGAAGTGATTCCACTAATGCGCGATGGCAAAATCCTGCCTTATCTGGATATCCCCTTCCAGCATGCCAGCCAGCGCGTGCTGAAGCTGATGAAGCGGCCAGCCAATAGCGAAAATGTACTAGCACGCATCAAGAAATGGCGTGAGATTTGCCCAGAACTCGTCATTCGCTCCACCTTTATCGTCGGCTTTCCTGGCGAAACCGAGGCAGACTTCGAAGAACTGCTGCAATTTCTGCGCGAAGCCGAGCTGGATAGAGTCGGTTGCTTTACCTATTCGGCAGTAGATGGCGCCACAGCCAATCAACTACCCGACCCGGTGCCAGAAGCGATTAAAGAAGCACGCAAAGAACGCTTTATGGCCGTCCAGGCCGAAATTAGCGCGCAGCGACTGGAACGGCGTATCGGTCAGCAATTAACCGTCTTGGTCGATGATATTGACGACGAAGGCACTGCCATCTGCCGTAGTTACGCTGATGCTCCCGAAATTGATGGCCTAGTATTTGTTGAAAACGCCGGCACCATGCAGGTGGGCGAATTCTACCCGGTTAAGATCATCGATTGCAGCGAACATGACCTATGGGGCGAGCGGATCTAAGCCTCCATCTTTGATAACACTCATCCTGACTGTCTATCTGCGTGCTTGACGCGATAGACAGACTGGTGCCTCATTGAGCCCGTTAATGTCATCAGGAGGATGTTATGAAAAAGAGCATTTTATTATTCTGGCCATCATTCATCATCGCCGCCTTGGCTACTGTCGTGTTTTTTTCTATTTTTGACCCGGCAGAACTGAGCCTGCATGGCCAGACACTCTTCCACGACAACATCACTGCCTACTCAACATTTTTATTAATCAGCTGGGTATTTGGCGCACTGAATACCAGCATTGTGCTATTACTTAGCCGGAATGCCCGTCAGCTCAATGGCTTTAGCACGCCACCGCTCACTCCCCCAACAGTAGAGCAAGAAGAAGGGCTGTAGAGCAGCCACCTCGTAGTCACTTGGGCGGGTTTTCGTGTTTAGCTGACGATTCCATTAGGGATACCCATAGAAACCAACCCGCTGCAACTGTCATTTAGCACGGCTTAATCGGTCGTTTTTTTACTATTTACCTTGCGATAGCTCATGGTAAAGTACTTCAGCAAAGCGGCCACTACCCAAATTATTTCCAAGCAGTGGCTACACGATTACTTATCCGGATGTTAGCCACCATGCCGATACCCTCTCCTCTGCAGCCCCAGCACGCCCACACCGCCGAACCCACCAGCCCTAGCCATCCGCTGTATGAC
>JACCFC020000002.1 GCA_020830965.2 Neisseriaceae bacterium TC5R-5
TACACTTATCGGTTATTCAGTTTGTTAAAGAGCGTTTCAGCTAGTTCCCAGAACCCTTCCTGCTGGCCTGTCTCTGCTGAGGTGGCGAACTATACCCACACCAATGAATCACGTCAACACCATTTTGACAAAAAGATGAAAATTAAAAGAAATAAAACAGGTCGTTTTACTATAAGCCTTTAAATAGATTAAACAATCCTGTTTTTGCCGGCTGATAATTTTTATCAACTCCGATAGTCTGCGTTGATTTTTACGTAGTCGTAGGAGAAGTCGCAGCTCCACACGGTAGCTTCCGCCGCCCCACGATCTAGCAAAATCTTGACGGTAATCTCTGCCTGCTGCATCACTCGCTGCCCGTCTTCTTCCTGATATTGAGGATGACGGCCACCATTGCTGGCGACCAAGACATCATCCAGATACAGCTTGACTCTATTGACGTCCAGATCCTGCACCCCCGCGTAGCCAATCGCGCACAGCAGGCGCCCTAGATTGGGGTCGGAGGCAAAGAAGGCGGTTTTAACCAGAGGAGAGCGTGCGATGGCATAGGCCACTTGTTTGCACTCATCAACGCTGCGCCCTCCTTGTACTTGAATGGTGATGAACTTGGTTGCCCCTTCGCCATCACGAATAATAGCTTGCGCGAGTTCAATCGCCAGCTTGAGCAGGGCTTGCTTCAAGACGCTATAAGCAGGATGCGAAACTGAGTCGATCAGCGGCGCTGTACTCTTGCCGGTGGCGATCAGCATAAAGCTGTCATTCGTTGAGGTGTCGCCATCAACTGAAATGCAGTTGAAGGATAGCTCCGCCACTTCTTTTAGCAGTTGGCGAATCACCGGGCGGGTAATAGAGGCATCAGTGGCGATGAAGCTGAGCATGGTGGCCATATTAGGATG
This sequence comes from Neisseriaceae bacterium TC5R-5, assembly GCA_020830965.2. GTDB lineage: Bacteria > Pseudomonadota > Gammaproteobacteria > Burkholderiales > Chromobacteriaceae > Chromobacterium. The sequence goes on from JACCFC020000002.1 coordinate 894, forward strand.
GATCATGCCGGCCCCTTTGGCGATGCCAGTAATATGTACTGAGTGCCCTTCTATTGCTAATTGGACACTGGCTGCCTTCGGCGTGGTATCGGTAGTCATGATGGCCGCGGCAGCGGTACTCCAGTCCGCAGCTTGCCTGGCAGGTAGCGCTTGTATGATTTTATCTACCGGCAGCGGTTCCAAAATGACACCGGTGGAGAAGGGAAGAATCTGCTCCACTTCGCAGCCCAACTCTGCAGCCAGACTCTGGCAAACCTGTAGCGCATCGGCCCGACCTTGCTCGCCGGTACCCGCATTGGCATTACCGGTATTAATGATAAGCGCGCGCGTTTGGACGCTAGCCTCTAGATGTTGCTTAGAGATTTGCACGGGTGCTGCGCAAAAACGGTTCTGGGTAAAGACACCGGCAACGGTATTACCCTTGTCCAGATGAATCACCAGCACATCGTTACGTGCTGCGGTTTTGATGCCAGCGGCAGCGACGCTAAGTTGCAGGCCGGCGATGGGATATAAAGAATCTGCGTTGGCAGCTTTGAGATTGACGGCCATGTATCACTCCGAAGATGAAATTATTCGGCGTGATTGTAACGGAATTGGCTGTCGGTACCAGAGCGTTGGATAGCGCTATACCGTACTGGCCGCTTCGCACAGCAGCTGCAATAAGGCATCGCCATAACGGGCGAGCTTTAATTCACCCAAGCCATAAGCCCGACCCAGCTCGCCCCTGCTGGTTGGGTGACGCTCGACCAGATCGCGCAGGGTGCGATCGGTGAAAATCACATAGGCCGGTACGTTTTGCTCATCGGCTATCTGGCGACGCCAGGCGCGTAAGGCCTGCCATAACCGCTCTTCACGCTCGGTGCGCAGCCAGCGATCACCACTAATATGGCTGCGCGCTTTTTTCTCGTCCGCCAGTGGCCGCAAATAAATAGGCTGCAAACCTTTAAGCAGCGGGCGACAGGCTTCGGTCAGTACCAGCGACTGCCCACGCGCAATGTCCACCTGCAAGAGTTGACGAGCCACCAGTTGCCGGATAATGGAGCGCCAGCCACGCTGGTTGTAATCCTTGCCAATCCCATAGGTGGATAAACGATCATGCCCTAGTGCCGCCATGCTCGGCGTGTTGCGTCCGAGCAACACATCAATCACATGCCCGGTCGAGAAACGCTGCCCCACACGGTAAATACAGGACAGTAATTTTTGCACCAGCACGGTGGCATCGAAGGTGACGGGCGGATACAGGCAATTATCACAATGACCGCAAGGAGCATGTTGTTCGCCAAAATGGGCCAATATATGCTGCCGACGGCAACTGGCCGTCTCGCAGAATGCCAGCATGGCATCCAGCTTGCTCAATTCCACCTGTTTTTGCAGCGCCGCCATTTCGCCGCCTTCTATCATCTGCCGCAATTGCACCACATCGTTCAGGCCATAGCACAGCCAACTGACAGCGGGCAGACCATCGCGCCCGGCCCGACCCGATTCTTGGTAAAAATTCTCCGGGCTTTTGGGCATATCAATATGGGCGACAAAACGTACATCGGGCTTATCAATGCCCATGCCGAATGCCACTGTCGCCACCATCACGATGCCCTCCTCACGCAGAAACTGGCGTTGGTGGCTATCGCGCAGCTGATGCGTCAAACCGGCATGGTAGGGCAGCGCCGGAATGCCGTTATCGCACAACCATTGCGCGGTTTCATCGACACGCTTGCGCGACAAACAATACACAATGCCGGAAGCGCCCACATGTTCGTGGCGGATAAACTCCAGCAGCTGCTTTTTGGCATTGTGTTTTTCTATCACCTGATAATAGAGATTAGGCCGATCAAAGCTGGATAGAAATACCCGGGCCTCGGCCAACTGCAGATAATGCAGAATGTCGAGTTGGGTTTGCTCATCGGCAGTAGCCGTTAGCGCAATGCGCGGCACCTGTGGAAAACGCTGCGCCAGGATACCCAGCTGCTGATACTCCGGCCGGAAGTCGTGGCCCCAATGACTGACGCAATGCGCTTCATCAATAGCGAACAGGCTGATCTGCAACTGCTCCAAAAATGCCAGAAAGCGCGGCATCAGCAAACGTTCGGGTGCCACATAGAGTAGATCGAGACGGCCATCACGCGCTTGCTGGGCAATTTCCCTGGCCGCGTCCGACGACGTGGCCGAGTTAAGACAGGCCGCCGCCACGCCCTGCGCCAGCAGGGTGGCGACCTGATCCTGCATCAGCGCAATCAACGGCGACACCACGATGGCAACGCCGGGGCGCATCAGCGCCGGAATCTGAAAGCACAGGCTTTTACCGCCACCGGTAGGCATCAACACCAGCGCATGACCGCCGTCGGCGATATGCGCAACAATCTCCCCCTGCTGACCACGAAACGCCGAGTAGCCAAAAATGTTTTTTAAAAGGGAGGGGGCATCCTGCATGGTTGGGTCAATCCTGGAAAAGCGGCTATTGTACGGCAAGCCTTAACACACGTCCCTGCTCTGCGTGGCAACAACGTAAAAACTGGCCGCCCGCACCCTGGCTGTGCGAAACTCTGCGGGTTTCTTTGGAGCTTACTTATGCGCACTCTCTACTTTATATTGCTGACTACGCTGCTTTTGGGCGGCTGTGCCAGCACAGGCAGTATCGGCAACGGCCAATCTGCCAGCAAAACCAGCGCCGCCAACACTGCCAACGTCCCACCCGCCCCGGCCAATGCCGACTGGCAGAATCTGGGCGTCTCACCCAGTGGCAATATTCTTAACGAAATCGATAAGCTCTCGATCAAACGCGAAGGTGCCATAGTGACCTTCCGTGACCGCAAAACCATTTTCAATCTGCGCAAAGAGAATTTTCTATCTACGCCCAAGCATAAAATCTCCATCAATACCTGGCAGATGGACTGCGCCCAACGCACCTTCCGGCTACAGGACATGCTGTTATTTGACGAAAATGGCCGTCAGCTTGCCAGCTTCTCTTATAATGACAAGCAGATCAAAGCCATACCGATTGTGGCCAACTCTGCCAGCTACCAGCAAATGCTGCTGGTGTGTCAGGGCGTGCCCGGCTTTTAAACCAGCAAACCATTCGTTCAGGGGGGCTTATGCCAGCTATCCGTCGCGTTGTATTCAACCAAAAAGGTGGAGTGGGCAAGTCCACCATTACTGTTAATCTGGCAGCCGTCGCCGCCAAGCAGGGCAAAAAGGTATTACTGGTAGACCTCGACCCGCAAGGCAATGCCAGCCAATACCTGCTGGGCGCACAGGCACACCCCGACACCCCCACGCTGGCTGACCTGTTTGAACAAATACTCAGCATCTCCATTTTTGGCAAAGACCCGGAGGCATTTGTCCAAGCGACACCGATAGCCGGCTTGTCCCTACTGGCTTCCCACCCGGAACTGGCCGAACTGATGATCAAGCTGGAATCCCGCTACAAAATGTTCAAGCTGAAAGAAGCTCTGGACAAACTGGCCCCCCAGTACGACGAAATCTGGATAGACACCCCGCCAGCACTCAATTTTTATACCCGCTCGGCGCTGATTGCCGCCAACCGCTGCCTGATTCCGTTCGACTGCGACGCCTTCTCCCGCCAGGCTCTGTACAACCTGCAAAACAGCACCGACGAATTACGGGCAGACCATAACCCGCATCTCTTTATAGAAGGCATTGTCGTCAACCAGTTTCAAGCGCGCGCCAGCCTGCCGGTACGACTGGTTGCCGAACTCATCGCCGAAGGACTGCCGGTGCTGCAATCCACACTGTCCGTCTCGGTTAAGATCCGCGAATCACACGACGCCGCCTGCCCGATGGTTTATCTTGATCCGCGCCACAAACTCTCGCGCGAATTCGAAGCGCTGTATCAGGAGCTGAGTACCGCCAAACACACCACCGCAGCCTGAAAGCCCACGCCGACTCAATCCGCCATCCCGCACGGCCCCTCTGCCCGCCAATAACGCCGTTGCTGCTGCCGCCAGCAGCCAACGGCCAGCTCATTACCCATCTCCAGCATCAAGGCGCCATCCCAATCGGTACGTAACACGGCCACCTCATACTGCTGCAAACGCTGCAACACACTGGGGTGCGGATGACGATAGCGGTTCAGATAACCGGCACTGATCACCGCATAACGAGGCTGCACCGCCTGCAACCAGGCACTGCCGGTAGCGGTTTTACTGCCATGATGACCGACCACCAAGACCGTGCTGCGCACGCGTACATTACCCTGCGCCAGCAAGCCCTGCTCTACCGCCTGCGGAGCATCCCCCATCAGCAATAAAGCCTGCTGCTGACTGGCCACCCGTAAAATACAGCTGCGCGAATTATCATCAGTACGCAGCTCATTCGCCGCCGGTGATAACACATCAAAACGGATACCATCCCACACCCAGCTTAAACCCTGCCGACAGGGCTCACCCCGTAAACCCAGCCCTGGCAGACTTTCTGGCTGCCCCGCCAACACCTGCCGTACCGGCAAGCTGCGCACCACCCCGGCGGCTGCGCCATCGTGGTCATAATCGTGGTGCGACAACAACAGCACGTCCAACTGTCGTACCCCCAAACCCTGCAAACCAGGTAACACCACCCGCTCCGCCTCTGGCAGGCCGGTATCAAACAACAAGCTGTGTGTGGCAGTCTGCACCAGCACTGACAAACCCTGCCCCACATCCAGCACCGTCGCGCGAAATGTTCCCGCTAACGGCGGTGTAGGTCGATAACACAGCATCGGCAGCAACAGTAAGGCCGCCAACGCCCGCCCCGGCACACCACGCGGCGCAATCAGCCACAGCGCGCCCCACAGCGCTAACAGTAATAAAGGCCACGGTGTTGCGGGTAAGGCTAAAGATGGCCACTGCGCCAGCCACTCCACCCACCCATAAAAACCCCGCACCAGCCAGGCGGCCAGCTGCAAAGGAAAATCCCACGGTGACAACACAGCAAACAAAGCTAATGGCGTCAGCAAGGCTGACACATAAGGAATGGCCAGCGCATTGGCCAGCGGCGACACCAGCGGGAAACGGGCAAACCACCACAGCAGCGGCACCACGCTGCACACCCCGGCCGACCATTGCCCAGCCAAGACCAGCCGCCACTTAGCCGCTGGTCGCCGCCGCCCCACACTCACCGCCAACAAGGCCGCCACCAAACCAAACGATAACCACACCCCCGGTGCTAGCACACAAAACGGGTCCACCACCAGCACCACCGCCAAGGCCAGCCACCACAAATGAAACGGCGATAAGGCCCGCCGCCAGCACAACATCAATAAAGCACTGCCCAACATATAAAGTGTGCGTTGTGTCGGCACCGAAAAGCCGGCCAATAAGGCATACAGCGTGGCCACCACAAAAGCAAAGCCCGCAATCAATAAACGCGGTGCCGCCCAAGGCGGACAGTAACGCCGCAAGATGGCCGCCGCCAGCGCCGCCGCCAAACCGGCCAGCATGCCGACATGCAAGCCCGAAATCGACACCAGGTGGGTCAAACCGGTCGCCGAAAACAGCTGCCAATCGCTGCGCGCCACTCGTTGCTGCGCACCTACCGTCAAGGCCGTAATCAAGGCCGACTCCCGCCCCACCCCCAACACTCGCTCCACCCTGGCCACCAAAGCGGCACGCGCGCTATCCACCCAGGCCAGCGCCTGCTGACTATCTGCCAGCCGCTGCCGCTGCTTGGCCAGCGAACCGCTCGCCAGCACCCCATCGGCCCACTGCTTCTGCTCGCTATCAAAGCCAAAGGCATTCGCCTGCCCGTGCCGCCGCTTAAAACGTCCGCTCAACTCCCAGCGGCTACCCGTTGGCCACTCACGCTGGCCATAATCCGACACCGCCACCCGCGCCGGTAACTGCACACCCGCCGTCAAGGTCTGTTCCACCAACAACTCCAGCCGGGTACCATATTGCGAGATATTAGGCAAACCACGTACCGCCGCCACAAAGCGAATCGGCCGCTGCTCCCACGCTGCCGGTAAGTCCTGCGCCAAACGCCACTCCGCCCGCACAGCGGCATAGCCCACGCCCAGCAACAAAACACACAACCCCCGCCCCCAACGCTGCCCACCCGACGGCAGCCAAGTAGCAAGCAGCCACCCCGCCGCCGCCAACAGCACACAAATGCCAGCCACCGGCAGCTCCGGCAAAAAAGCACACAGCGTGATACCGGCTAAAAAAGGAATAAGCACCCACATGACAATATACTAACGCGCCAACCCGGCACACACACCGCGCCCAAAGAACAGGACGAAGGGACACATATTGGTTTATAACGGCATAGAAACCCGTCACAATCCGGGTGGCAAAATAGCGCCCATTGAAATATGGCGCTGAAATAGCGGCCTGCGATGCGGCCAGACACACTTCACTTTAATTAGGGATGGAAGCGGTATGAATCTGAAACAGTTACTTCTAGCGGGCACATTTGCTTTAAGCACCGCTCATTTGCTGGCGGCAGAAAATGATGCGGCGGCTACCACGGTCGATTTATCCAAATTTCGCTACAACCTGGAACAGATGCAAGTCATCGCCAACCCCAAGCTGCTAGCACATCGTACTTTTTATGAAAAGCCCTCCACCGGCCCGGATGCAGCTTGGTTTGATGCAGTCAAGCAAGGCAATCTGGAAGCGGTAAAAGCCATGGTAGCAGCCGGGCAAAATCTGGAAGCCAAAGATGAGGACGCACTAGGACAAACGGCTTTAGGCTGGGCAGCCTTTATCGGTTATCTGGACATGGTGCAATATCTGGTGGAACAAGGTGCCGATATTCGCGCTACCGATCGTGCCGATGTGTACAACACCATCAAATCAGCCGTAATGGGCAATAATGTAGAAGTCGTTAAATATCTGCACGGACTGTTAAAAGACGAGATCAATTGGGATGCCCGAGAAAAGGATAACGAAACCCTGTTTTTAGTCGCCGCGGTAGATGGCAGGCTGGAAACCGTTAAATACATCTTGCAGTTTCATCCCGACATCAATGTCGTCGCCGTCAATGAGCAGCCCAAAATTAACGCCAGCCCGCTGAGTGGAGCCTGTGAAAGAGGCTTTAGCGATGTGGCTGATTTACTGATAGAAAACGGTGCGATTAACCACAAAACTGGTAAATCCAGCTGTAACTAAGCTGACAAACAACTATCTTCACCATCCGCCGCCCAATGAAAATCAGCCGGGCCATGGCCGCACAGTAAGCCCTTCGCCAGCGCTGGCGGGGGGCTTAAAAGCCGCTAACAAAACCCCTGATCCCGCGTTGCACCCCCTTGCCGTACCACTGCTACTGTCTGCGTCGGCACGTACCTTGACTCAGGGGCTCTTTGAAGTCTTGTTGGCGGCTCTTTGCCAATATAGGCTGGCTAAGCGATTTAGCCTGGTTGGCGGCAGGTATCGAAACAGCTAGCACCATTCTTGTTCGGTTAGTCCAGCGGGGTAAGCCAAGCGCTTATAAAGCGCCTATGCGGCCCATACCACAACGACGGCGACCAACTCCCGCTGCCCGGACACCAGCACAAAGCGTTTACGCCACCGTAGCGTTGGCACTACCCAGCAAGCGACAACCACACTCGCAGCGGTCACCTTCCAGCGCTACCGGCAAATCACCAAACAATGGGCCAGAGGCCTCGGCGATACGATTAGGCCCGTGCGGCTGACCATTCGGGTAGGGCTTGGGGCATAACACCGCATCGTGTAAGCGCGCTAGCGGCTTACCCCATAGCTGATACGCCGGGTTGGCGCTCACTACCGCGCCACCACCATCGGTAAGATCGCCCAAGACAATCATTTTTTTCATTGCCTGCTCCTATCAACAATTTGCAATCATCAGCCTGCCCAAATACTTACCCCCCAATCCAGCGCCAGCGCACATCGCGCTCCTCACCCGGCAGCAGGCCCAAGGTGGGCAGGCGTTGGCCCTGGCTTAAGCGCAGTGCTGGGGTGCGGCTGACAAAGGCGGTTTTGGGGTGGCCGGGTGGCAGCTCCGGTTGCCACAGGCCGCTATGACTGGCCGGGCTGGTGGATGGCAGCAGCGGTTTTTGCGTGGTTTGCGTTGGTGGCGCATCGACACGGAAGCGCAGGCTGCCGAGTAGCTTGTCCCACAGCGCCAGCATTTCGGCATCGCTGAGCGAGGCCTGCGGGGCGGCGCCGACACGATTGGCCGCCACCTTGCTGTACAACTGCGCATCCAGCGTCGGATATAAGGTGTTCTGACGGCGCTCGCTGTTTTCCCAGGTAAAATCGTGACTGCCATCCGCATGTGTTACCAGCGACTCCTCACCCGGCCAGACAAACACCTGACGCGCCCCTTCCCGCAGCACCGCCAACGCCGGGTAATCACTGCCTAATAGCTCTTTTTGCATCGCAATACGCGACAACAGGCTCTCGCCATCCTCATCTTCAATACTGGCCGCCTTATTACTGCTAACCGAAAAACTCAGATCGGGATAACTGGGCAGATGAATACCGGCCTCAATAACTTCCTGAAACTGGCCGCTGAGCTCGGCAATAAAACCATGATCAATACATACACCCGCCTCGCTCGGCACCTCATCCGGCTGACGCACCCGCAGTTGCTTAAGTAAGGGCGCAATCTGCTGCTTGCCACGCCACGCAAACAAATGCGGCGTCAACGCCATAAACGTACACGCGCTAACACCGCCGTGCTGCTTGGCGATGTGGTCACGATACGCCAACACCTCCCAACTACCCGGCAAGACCCCGGCACCAAAATAAGCAATCTCGGCGCTCTTGCTCAGGCCAAGCTGCTGCTCACGATAAGCCTGAGCGTAAGCCGACAACTGGTCAGCGGCATGCCGATACAGCGTAATCGGCACCGGCACCTGCTGCGCCCCCCATAGCAACACCGCCTCAGCAGGGACCTCCAGCACATACCGACCAAAACAAACCATTTTGGTTTGCGCAAACAAACGCTGTAAACGAAGTGATAAATCAGGCATACCCTGCTCCTGCATAGGTGCTCAGCGGCAGACGCTGCGCGGCCAATAAAAATCTCTCACGGCAAATCCACACAGCTTGGCGGCTATAGAGCCGCTAACAAAACCTCGAAGAGTCCCTGAGCCAAAGCGCGCCAACGCAGACAATACCAGTAGTACGACAAGGAGGCGCAACGCGGGATCAGGGGTTTTGTTAGTCGCTCTTAATCTTCCCGCTCAGGCCAAGTCTCAGCATGCTCCCGCACCATTTTGATAATCGAATACAGGGTCGAAGCCAATACCTTTGGATCGCTATAACTATTCGCGTGACCATAGCCCTTTTGCACAAAGATGACCTTGGCCCGCTGACGACTCGCCGACGCCTTGCTGGGTACCGTATCATCGCCGGCATCGGCCTCTGGCCGTAGCAATAAGGTCAGCGTCTGCCCTTCCGGCGTCTGCACCTTGAGCCAGCCCTTACCCTTATTACCCTGTTTGTCCCCATAAGCCTCTGACAACAAGCGCCAGCCACGGGGGTGGGACCACACCCCCTCCTCCTGCACCTGCCAAATCACCCGACCATAAGCCAGCTTATCGGTGTTTTCGCCATAACTGGCATAAGTGTTCGGGTGATACAGATCGCGGATGGTGTGATGAAAAGCCTGTGCCCGCTGCAAACGCTCCTGCACCGCCTGATAGGCAGTCTGATTCTCATACTGTTTGCCTGCCGGGTTAATCCATTGCGGATTGAGCAGACGCCACCATTGCTCAGGGCCAGCCAGATAGATATCGCTAAGCGGGTCTTTATCGGCATAACTAGCGGCGGAGCCAGCGGCCGTTACCGCGGCAAGCGGCGTACTCGGCCACTGCGCCAGCACCTGATGCTGCTTGGTCTGCACCTGCAACCAGCCGGAAGTATCCTGACCAGCACCATCACGGCCCAAGGCATAATGCGGCGCGGGCAACAACTCCAGCCCCCCCGGCGTATTGGCCAAGACCGCGGTAGCCTGTCGGCCACGCCGACCAAGCACACGCGTAGTCATATTCTGCTTAAAAGACTCTTTGCTGCCAGCATTGGGCACCAAGGCCGCCCCGGCACGAAAACGCTTATAGGTTTCGGCCGCACCGGTAGCCGGTTGCACACTGTGAACAATGCCCAGGATGGAATCGGCGATATTACCGGCATAAGCCGGATGAAGCAGCGCACTCGCCACCAAACCACCCATAGAATGAGTAATGATGATGACCTTATCGCACAGACGGCCATTGTCGGTATAACACTTCATCACCTCCCGGATACGCTCCGCCACCTTACCGGCCGAAACCGCATTGCTTTGCGTCCAGTTGTAGCCGATGGCGTGCACCGGGTACCAGCAATCATGAATACAGTACAGATCATCCTCACTCACCGGCGGGAGACCACCACTAGCGCCCCATTCTTGCGGATCAATACCGATCACCGCAGGCACCCCGTGCGCACCCTGCTGAGCTGGCTTACCCTCACCCGCCGAGCCAGGCTCAGCACCCGGTACCGGCCAGTTGGCAGACAAACCCGCCTCACCTTGCGCGTTAACACACACAATATTGTTAAGCGCCTCCTCCAGCGTCTGCAAAACCGTGCCATAAAAACCGTATGCCACCTCACTCCAACCACGCCAGCGGGCCACCTCGGCCGCGGTAAACGGCTTGTCGCGCTCAATGCTGCCCGGCGGCAAAGCTGGCGGGTTTCTCAACAAGCCGATATCGGGCAGATTATCCGGCACATTTTTATGGCGATTGTTCGCATTAAGCCTGAACAAATCATCCAAAGTGAGCCGCTCAAGATCGGGCTCACCCGCCTCCTCAGCTGCCAAATCATAGCGATCCACCTCGGTGCTATCCGGGTCCAGCATGCGCTGCCGCCGCGAGGGCGGCTGCAATATCCGCCCAGGCTGAAAATACAACATAGAAGCATCGGGCCGCCAAACAACATTATTGCTGCGCCCCATCTGCTCTTGCCGCTCAGCCGTCTGACGCAAATTACTGCCCATAATGCCCGGCAACAAAATAATCGGTATCACCCGCTCAGGCGGCACCACCACGTTGTAACGCACCGTATCGCTGACCAGCGTCAGCGGTATATACCCCCCTGCCTCACCATGCATCAGGGCATAACTATTGATAGTGATACGATCCGGCGGGCAAGGCGCAATCGGTTTCGGTTTATAACGGCTCATCGCTGAAGTCCTGTTGAATGACTGCGTGGGCTTACAGAGGAAAGGGACGAAGTTTGCGTCGGCGGCGCATCGACACGGAAGCGCAGGCTGCCGAGCAGTTTGTCCCATAGCGCCAGCATTTCGGCATCGCTGAGCGAAGCCTGTTGCGCAGCACCGACGCGATTGGCGGCTACTTTGCTGAACAGCTTGGCATCCAGCGTCGGATAGAGGGTGTTCTGGCGGCGGTCGGTGCTTTCCCAGGCAAAGTCGTGGCTGCCGTCTTTACGCCTAGCCAGCGACTCTTCGCCCTGCCAGATATAGACCTGGCGCTTGCCTTCGCGCAGCGTGCTCAGCTTGGGGTAGTCAAAATTGAGAAAGCCTTTTTGCTTGGCGATTTTCTGCAATAAGGTCAGCTCATTACCATCCGTAATACTGGCTTCTTTATTGCTGCTGACTGAGAAACTGACATCGGGATAACTGGGAAGATAAAGACCAGCATCGATTATTTCTTGAAAGTTGCCAGTGTTATCGGCAATAAAACCATGATCTATGCAAATGCCAGAATCTTTAGGTATCTCATCAAGGTTGCGAACGCGGAGACCTTTGATCAAAGGGGCGATAAGCTTCTTTCCTGTCCACTCAAACAAATGAGGCTCTAGCGCAATAAAAGTATAAGCACTTACACCCCCATACTTTTTTGCAATGTGATCTTGATAAGAGATAACTTCAAAACTGTTTGGGACTGGGCCAACTCCGAAATAGCTAATTTCTGCTGTCTTACTGCGTTTGGCCTCTTTATCTCTTTGAGATTGGGCATAGGCCATCATTTTAGAAGCTTCATTAAGGTGCACAATTATTTTGCTCGGCACCTCCTGAAACCCCCATAGCAATTCAGTCTCTACAGGCACATCCATCACATAGCGACCAAAGCAGACGGGTTTGGTTTGTGCAAACAGGTTTTGCAAACGTTCCGAGAGTTTGGGCATCGCTTGCTGCTGATCACTTGCTACCGTGTAGGCGTTCAGGCTAAGCAGTAAAGCACCTACCGCTAATAGCGCTGGTTTCATCCGCTGACCTCGCTAGACTTAGGGCGTGTTGTTCGCCGTGGTGGGGCTGCTGTCATTGTCTGACCCGCGCTTACGCGCCAATCCAGCGCCAGCGCACATCGCGCTCCTCACCCGGCAGCAGGCCCAAGGTGGGCAGGCGTTGGCCCTGGCTTAAGCGCAGTGCTGGGGTGCGGCTGACAAAGGCGGTTTTGGGGTGGCCGGGTGGCAGTTCCGGTTGCCACAGGCCGCTATGACTGGCCGGGCTGGTGGATGGCAGCAGCGGTTTTTGCGTGGTTTGCGTTGGTGGCGCATCGACACGGAAGCGCAGGCTGCCGAGCAGTTTGTCCCATAGCGCCAGCATTTCGGCATCGCTGAGCGAAGCCTGTTGCGCAGCACCGACGCGATTGGCGGCTACTTTGCTGAACAGCTTGGCATCCAGCGTCGGATACAAGGTGTTCTGGCGGCGGTCGCTACTTTCCCAGACAAAATCGTGGCTACCGTCTTGGCGCCTGGCCAGCGACTCTTCGCCCTGCCAGATATAGACCTGGCGCTTGCCTTCGCGCAGCGTGCTCAGCTTGGGGTAGTCAAAATTGAGAAAGCCTTTTTGCTTGGCGATTTTCTGCAATAAGGTCAGCTCATTACCATTCGTAATGCTGGCTCCTTTGTTGCTGCTGACCGAGAAGCTGACATCCGGGTAGCTGGGCAGAAACAGACCGGCACCGATGATTTCCTGAAAACTGCCGCTGTTATCGGCAATGAAACCATGATCTATGCACAAACCTGGATCGGTAGGGATGTCGTCGGGGGAGCGAGCACGAAGACCTTTGACAACCGTAGCTATGCTCTTACCACCTAACAACCCAAACAAATGCTGACCTGCTGTTACAAAAGTATAAGCCGCCTCGCTTTTGTATTCTTTTGCGGTGTCATCTCTGAAATAGCGTATTTCCCAACTGGTAGCAGTTGGCCCTGAACCGACATAGGTAATTTCAGCCGTTTTATCGGTTGCAAGTATCTTTGCTTGATAGTTTTTAATGTGTTCCTTAAGAGCAGCCACTTCATTTGCATAGACAGTAATTTTGCTCGGCGCCTCCTGAAACCCCCATAGCAATTCAGTCTCTACAGGCACATCCATCACATAGCGACCAAAGCAGACGGGTTTGGTTTGAGCAAACAGGCGTTGCAGACGAACAGATAATTCGGGCATGGGTTTCTCCTGATGGCGTGGCGCCCCACAGGCGCTCAGACTGATCGATAAACAGAATAGCGCTAGTACAGAATGCTTCATGGTGCGGCCTCGCTGGTATCAGGTTCTGCTGCCGGCTCTGGCCAACCCTCGGCCAGATTGGCCAGTTTTACCACTGCATACAGCGTGGACGCGAGCACCTGCGGTTGTTCATAACTGCTTTGATGTTCGTAATTAGTCTGGCGAAACAGGATGGTGGCGCGCTGGATACGGCTGCCGGATTCGGTGCTGGGGACGGTTTCGTCGCCCGCCTCACGCGGCGGCAGCACTTTTAAGGTGAGTTGCTGCCCTTCCGGGGTTTGCACCTTGAGCTTGCCTTCGCCGTTTTCAGTCAGCAGCCGCCAGCCCTGGGGGGAAGACCAGTTGCCGCTTTCCTGCACCTGCCAGCGCACACGACCATAGGCAGCGCGCTTCAGATCATCGCCATAGCTGGCATAAGTATGCAGGTGATAGAGATCACGGATTTTTTTGTGGAATTTTTGAGCCTTTACAGCTCGTTGTAGCGCCATAGAATAGGCCGTTTCTTCCCCATATTTCTTATCCCCCGGATTCACCCAGTCCGGGTTCAGCAAGCGCCACCATTGCAATGGATCAGCCCCATAAATCTCGCGGGCCGGGTCACTGTCGGCAACAGGCGGAGGCGGCATGCCGGGCCTAGCCGGTGGGGGTGGCGCGGGGCTGGCGGGCCAGCTCGCCAGGGTTTGCTGTTCCTTATTGATCACTTCCAGCCACGGCGCGGTGTAATGCGCTGCCGGCAGCAATTCCAGTCCGCCGGGGATATTGCCGAGCACGGCGGTGACATTGGGGCCGTCATTGCCCATCACTTTGCTGACGATGTTTTTACTGATTTCAAAGAAGTGGCCACCTTCGTTGCCGGTACGCATACGTTTATAAGTGGCAGCGGCACCGGTGGCGGGCTGCACATTGTGCACAATGCCGAGAATGGAGTCGGCGATATTGCCCGCAAAGTCGGGGTTGAGCAGGGCGCGCGCCACCAGGCCACCCATGGAGTGGGTGACGATGATGACTTTGTCGCACTGGCGGCCATTGTCGGTGTAGCACTGCATGATATCGCGGATACGCTCAGCAACTTTGCCAGCAGAGACGGCATTGCTTTGTGTCCAGTTGTAGCCGATGGCGTGTACCGGGTACCAGCAGTGGTGAATGCGGTAGAGCTCGTCGTCGCTCACCGGCGGGTGGCCGGCGCCGCCCCCCCATTGTTCCGGGTCGATACCGGTGACGGGTATCTGGCTGGCTTTGGCATCGGGCCGCCAAGCCGGGTAGAGTTCGGCAGCACCACCGGGCTGAAGCTGCACGATGTCGTTAAGCCTTTGTTCCAGCGTTTTGAGCAGGGTGCCGTAGCTGCCGAACATCACTTCGCTCCAGCCGCGCCAGCGTGCCACTTGGGCGGCGGTGACCGGTTTGTCGCGCTCGATACTACCGGGTGGTAGCGGTGGCGGGTTTTTCAGCAGGCCGATATCGGGCAGGCCGTCGGGGACGTTGTCGTGACGGCTGTCGGGGTGGACACCGGGGTGTTCGTTAGGGTTGTCGCCGGTAAATTCATAGCGGTCGACTTCGGTGGTGTCGGGGTCAAGGCTGAGCTGGCGTTCGGCCGGGCTGAGCCAGCCACGTTTGAGGGTGTCCCAGGTGTCGTCCGGCCGCCAGGCGCGGTTGTCTTTGCGGCCCAGCTCTTGCTGGCGCTGGTCGGTCATGCGCAGATTGCTACCCATGATGCCGGGCAAGAAGATGACCGGAATGACGCGCGCGGGCGGCACGATGAGGTTGTAGCGCACGGTGTCGGTGTGGTGGGTGAGCGGCAGGCAGGCGCCCGCTTCGCCGCCGATCAGTGCGTAGCTGCTGAGGTTGATACGATCTGGCGGGCAGGCCGCAATCGGTTTGGGTTGGTAGCGGCTCATGCCTGGCCCTCCGGCTTGAGTTTGATCAGCACGCGGCCGGGTTCGGCTTGTTGGTGCAGGCGGGTGGCACCGTCGCCGCTGCTGCGTTGTGCTTGCACGCCCTGGCCGCTAAGGCCGAGGTGTACTTGGTAGTTGGCAACGGGTTTGCCACTGGGTTTGATCAGGAAAACTTGCTGATCAAAGGCGCTGGCCGGGTAGTCGACCAGGCTGGCGGCTTGCGGTTGCGGGTTTTGCAGCGCGAAGCTGCTGGCGTGGATGATTTTGGCCGCCTGCATGAATTCGATAATTTGCTCGGCGGTGATTTTAAGCAGGCTGCCTTTAACCTTGAGGGTGATTTCGCTGTCGGCTTCAAGCTGAATGTTTTTAGCACGTAGCTTGATATCTTGCTTGGCTTTGAGCTGGATGTCGCCGTCTTGCGCTTCGAGGTCGAGCAGGCCGGTGGCCGTGGCCAGTTTCATGCCTTGGCTGTGGGCCAGCATGGTGAGGCGGCGGGCGGCATTGATAAAGAGGCCTTCCTGGCTGCTGAGGCTGGTGTGGCCACCACTGGTGAGGGCCAGATTCTGTTGGCTGTGGTGGTGGCTATTGCCTTGGCTGCTGCTGATTAAGTCAGCGGCGGCATTCAGCAGCAGGTGGGCTGCGATGAGTTCGCCATTGGTTTTGCCGCTACCGGCGGTGGTTTTGTAGGCGTCTTGCAGGGCTGCTGTTACTTGCTCGTAGCCATCGGCCTGCATGCGGTGGTGTTCGGCGGCTTGAGCATGGGTGTGTTGCTGTTGCACCGCTTGTTGCAGGCGGCTGAGGGCGGCGGTGAGGGTTTTGTGGTGGCCTCCGTTGTGACTTTCACTGCTGATAATCAGCCCACCGTTGGCTCGCACCGCACCGTGGCCATCGGTGTAGAGTTCGAAGCCATCGCCACGGTCTTCCTGACGGCCCTGTTGCGGGTGTAAGCGAGTCAGTTTGCCTAAGCTGAGTTGGCTTTGCTGGAAATCGCTGCCCAGATGCGCTTGAGTTGCGCCGTGACTGTTGTCGAAGAATAAGTGGCTGCCGCCCTGGCCGTTGAGTTCACGTTGGCGGTTGCCACTGACGGCGGCGTTTTGCGGTAGCGCCATGCTGTGGAAGTGCTGGTTGTTACGCATCGCCGCCATAATCACCGGTTTGTCGGGGTTGCCGTTGTCTTCGTATTCGACCAGCACTTCGCTGCCGACACGCGGCGGGTCGAACTGGCCGTGGGCGTCGCCAGCGGCTGGCGTGGCGACGCGTATCCAGATGCTGCCGGAGCCGTACCTGTCCCAAGGGAACTGTACGCGTACGCGACTGTATTGGTCAGTCCATATTTCTTGCGGGTTGTCTTTGCTGTCATTCTCCGGGCCGATAACGCGTGCGCTTTGCGGGCCGGTAATGCGTGGCCAAGGGATGGTAATGGGGGGGTGGTAGGGTTCGCTGATGGGGTGGAATTGGGCGCTGACGTGGCATTGCCAGTTTTGGTCTTGGCCAGATTCGTCGGCGCTGTCTTCCAGCTTTAAGGTGGTGGCCAATACCAGATAGCTGCCGTTGGCGCTGCCAAGTGGGTGGCCGCTGAGTTCGACATAGGTGCAGGGGATGAGGGCACGGATATTGCCGCTGCCTTGACTGGTGCGGCCGGGGATGCGGTGTTGCTGCATGCGAATGCGCGCCAGCCGTTCGCCGTCTGCCCAGGGGTCGTGTTCGAAGGTGGGCTGGGTGTGTTCGCTGGGGTAGTCAAAGACCTCGGCATTTTGCTGGTCGCTGTTGTGGCTGGTTTGCCGTGGGGCGTGTTGTTGTGCGTCCAGTTTGGCTAGGGATTGGGCGTAGCTGTAGGCGGCGGTGCTGTAGCTGCCGGGCACCAGGCTGTCGCTAATCGTCCATTCGTTGAGGTGCTCTTGTTCGGCTTTGAAGCTGGGAGGGAAGTATTCCAGGTGTTGATAGGCTTCGCTGGCATTGGCTTTCCAGCCGCTGGCGTGGTCGGTGAGGATCAAGCGGTGGTGTTCGGCGTCGTGTTCGAAGAAGTAGCTGATACCGAGGTTTTCCAGAATCCTGGCCACGAAAATATAGTCACTTTCCTGTACCTGCTGTCTGTACTTGCGCTTGGGGTAGTCGCTGCGCTTAAGCCGATATTCGACCGGAAAGTTATAGGCGCTCAGAATGTGCTCGATAGTGTCCAGATCGTTCTGTTCCTGAAATATCCGCGAGTTCTGGCCTAGGTCGGTGAGGTAGAACCAGGGGCGCAGGGTAAAGCCGAAAACGTGGTGGCGGCCTTCCGGGCGCAGGTAGCGCACATTGCTGACAATCCCATTGATATGGCGAGTGCCAGCACCGATGGCCAGACCACCTAGACCCATGCCGTCCAGTTCGATATGGATGCTCAGGCTTTTGCCGGTGATGCGTTCCGGGCTTAGCGCAGCGGGGAGCTGGTCGCCTGGTTGGGTGGTTTTCAGTTCTAGCTGGTACTCAAACAGGGTGTTGTTTGCTTCATCGCCATTGAGCCTGATGAGCTGGAGGGCGGGCTGTTCCAGCACCATGGGAATGGCTGGGCCGGAGACGGTGACCGTGCGCCGGTTAAGATCACTGAGTTTCATATTTGCTCCTTCCTTATGGGGGCTGACTACTTCTCTGCTGATGAGGTGTGTTGTTGTTGCATCTGCCGCGCAAGCTCTTCCCTTTCCTGTTGTCGTTGATCGGTGTAAACAAAAGCTTTGCCCATCATTTGTCTGAAGTCGGCAATGCTGAGGACTTGGTAAGCCAGACTCAGCGCGACTAAGTCCACTAAGTAGTTTTTGCTAAAAATAGGGCAGCCTTCCCATTCTGATCCGGCCTCACCCACAATTTGGGGGCTGGTGATGATGACTGGCTGCCCTTCAACTTTCTCAACCGTAAATTGATCATCTGCTATGGAGTCAACAACGCAAGAAATAGGCACAGGTGCTCCTTAATGTAGAGAGGTTTCGTTATTCACTTATTAGAGAGGTAAGCTTACTAGACATTAGTGATTTCTTATGAATAAGCCAGGGGGGGTGTTTTAACTATGGATTATTAGACTTTTGTGATAATCTGATAAGTTTTCGACTTTTTACATAGAATAAAAAAAGTTAACTATTTGTTTTTTAAGCAATTTACCATTGCTTAATATGCGTACTATATCGTCGTTAAAAGGCGAATTTTGGCTAGGTCGGCCATAGGGTTAATGAGGGGCAAAAAAAATTTGGCGAATGCCGGGGAGGAATGGCTTACTCAAGCAAACCGAAAGCTTGTGCTTCAATCACCGCATGCTCAATTTTTTTAACATTAAGCTTATCTTTTATCGTGCTGATTTTACGATAAACCGAGGAAGGGCTCATATTCAAAAACACCGCCATTTCCTCTGCCACTTTCCCGCCTTTGGCTAGTTCTAATAACGCTATTTCATCTGCGGTGATACTGAATTTTTTGACGGCCTGTTGTCTTAGATATTCACACCACCACCATAGCAACTCGGTGGCCAAGGCGGCAAATTGCGCCCGGTTACGCATTAGCAGTGGCTCTCCAACCGGCCTTTCCAGTGAGGAGCCAACATAGAGCAAGCCCATACGCTGGCTAGCTGCCATATAGGTATGAGTGGGAATGACCAGGCCGCTTCTGAAGCCATATTGGGCGCCAAATTCGGCCATCTCAATTTGCCCTGGAGTGTGTTTGGTGATCATGGAGTTAAGGCGGGGGGTGCTATTTTTGTAAGCATAATCGAGAAAAGGGTCATTCAGAAACCACATGCGTTGATCGTAAACGCGACAGAATTCGGCATCGCAGCCGATGAGAAACTGAAAGCTCGGCTTGGGGTGATTTACCCCCGGCGGCAGTAGCAGGGTATAGACAAAACTTTCCCCACCTAGGGCAACAACAATTTTTTTAGTCAGACGACCTGCTTCTGCTTTAGTCGCGCAACTTTGCAGATGATTGATGGCTTCCATCACCTCTGTTTTTTCTAAAAAAACACTCATGCTATTTACTCGAAATAAACAAATCAGGAAACCCTGACCTCGTGGTGCGTATTTTATTATTCAAAGCGCACCACTTATCATGACAGGGTTAAAGTTAACCTTTGTTCTGATTAACTCAAAAAAAACGGCTGTTCTGTTTTTAATTAAACAGCCATTTAAAATAGGAGGAGCAAGACCGTATAATAAACTGAATATTAATGAAACTAGCGTTTCAGTTTATTGCGCTGCATTGCTTATTAGAATTAATAGCAAAATGTATTTACAAAAATTGGCCATGTCACCTGATCTTTATAACAGTCAAACTATTTAGTTTTAATTCGTTCAAATCTTCATTTAACCAGGAAATTTATGTTTACCACCCCGCTGTATTGTGCCGAAGCCGCCCGTCGGGATAGCGCGCACCAATTAGCCACTCGCTTTGCCTTGCCCTTAGTGCGGCAACGTCCTAGCCAGGGTTATTGGCTAGAGCTGGGGGCGGAGCGCCTAGAACTGCTAACCATCGGCAAACACGGGGCGGTATATGCAGAATTTGTCGATGGGGCGGCGAAACATCGCCGCGAACAAGGGGGTGGTCGTGGTCAGCCGGTGGCCAAGGCGATAGGTTTGAAAGGAGCCAAGCCGCTGCCGCATGTGGTGGATGCCACTGCCGGGCTGGGGCGGGATAGTTTTGTGCTGGCCAGCCTGGGTTGCCAGGTAACGATGCTGGAGCGCTCGCCGGTAGCGGCTGCCCTGTTGGCTGATGCGCTGGAGCGTGCGCACCGTCATCCGGACACTCAGGCAATCGCCGCTCGTATGCACCTGGTGCATGCCAATGCGGCGCTGTGGCTGCCCGGCCTGCCAGTTGCTGAGCGTCCGGAGGTGGTGTTTGTCGATCCGATGTTTCCGGACAGTGACAAGAAAAACGCAGCGGTAAAAAAAGAGATGCAGGCATTTCAACAGGTGATTGGCGATGATCTGGATAGCGCGGAGTTGCTGCAAGCCGCTCTGCTTGCCGCTACACAGCGGGTGGTGGTGAAACGGCCACGCTTGGGAGCGGCAATTATTGGCCCCACCCCTTCGGCTGTGATGAATGGTAAGTCCACACGTTTTGATTTATATATCGTCAAAGCATTGTTATCGGCCAAGCCCTTGTTGTAAGGTGGCCCACCGGCAGGGTGGTGAGCGCTTAGTGCCGCTAACAAAATCCCTGATCCAGCGTTGCACCTCGGCTGAGGGACTCTTCGAGGTTTTGTTCGCGCCGCTTAAGGTAAGTGGTCGATTAGCCAATGTTTAGGCCGGTTCTTATTCGTGTTGTTCAGCAAGCCAAGCGTGTGTTGTCTACAATCTGAACATGAACAAGTGTAAATGCCATTGTTCGTTCAACCCCTCATTATCCACTGCCACAATGCAGACCAATAGGAGCCATGGATGCGCATTAGAACCCTGGGCGCCGCTGCCTGTATCGGTTA
Organism: Neisseriaceae bacterium TC5R-5; assembly: GCA_020830965.2. Classification (GTDB taxonomy): domain Bacteria; phylum Pseudomonadota; class Gammaproteobacteria; order Burkholderiales; family Chromobacteriaceae; genus Chromobacterium. The sequence continues at coordinate 21,633 of JACCFC020000002.1, forward strand.
CCCCGGTCACACCACCAGCTTTTTGATTGATGAAAATACCTTGCTGGATTGCGGCACCGGTGTTGGTACGCTCAGTCTGGAGCAGTTACTGAATATTCACCATGTCTTGCTTAGCCATAGTCATCTTGATCATTGCAGCTATTTGCCGTTATTAGCGGATGTGCATGCTAGACATAATGGTAGCGGCCTCACGGTTTACAGTGAGCCTGAGACGCTGCAGATTCTGCATCGCCACCTTTTTAATGATGAGTTGTGGCCCAATTATTGTCAGCAGCCATCGGTAGAGCATCCTTGGGTACGTATGCAGGCGGTGGAGGTTGGCGATACCTTTCCTATCAATGATGGGCTGGCCACCGTGCTGCCTGCCAGCCATAGCTTGCCGGCCATTGGTTGGCTGCTGGAGGGCAATTGGCGTGCGATGGCTTTTAGTGGTACTACCGGCACGTGCCCGGCGTTCTGGCACTGGATGAATAGTGTGCCTTCGCTCACCGATATTGTCTGCGAGGTGACTTATAGTAATCAGCTTAGCCACCACGCTCGGGTACAGGATCGCATGACGCCAGCGCAGTTGCAGCCCTTTCTCGCCAATCTCCCCCCCAATCTGCATCTGTGGATATCGCATCTCAACCCCCTCTGTTCGCAGGCTGTGATGACCCAGTTAGCCGAGGGTCTGCCAGCCAATGTTGACTTGTGGCCACTTACCGCCGATACCGTGATTGAGCTATAGGCTGAGCGTGTTGTCAGCCTAGTTCTACAGTGCCTGTTCCCTCTTGCTGGCGGGCTTTGGCTGCGTGCTATAGTCACGCCTCTGATTCTGCTCATGTTCAGCTTGCTCAATCCAAGGGGGATTTCATGCAAAAAAATGACTTAATTCTGGCGCTATGCGCTGTAGTGCTTGGTTTTCCCTGGCTGATTCAAGCCGGCAATCTGGATAGTTACTCCGCCCCGGCGAATTTGGGTGGTACGGTGAGCGGGACTTACACCGATTCGCGTGGCCTGGTTTATGACGGCAGTGGCTATACGGTGGTGGTCATTGATGGGGCTTTCCTGCCCAGGGCTCCGCAGTTGCTTCAAGCTAACGGCCAGTCCAAAGTAAGCGCTGAACGCTGCATCGGCCAGGAAACCGGCACGCCTTGGACTTCGCTGTGTCTGGATGGACAACACAGCGATCATCGCCTCTACCTAGGCGAGAGCCGCAACACCCCGCTTTATTTTTACCGCAGTAGCTCGGCGGGCAGTTCACAGCCTTCCAACTCCGCGCTGAGGGTGTGTCGGGATACCAGTTCAGATGCGCCCGATTATTTTTGTCACGCTTTTCATGGCACCGCCACGGCGGCGCTGGTGGCCGGTACGCCGGCACTGCGCAACGACCCTATCATGGGCGGCCCCATTCGCTATAGCGGAGTAGCGCCGGGAGCGAGTTTGATCACCATCAAGGTGGGGGGTGGCGTCGGGGATCAGGCGGGCTGGCCTATCGCCAGTGTGCTGGATGCACTCAATGAGGTGGAGTTGCTGGCGCAGCAGCCGCGCAGCCAACCGATTGTAGCGGTGAATATTTCGGCTAGCGGCAATGCCACGGCCAGCCAGCCTAACCCGGATTGTAGCGCGACATCCGAGGGCGGCAAGATTGATGCGATTGCCGCGCGGTTGAAGAAAAAGGGGATTGCGGTGGTGATGGCATCTGGCAACGATGGTTTGACGGCAGCCAGTAACTGGACTTGCGGCAGCCATATCATTGCGGTGGGTGCCACCGAGGTTAAGCAGCCGACACAGGCAACGTTTTATAGCAATCTTTCCGCCAGGCTGGCGCTGTTGGCGCCAGTCGGTAGCGGTGATTACCCTTGTCTCTATCGCAATTGTCTGATGACGGCGTGGAAGGATCAGGGCAGCTTTGTGGTGTGGGGGACGTCGTTTGCGTCACCGCAGGTGGCAGGGGCATTTGCAGTGCTACGCCAGAAGTACGGGATGAGTGAGTCGGTTGATCAGTTATTAAGCCGTCTGCAAAATACCGGGCTACCACTCAGCGGCCCACGCGCCACTGAGGCGGGGCCACAGGCCAAAGTGCTGAATATCCGCGCCGCCTTGCAATGAATCAAAGCGCTGTCGCCAGAGAGGCAGCAGCGCTTTGATGTTTAGAGCCGCTAGATGCGCTCATTCACGAATTTGCCCATCTCCCAGCACAATCCACTTTTGACTAGTCAGCCCTAACAGGCCCACCGGGCCACGGGCGTGGATTTTGTCGGTAGAGATACCGATTTCGGCACCTAAGCCGTATTCAAAACCATCGGCAAAACGAGTGGAGGCATTGACCATCACGCTGGCAGAATCCACTTCATGTAAAAAGCGACGGGCACGGCCATATTCTTCGGTAACGATAGCGTCGGTGTGGTGGCTGCCCCAGTGGTTGATGTGCTCAATCGCTTCGTCCATATCTTTCACCACGCGGATGGCGAGAATGGGCGCCAGGTATTCGGTAGCCCAGTCTTCGTCATTGGCTGGCCAGACTTTTTCTCCGAGGATAATACGGGTACGCTCACAGCCGCGTAACTCTACCCCTTTTTCCCAGAAGCCTGCGGCCAGGCGCGGCAGAATGAATTCGGCAAACGCGGCATGAACCAGCAGGGTTTCCATGGTGTTGCAGGTGCCATAGCGGTGGGTTTTGGCGTTGATGGCGATGTTGAAGGCTTTGTCCGGGTTGGCCGTGTCGTCAATATAGACATGGCAGTTACCATCCAGGTGTTTGATCACCGGTACTTTGGCTTCATGCGTGATGCGTGCCACCAGGCCTTTGCCGCCACGCGGCACAATCACGTCAACGTATTGCGGCATGCTGATCATTTCACCTACCGCCGCCCTATCCGTGGTAGTCAATACCTGTACGATATCAGCAGGCAGGCCAGCCAGTCGCAAGCCTTCATGTATACAGTGAGCAATGGCCTGATTACTGTGAAACGCTTCGGAACCGCCACGCAGCAGGGTGGCATTACCTGCCTTCAGGCACAGCCCGGCGGCATCGGCCGTCACATTGGGGCGAGCCTCGTAGATAATGCCAATCACCCCCAATGGCACGCGCATTTTACCCAGTTGAATACCGGAGGGCCGATAGGCCATTTCACTGATTTCGCCTACCGGATCGGGCAAAGCGGCAATCTGCCGCAGGCCTTCTGCCATATTGACGATGCCTTTTTCGTCTAGCGTCAGCCTGTCGAGCATGGCGGCTTCCATGCCGTTTTTACGCCCCTCGGCCAAGTCCTGCTCATTGGCGGTCAACAATGCCGTTTTTTCGCGCAGGATGGCATCGGCAATGGCATGTAGCGCACGATTTTTTTGCTCAGAATTGGCGCTGGCAATCACGCGGCTGGCTTTGCGGGCAGTCTTGCCAACCTGCTGCATATACTCTTGAACGTTCATGAGAGATTTTCCCGCTATGTAAACTTTAAGTATTCAGCTTAAACCAAAGCGCTGGCGGCGACTAGTTGCGTGCCGCCGATGATAAGCAAGTTACTTTTATTTCAAAAAGGGATAAAGGTAGCGCCCAATGTTCTTTATGGTTATAAAGTAGCTGCGTATATAGTGCCGGCATGATCAAATCATGCTTACGGAGTAAACCGATGAAACGACAGCTTACCCTTGGAATTTTTCTTAGCGCACTGATCACGCCGGTAACGGCCAATACCACTTTACTCAATGTCTCTTATGACGTCTCTCGTGATTTTTATAAGGATTACAACCCGGCTTTCCAAAAAGCCTATCAAGCTAAAACCGGTCAGCCGATCAGTGTCCAGCAATCACATGGCGGCTCCAGCAAGCAAGTACTAGCGGTGGCCAATGGCCTGGCGGCGGATGTGGTGACGATGAACCAGGCTTCTGATATTGATCTTTTAGCTAGTAAAGGTTTATTGGCCGCCGATTGGGCCAAGCGTCTACCCAATAACGCGGTGCCGTTCAGCTCGGTGACGGTACTGCTGGTACGCAAGGGCAACCCCAAGCAAGTGCGAGACTGGAGTGATCTGATTAAACCCTCAATCAAGGTGATCATTGCCAACCCGAAAACTTCCGGCAATGGCCGCTATGGGTATCTGGCCGCCTGGGGCTATGCACTGAAACAGCCGGGAGGCAATGCCAGCACGGCACAGGCCTTCGTCAGCAAAATCATCAAAAATGTGCCGGTACTGGATACCGGCAGCCGTGCCGCGACCAATACATTTATGCAGCGCCAGATGGGCGATGTGTTGGTGACATTTGAGAATGAAGCCGAGATGGTTGCCCGTGAATTTGGTCGTGGCAGCTTTGAGGTGATCTACCCCTCTATTTCGATTCTGGCGGAAAATCCGGTAGCGGTCGTCGATAAGGTGGTCGCCCAGAAAGGCAGTCGCAAACAGGCCGAAGCCTATCTGCAATATTTGTGGAGCACGGAGGGGCAGACCATCGCCGCCCAGAATTATTTACGCCCGCAAAACCCAGCAGTCAGCCAACAGTTCAGCAGTCGTTTTCCTGCGGTTAAAACCTTTACCGTCGCCAGCGTGTTTGGTTCGTGGGCAAACGTGAATAAGCAGCATTTTGCCGATGGCGGCAGCTTCGACCAGATTTACCGCAAACCCTAGTTCACCGCTCGCATGGGGCTTTATTAAAACTGATGTTGACAGTATTAGCACAGCAATCTATTGCGCAGTAAGGCAAACCCTTTCAAAATCAGCGCTTTTGTGCAGATTTTGCCCGCCTGACACGGCTGGAGGTGTAAGTCTGTGCCAATATTCTATTGCTGTCACAAGCAGCGCAATGTCAGGAGCTCTCTCATGCAACACAAAGTCAGCCGTGAACACCTCGTCTATGCGATGTCGCGCGACAATCCACCCGCCTTACAAGTTCGCCCCGGCAGTACCGTGGTTTTTGAGACCTGCGACTGTTTTGAGGACCAGATCCGCACTGCGGATACGCCTTTTGCAGCCCTGGACTGGAGTCGCATCAACCCGGCGACGGGCCCGGTTTTCGTAGAAGGTGCGGAACCCGGGGATACGCTAGTAGTGGAGATACGGGATATTCGCCTGGCCGAACAGGCTGTGATGATGACAGCACCTAATCTGGGCGTGATTGGCAAACAGCTCAGTCATAGTGAAATTGAGATTGTGCCCATTAAAAATGGTAAAGCGCGCTTGTTTGACCGTGTCGAGCTGCCACTGAACCCGATGATAGGCGTGATTGGTACCGCACCAGCGGGCGAGCCCATTGCCTGTGGAGTGCCGGACCAGCACGGCGGCAATATGGATTGCAAGATCATTACAGTTGGCACCACTCTTTATTTGCCGGTGCAGGTCACCGGTGCTTTGTTGGCTTTGGGCGATCTGCATGCGGCGATGGGTGATGGCGAGGTGTCGGTATGCGGGCTGGAGATTCAGGGCGAGGTGGAAGTACAGCTATCGCTGATCAAAGGTCAGCCGTGGCCTTTGCCCTTGGCCCGCACCGCAGCGCATCTCTACACTATCGCTTCGGCGGTACAACTGGATGACGCAGCGGATATGGCTGCCGCCAATATGGTGAATTTACTGGTACGTCACAGTGATTTAAGCCAGGCCCAGGCGGTGAGCCTACTCAGCGTGGGTGGTAATTTGCAGATCTGTCAGGTGGTAGACCCGCAAAAAACCTGCCGCTACGAGTTGCCGCTTAGCGTATTGGCACAACTGAATATCCATTTCTGAAACCATTAGCATCACTGCTATTCGCCAAGGTGCCATAGAAGCACCTGGCGAGCTGTTGATTGCCCAAAGGAACATCCTATGTCCATCGAGAATTTTGGTTACAAAGAAGAGCTAAAACGGGCTCTGACATTTAAGGATCTGCTGATCTACGGCATGATCTTCATGGTACCGATCGCGCCATTCGGTATCTTTGGTTATGTGGCGGATGTGGCCGATGGCATGGTGCCGCTGGCTTATATTCTGGGTATGGTAGCCATGTTCTTTACGGCGATGAGCTATGCCGCGATGTCGGAGGCCTTCCCGATTTCCGGTTCGGCCTATGCCTACACTTATCGCGGCATCCATCCGCATATTGGCTTTATCTGCGGCTGGCTGCTGCTATTGGATTACATTCTGATTCCGGCCTTGTTGTATGTGATCAGTGCCAATTCGCTGCAGGCACTGTTCCCGGAAATTCCCAAATGGCTGTGGATTGCCACTTTTCTGGCCAGTTGCACGCTGATTAATATCCGTGGGGTGGAGATGACCGCCCGCGCCAATATCGTGTTCCTGATTGCGCAATTAATTGTGCTGGCTATTTTTATCGGCGTCGGGCTGCATGCCCTATATGGCGGCACTGGTGCCGGTCAGTTGACGAGCGCCCCGGTGTATAACAGCCATCTGAACTGGTCGGTGGTGGCTGCGGCGACCTCGATTGCGGTGCTGTCCTTCCTCGGCTTTGACGGTATTTCTACGCTGGCCGAAGAAGTGAAGGGTGATAACCGTAAGGTAGTAGGACGAGCAACCATTGCAGTACTGTTTTTGATGGGTAGTATTTTTATTGTACAAACCTGGATTGCGGCGGATCTAGCTAAAGGCATGCACTTTAAATCGCTGGATACGGCTTTTTACGAAGTCGCCGGTGCGGCTGGTGGCCGCTGGCTGTATGTGCTCACCGCCTGGGCGACGGCCCTGGCTTGGGGGATTGCCAATGCCTTGGCGGCACAGGCTGCGGTATCTCGTATTCTGTTTTCAATGGCACGTGACCGCCTACTACCGGCCTCCAAACTGCTGTCTAAAATTCATCCGCGCTTCAAAACCCCTTATATCAGCACCGCGGTCGTAGCCGTGGTTTCGCTGGCGGTTGGCCTCTACTTTTTGAATGATGCTGATACCTTGTCCAAACTGGTCAACTTTGGTGCGCTAACCGGCTTTGTATTACTGCATATTTCGGTGATCTGGCACTTTGTGGTCCGTCAAGGCTCAACCCGCTGGATACGCCATGTATTATTCCCCTTGCTGGGTATCACTATTATTGGCTTCGTTCTGGCCAATCAGGATAGGGAAACTCATTTGATGGGCGGTGCCTGGATTGCTATCGGGCTGGTTTATCTGTTCATTCTGGTATTTATCCTCAAACGTAAAGCGGCGTTGGAAGTCTAAACCCGTTCTATCAGCACAAGGCTGGCCCAAGTCCAGACCCCATACGCCGGCAGAATATGGCCTGATCATGTTCAGAAACTTCGTATCTGGTTTGTTATTGGGTGCAGCCTTGCGTTATTCTGCGCCCTTCTTTCCTTGCTTGATGCCGCGATGACTTTTCAAAAAATAACAGCACACCTCGCGTTGCTGGCGGTGTGTTTAATTGCCATTGTGCCGTTTGCTTCCCGTATTCACTATGTGCCTTTGCCACAGTGGTTTGGCGAGATTAATGTGATTTGGTTGCTGTTAGTGGCGGCACTGTGTTTATTGCCTAGTGGGCGCTTATTTGATGCGCTGCCGAGGGCGAGTTGGTGGTGCCTGGCACTGGCCGCCGCCTGGGCACTACAACCACAGTGGGTAGCACTGCTCTTTCCCGGTATGAATTATGTAACCGCACTGGCTTGGCTGGCGCTCGCGCTGCTGGCTTCAGTTGTGGCTTCCTTGCGGGGTTTATGGGGTGAGCGCAGCTTTAGCACCGCATTAGCCTGGGCATTGATCGTCGGTGGCATGGTGCAATCGCTGATCGGCCTCGCTCAGTTAACCGGCTTGGCCCCAGTTTTAGGCTTGTTCTACGATGGCTCGCACCCCACGGGCAATGTGTTCGGCCATATTGGTCAGCGCAATCAGTTTGCCCATTATCTGATGTGGTCGGTATTAGCCGGCTGCTATCTGTTTGCCATCGGACGCTTATCGCGACTCTGGCTCAGTCTATTAGTCGTGTGGTTGGCCTTTATGCTGGCCGTGGCGGGCTCTCGTACTATTTTACTGTATCTATTGGTGTTATCTGCTCTGGCATGGCTTTGGCACTGGCGCATACAGGATAAGGAATCATCACAGCTAAGATGGGCAGTACTAGCCTCTTGCCTAGTGATTTTGCTGATGCAACTGCTATTGCCCGCCTTGAACCAGCTTATCTCTTTACTGGTGCATGCCGATGTTCATAGCGCCTCTGGCCTGGAGCGCCTGGCGGCCAGTAGTGATGGCATGGGCTCGCGTCGTTTTGCTGAGATGCACAAAGCCTGGCTGGTTTTTCTGGCACACCCGCTGGGTGGAGTTGGCTGGTCGCAGTTTGCGGCGGAAAGTGTACGACTGCAGCCTTTGCCGGAGTTTATGGCAGCTGGCTTCAACAGCGGTTTGTTTACCCACTCGCACAATCTGATTCTGCAATTACTCGCCGAGATGGGGGGGGTGATAAGCGCCCTGGTGCTGCTGGGTTTTGTCTGGGTTATCTGGCCTTTCTTCAGCCATCAGGCCAAACCGGAAGGACTGCTGGCGCTGGGCTGTTTGGCGGTCACACTCACGCATAGCATGCTGGAGTACCCGCTGTGGTATTACTATTTTTTAGCGATGCTGGTAATTTTTAGCGCGATGGCGCCCAGAACAAGCCCTGCAATCATTAGCTGGCCATGGCGTTTGCCCATGCTGCTGACTACGGTTTACTTTGCTTGGTTATCATTGAGCAGCTTGTCGCTATTTTGGGAGATGGTGGACTTATCAACACCCACCAATAATACGCAACGTGATCTGAAACGACGCACGCGTTTGGCTGAACTAGTGCAGACACAACCTCTATTTGCGTTTCATGCCTTGTACTCGCTGGATGATTATCTGGCGGTAAGCCATGATGATCTGGCGCAAAAACTGTTGCTGGAACAACGCTTGACGGCATTCCGCCCCTATCCTGACGTCATGCTAAAACGTGCGCAATTGGAAATTCTAGCCGGCAAACCACAGCAAGCGGAGGTAACCTTGCAAACCACCTTGGCGTCCTTTCCCACTTACGCCCAGCAGTTTTTGCAAACCCTGGATGATGACAAGCCGGAATGGGAACCGCTGCGCAAAATTGCCCGGCAAGCTTATGAGCAATTACCCGCTAAATATAAATCGGCAGAAGAGGACGAGTAAGATAGCAAGCAGACAGAAAAAGCCGCGCAATATGCGCGGCTTTTTTTATAGGGAGTGCGATGACTTAATTATCTAATACCACCCCAGCACTAAGCGCTGCCTTCATTTTGCTCAAAGCCTTGGCCTCAACCTGACGGATACGCTCAGCGGACACACCAAACTCAGCAGCCAATTCATGCAGGGTAGCTCCGCTATCATCTGCCAGCCAGCGGGCTTCGACAATACGACGACTACGGGCATCCAGCGTAGAAAGAGCATGCTCAATGCCCTCGGTCTGCAGATGATCAAATGCCCGGCGCTCCAGCGCCCGGGTAGGCTCGCTGTGAGAATCAGCCAGCCAGTCTATCGGTGCGTAAGCTTCATCGTCATTATCATCAGCTAGCAGTGAAATATCCTGACCGCTCATGCGGATTTCCATTTCACGAACTTCTTCCGGCTTTACGCCCAGCTCTTCGGCAATACGCTTGGCTTCGTTTTCTGACAGCGCAGAAAAGCTACTTTTCATGCTGCGCAGATTAAAAAACAGCTTGCGTTGTGGCTTGGTAGTAGCGATACGCACCAGACGCCAGTTGCGCAGAATAAACTCATGCATCTCCGCCTTGATCCAATGAATAGCAAAGGAAAACAAGCGAACACCACGGTTGGGTTCAAAGCGCTTTACCGCTTTCATCAGGCCAATATTGCCCTCTTGAATGAGGTCAGCCTGCTGCAGGCCGTAACCGGTATAGCCACGGGAAATCGAGACGACGACGCGCAAATGAGACAACACCATTTGGCGTGCGGCTTCCAGATCATTTTCGGTCTGAAAACGAACCGCTAACTCATTCTCCTGTTCCGGAGTGAGCATAGGGACGCTGTTCACGGCCTGGATGTATTGCTCCAAGCTACCGCTAGTGGACGGGACGGGCAAAGCAAATGCGTTGTTCATTATTGTCATTACCTCCTTGGGTGCTGCAATATTAGCACTCGCCAACCGGGAGTGCTAGCAATCAACATGGGTTCAGTCAATGATTTTAACTATTGGCCTAATAGTAACCGGATTTCAGTCGGCCGGTGACACTGGTCTGTTAAGCGATGTTACAAATAGCGTTCTGCTAGGTATCCGCAAGCGCGACCTGGAGGCTTTCATCGAGGTTCAATAGCCCGCAGATGGTGGTTGGTGGCCAGACGTGCGCCCAACACTGTTAGAGCAATAGCCAAACCAATGGTGACCGCCAGCTCTAGCGGGCTTAAGTAACGCAAGCTAAGCTGCTCGCCGTATAACATGGCGAACTCACTAATCGCCGGATTGGCAGCATAAACAAGCCAATACGTCAGGCCCCAGGCTATCAGTGCGGCCAGCACACCCTGCCACATCGCATGATAAAGAAAGGGCCGACGGATAAAGCTATCCGAAGCCCCAATCAGCTTGGACACTTCAATTTCATCCTGACGAGCCAGTATCTGCATACGAATGGTGTTATTGGTGACCAGCACCAGCCCCAAGCCTAAAGCGCCAGCTAAAAACCAGATAAGCTTGTCGGCAATGCCCAGCAAAGCATGTAAGCGCTTGGCCCAATGCGCATCAAACTGCGCCAACTCCACCATGGGCAAACCGGACAGTTCTTTTTGCAAGATTTCCAGCTCGCCAGGTTCCAGAGTTTTCGGCGTCACGACAAAAGCGTCCGGCAGCGGATTGCTCTCCAGGCCATCTCCGAGCCCAGACAACTGATTGCGCTTTTCCATTTCTGCCAGCGCATCGGTTTTATTGACGAAGTAATAACTCTTGATCTTAGGGTGATGGCTTAGTGTCGATCTCACCGCTGCTAGGTCAGGTTTTTCTGCACTCAGCTCCATAAACAAAGTAATTTGCGGTGTGGCACTCAGCCGCCCTACCCAAGCCTGCAGGCTATCGATGGCCAGATAAAGCGATAAGGGTAGGGTCAAGGCCAAAGACAGCATTAAAAGCGTTAACAAACCACTGACCGGTTGTCGCAACAACTTGAGAAGAGCTTGCACGGCGCTTTGCCAGTGTAGATAGATAAAGTGTTTCATGCGCTAAATTGCCCTTCTCGCAGTCGAATGATATGTCTGCCATAGTCCTCCATCAGCGTCTCATCATGCGCCGAAATCAGCACCGTTACCCCAACCTGATGAAAGGATTTGAAAAGCTCCATAATATCCAGTGCGTAGGCACGATCAAGATTGGCCGAAGGCTCGTCGGCCAACAGAATACTGGGCCGGTGCACCACCGCCCGCGCAATACACAAACGCTGTTGCTCACCGCCGGACAAGCGGATAGGCATGGTCTTTTCCTTCGTCAGCAATCCAACCTTATCCAGCGCCGCCCGTACCCGTTTAGCCGCATCACGCCGGCTAAAACCAATGATGTCTAGTGGCAGCATCACATTGTCGAACACATTACGATCAAACAGAATTTTATGATCCTGAAACACAATGCCCAGATGCTGGCGCAGATAAGGAATCTGCCGGGTGCGTAATTTGGAAAGATTCTGACCGTTGACAATCACACTGCCACTGCTGGCACGCTCAATACCAGCCACCAGTTTCAGCAAGGTGGATTTACCCGCACCAGAGTGCCCTGCCAGAAACACCATCTCACCGGTCTGTATCTGAAAAGAAAGATTTTTTAAGGCTTCATTGCCACCAGGATAACGCTTGGTGACCTGATCGAACTGGATCATGTTCTATTCCCACGATTAGTCAAATAGCGCATCAATATAATCTTTACTGTTGAACGGGCGCAGATCATCAATGCTTTCACCGATACCAATAAAACGTAGCGGCACCGGATGCTGCTTGGCGATGGCGGCAATCACGCCCCCCTTGGCACTCCCGTCCAGCTTGCTCAGAATCAGGCCCGTCAAACCTAAGGCCTCATCAAATGCGCTGACCTGCGTCAGCGTGTTCTGACCAATATTGGCATCCACCACCAGAATAATTTCATGCGGTGCCTCCGGCAGCGCCTTCTGGATCACACGCTTTACTTTCTTGATTTCTTCCATCAAGTGTAGTTGCGTCGGCAGGCGCCCTGCCGTATCGGCCAGCACAATATCAATATTGCGTGCAATGGCCGCCTGGATGGCATCGTAGCAAACCGCAGCCGAGTCACCACCTTGCTGTGCAATCACCGTGACATCATTACGCTCACCCCAGGCCATCAACTGCTCGCGCGCTGCCGCGCGAAAAGTATCACCGGCCGCCAATAACACGCTTTTACCCTGACTTTGGTAATACTTGGCCAACTTGCCAATAGACGTGGTCTTTCCGGCTCCGTTCACCCCGGCCATCATGATCACGAAAGGCTTTTTGTCATTCACATTGAGCGTTTGTTCCAGCGGGCTGATCAGATCATACAAAGCGTCTTTCAGCGCCCCTTTCAGTTCTGAGGAATCTTTCAGCCCTTTTAGCGACACGCGTTCACGGACATCTTTCAATAGATGCGTAGTCGCACCCATGCCCATATCGGCGGTCAGCAGCAGGGTTTCCAGCTCTTCGTATAAATCTTCATCGATTTTGCCGCCGCCAAACAGACCAGCAAAAGACTTGCCCAACTTGTCGCGTGTTTTACTCAGCCCCGCTTTTAAGCGCTCCGCCCAACTGGACTTCTTGACGATGGCCGCCGGTTCGGCGAGTGCTGGTGCTGCTGCCGGTACAATCGTAACCGTTTCGGCGATAATAGCAGGGCTGGCAACGACAGGTTCAACAGCGGGAGGGGTAAGGGGCGGCTCCACAGCGGGGGCCATTTCGGGAGAGGGAATAGCCGTCTCGACCGGCTTGGGTTTCTTCTTGAAAAAACTAAACATAGATTTGCGGGTCAATGATGCGATAAATAGCTAAATTGTATACGTTAACGCGCTGGCTGGGGGGCGATTGCCGCTATTCTGTACCGATTGACCGCTATTGCGCGCTGATTCTACCGTTACAACCGCCAAAGGTGGGCGGCATGACAAAAATCAGCCCATTTCGTCAAGTTCGCGTTACACTCTGCCCGCGCTTTTTCCCTGACCCTGTTTGGCAGGAAAGCCAGCGCTCACTGTCCAGTATTTTGCCCAGCCCATTGAGAATCATGAATTCATCACGCAATAAAGTCCGCATCATCGGCGGAGACTATCGGCGCCGTCTGCTCGCCTTCCCCGACGCAGAAAACCTGCGCCCGACACCAGATCGTGTCCGGGAAACCCTGTTTAATTGGCTGGGCCAAGACCTATACGGCAAATGCTGTCTAGACTTATTTGCCGGCAGCGGCATTCTGGGCTTTGAAGCCGCCTCTCGCCAGGCCCGACGCGTCGTCATGGTCGAAAAATCACGCCAGGTTGCCGCTGCGCTACAGAGCAATGTGCAGTTGCTACAGGCAGCGGCTATTGAAGTTGTCACCCGGGACGCCATGTTATATCTGAAAAACTGTACCGAGCGCTTTGATGTAGTGTTTATCGACCCGCCCTACAACTCCGAACTGCTCAATCAGGCCTTGCCCTACCTGAATGATTTGTTAGCCGAAGGGGGCATGGCGTATATAGAAACCAGAAAATGGCCTGAGCTACCAGCAGACTGGCAGGTATGGCGCAAGGGTAAAGCAGGCTTGGTGCAATATGGCTTATTGCAACGAAGTGACGAACAGACTATATAAGCTCATAACAGACTGAGCTTGCTACGTCCGGCAACGGATGACAAAATTCGGCCTACGAAATATTTAAGGAAATCAAGATGTCGTTAATCATTACAGACGAATGCATCAATTGTGATGTCTGTGAACCAGAATGCCCCAATAATGCCATTTCGCAAGGCGAAGAAATTTATGAGATCAACCCGGACCTATGCACCCAATGCGTTGGCCACTACGATGAGCCACAGTGCCAACAGGTTTGTCCGGTAGACTGCATCCCCTTAGACCCAAACCACCCGGAAACGCAGGAAGCACTGCACCAGAAATACCTGATTATCTCCGGCAAAGCCTGACTACCTGGCCTACCGGTGGCCCTGCCTATTATCGACAGAGCTACCCGTAGGCCAAGTCTTTCACTCCCTACGTCGTCGCAAACGAGACTGGCGCCAGCCCTCGGCAGAATAAAGTAATAAAGCCAACCAGATCAGCGCAAAACCAATAGCGCGCGCACTCCCAAAACTCTCTTGAAATAACCACACTCCCAGCAAGAGCTGAATACTCGGGCCGATATATTGCAATAAGCCCACTGTCGCCATTCTTAAACGACGAGCACCAGCGGCAAACAGCAATAAAGGCACCGCCGTCACTACCCCCGCCCCCATCAGCAGCATGGTCTGCCAGCCAGAGCCATGACCAAACGCCGCTTGTCCTTGCCATTCAAACCATAACAAAGCGGCCAAAGCCAATGGTGCCATCAGAAAAGTTTCCAGCGCCAAACCCTCCAGCGAGGCCAGCGGCGCACGTTTACGCAATAAACCATACCAGGCAAACGTTGCCGCCAGCGATAAGGCAATCCACGGAAATGCCCTAGTACTCAACGTCAGCCATAACACCCCTGCCGCCGCCAGCCCCACTGCCGCCAATTGCCCACGCGACAAACGCTCAGCCAAAAACCAGCGCCCCAACAACACATTAAACAAAGGGGTAATGAAATAACCCAGGCTAGCCTCCACAATGTGGCCACTATTCACCGCCCAGATATACAACAGCCAATTGAGCGTCAATAAGGAGGATGACCAAGCGAAAACAGCATACTTCCGTGGCTGTTGCATCACCTTGCCCAGCCATGCCCATTGCATGCGCACACACAAAATACCGGCCAAAAACACCGCCGACCAGATAATACGATGACTCAGAATCTGCCAAGCAGGAATCGCTTGCAATGGCTTCCAGTACAAGGGGAACAAGCCCCAACAAACAAAGGCAGTGGCCGTTAGCCAGACACCCCGCCGACTATCAGCCGGAGACACAGAGGAAGACATAAAGCATTTCGAAGAAAAAGAAAATAAGCAGCTAGCTTAACGGTTTTAAGTATGGAGTAAAACCTGATATAGGCAACCCGGCAAAACAAGGAACACCTATCTAAGAGCCGCTAACAAAACCTCAAAGAGTCCCTGAGCCGAGGAGCACCAACACAGGCAGTAGCAGTAGTACGGCAAGGAGGCGCAACGCTGGATCAGGGAGGGCAGCGGCTCTTAGTCACCATTTACTTTGATGCTCCGCTGGTCTGCCTGCCCGATATGGCGTACAAATAAGTAATTAAGTGGAGAAAACAAACCACCTAGCAGCGGCCATGCCCCAACGCCGTCGTCCGCGTGAACGACAGGAGGAGAAACCATGTCAATCCGCCATGCCAGTCTGGAAGACAAATACACCGCCAGCAGCGGCCCGGTACTGATGACCGGCATTCAAGCACTCGTGCGGCTGCCCATGCTGCAACAACAACGAGACCTCGCTGCCGGCCTGAATACCGCAGGCTACATTACCGGCTATCGCGGCTCCCCGCTAGGTACCGTTGACCAGACCATGCAAAAAGCCCAGCCTTATCTGCATGCCCACCAAGTCATCTTTCAGCCCGGAATTAACGAAGACCTTGCCGCCACTGCCGTGTGGGGAACCCAGCAGGTCAATATGTTTGATGGCGCCCAATACGATGGGGTGTACGCGCTGTGGTATGGCAAAGGCCCCGGCGTAGATCGCTCGGCCGATGTGCTCAAACATGGCAATGCCGCCGGTAGCAGCCGCTATGGTGGCGTACTGCTAGTTGTCGGCGATGATCACGCGGCCAAATCGTCTACCTTTCCGCATCAATCTGACCACCTCCTCGCTGCCAGCATGATCCCCGTACTCAGCCCCTCCAGCGTGCAAGAAGTGCTGGACTATGGCCTGCACGGCTGGGCGATGAGCCGCTACTCCGGCTGCTGGGTGGCGCTCAAAGCCATCTCCGACACCATAGAAAGCTCCGCTGTCGTTGATATCTCGCCCGAGCATTTTCAATACCAGCTACCGGATAACTTTCCACTGCCGGCCGACGGCCTCAATATCCGCTGGCCCGACCCACCTCTGGCGCAGGAAAAACGCGTCCTACACCAGCGCCTGTACGCCGCGCTGGCCTATGCCCGCGTTAACCAGCTCAACCGCGTTACGCTGGACACCCCCAATGCCCGACTCGGCATCATCACCTGCGGCAAAAGCTATCTGGACGTGATGCAAGCGCTCAGCGATCTAGGCATAGACCAACAACTTGCCGCCGACATCGGCCTACGCATCTACAAAGTCGGCATGGTATGGCCACTGGAACCGGAAGGCGTGCGCCACTTTGCCGAAGGACTGGAAGAAATCCTGGTCGTCGAAGAAAAACGCCAGATCATCGAATATCAACTGAAAGAACAGCTCTACAACTGGCGCGACGATGTACGACCACGCGTCGTCGGCAAATTTGCTGAAAAAGGCGAATGGGCACTGCCCCATGGCGATTGGCTGCTGCCGGCTGCCGGCGAACTCACCCCTGCGATGATTGCGCAAGCGATCGCCAACCGCCTGGCGCTGATCTTTGACAGCCCCATCATTCACGACCGTCTCAAGTTCTACCACGACAAAGAAGCCCAACTGGTCAAACCACGTAGCGCCTTAGCCCGCATCCCACACTACTGCTCCGGCTGCCCGCACAATATCAGCACCAAGGTTCCTGCCGGCAGCCGCGCCGTCGCTGGCATCGGCTGCCACTATATGGCCCACTGGGTACAAGGTGACAGCACCAAAACCTTCACCCAGATGGGTGGTGAAGGCATCACCTGGGTAGGTCAGGCACCATTCACCCGCACCCGCCATATCTTCACCAATCTGGGCGATGGCACCTACTTTCACTCTGGCCTGATGGCTATCCGCGCCGCCGTCGCCGCCAAGGTCAACATCACCTACAAAATTCTCTACAACGACGCCGTTGCCATGACCGGCGGCCAAGCTGTGGATGGCGAACTCAATGTCCCGATGATCACCCGCCAACTCGCCGCCGAAGGCGTGCAACGCATTGTGATCACCAGCGACCAGCCGGAAAAATACCAACACATGACCGGCCTGGCAGCAGGCGTCAGCGTCTACCACCGCCGCGAACTCAATCGCGTGCAAACCGAGTTGCGCGAAGTTACCGGCACCACCATTTTGATTCATGAACAAACCTGCGCCGCCGAAAAACGCCGCCGCCGCAAACGTGGCGACTACCCCGACCCGGCACGACGCGCCTTCATCAACCAACGCGTCTGCGAAGGCTGTGGCGACTGCGGCATACAATCCGGCTGCCTGTCGCTACTGCCACTTGCCACACCACTGGGGCGCAAACGCAGCATCGACCAATCCAGCTGCAATAAAGACTACTCCTGTCTCGAAGGCTTCTGCCCCAGCTTTGTCACCGTCGAAGGTGGCCAGTTGAAGAAACCGGCCGCCAGCCATACCCGCCTGGATCAGCTCCCCGAACTTGCCAGCCCCAGCATTCCCGACACCCGCGAGCCCTATAGCATCATGGTGACCGGCATAGGCGGCACCGGCGTCATTACCATCGGCCAAGTGCTAGGCATGGCCGCTCACCTTGACGGCAAAGGCGTGACCGTACTGGACATGGCCGGGCTGGCGCAGAAAGGCGGCTCGGTGTGGTCACACGTACGCATTGCCGACCACCAAGAGCAACTCTATGCGGTGCGCATTGCCACCGGCGACGCTCATCTGGTACTCGGCTGCGACCTGGTCGTCACCGCCTCCGAAGAAGCGCTGGCCAAAATGCGTGAAGGCTTTAGCCACGCCATCGTCAACAGCTATGAAGCGCCCACCAGCGCCTTTCTCAAAAACCCGGACAGCGACTTCCCCAGCGCCGCGATGAAACAGGCGATACAAGAAGCCGTTGGCCACGAACGCTACCGCGAAGTCAACGCCACCCGCCTTGCCACCGCACTGATGGGCGATGCCATCGCCAGCAATATGTTCATGCTCGGCTACGCCTGGCAACAAGGGCGCATACCGGTCACGCTGGCGGCCATCATGCAAGCCATCCAGCTCAACGCCACCTCCATCGACCTCAACCAGGATGCCTTCCAGTGGGGCCGCCATGCCGCCGCCGACCCCGCCCGGCTTGATAGCCTGCTCCACCCCGGCAGCGTGGTGCAACTCATCCCGCGCGCCCATGCGGCCCACGTCCAACAACACCGCGCCCAGTTACTGGCGCAATATCAGAATCAGGCACTGGCCGACCGCTACCTCGCACGGGTGCAACAGGTCAAAGAAACCGAAAAAACCCTCAACCCGAAGAGCGAAGCGCTCACACTGGCCGTCGCCACCGCTTATTTTCAACTGCTGGCGTACAAAGACGAATACGAAGTGGCGCGGCTGTACAGTGATGGCGAATTCCAACGCGAGCTGGCGCAACAGTTTGACGGCGATTACCAGCTACGCTTCCATCTGGGTGCCAGTTGGCTCACCGGTGGCAAAGCGCGCAAAGTCACGTTCGGCCCTTGGCTGATGCCCGCGATGAAACTGTTGGCCAAGCTGCGTTTTCTACGTGGTAGCTGGCTCGACCCATTCGCCTACCAAACCGACCGCCAGCTAGAACGGCAACTGATTAAGGAATTTGAACAGCAGCTAGACCAATTACTCGCCAGCTTAAACGCCGACAAACTGACACAAGCCATTGCCCTGATAAAAACTTACGAAGGCATACGCGGGTTTGGACATATCAAACAGCGCAATTATCAGATGGCCAAACAGCAGCAGAAGGAAATAACACAGGGGGTTGTTGGATTAAAACAGGCGTAATATTTAAATTATTTAAATGATTGAGCAATTTTAAGCAGATCACTCTCGCTTAATAGTATTTAAAAAAGACACTTAAATTTTTCGAGCATGGAGAATAGCCCACAGAAAAAGTTAATGATGACTAAAACTCACGATTTATTTTATTTTAAATGAAACTTTAAAACCACAAAACAAAAACCCCTTGACTTAAATCAATAAGCAAGGGGTTTGTTACTAGCATTAATATGCTAAAGTTTTCCGATTAAAACGGATCTTGCGACTACCAGCCCCAGTTAGGTGCTGGGCAACCGAAAAGTCCCCAGTTTTTAGATGTGGCGCCATTACTATTCTTCCAGACACAATGCTCGACACCTGCTACCCAATTAGAGCTAACTTTACGCCACGAACCTGCCTGAGAAGGGCCAGACAGAGTAACCATACAGCCAACTAAAATAGCCATCAAAGTTAATTTTTTCATGACAAGACTCCTTGAGCAAACATCAAATGGAAAAATTCATGCTGCAATGAGAAAACCATTTCATCCAGGGTAAGGACAGCCAAAGAGGCCCGAATTGCGGTATGTCGCGTTACCTTTTTTCCAAGTGCAATACTCAACAGCAAAATTCCAGTTGGAATAAGTTTTCACCCATGAAGCAGCATAAGAAGGTGTAGATAAAACACCCATAAAACCCAATGCAATAACGGCCAATGTCAATTTTTTCATGGCATTACTCCTTGAAGTTTTGTCGCTTAAAAGGGCTAATGAAATCAGAACTAGTTCCGAAGTCATGACTGCAATCTACGGCAATAAAATCATTAATGCAATAGATAAAAAAAGACCTTTAGTACAGGTTGATTAATCATCGCTTGAGGTAAATAAAAAATCATCTGCCCAGTTTTTAGGGTTGCTTTCGATGTAATCATTTATTTTCTGATACTCAACATCATCGCGAATAATATGGTCGTAAAAACGTGACTGCTAGGCAAACTCGAATCCTTGCTGACGGGCGTGTCGGCTAAGGGCCGACTTATACCCGCCAATGATCGAAGAAACCGTGTTTTTCCCCTGATTTTGAAAGCGCATTTTCGCTGGCGATTTTGTCTGTACCGCATGCGTTGTTTCTACGGACAAAATCAATATCCCGTGCACATGGTTGGTGCATCACAATAAACGCGCCCAGTTCCACATTTTGCGCATGTTGTGGAATTTGATACCAAAAGGTTTCCGCCAATTGTCCTAAGGGCGACAGCGCCATCCGGCCCTGCGTGATCTGCCCGAAAAAATGTTGCCGTTTTGCGGTGCAGATAGTGATGAAATACGCCCCTGCACAGCCATAACACCACCAAGCCGCCCGTGCAGAAGGGATACGATAGCGGTTTTTGAAATAGATATTCTGCGTCATAGCTGCCCACCTTCAAGGCATGTCAATGTCGGGCCGGGTGATCATCATTGTAGAGACAAGGCGTCCATCATTGTAGAGACAAGGCGTCCATCATTGTAGAGACAAGGCATGCCTTGTCTCTACGGGGCCGGGCGTTTATCGTTTTACGGTGGTGCGGTGGTGGGACGATGGGGTGGTGTATCCCTACACCATCGCCTCCAACTCCTGCACCGCGCCATCCATCTGCCGTTCAAACGGCTCCAGCAATACCCTGACTTCGCTGGCTAATAGCTTGTCATCTTCCAGCTTGCGTAAACATTGCAACATCACTTGCAGTGCAGAATGGGTATCGCTAAGGATTTTCACGTTCTCACCTAATGTACTGGCGATGGCTTGTTGGTAGCCACGGGCTCGCTGTAGATGAACATCCAGTCGCGTTTGTTGCGGCAATAATTCCTGATGCAGGCGGTGCAGCGCACCTAGTTCCAGACTGAGATCATGCACCGCCTGACGGGCGGCAAGAGGAGTGAGGTTATTGTCTAACGGTGTTGACATCTTACGGCTCCTAACTGGTTTAGCTGGCCCCCATCTGCGTTTGGGCAGATGGGGCAGACACATGACACAGTTAGAGACCCGATTTAACTAGAGACCGGTGGCCCGAAGGCCCAGTGCCACGGCCTGCCCGGTGGGCATGCAATGGCACAGTCACGAATAAGGCTGGCTTATCCGCTAGTTAATCTCGGGTCTCTAAACCCGAATGCCGTTGGTATGACGGCACGTCGGCTAGCGTATGGGTTTGCCACAGGGGTGTCAAGATGTTCATCACCGTAGAGACAAGGCATGCCTTGTCTCTACAGGGCGGATTGTCAGCCCGGCCCACCTATGTCATAAACACAGCTGCATTATCCTGACCAACCTACACAGTTAAAGCTAAACCCCACCATGGCCGACTATTTCACGAGTGATCATTTCGAGCTGTTAAACAAATGGCAAGGGCAAAAGCGCGATGACTCCAATCCCGAACAGAATCACGCCTACGAAACGCTGAAACAGGCATACGCACTAACAGAGGCCTGGGCGCAGCAGGTGCAAGCGGCCTTGTTTCCGCTCGGCAAAGTGGATATCCGCAAACGTCCTACCAGTCAGGGCAATCAATTCACGCCCTATACCTGGGCCAAAATCTACCCCACTCCCGACGCACCAACAGAGCTGGCCTATACCGTAGGCCTGGGTGCCGTTGATGGTTTTGTGGTGAAGATCGATACCGTCGGGCTCCTCGAATCGGACCCGATCCGCAAAACCTATTTGGCGTTACGCGGTAGCTACGACAACAGCTCGCCCTTTGTCACCAAGCTGCCGATGAAGGAGGGGCTAGGCTGGTCACTGGAGCAGTTGACGGCATGGAGTGTTACGGCGATACGCAGCTTTAAACTGAGCTATGCCGAGGTGGCGGCAAGCTTGGGGGTAAGTAAGGCATTAAGCGATGCGGAGATAGTTCAACATTTCGACGCCAAGCCTCAATTTAAAACCTTTCGTGCTACGTGGTCACCACCGGAGCAAGCTTTGTTCTGCCGTCTAGCACGGGCGGTACACGCGGTGGGCTTGGATTGGTGGCATGCCGGCCCCGCGAACCAATTGCGCTTTGGCCGTAAGCATCCCGGTAGTGAGCGTGCGGTCGGCGTACTCGGCATTATCCGGGGTAGCCAGTTGCAAACACTGTCTTGGATACATCAATTAGTAGGGGCGCTGCCCAGACGCAAACGAGAGCCGTTGACCGAGGAGTTGGTCGCCACCATTGAGGCAGCACTGGCGGCGGAACAGTTGCAGGTGAAAAACTGGCTACCCCTAGAAACGATGCGGTCAGGGCTATGGCCAGACCAGTTAGGCAATGAGTTGCTAGAGCAAAGTGATGATGACGAAGATACTGTAGATAACACCACGCTCAGTCCACCAATCAACCGCATTTACTACGGGCCGCCGGGAACGGGGAAAACCTATACACTGACCGAGCTGCTAAAGCGTGATTACGAGCAAGTGATGAGTCGTGTTTCCAGTGAGGAGTGGCACGAGCAGTTTATTGCCGACAAAATCGCGGGGCTGAAGTGGTGGGAGGGGATTGCCGCAGCACTGCTTAATTTAGGCGGTCAGGCCAAAGTAGCGCAGCTACATGAACATCCGTTTATCCAGGCGATCGCCAGTACCAAGGAGCGCAATCAGAACGTCAAGCAAACGCTGTGGGGGACATTGCAGCACCACACTATTGACGAATCGAAGACCGTTAACATCAAACAGCGAATGGCCCCCGCTATCTTCGACAAAACAGAGACGGATTCAATCTGGCAGTTTGCCGGTGACTGGCAGGAGTTGTGCGCCGATATTATCGACATGGTTCAGGCTTATCAGGCTGGCCCGCCACCCTCTGGCCGTGTACGTCGCTATAACATTGTCACCTTCCATCAATCTTATGGCTATGAGGAGTTCGTCGAAGGCTTACGCCCGGTGCTGGCCAATGATGGTGAAGGTGAAGGCGGCACTATTCACTATGAGGTTCGCGCCGGTGTCTTTAAAGAGTTATGCCGCCGCGCCCGTGCAGCACCGGAGCAGCGCTTCGCGATGGTGATCGACGAGATTAACCGTGGCAATATCAGCAAGATTTTCGGTGAGCTGATTACCTTGATTGAGCCGGATAAACGCGAGGGTGGCCGGGGCGCCATTGCGGTGAGCCTGCCCTATTCCGGTGAGCCTTTTTCGGTGCCACCCAATATTGACATTATCGGCACGATGAATACCGCCGACCGCTCGCTGGCGCTGCTGGATACTGCGTTGCGCCGCCGCTTCGAGTTTGTGCCACTGTTGCCGGATATGCGCGATGATGGAGAGGCGCCACTGGCAGGTTTGCGGGTGACGGTGGACGCTGAGCAGCTCAACATCCCATGCCTGCTGGCGGCAATGAATCTGCGCATTGAGGCTTTGTTTGACCGCGATCATTGCTTGGGCCATGCCTACTTTATGCCTTTACGCTCGGTGCCAGATGGTGAAACACGGCTAGAAGCATTGCGGCAGATTTTCCGCACGCGCATCTTGCCCTTGCTGGAGGAGTATTTCTTTGAGGACTGGCAGAAGATTCGGCTGGTGCTGGCAGATAATCAAAAACCTGACACCGCGCAATTTATCCAGCTAAGCACACAGCATGAGAGCGATTTAGATAGCTTATTCGGGCCCAATCATGGGCTGGACAGCTATGCCATGCAGCCACGCTATACGGTGCAAGAAGCAGCGTTTGCTGATCTGCGCGCTTATATCGGTATTTACGAACCGTTGGAGCAATCGTGAGCGGCATCACCGCGTATGAGTTTGACGCGCTGGCCACCGAGATAGCCGGTCTGCTTCCCCGCGATGGCTTGCGGCTGGTTCCGGAGCCGGTCTATCGCTGGCTGGAGCGGCAGTGTTTGCAGACGGCAGCACAGGGAGGAAGCACCTGGCTGCGGCTGAGCATGCGACAGGGCCAACCGGTGGTGCAGTTGACCAGCTTTGTGGGGGTGATACGCGCACCGAATGGTTTTCAGATTGAGGTACTGCCCAAGGTGGGTAAGGCAAGCGCTGACGGCGCAGCAGAGGCGCGCCAACTATTGCTTAAGATGTTGTGTTGTCTGCCTGAGTTTCGCCATCTGCAGATCGAGAGCGCCCGGGTATTAGCAGCACGCTTACCCTTGCTGGAGGTGTTTATTGCCGAGTTTCTGCGCTTAGTGCAACACATCGTTAAACGGGGTTTGCGCGGGGCGTATGCCCGCCGACAGGATAATCTGTTTGCCTTGCGCGGTAAGTTGCTACCGGCTGCGCACTTGCGGCACAACCTCGTGCGGGCCGATCGTTTCTTTACTGAGCATGATGAGTTTTCGAATGATAGGCCGGAGCATCGTTTGCTGCATACGGCCTTGCGACGGGTGTTGGCGCTGACGCAGGTACAAGCCCATCAGCAATGGGCACGCGGGCTGGCTTTTGTGTTTGCCGATATCCCCTTGTCGGTACAGCCCCGGCTGGATTTTCAGCAGCTAAGGCTAGAGCGTGGCATGGGGCATTACGCCGACGGGTTGGCCTGGTGCCAGTTGATACTGGATGAGATGTCACCGCTAAGCGGCCATGGTGAGCACGTGGCACCGTCGCTGCTGTTTCCGATGGCGGCGCTGTTCGAGGCGTTTGTGACCCGACATCTGGCACAACAGCTGAAAACGCCATTCACACACACCACTCAGGCACGTCATCATCATCTGGTACAGCATCAGAAGCAGTCGTGGTTCCAGTTGCGACCGGATCTGCTGATACAGCAAAACCGCGAGAATGTGTTGGTGCTGGATACTAAGTGGAAGCTACTGGATAACATGCAGGCAAACGGCACAAATAAATACGGCCTGTTGCAAAGTGATTTTTATCAGTTGCTGGCTTATGGCCATAGTTATCTGGGGGGTCAGGGTACCTTGGTGTTGATCTATCCCAAAACAGATCGTTTTACTCGCGCCTTGCCGGTATTCGAGTTTCCCCAACACCAGGGTTTGCAACTATGGGTACTGCCTTTTTGTTTGCAGTCACAAACCTTGTTAACACCCGAACAAGCGCCTTTTATTGACACATTTGGCAAATATCAACAGACGTAGAGACAAGGCATGCGTTGATCATCGTAGAGACAAGGCATACGTGATCATCGTAGAGACAAGGCATACGTGATCATCGTAGAGACAAGGCATACGTGATCATCGTAGAGACAAGGCATACGTGATCATCGTAGAGACAAGGCATGCCTTGTCTCTACATTCCGTTATCAATGGTCAGGCCAGCCCCTACGGCCAATTGGGCCTAAGCCTGTTTACTGACGTGGCAGATCGAAGCGATCCAGATTCATGACTTTGTTCCAGGCGGCAACAAAGTCACGCACAAATAGTGCTTGTGAGTCGCTACAGCCGTAGACCTCTGCCAGCGCACGTAGTTGCGAGTTTGAACCAAATACCAGATCAACCACGCTAGCCGTCCACTTGAGCGCACCACTTGTCCGGTCATGGCCTTCTAGTATGCCTTCCTCGGTGGTGGATTTCTGCCACTTGGTTTGCATATCGAGCAGGTTGACGAAGAAGTCATTGCTTAGCGTTTCCGGGCGAGTGGTGAAAACGCCATGTGCCGATTGCTCAAAGTTGGCGTTCAATACACGCAAACCACCGATCAGTACCGTCATTTCAGGCGCAGTTAAGGTCAAGAGCTGTGCTTTGTCGACCAATAGTTCGCCGGTCTTAGCTTGCAGTTCCTGGCGTGCATAGTTGCGGAAGCCATCAACAACTGGTTCCAGCACCGCAAAGGAAGTGATGTCAGTTTGCTCTTGTGTCGCATCCATACGGCCCGGTGTGAACGGTACGGTCACGGCACTGCCCGCCTGCTTGGCAGCGGCTTCCACCGCAGCACAGCCACCTAGGACGATTAAATCGGCCAGTGAAACTTGTTTGCCATCTGTGCGAGCCTGATTGAAGCTCTGTTGGATGGCTTCCAGCGCTGTCAGCACTTTTGCCAGTTCTGCTGGCTGGTTCACTTCCCAGTTCTTTTGCGGCTCCAGACGAATACGTGCGCCATTGGCTCCGCCACGCTTATCGCTGCCACGGAAAGTCGCGGCCGATGCCCAGGCGGTGTTGACCAGGCGAGCAATGGATAATCCTGACGCGAGTATTTTGGCCTTCAAATCGGCAATATCCTGAGCATCAATCAGCTTGTGATTGACGGCCGGTATAGGGTCTTGCCAGATCAGTTCTTCTTTCGGCACCAGCGGACCAAGGTAGCGGGAAACCGGGCCCATGTCGCGGTGGGTCAATTTGAACCAAGCGCGGGCAAAGGCGTCGGCAAATTGGTCAGGGTTTTCCAAAAAGCGTCGGGCAATTTTTTCGTACTCAGGGTCAACCCTCAGTGCCAAGTCGGTGGTCAACATGCTAGGTGTGTGACGTTTGGACGGGTCGTGCGCGTCGGGTACGGTACCGGCACCCATGCCGTGCTTGGGTATCCATTGGTGCGCACCGGCCGGGCTCTTGGTGAGTTCCCATTCGTAACCGAACAGGTTCCACAAAAAGTTATTGCTCCATTTTGTTGGGGTGGTGGTCCAGGTCACTTCCAGGCCGCTACCTATCGTGTCGCCAGCGTTACCGGTGCCCAAGCTGTTTTTCCAGCCTAGGCCCTGTTCTTCGATACCTGCCGCTTCCGGTTCTGGCCCGACGTGTTTCACATCACCAATACCGTGAGTTTTACCGAAGGTGTGCCCACCAGCGATGAGCGCGACGGTTTCTTCGTCATTCATCGCCATGCGTGCGAAGGTTTCGCGGATGTCCCGAGCCGATGCCAAGGGGTCCGGTACGCCATTCGGGCCTTCAGGGTTCACGTAAATCAGCCCCATTTGTACGGCGGCAAGCGGGTTTTCCAGCTCTCGATCACCGGTGTAACGCTGATCATCCAACCATTTACGCTCAGGCCCCCAATAGGTGTCCAACTCAGGTTCCCAGGTGTCTTCACGGCCACCGGCAAAGCCGAAGGTTTTAAAGCCCATCGAGTCCAGCGCTACCGTCCCGGTGAGAATAAACAGATCGGCCCAGGAAAGCTTGCGGCCATATTTTTGCTTGATCGGCCACAGCAGTCGGCGTGCTTTGTCGAGGTTAACGTTATCCGGCCAACTATTGAGTGGGGCAAAGCGCTGGCTACCGCCGCCAGCGCCACCACGGCCATCAGTAACGCGATAGGTACCAGCACCATGCCAGGCCATACGCACAAATAATGGGCCATAGTGGCCGAAGTCTGCCGGCCACCATGCTTGTGAATCGGTCATCAGCGCGTGCAGATCCTTGACGACGGCTGCCAGATCCAGGCTATTGAATTCTTTGGCATAGTCGAATGCTTCGTCCAGCGGGTTGGACTTTGCCGAGTGTTGATGCAAGATATCGAGCTTGAGCTGATGTGGCCACCAATCGGTATTGGATGGGCCGTCGCTGACGGTGTGGGCTGGTGCACTACCGGAAAACGGACACTTCGCTTCATTTGACATTACTTCCTCCTCAGATGATTTGCTACTACACAGACGATGCTCTAGCTTAGAATTTCTGTGCCGGCTATTCCAATATTTTTAATTAATCAGACCGA
Organism: Neisseriaceae bacterium TC5R-5; assembly: GCA_020830965.2. Taxonomy (GTDB): domain Bacteria; phylum Pseudomonadota; class Gammaproteobacteria; order Burkholderiales; family Chromobacteriaceae; genus Chromobacterium. The sequence goes on from JACCFC020000002.1 coordinate 48,962, forward strand.
TAGGCAGAGCCCCAATACGGTGTCGGCCTGGCGACCAGTCGTTAAGAGAGTGTGAACCTCCTCATAGAAATTCATTAAGCCTTGCTGGCAAGCGCTGATGGCTAAGCGCATAGTAAGGCCATCCTAAACGTTACTTTTTCTGTCAGGAGATAAAGATGAAACAACTTAGTCGTCACCGTATCGTTGCTGGTTTGCTGACTTGTTTTGCGCTAGGTATTGCCGCCAATAGCATGGCCGCTGAAACCCCTTGGCAGCAAGGTCAGCAGCGTCACGAAGAAGTGAACAAACGCCTGGAAAATCAGCACGATCGCATTGAACAAAAACGTGCCGATGGTGAGATGAGCAAGGCCAAAGCACAAGAGATACGCAAGGAAGACCGCCATATTCGTCAACAGGAGAAGAAAATGGCCAAGCGTGATAAAGGTCATTTAACCAAGCGCGACCAGAACCGCCTGAACCATGAAGAGAATCATGTTAGCAAGCAGATCGGTCAGCACTAGTGAATTACCTGCCCCATGTATGAGTTAAGTCGGACATGGGGTTTGTCTTTTTAGCGCCTTCAGCTTTCTCGGTCGTTCTGACTATGGCTTAACTTTATGCCCCACCGCCTACTGTTCCGGCGCCACACATGGATTTTGTGAGTGGAAATACAGTAAAATCGCCTGTTTTTCAATTTCTTAGTCCCTCCCATGTCCGAAGCAAGTGACGTTATTGGCGATAAGGCCAAAAAGTCTGTGTTTGAGGCCAATAAACTGGCCAAACGTCTACGTCACCATGTGGGTGACGCCATTAATGATTTCCAGATGATTGAGCCCGGCGACCGGGTAATGGTCTGCCTGTCTGGCGGCAAGGATAGTTATACCCTGCTGGATATTCTGCGCGGTCTGCAAAAGTCGGCGCCGATTGATTTTTCTATCGTGGCGATGAATCTGGATCAGAAGCAGCCGGGCTTCCCCGAGCATGTCTTGCCGCAGTATCTGGATGCTATCGGGGTAGAGTACCGCATTATCGAAGAGGACACCTACTCTATCGTCAAGCGTTTGGTGCCGGAAGGAAAGACCACCTGCAGCCTGTGTTCGCGCTTACGACGCGGGGTGCTGTATCGGGTGGCGAGCGAGCTGGGCGCGACCAAAATTGCGCTGGGCCATCATCGCGATGATATTTTGCACACACTGTTTTTAAATATGTTTTACGCCGGCAAGTTGAAGGCGATGCCGCCCAAGCTGGTGTCCGACGATGGTCGCCAGATGGTGATTCGCCCGCTGGCCTATTGCCGCGAGAAGGATATCGAGCGTTACGCCGCCTTGCGCGAGTTTCCGATTATCCCGTGCAATCTGTGCGGTTCGCAGCCTAATTTGCAACGCCAGGTGATAAAAGAGATGGTGAATGATTGGGATAAACGTTTTCCGGGGCGGGTAGAGAGCTTATTTCGCGCGGTGCAAAACGTGGTGCCTTCCCATCTGGCGGATACCAGCCTGTTTGATTTTGCCGCTTTGCAAACCGGTGATACCCCGTTTCCCGATGGCGATACCGCCTTTGATAAAGAAGAGTTTAGCGAGCCCGCAACGGCAACATCGGCTCGGGTAATCAGTATTTTGGACTCACGCCCAAGGGCAGAGGAGCACACCGATGACGCGTAAGGCCTTGCATCCCTTTCGTCGCCGGGTACGGGCTGCCATCGATTATTTGCCTGCGGTGGAGATTTCCGAGGTAGACAATATCCGCTCGCTGCACCTAGGTTCGGAAACCATTCAAAGCTCCATGGATATGGATGATCCAGCCGAGTTGGTGTTGTCGTACAGCCGCGCCATGATGGGCTTTTTATTGTGGAATGCGGAACCGGCGCATGTGCTGCATATCGGTTTGGGTGGCGGTTCGCTGGTGCGTTTTATCGATGAATATCTGCCGGATACCGTGAATGTGGCAGTGGAACTGAATCCACAGGTCATTGCGGTGGCACGCTCCTTTTTTAAGCTACCGGAAGAAGGTGATTTTTTTGAGATCGTCGAGGCGGATGGTGCCGATTATGTGAAGGTATTCCGCGGCTCGACCGATGTGATTATGGTCGACGGCTTTGATGGTTTGCAGATTGTTGATGCCTTGACTACCGAGGATTTTTTTAGCGACTGCCGTCAGGCCTTAAGCCCCCATGGCATATTTGTCACCAATTGGTGGAGTGGCGATAAGCGTTATCACAGTTTTATGGAGCGTTTGCTGGGCGTGTTTGAAGGCCGGGTACTAGAATTGCCTTCGGCCAGTCATGGCAATGTGGCGGTGATGGCCTTTAAACAAAGCCCCAGCCTGACCCAATGGGATGCACTCAAAGAACGCGCCGACCGGCTAGAGGGCCAGTTCGGCTTGGAATTTGCGGAATTTGTCAGCCGTTTGCGGCAAACTAATCAGCAAACAGCGGGACATTTAGTCATTTAAGGCCAGCGGTTTAAACACGCTGGCTAATTTTTTGGGGAATATTTTCATGATCAAGCAATTGTTACTGAACCGCATTGCAGATAAGTCGGCAGTCATCGGCATTGTCGGGCTGGGTTATGTCGGCTTACCCCTGATGTTGCGTTTTGCCGAGGTGGGCTATCGTGTGCTCGGTTTTGATATTGATCAGCGCAAGGTAGAAGCCTTATTGGCCGGTCAGAGTTATATCGAACATATCAGCGCCGACAGCATCGCCACAGCGCTGGAGCGCAGCTTTAGTGCCACGACCGATTTTTCGCGCGCGCATGAGGTGGATGCGCTGATTTTGTGTGTGCCAACGCCGTTGAATAAATACCGCGAGCCGGATTTGTCCTTTGTACTGAACACGATGGATAGCCTGGTGCCCTATTTGCGGCCAGGTCAGTTGGTATCGCTGGAGTCGACGACTTACCCCGGCACCACCGATGAGGAGCTGTTGCCGCGCATTAGCTCACGCGGTTTGAAGGTGGGCGATAATATTTTCTTGGTATTCTCGCCAGAACGCGAAGACCCCGGCAATCCCAACTTTACTACCCGTACCATTCCCAAGGTATGCGGCGGCGTGACCGCTTCCTGCTTGGAAGTGGGCGTGGCACTGTATGGCAAGGTGATTGATCAGGTCGTGCCTTTGTCTTCTACCCGTGCGGCCGAGATGACCAAGTTATTGGAGAATATCCATCGGGCCGTGAATATCGGCCTGGTGAACGAGATGAAAATCGTCGCCGATAAAATGGGCATCGATATTCATGAGGTAATCCGCGCCGCAGCGACCAAGCCCTTCGGCTTTGTACCGTATTATCCTGGCCCCGGCTTGGGCGGCCACTGCATCCCGATCGACCCGTTTTATCTGACCTGGAAAGCCCGTGAGTATGGTGTGAATACCCGCTTTATCGAACTGGCGGGTGAGGTGAATTCAACGATGCCGGATTATGTGGTCAGCAAAGTCGCCGCAGCGTTGAACCAACGCAAAAAAGCCATTAATGGCAGCCGAATTCTGGTCTTGGGCATTGCTTATAAGAAAAATGTCGACGATATGCGGGAAAGCCCATCGGTGTTTTTAATGGAAAAGCTGCGTGATCTGGGTGCACAGATAGCCTATAGCGACCCGCATGTGTTGGTGTTCCCGCAGATGCGCGAGCATCATTTTGATTTGCAAAGCGTCCCGTTAACAGCCGCCAGTATCGCCAGCTATGATTGCGTGCTGCTCGCCACCGACCATGACCGCTTTGATTACGCGCTGATTAAGGCACAAGCACAGTTGATCGTGGATAGCCGTGGCAAGTATCTGGAAGCCTCTACGCATATTGTGAAGGCTTAAATCGAGCACCTAGGAGCTACCATGTCACAACCCGTTTCACCTGAAAATATTGCCGCGGCTTTGACTGAACTGTGGTCACCGCGAGTCATTGCCGAGGTCGATGATGTTTATATAAAGGTGGCCAAAATACAGGGATCGCTTGCTTGGCATCGCCACGATAATGAGGACGAGTTGTTCTGGGTGCTGAAAGGACAGATGAAGATCGAACTGGAAGACCGCACCATAGTGTTGAATGAAGGTGAGATGTTTGTTGTCCCCAAGGGGGTATTGCACAACCCAATTGCCGAAGAAGAGTGCCAATTAATGTTGATTGAACGTAAGTCGACCCAGCACACCGGCAATGTGCTTACCGATAAAACACGCTCTTTAGATGAGCAGCTACGCCCACTATAGAAACGTCTTTGTGTATGTAAATACTTAATTGGATTTTCTAATGTTAGTTACCCCCCCTATTACGGATCGCAAGATCCGCTTCGCCTTATTAGGCTGTGGCCGTATTGCCAATAATCATTTTGCTTCACTGGAGCAGCACGCCGAACGTGCCGAGTTGGTCGATGTGTGTGATATCGACCCAGCCGTGCTGCAAGCGGCAGTACAACGTACTGGTGCGCGCGGCCATCGCAGCCTGAGTGAGATGTTGGCGGTTAGCAACGCCGATGTGGTGATCCTGACTACCCCCTCCGGCCTGCACGCCGACCAGAGCATTGCCTGCTCGGAGGCGGGGTTTCATGTGATGACAGAAAAGCCGATGGCAACCCGCTGGGAAGATGGTCTGGCCATGGTCAAGGCCGCCGATAGAGCCAACCGCCATCTATTTGTAGTGAAGCAAAACCGTCGTAACGCCACCTTGCAGTTGCTGAAGCAGGCCATGCAGGAAAAGCGCTTTGGTCGCCTCTATATGGTGAATGTGAATGTGTTCTGGACACGTCCGCAAAGTTACTACGATACCTCGGCTTGGCGCGGCACCTGGGAGTTTGATGGCGGCGCGTTTATGAACCAGGCCAGTCATTATGTCGATCTGCTGGATTGGCTGATTGGCCCGGTAGAGAGCGTACAGGCCTACACGGCCACGCTGGCACGCAATATTGAGGTAGAGGATAGCGGTGTCGTCAGCGTCAAGTGGCGTAGCGGCGCGCTAGGTAGCATGAACGTCACCATGCTGACCTATCCGAAAAATCTGGAGGGTTCGATCACCATCCTGGGCGAACATGGCAGTGTGCGCGTAGGTGGGGTAGCGGTAAATGAAATTCAGCACTGGGAATTTGCCCAGCCGCATCCGATGGATGAGGACGTCAAACAAGCCAGCTACGCCACGACCAGTGTTTATGGCTTTGGCCACCCGCTATACTATGACAACGTGCTCAATACGCTGTACGGTGACGCCAGCCCGGAAACCGATGGCCGCGAAGGCTTGAAGTCGCTGGAATTGCTCATTGCGATTTATCTGTCAGCCCGCGATGGACGCCGGGTGAGCTTGCCACTGGATTATTGAAGCTTTTAGCGCCGTTAACAAAACCCCTGATCCAGCGTTGCGCCTCCTTGCCGTACCACTGCTACAGTCTTCGTCGGCGCGCCTTGGCTCAGGTGCTCTTCAAGGTTTTGTCAGCGGCTCTTATTGAGACAAGAACCGGCTTTGAGCCATGAAAACCACGCAAAAACAATAGCTAAAGGTGAAAAATGACTTATCAAACACACCCTTCCGCCATTATCGATGAAGGTGCTCAGATTGGGGCCGGTACTCGCGTTTGGCATTGGGTTCATATTTGTAGCGGCGCTCAGATCGGTGAGCATTGCTCCTTCGGCCAGAACGTATTTGTCGGTAATGATGTGCTGATCGGCAATAATGTGAAGGTGCAAAACAATGTCTCCATCTATGATGCAGTCACCTTAGAAGATGATGTGTTTTGTGGCCCATCTATGGTGTTTACCAATGTTAATAATCCGCGCAGCCATGTGGTGCGCAAGCATGAATATCGCCGCACCATTATCAAAAAAGGGGCATCCATTGGCGCCAATGCCACCGTGGTATGTGGCCACACCGTCGGTGAACATGCCTTTATCGGCGCGGGGGCAGTAGTGACACGTGATGTTCCACCCTATGCAGTCATGGTGGGCGCACCGGCACGGCGCATTGGCTGGATGTGCTCCTGTGGCGAGCGTTTGTCCAATGAGATTGCCAATCAGGCCTGCGCTGCTTGTGGCGTACAATACGAGATCGGTGGCAATCACTGTTCGCTGCTGTAAGGCTTCTTATTTTTTGGCCAGCCGAACCCTCGTGCATCGGTAATCAACCACCAGTGCTCCGGGCTTGGCGCGGCAATAACCGACCTATCCTCCCATGACCATTCAATTCATCGATTTAAAAGCACAATATCAGCATCTTAAACCAGCCATCGACGCCCGCATTCACGCGGTGTTGGAGCATGGTCAGTACATCATGGGGCCGGAGGTGAAAGAGCTGGAGCAGCAGTTGGCCAACTATACCGGTGCCAAACACGCGATTGGTGTCAGTGATGGTACCAAGGCTTTATTGATTGCGATGATGGCGCTGGGTATCAGTGCTGGCGACGAGGTGATTACGACACCATTTACTTTTATTGCCACCGGCGAAATGATTGCGCTCTTGGGGGCCAAGCCGGTGTTTGTCGATATTGACCCACGCAGCTACAACCTAGACCCCAGTTTGCTGGAGGCGGCAATCACGCCACGCACCCGTGCCATCATGCCGGTAAGCCTGTATGGACAATGCGCTGATTTCACCGCCATCAATGCCATTGCCGCCCGTCATGGGCTGGCGGTGATTGAAGATGGCGCACAAAGTTTTGGTGCCAGTCAGCATGGCAAAAAGTCTAATAATTTATCCACCATAGGCTGTACCAGCTTCTTCCCTTCCAAGCCCTTGGGTTGCTATGGCGATGGCGGCGCTTGCTTTACCAGTGACGACGCGCTGGCCAAGAAAATGCGCGAGATTCGCACCCATGGGCAGGATAGGCGCTACCACCACCCGATAATCGGCATCAATGGTCGTCTGGATACGCTACAAGCCGCCGTTCTGCTAGCCAAATTCCCTTCATTCCCTGCCGAGGTAACAGCACGCGCGCGCATCGGGGCTCGTTATAGCGAGTTGTTACAAGACGTGGTACGTGTGCCGGTGATAAGCACAGGCAATAGCCATGTCTATGCACAGTACACGGTGGAAGTAGCGCAGCGCGATGCCGTACAGGCGGCTCTCAGCGAGCAGGGTATTCCTAGCGCCGTGCACTATCCGATTCCACTGCATTTGCAGCCGGCTTTTGCTTATCTGGGCTTGGGCGTCGGCAGCTTCCCGCAGGCCGAGGCTGCTGCCAAGCGGGTAATGAGTTTGCCCATGCATCCATTCCTGGATGAAGCAACACAGGATACGATAGTCGCGGCTCTCAAGCAGGCCTTGCGCTAGCGTGCGGGTAGCAGGATGGCGTTTGCCGCTGGCCAAGAGTGCTTTTTTGCGCCACATCCTTACCCTGCTTAGTGGTGCAGCAGTCGCCCAACTGATTCCCTTACTGGTTTCACCCTTACTCACCCGCTGGTACAGCCCGACAGATGTCGGTTTGCAAGCAGTTTATTTGTCATGGCTGTCCAGCCTGGCGGTACTGGCCACTGCGCGCTATGAAATGGCGATTGTGCTGCCAGCCGAAGCTGAGCGCGCCAGTAATTTGATGGCCTTGTCACTCGGCATCGCTTGCGCTTGTGCGCTGCTATTAGTGGTCTTGCTACTGTTGATCGATACTCAGGCCCTGGCACAACAGTTGGGGGCGGTGGGGCTGGCTCCCTGGTTGTGGCTATTACCCTTATCTTTGTTATTGGCCGGAGCCATGCAGGCATGGAGCAATTGGAACAACCGTCAGCGACATTATCGCGCCAATGCACAGGGGCGCATGGCACAGGCATTCAGCACCGCAGCCGTCCAATTAACTGGTGGTTGGCTGGGGGCCGGTTCTGCCGGTTTGATTTTGGGGCAGCTAGCCGGACAGCTCGGTTCTTTGGCGGCACAAATCTGGCAGGATGTTAAAACCCGCTTTGCCTGGTGGCCGCAAGTCAGCCGTGCCGGTATGCGTGAGGTGGCCATCGCCTATCAGGAGTTTCCGAAAATCAATACACCGCATGCCTTAAGCACTGCGCTGCTGGAGGCTGCCACCTTATTATTGCTGGCACGTTTGGCCGGTGCTGCCGCCGTCGGCTATTACGGTTTGATGATGCGGGTCTTGAAGCTACCGGCCGCGCTAATTGGTCAGGCGGTGGCACAAGTGGCTTACCGTGAGTTGGCCGAGGCCCGACAACAGCAGCAGCTATTACAGCCGATTCTACGCAAGATGATGTTGCTGCTGTGTGCACTGGCCCTGCCGCCGTTTATCCTGATGCAAATAGCAGGCGAGCCTTTGTTTGCCTGGGTGTTCGGCCAGCAATGGGCCACGGCTGGGCGCTATGCTCAGGCGATGTCTTTATATATTCTGCTGCACTTTATCGCTTCACCCTTGGGCATGGTGCCCTTGGTGATCAATCGACAACGCAGTGCTTTCTTATGGTCTTTGCTGCACGCGCTACTGTTGTTGGGATGTTTAGCGCTAGGCTTCAGTGTGGGCTTGCCATTAGAGAAGACTTTACAGTGGATATCGCTAGTGTTTGCCGCTTACTTTCTCAGTTACTTTATTTGGCTGTATAGGGCGTCCCGATGAGCTGGCTTTCTTTCTTAAAACGTCTGCGTTATCGACTATCGGCCTGGGTGCAGCCGCGCATGTTATATGGTTTTAGTCGCGGCGATGGCGCTTATCTGTCGCGTACGCGCGTTTCCAATATGACCCGTATCGAACATCCGGACAAATTGATGGTTGCGGATAATGTCTATATCGGCCATTTCAATATGATTGATGCATCCGGTGGTTTGCAAATAGGTGAAGGCTGCCAGATCACCAATTACGTGTCAGTGTTAACTCATTCCAGCCATGTTGCTATCCGGCTTTATGGTGCCGAGTATCTGAAGCAGCAACAGCACATTGGCTATCTGCGCAAAGCCAGCAGCCTGGGCGCTTATTGTTTCATCGGCCCGCATTCGGTGTTGATGCCGGGCGTGGCGCTGGGCAAGGGCAGCTTGGTTTCGGCCTATAGTTATGTGGCAGCGGGTCACTATCCCGACTTTGCCATTCTGTCGGGCAACCCGGCACAAGTGACTGGGGATACTCGCCAACTGGATGCCCGCTGGCTGGCTGAACACCCGGAACTATTAGCTTTTTATGAGGCATGGGCTCATGGCTGAATCTATTCAGAAAGTCCTGATTGTCGGTTCCGCTTCGGTGCATACCTGGCGCTATCTGAACGGCATCGCTCCGCATGTGGCTGAGCTTTACCTGGCCAGCAATGAAGGGCCGTCGCCAGAACAACGGCCGCCGAACCTTGTCGCTAGCCTGTGTGTAGATTTCCGCTTAACTGCACTGCGTACCGCCACAATATTGCGTTCCTGGATAGAGCAGATCGAACCACAGCTGATTCACATCCACCAGGCTAATAGCGTCGCCTGGCACACCTGCCGGGCAGCAAGCAGTATGGGCATTCCTATCCTGCTCACGACCTGGGGTTCGGATGTATTGCTGTTACCGCAGCGCAGTTGGCTGATGCGCCAGTTGGTGCGCAGTAATTTACTGGCAGCCGATGCCATCACCGCTGACTCGCTCTATTTGGCAGCCAAAGTGCGTGAATTAGCAGGAGAAGTCTGCCAGATTCACCTGTTGAACTACGGCATAGACAGTCTGCCTGTCCATACACCAGTTAGTAACAAGCCATACAAAGTGCTGTCCTGCCGTCTGCACAAACCGTTATACCGTATCGACGCTATTCTGCATGCTTGGCAACGGGTGGAGTTAAGTGAGCAGTTTGCCCACTGGAGCCTCACAATTGCAGCGAACGGCAGCGAAACTGCTGCTTTGCAACAATTAGCAGCGGCGCTGCAGTTGCGGCGGGTCACTTTTACCGGCTTTGTCAGCAGTCAAGCTTTGGCTGAGCTCTATGCTGAGTCTCGTGTGTTTGTCAGTGTCCCGACATCCGACGCCACCAGCATCAGCCTGCTGGAAGCCCTAGGCCATGGCTGCCTACCCTTGCTGTCTAATTTGCCGGCTAATGGTGAATGGGTGATTGATGGTTTAAATGGCTGCATTGCCGAGGACATTCACCGCTTGGATGACGATCTATTACGCAGCATAGCCTTGGCGAGTGACGATACCCATCTACAACAGATAGCCGATACTAATCGCGAACTGGTTACGCAGAAGGCGTTACATCAGAACAATATGGCACGCTTTGCTGAACTCTATCGGGAGCTGGTGCAATAGAGTTACTGCCGCAGTCATAACTAAAAACTATCAAACGGATTTGATATATAAATTTTAAAAATATCGCATTTGACTCGATAATGGCCGCTCTTCTTCCTAATAAGCTAAAAGAGAAAGAGCCTCTATGCGACCTTTATCACCGTTTGTTTCCCGCCCATTGCTCGCCCTGAGCCTAATCGTGAGCAGCAGCTTCGGCCAAGCCGCCACCTTAACCCAAGATAACGGCGCACCGGTCGGTGACAACCAGAATAGCCAAACGGCAGGTCCTAGTGGCCCTACTCTATTACAAGACATTCAGTTGCTGCAGAAGCTGCAGCGCTTTGACCGAGAACGCATTCCCGAACGAGTCGTCCACGCTCGTGGAGCAGGTGCGGAAGGGGTATTTGTATCAAGCGAAGGCTTGGCTGATGTCAGCCGTGCCATGGTTTTTCAAAAGGGTAAGCAAACCCCGGTGTTTGTCCGTTTCTCTACCGTGATCGGCAGCCGAGGCGCACCGGAAACCGATCGTGATCCGCGCGGGTTTGCCACCAAGTTTTATACTGAGCAAGGCAACTGGGATTTGGTAGGTAACAATCTGCCCGTGTTTTTTATCCGGGATGCGATCAAATTTCCAGACATGGTCCATTCCCTGAAACCCGACCCGGTCACCAATGCGCAAGATCCTAATCGCTATTTCGATTTCTTCTCGCATATCCCAGAATCCACGCATATGCTGACCCGTCTGTTCTCCAACTACGGCACCCCCGCCAGCTATCGCGAGATGAATGGCAGCAGCGTACACGCATTGAAACTGCTCAGCGCTGATGGTCGTTACCAATACGCCAAGTTCAGTTGGAAATCCCGTCAAGGTGAGCGCAATCTACGTGCCAATGAACTACCAGCCCTGCAGGGTAAGTCCGTTGGTCACGCCACGGCTGACCTGGTTCAAGCCATCACCGATAAGCGTTACCCTGCCTGGGACTTATATGTACAACTGATCAAGCCGGAAGACATGAACCGCTTTGAATTCAATCCGCTTGACCCGACTAAGGTCTGGAGCAATATTGCAGAGCGCAAAGTCGGCACCATGACGCTGAACAAGATACCGGCTAACTTTTTTGAGGCCACTGAACAGGTAGCGATGTCACCAGCCAATTTGGTACCCGGGATTGAAGCCTCTGAGGATAAGCTGCTGCAAGGTCGTCTATTTTCTTATCTAGACACACAGACCCACCGGGTAGGCACCAACTTTCAAGCACTGCCGGTTAATCGCCCACGCGTAGCTGTCGCCAATAACAATCAGGACGGCGCGCAAAATGCTTCAGGCCGTCAGGGAGGCATCAATTACGAGCCGAGCCGTTTGGCGGGCCTCAAGCAAGATCCACAATTCCGTGCCAGCCAATTACCGCTACAGGGCAGCACACAGCAGGCAGCCATCAGCAAGACATTAAACTTCAAACAGGCGGGTGAGTTTTATCGTTCACTCAGTACCCAGGAACAGGCGGATCTGATTCGCAACCTGGCAGGAGATCTGGTTCAGGTACGCAATCTGGAAACCCGCGACACCATGTTGTCACATTTCTACAAGGCGGACGCAGAATACGGCACCCGCCTTGCACAAGCATTGCAAGTGAACATCAGCACCATCCAGCAACGGGCAAGTCTGTTAAAAGAGTAATAAGCGAGTAAAGCCTGGGTATTAAAAAAGGCCGGGAATTTACCCGGCCTTTTTCTTATACAACTTTCGTTATTGTGCTGCCGAAGCCACCGGCTTGCCCGGCAGAGTAGTCTTGCTCGCCGGCTCAGCGGGGGAGTTGATGAGTTCATCCAGATTGATATCATTAGCGCCCAAGCCAGTAGGGTCCGGCAAACCCAGACGCTTTGCCCGTAATTGCATAAAAGCATCGCGTGTATAAGCATAAGGATCTACTGCGGCAGTATCGACCATATTGCCCACATCCAGATACCGTGCTCTAAACTCAATGGCAGAGAGTCCATATACCGCAATCGCTTCATTTCTATTGCTGTACAAAATTTCTTCCGGACGCGGAGCAACCATAGTGACGACTTGGCCGGAACCATCGCGTACAGTGGATGGACCAAACAATGGCATCACAAAATAATTACTGTCATGCCAACCCCAAGTTGCGAAGGTATCACCCAGAGTATTTTTATTATTTTTTAGTCCCGCCTGGCTAGCAATATCAATGAAACCAAACAAACCAAAACCAGTATTCATCACCACCCGCATCAAATCATTGAGCGCCTTTTCCGGCTCAGCTCGCAGAGCATTCGATGCCATGCTGTATACATCTTTGAAGTTATCGAAAAAATTGCTAATTCCGGTTTGTACCGGTGAAGGCGTAATAGCCTTATAACCTTGGGCTACCGGTTTAAGCACATAGCGATCAGCCGTATCATTGATTTGATACATCACACGATTATAGGGTTCAAAGCGGTCATACGGCACACTGGGGTTACTGGCGCAGCCACTCAAACAGAGTGCGACCATGATCGTTGTAGGTAATAAATGCCGGCACGCCATGGTCATCATTCTCCAGTAGAAGCGGGAAACAGGGGAGTCATCGAATAGAGCTCTAACAAACCGTACAAACCTGTTGGCCAGTGCTTCACCATCAGGGTATGGCCTGCGGCAATAGCCGTTCGTTTTACAGCCAATAGCAGCGCCAACGCCGCAGAGTCTGCGGCCTCAACAGCCGACAGATCAATAGTGAGACTTTCTGCTGCCGCCAGATCAGTCAACGAGGACAATAAGGTCGCACAACTGTCCATATTTAGTGTGCCAACCAGGCTGGTCTGACCTGGCGCAGAATGCAGCAACTTAACCATGGCTCTTGGCTATACCAACCGAAGAGGAACTGCCGTTTTTCTCTTGCAGCATTTTGACCAATCCATCTACGCCATTCTTACGAATTTCTTCGTTAAAAGTATTGCGATAAACGGTAACCAAACTGGCCCCTTCCACACTCACATTATAAACTCTCCAACCTTGCGGCGTTTTTGAAAGCGAGTAATCCACCGATACTGGGTTAGGGTTATTGGGCAAAGTAACCGTCGATTTAACCGTAGCTTCACGATTATCATTGCTCATTACCGGATTGGGCTTAATGTCAATCTGTGCGGCTTTGAAACGTGTCATCGTAGATGAGTAGGTCTGTACCAACAAGGTTTGGAACTGCTGGGTTAGTTGAGCACGTTGTTCAGCTGTAGCCTGACGCCAGCCTAAACCAACAGCTAATGCCGTCATACGCTGAAAATCAAATAACGGTATCGCGGCACTTTCTACCTGCTGACGAATCTGTCTGGTGTTCTTGCCATTGTCCTGTTTCAAGATCTCAAGGATTTGACGCGAATTTTCCTTGATAAAGTCAGCAGGGCCATCATTAGCAGCCAACGCCAGAGCAGATAAGCCGAATAACAAACAGCCCAAGGCAAATAATTTCTTTATCACTTTTATCATCCATCCGTAAAATTAAGGTGACCTAGACAGGCCGATAATCGATGCCATATTTATTTCGATGCTCATAACTTCGAGCTTTCCCCATGCTATGCACGCTATTAGTTTGCGCCTTTGTTAGTAAATCCAGTCATGAATCTACCAATTAATTGTTCCAGCACCATGGCAGAAGAGGTAATAGCAATCGAATCGCCAGGGCGCAGTGTATTTTCCGAGCCACCCTGCAACAGGCCGATGTACTGCTCACCTAACAAACCCGCCGTCAAAATAGAGGCGCTAGCATCTTCACTGATCGGATAAGCTTTTTCTATCGTTAAAGTAACGCGTGCGCGATAGGTTTTAGGGTCTAACCTAATATCACTCACCCTACCAATAACCACCCCAGCTTCTTTAACCGGCGCTTTAACTTTCAGACTACCAACGTTGTCAAAATCGGCATATAGCGTATAGGTTTGTGAAGCATGTTGTGGGGTCAGATTTGCCACTTTCAAGGCAAGAAAAGTCAGCGCGGCCAATCCCAATGCAACAAAAATACCAACCCATAAATCAATAGTAGAGCGTTTCATGCAAGTTCTTCCTAAAACATAAAGGCTGTCAGGATAAAGTCCAGAGCCAGAATTACTAGAGCCGAAGTCACTACTGTGCGAGTAGTCGCAGCGGACACACCCGCTGCGGTTGGCGTAGCGTCATAACCCTCAAATACCGCTATCAGCGTAATCGCTATCCCAAAGAACAGGCTTTTAATCACACCGTTGACGACATCATTATGCCAATCTACATTGGCCTGCATTTGCGACCAAAACGTGCCGCTATCCAGCCCTATCATCACCACTCCAACCAGATAGCCACCGATAATACCGAGCATATTGAACAGCGCAGCCAAAATCGGCATGGAAATCACACCCGCCCAGAAGCGTGGGGCAATCACCCTGGCAATCGGATTGACTGCCATGACGCTCATCGCATCCAGTTGCTCAGTCGTTTTCATCAAGCCAATTTCGGCAGTCATCGCGCTACCAGCCCGGCTGGCAAACAATAAAGCCGCCAATACAGGGCCAAGCTCTCGCAATAAGGCCAACGCCACCATCGCGCCCAAGGCATCGGATGAGCCAAATTTGGCCAATGTGGTATAGCCTTGCAAGCCAAGCACCATACCAACGAACAAACCCGAGACCGAAACGATGATCAGCGACATCACCCCGGCAAAATAAATCTCCCGAATGGTCAACCGCAGCCGCAACAAACTTTGGCCACTATTTAGTAAAATAGCCACCAGAAAACGACAGATAAAACCCAAACGCCAAACCGCGTTAATACTGATATGACCAAGACGCCGTAACGGCGACGCAACAAAATCAAACATCCTGCCCTCCTGTCAGCCCCAAATCAGCAGCCAGGGATTGCTGTGCTGGATAAGCAAAGTGCACCGGGCCATCGGCCTCGCCACCAATAAACTGACGCACCCAAGGTGAACTGGACTGACGTACCTCATCTGGACTGCCATGAGCAATAATCTCACCACCTGCTACGAACAGCACATAGTCCACCACCTGCAAGGACTGGTGCACATCGTGCGTCACCATCACTGCCGTGGTATTTAGCGCATTATTTAGGCGTTTAATGAGATGGGCAATCACACCCAGCGAGATAGGGTCCAAACCGGCGAATGGCTCGTCATACAGCATTAACTGTGGATCAAGCGCGATAGCACGGGCGAGCGCGACACGGCGGGCCATACCTCCGGACAACTCGGACGGCATCAGAGTCTGCGTCCCGCGCAGTCCTACCGCCTCCAGCTTCATGGTGACCAAATCGTGAATCATACTTTCAGGCAACTTAGTATGTTCACGAATGGGAAAGGCCACATTATCAAACACCGACAAATCGGTAAACAAAGCGCCAAACTGGAATAACATCCCCATGCGTCGGCGGTGCAGATATAACTCCGACTGACTCATCTCGGCAATGCTTTTACCATTGATCAGGACCTCGCCAAGCTGGGGCGTAATCTGTCCAGAAATCAGACGCAATAGCGTGGTTTTACCGCTGCCACTACCCCCCATAATGGCAACCAGCTGACCACGCTGGATGCTCAAGTTGAGGTTTTTCAGAATAGGACGTTCGCCGTAGGCGAAGCTAACATTTCTGAATTCAATAAAAGGATCTGAAGACACGAAATTTCCAAAATTACCTACAAAGCGCCGGCTACGGCCACCCGATAAGAGCAATTAATTCGAGACCTGAATGCGACGAAATACCAACCTAAAACAGCTAAGCCGCATGCCACAGTAAGGTATTAGTCTAGCACAGAGCAATGCTGCAAATCAGCGAAGGAATAATGAACAAACACCACACCCCCGCCTAGCTTCACACGCCTCGCAATAAATCGTTTATGCTAGTTTTACTACGGGTCTGGGCATCTACTTTCTTCACAATCACCGCACAATACAAGCTGTAACTACCGTCTTTACTGGGCAAATTACCAGAGACAACCACCGAGCCCGGCGGAACACGACCATAACTGATTTCCCCAGTTTCTCTATCGTAGATCTTGGTAGACTGACCGATATACACCCCCATGGAGATCACCGAACCTTCACCAACAATAACCCCTTCCACAATTTCAGAACGCGCACCGATAAAACAGTTGTCTTCGATAATCGTCGGATTCGCCTGCAAAGGCTCCAACACGCCACCAATCCCCACCCCGCCTGACAAGTGCACATTTTTACCAATCTGTGCACATGAGCCAACGGTAGCCCAAGTATCCACCATCGTGCCTTCGTCAACATACGCGCCGATATTCACATAGCTAGGCATCAATACTGTATTTTTGGCAATAAAACTACCCTTACGTGCAAGCGCACCAGGCACAACCCGAAAACCTGAGGCCAGAAAACGGGCCTGATCCCAATCAGCAAATTTAGTATCGACTTTATCGAAGTAGCGACTCACACCATCGTCAGACACGGCATTGTCTCGTAGACGAAAAGACAACAATACGGCTTTTTTCAGCCACTGATTCACTACCCACTCACCATTTTTCTGCTCGGCCACGCGCAGATGGCCACTATCCAAACCATCAATTACCTCGGCAATAGCAGCTTGCAAAGCAGTAGAAGCATTAGCAGGCGTCAATTCGGCACGTTTTTCGAAACTTTCCTCAATCAGAGACTGAAGTGAGTGCATGGTGTGAAATCCTTCTTTGTATGAGAGATAAAATATGACTGAATCAGATCAAAACGCCATCTGTGAGTGCAATGCAGCAAAACCATCACGGCAAAATGCCGCCATACGCTGTGCACCCTCCAGACACTCGGCCTGACTGGCTACCAAAGCAATACGAATATAAGTGGCCCCCGGATTCACTCCCTGGGCAGCACGCGCCAAATAACTACCGGGCAAGACCGTTATATAGTGCTGGGCAAATAACTGCTGGGCAAACTGAACATCGTCACCACCAGGCACTTGCACCCACAAATAAAAACCAGCATCCGGCTGGACAACGGTTAAACCTGCGGCCTGCAAGCAAGGTATCACGGCGGCAAACTTGGCCCGGTACTCTGCCTGGTTAGCAATCACATGGGCCTCGTCCTCCCAAGCTGCGACACTGGCAGCCTGAATACTCGGGCTCATCGCACTACCGTGATAAGTACGGTACAACAAGAATGCAGCGAGGATTGTCTCATCGCCGGCGACAAAACCGGAACGCATACCAGGCACATTGGAGCGTTTTGACAGACTGGTAAACATCAGCAAACGCTCAAAACCACGTCCCAACTGCTGCGCGGCCTGTAAGCACCCCAAAGGAGGGGTGCCAAAGTGAATTTCAGAATAACATTCGTCACTGGCAATGACGAAACCGTAACGGTCAGATAACTCAAAAAGCCGTTGCCACTCCACCAGCGACATCACAGCACCAGTAGGATTATTAGGACTACACACCATCACCAACTGCGTTCGCTGCCAGATCGCAACAGGGACCTGCTCCCAATCTGCCTGAAACTGATTAGCCGCGACACAATTAACATAGTAAGGCTCTGCTCCTGCCAGCAGCGCAGCACCTTCATAAATCTGATAAAACGGGTTGGGGGAAATCACCACCGGCTTCAGTGCAGCGCTGGCATCAATCACCGTTTGCACCACAGCAAACAATGCCTCACGACTACCATTCACCGGTAAAATTTGACTTTGGGCATTCAGCTGTACGCCATAACGCCGCTGCACCCAGTCGGCACAAGCCTGTCTTAACGGCTCCCCTCCCTGCGTACTAGGGTACTGGGCAAGCCCATCCAAATTATCGCGTAAAGCCTGCTTAACCACCTCAGGAGTAGGGTGCTTAGGCTCACCGATGGACAGATTAATCGGTGCCAACCCAGCCGGCGGAGCGACCTTTGACAGTAAAGCGCGCAGACGCTGAAATGGATAGTCTTGCAGACTAGCTAGATGTGGATTCACGCGCAGTCCTCTTCGTTAGTGCACAGACAAAGAAGGCATCTTAACAAAATCCGTGAATCCTGCGGCAACCTTAAGCAACGATTAAGCCAACCCGCACTAAGAGCCGCTAACAAAACCTCGAAGAGTCCCTGAGCCAAGGCACGCCGACGCAGACAGTACCAGTCGTACGACAAGGAGGCGCAACGCTGAATCAGGGGGTTTGTTAGCGGCTCTAATGATTCCCATCATTTTTTGCGTTGACCACAACAGCATCACGGTCTGTTTCTACACAAAGCTGGCTAGATTTTGGCACCAGCAAGAAGGACCAAGGACGGCGCAAAAACTGTTTAAGCAATAAAGGGCACAATAGTAGCAGCAAACCACCGCTCATTTTGCGTGAACGCAAAGCCACCCACAGCGCCAAGAAAAAACTGACCACCAAATTAGTTAAACCAATCAATGCCACGCCGACACCAGCCAGCAACATCACCTTGACCGGTAGCTGAAAATCTAGTGCGACCGAGGCAAAGGCCAGATTTGCCGCCGAAAAAGTGATATGGCGAATATCCAGAGGCAATCCCAGAATCGTTCCTATCGTACCAGTTAGGCCAAGAAACATACCGAAATAAAAGTTACCCGCCAAAGCGCCCAAATTATGTTCAATATAATGCCCTAGCTTGCGAGCCCGATGTGCACCCAACCAACGCTGTATACCAGGATGCTCAGCGATACGCTCAGGGATACGCCGATAGACCGCCATATTGTCGTAATAACCGGCAATCAATCCCGCCAAAAACAAAAATACCCCAGCAATCGCCGCATGTGGCAAAGCCAAACTGGCAATAGGGTTAATTTCATGCAGCAAGTGCTGCGCTTTGGCAGCATCCATCACAGGCATCCCAAACAGAGCATGCCAAGCATAAGCGATTAAACCGGCCGTGGGGATCACTAACAAAACATTGCCCAGAATAGCAACAAACTGGGTACGCATGACCTTGGTGACCAGATCAGCCAACTCAAGCAACTGCTGTTTATGACCATCACTCTGCTGCAGCACAGTGGCAATACGAGCCGCCGTCATTGCTGGTTGCTTAGTGGCAATCGTGAAATGCAGCATCTGAACAACAATAAAGCCAATTGCGTAATTAAGACCAAACGCGATGCCTTCCCACAGCAGAGGCAAGTGGCTACGGGCAAGCATTAGTTTAATCAAGGCCATAAAACCAACAACTAAACCTGCCCCCATCGCCGCCTTAGCCATGGCGGTAAGCTCCTTACCACTTTCAGCAATATAGTGCTCACCATGCCTACCAGCATGCTCCGTCACTTGCAGTGCCAATAATTCAATGTTGGACTTAAACAAATCCCGCAAACTGTATTGACGATTTTCTGCCCGCGCAAAGGTTACCAACAACTCAAACAATTGCGGTTGCGTAGTGGGATCATGCTGAGGCTCCAAAATGGCCAGCAAGGCACGAATACGCACCAGATTCTGCATCAGACGCAGATAGTGGTAGGTAAGATTGATCGAAATACCCATGCGCCGTGAGTTTTTACGCACCTTGATCAGAATGGACTCACACTGCTCAAGCAGCACCAGAATATGCTTGTCATCCTCCTGGCTAAGCTCATGACTCCTCAAGCCTTGGCAATAACTCTCCACATAGCGCAGCACTTCGGCATTCAAATGCAGAAACGGCGATTCAAAACGTTCGATATCAGGATTGATACGAACCAGCTCAGGCTCCAGACCAATCGCCGTAATTTGTGCTGATAACACCTGCACCGACTCAAGCAGCTGCAAACGTGTCTGCACACAAGCCTCATGGTTATCATTTTCATGCCAGGCCAGCGCTCTCCATAAGTCCTGCCAGATCCCCGCGGGGATAGCCGCCAACCAGACATAATCATCCTTACGGCGAAACAGGCGACCAAAACGATCCTGCAATGAATCCGGCTTATAAGGCATGGGCAAAATACGCTCACCAATACGCCGCTTCAGTGCCGAGGCAAAATTCTCATTCGCTAAAATACCCGACTCGGTGTACAGCGGAATCTGTCGAGTTTCCGTCAGCAAATGCAATAAGGCATTGCGCAGTGCCAGACGATATTGACTTTGATGCTCCAACAAATAAGATAAGGCCTGTAAATTAGTGACCGCCTGTTGCGCATCGCTGGCATGCGAAGGGCGCAAGCCCTGAATCAATTCCGACAAGCTATCTAACGGTGAATGGCTGACACTCAAACCATATAATGCTTGCTCAAGAGGTGTGGATTTATTTTCTTTATTCATCAAATATCTATTGTAAATTAATTGGATCTGAAGCTTTTAAACAAATACTTGATATGCAAATATTCATCACTATCAGTCTAGTGTAGACAAGTGAGCAGCCCCAGAAATTCCTTGCCTGCAATCTATCACCGGCAAAACCCAAATCACCCCACCAGGCAGCGCACCAGAGGTACGCATAGGCAATTATTCTTCAGGCATATCAACAACCTGCTTTCCATCACCGGCAATGGCCTTTACAATCGCCGCACTTTATCCATTAGCAAATTCATGACTAAACATATACCCCGCAAGCGTTTTGGACAGAATTTCCTTCAAGATGATAGTGTGATTGCTAACATTGTGCATGCGGTCAACCCACAATATAATGACATTATCATGGAAATTGGCCCTGGACTGGGAGCCATCACCAAGCCTTTGCTGGCACGTGTCAACCATTTGCATGTTGTGGAAATAGACCGGGATATCATCCATCGCCTACGCCAAACATTTCCGGTGGATAAACTCACCATCCATGCAGGTGACGCACTGGCTTTTGACTTTGCTGCCGTGGCGGCGACGCCGATAAAAATTGTGGGGAATTTACCTTACAATATTTCAACACCGTTGCTGTTTCATCTGGCCAGTTATGGACAAAGCATCATTGATATGCACTTCATGCTGCAAAAGGAAGTGGTCGAGCGCATGGTGGCCGAGCCCTCCACTACCGATTACGGGCGCTTAAGCGTGATGCTGCAGTATCGTTTCGAGATGGAACATATTTTATCGGTGCCACCAGAAGCATTCTGGCCACCACCAAAAGTTGACTCAGCCGTCGTGCGCATGATTCCGCTACCTGGACGTTGCGGACACGCAAACGATGAACAACTACTAGCCGACGTCGTGCTGAAGGCCTTCTCACAACGCCGTAAAACCTTGAGAAACAACCTTAAAGGCTGGCTAACAGAAGACGACTTTAGTGCTTTGAACATAGACTCCGGGATACGCCCGGAAAACCTAGCAGTAGCCGATTATGTGCGCCTGGCAAATTATTTATCGGCTCAGGCCAATCCGGTGCCCAAGTAGCACACGTCTTTACTCAACAAAAATGTGCTCACCCGTCGTGTGAAACTATGCACAGCGGGTGGTTTTTCAAGACGCAACAAGGAGAAACACCATGCGTATTGGTTCCACTATCATGGCTGCGGCCATTTGTTCCGCATTGCTTACCACGTCAACCATGGCCGCAGAGCTCAGCGGCACCTTGAAAAAGATCAAGGACTCCGGAGTCATCGTATTAAGCAACCGCGACTCCTCCATCCCTTTCTCCTATTACGATAACAACCAGAAACCGATTGGTTACTCCGTAGGGCTAGCCAACAATGTTGCTGAGCAGATTAAAAAAGAGCTGAAAATGCCTAATCTGCGAGTCAAATACAGCCTGGTAACCTCCCAGAACCGTATCCCACTAGTGCAGAACGGCACCGTTGATCTCGAATGCGGTTCGACGACCAACAATCTGGAACGGCAGCGCCAGGTGGATTTTTCGGTAGGTATTTTTGAAATCGGCACTCGTCTACTCACAGCCAAAAGCGCCGGCATTAAAGACTTTCCCGACCTGAAGGGCAAAAACGTCGTCACCACCGCCGGTACCACCTCGGAACGGCTGCTCAAAGCGATGAATGTCGATAAAAAAATGGACATGCGCATTATTTCGGCCAAAGATCACGGCGAAGCCTTCCTGATGCTGGAGTCCGGCCGTGCCGCTGCTTTCATGATGGACGATGTCCTACTCTATGGCGAAGTAGCCAAAGCCAAAAATCCGGCCAACTGGATCGTCACCGGCAAGCCACAGTCTTTTGAAATTTATGGTTGCATGATGCGTAAGGGCGACCCGGCATTCAAAAAAGTGGTCGATACCGCGCTGATCAACACTTTCAAATCCGGCGAAGTGAAAAACATGTACGCCAAATGGTTTACCAGCCCCATCCCTCCTAAAGGGCTTAACCTTAACTTCCCAATGTCTGCCGAATTTAAGGCCCTGATTGCCAACCCGACAGACAAAGCCGCCGAGCAAAAATAAATAGGCTCATACCGGGGCAAGGCTTATCGCCTTGCCCCGGTCAGCATTCATCACTTGGCTTTACCGTAATACAAGCAGGCTTACCTTCTCTTGATGGAAGGCACAGCAAGCTATTGTCGTTTGGGAGTTGCTTATGAATTATCACTGGGACTGGGGTATTTTCTTCAAGCCTACCGGAGTAGGCAGTGAAATTTACCTTAGCTGGTTTATCTCTGGCCTTGGCTGGACAATTGCTGTTGCCATCGCTGGCTGGATTATCGCCTTGCTGCTTGGCTCTTTACTCGGCGTGATGCGCACACTGCCCTACAAGCCGCTCGCCAACCTAGCTACCGCCTATGTCGAGCTATTTCGCAATGTGCCCTTACTGGTACAACTATTCATCTGGTACTTCCTGGTACCCGATTTTTTACCAGAATCGCTGCAAATCTGGTTTAAGCAAGATCTTGACCCCGCCGCTTCCGCCTATATCTCGGTGGTGATCTGTCTTGGCCTGTTTACCGCAGCACGGGTCTGCGAACAGGTACGCACCGGGATTGAAGCGCTGCCTGTCGGCCAGCGCAATGCGGCATTAGCCATGGGGTTCTCCCTCGGCCAAGTCTATCGCTATGTCTTATTGCCACAGGCTTTTCGCATCATCATCCCACCACTCACCAGCGAGTTTCTGAATATCTTCAAAAACTCCTCGGTCGCCTCCTTGATCGGCCTGATGGAAATTCTGGCGCAAACCAAGCAAATGGCCGAGTTTTCCGCCAACATTTTTGAAGCCTTTACCCTGGCCACGCTGATCTACTTCGTGCTGAACATGAGCCTGATGCAACTGATGGCCTGGGTAGAAAAAAGGGTACAGATTCCCGGCATGATGGGAGGCAAATAATGAATGTAGACTTCAGCCAAATTGCCAGCGCTCTACCCGGCCTGATGCAAGGCATGCAACTGACACTAGAACTGCTGCTGCTAGCTATCATCGGAGGAGTGTTGCTAGGTACGCTGCTCGCCTTGGCCCGACTCTCAGCCAGCCCGTGGCTCTCGCGTCTGGCCAAGTGGTATGTTAACTACTTCCGTTCCATTCCCTTGCTCCTGGTGATCTCCTGGTTCTATCTGATCGTTCCGATGATTCTGAGCTGGATCACCGGCAGCCTAGAACCCGTTGGTGCCTTCACCTCCTGCTTAGTGGCTTTTGTGATGTTTGAAGCCGCTTACTTTTCTGAAATCGTACGCGCGGGTATTCAATCCATTGCCAAAGGTCAAGCGAACGCCGCCTATGCGCTGGGGATGTCTTATCCACAAGTGATGCGGCTCATCATCTTGCCGCAGGCATTCCGAAAAATGACACCGCTGCTATTGCAGCAATCCATCATTCTGTTTCAGGACACCTCGCTGGTTTACGCTGTAGGCCTGATGGACTTCCTCAATACTGCCCGCTCCAAGGGCGATATTGTCGGTCAATCACATGAATTCCTGATTTTTGCCGGTTTGGTTTACTTCATCATCAGCTTTGGCGCTTCCTTACTAGTGAAGCATTTGCAAAAGAGGTTAGTGGTATGAATGCAATGATTTCTTTACAACAGGTCAGTAAATGGTATGGCGAATTTCAAGTGCTCACCGACTGCACCACCCAAGTCGCCAAGGGCGAGGTCGTTGTTGTCTGTGGCCCATCCGGGTCAGGCAAATCGACACTGATTAAATGTGTCAACGCGCTGGAACCCTTCCAAAAAGGCGAGATCATCGTTGATGGCATCTCGGTCGGCGACCCCAAAACCAATCTGCCCAAACTACGCAGCCGGGTAGGTATGGTGTTTCAGCACTTTGAGCTGTTCCCGCACCTGTCCATTATCGAAAACCTGACGATTGCCCAAACCCAGGTACTGGGCCGCGGCAAAGAAGAGGCCATCAGCAATGGCCGTAAACTGCTGGAACGGGTCGGCCTCAAAGCTCACGCCGAAAAATACCCCAGCCAGCTCTCTGGCGGCCAGCAGCAACGCGTCGCGATTGCGCGCGCGCTGGCGATGGACCCCATCGCCATGCTGTTTGACGAACCTACCAGCGCGCTTGATCCGGAAATGATTAATGAAGTGTTGGACGTGATGACCGAACTGGCCCACGAGGGTATGACCATGATGTGCGTCACCCACGAAATGGGCTTCGCCCGACGCGTGGCCGATCGCGTCATCTTTATGGACAAAGGCGCTATCGTCGAAGACTGCAATAAAGACGCGTTCTTTGGTGATATCAGCGCCCGCTCAGAACGAGCACAGCAGTTCTTATCCAAGATTCTGCAACACTAAGCTAGTCGCCCTTATCAGCAAGCGTCCTTAACGGGCACTTGCTGTACAAGCCCCTCTGATGGCCAAAATGCCAGCGTCAAGCGCTAGACGCTGGTAAAACATTCACGCTATAAGTCCCAGCTAATAAATTGATTCTCTGCTTATTTTCACTTTCAAACCAGAATCAACTATCTCTTGGAGATCAGCTATGCGCACAATCCGTCACGCCCTAGGGGCTTTAGCAGGTTTAATAGCACTTTTATCTATCACCCAGGTGCAGGCAGAAGACTTGCAGATCAATTTTCAAGGGAGGGTAGTCGGCAGCACGATGAATATTAACGACGATACGCTGGCCATGCCTCGCTCATCTGTCACCCCTACCATTAAGCCCCTCGTCACAACCGTCCAAACGCTCAGCGGTCAGCCCAGCAGCAACACCTGCCGCGTTGCTGCCTATGACACAAATAAAAATATCATCCTACCCACAGTCAGTTCCTCGGCATTCACACCTGCCTATCCCATTGTGGGTTCTGTAAGTTTCACCATCACCGTAGCAGGATGCAATAGCGGCCTCAATAGCGTAGCGGTGCGTTTCAAACCGTCAAGCAATGCCGACCCCATCACCGGCAGGCTGCTCAATATCAGCACAGGCACAACAGCCGCCACAAATATCCAACTGCAACTGATGGATAGTGATGGCAAACTGCTAGCCGTCGGTCAAACTAGCCATTTCTTCCCATTAAGTGGTAGTGGCGAAAACAGAAGTGCTACCATAACCTACGTCGCCGGCTACTACGCCACTGGCATAGCCTCACCCGGTAACGTCCTCAGCAACACCCCATTTGAGCTAGTCTTTAATTAATCCTAGACACCAACTCACTGATCTCGCGGCTGGCGTGACTAAGCATCAAGCCCGCCTGGACAACTTGAATATGAAAAAAAACCTGCTCTCCGCTTCACTACTACTCGCCGTGCTCTGGCTCAGCTCTGCTCACGCTAATCAGTTACAAATCGACTTCAGCGGACACGCGATTGAAGCCAGTTGCCTGACAGATGACAACGATAACAACTGCCACACCCGTCCAAGCAGCACACAGTCAAGCAGCAATATCCAAACCCTAACCACCACCGCAAAACGGCAGCTAAGCTGCACCGTCGAAAACAACAGTCAAATTAAACTGCCGCTGCTCTCCATCAGCAGCTTTAGCGAGACCCAGCCCGAAGCGGGCACCACCCGCTTCAGCGTGCAGATTAAACACTGCCAACCCGGCATTCAGGCCGTGGCACTGCAATTTACCGATACCCACGACGCTACCTCACAGACCGGTTATTTACACAATCAAGGCACCGCTAACAATATTCAGCTCAAACTACGTCATCTGAACGGCTCACCGCTGTGGGTCGGCCAAACCAGCTCCACCCTGTTTGTGCCGGTCGCTGCCGACGGCTCCGCCACTCTCAACTATGTGGTTGGCTATTACGCCACCGGCCCAGTAGCAGCGGGCACCGTTGATGCCCATGCACAATTTGATCTGATCTTCCGCTAAGCTTGCCACACATCGTTAAGCTCGCCGACTCAAATCATCTAGATCAATTACGGCGCGACAGGCCAATCACTATCCGCCAGCAACGGCCACTGTGCCAGTTGGGGTAAACGCGCCAGCGCAACGCAATACTGCTTCCACAAGCTTAGTTGCTGCTGCTCCTGCGCATTAGCGATGCCCAACTCAGCCGCATCCTCCAACGGACGGCGCTTGGCATAAGCATTAGCTAATGCCTGCTGCAACGCTTGCTCGGCCTGCTGACTGTGCGCTCCCTGTTGGGCAGCCTCATCCACCCCCCAACCCTCTCCCTGCCAGCAAGCAAACTGCGGTGGCTCTAGCATCGTCGCTTGCAGGCTATTCGGGGTGTCACCAATCTGTGCTTGCACTGACTGAGCGCTTTGCGTGCTCCACAATGGCACCTTGCGCCAATCGGCTTGCCGCTTCCACGCACCGTCCTCGAAGACGGCAACTTCTTGCTCGCCAGCCGATGGCGGTGCGAATTCGGTAGCATGCGCCGGGATCAGCCAAACTTCGGCCTGTTCTAACGGCGAGCGATCGGCCACAGTTTCACCGAGATATTCACCGGTTTGCGGGTGATAAGCGTAAACAGTTTTTTGAATAGTCATCTGGTTCTCCTTAGTATTTGATGCAGGCAAGCAGGGCGAGGTTGCGAGGGCGAGCTACCCCAGCGTGAATAGGAATTAAGGATGGGGCGAGCTGCACTGGGCTGCCTATCTCAAAGTAATGCAGGGCATTTCCGTATACACTTGCAGTTGTTACGTTTAGCTCGTCCAGCCCGGCGCGCAATATATTTCCGGGCACACCGAGGTTCGTTAGTACAGTACATGTATCAGTTCCGTTGTCTCCCGGGATCAACGAACCCCTTTGCCATGAGGCAAATACACGCCCCGCATCCACCCCTTTACCATCATCCCAGCCCCGCACAAACTCGCCGCGTAAGTCAGGCAGATTAAAGGTCGTTTTGCCATCCCCTGCACCGTAGGTGGTGCCAATAGCGGCAAACAGCTCGGCGTATTGAGTACGGCTCACCGCCGCGCCATTCGCTTTCAGCCAGCCGCTCGGTGCCGCTGCCATCGCAAAGTGAGCCACCTCACCGGCAGGAGCGGCTTGAGTGGCGCGGGTATTTAATTCGGTCTTGGTGGCGCCATCGGTGATGCCATAACCGGTCAAGGTACTCGGCCGTGCCGTACTATTCCACGCCAGTTTTTTCATCGCTTGCAGCAGTTGATCCTTGCGCGCTGGGTCGGCCTGCTGACTGTTGTCCTGTAATACCGTCAGCACTTCATCCTGTAGTGAACCGGTGACGCTTTGTATGGTGTTCAGCCAGTCGGCACTGACTATGGTGCCCATTTCACCACGACCGGGGTCGCCGTCATGGAAGAGGTTATCGGGGCTGTTAATGGGGGTGAGGCGATTCTGCATGGTAAAGGACGCTCCTGATTGGAATGAACATAACCAGTGCCACTTGGCGCTGGTGAAGATTTGCTAGCGATTATGCTGATATGCGCGAAGATGGCGCAGAGGACGGCTGTCAGTAGGCAGGGCTGGGGGTGGAGAAAACGAACCACGAACCCCTCGAAATAATACGAAATCTGAACTGGCGAGGGCTGGTGCTGTTAGGTGTTTTTGAGTGGTTTGGGTGGCTAAAAACAGGAAATCAGTTAGAATCCACGCGTGCTCAACCGAGCACTCTGGAGTGAGAGCCGGATGAAACAGGCGGACAGTTTATGTCTGTCGCCAACACTATTGCTATGCCCTATGGCGGCGCATGGTGGGGGGCCTTCGGGCCGCCGGTTCCTGTTTCTCGGTCTCTCAACCCTGCCATGTGTCTGCCATCCTCGTTTGAGAGCGAAGATGGCAGATTAAACTCAAAACAGGAGTATGACCGTGTCTACCAAACCCCTTATCCCCTTACACCTCGATATTTCCCCGTTCGCCGCCTTGGCTTCACAAGAGGGGGCTAAACCATGAACAACACCGCTGCTATCTTGCCAGCCCTGCGTTTATGAACCAATTTTCAGCGTGGTCAGGCCATTGATCTGGCCGAGGCAGGCCAGTCTATTGCTGAGCTACGCGATGCCTGTCTGGATGGCGTGCATGTCTTGGGCGAGCTGTCGATTATCGCCGCACAGTTACAGGAGCTCAGCCGCAGCCAGAGCAGTGGCGTCGCTTATTTGCAGTGCTTGCTATCCTCCTTGGGCAGTGAGTGCGGTGAGTGGCTAAGCGCGCTGGAGCGGGCGGCACCGTCACAGGGTGTAACAGCGGTCGCCATGTGAGAAACCACACCAGTCTATGCTGATGCCTTTCCCCCACCCCACCACTTTGAATAATTCGCCCATTTCCGCCGGGCCGAGCAGTTTCTGCACGGCGGCAGCTTGTGGCAGGTAGTTCAGGGTGTCGTGCGGGTCAAGTTGTTGCAGCAAGGTGCCGATGCCGGCATTGAGCAGAAACTGGGCCTGATTGGTGTAGCCGATCAGGTCTAGCCCTGCCTCAATGCCAGCTTGGGCAATTGCGCTGAAGTCCACATGGCAGGTCAAGTCCATTAATCCCGGCAAAAAGAAGGGGTCGTCTACCGTGTGATGCCGGTAGTGACCAAGCAGGGTGCCCATGCTGCGCTGCGGGTGGTAGTACTCATGTGCCGGAAATCCATAGTCAATCAGAATGATGCCGCCGCGCTTCAGCGCAGC
The DNA here is from genome assembly GCA_020830965.2 of Neisseriaceae bacterium TC5R-5. GTDB lineage: Bacteria > Pseudomonadota > Gammaproteobacteria > Burkholderiales > Chromobacteriaceae > Chromobacterium. Next base: position 77,867 of record JACCFC020000002.1, read on the forward strand.
GGCCAGGGTGTGAATGAAGCCAACTTGGACTAGGCTTATCTCAGAGACATAATTTTTTGTTTGTGGCGGCAGGGCGGCGACGGCGGCTTGAAGCACGGGGTCTTGTATCGGGCGGTCAACCCAGCTGAATTGTTCGCCGCTCAGGCTCACGCCGCGTTGTTGTGCCTGCGGGGTCCAGTGGATGAGTTCGCAGGGCATCGCGTCCAGCACTTCATTGCCGATCACAATGCCATCCAGGCTGGCGGGCAGTTCGCTCAGCCAGCTGATGCGGTCCATCAGTTGCGGATGAGCTTGTTGCAGCCGTTGTTGCTGGCGCTCGATGAGGTCTGGTGAGAGATCGAGGATGAAATAGTGGGTGGGCAGTTGGCCCAAGGCCTGCAGTTCGCTGAGCAGGTCGATGGCTAGCTGGCCGCTACCGGCACCGAATTCGTAGAGATTGCCGGCGGTTTGCGGTAGGAGTTCGGCCAGTTGTTGCGCCAACGTACGGGCAAACAGCGGGGTCATTTCTGGGGCGGTGGTGAAGTCGCCCGCGTGGCCCAGCTTGTGGCTACCGGCGCTGTAGTAGCCGAGGCCAGGCGCATAGAGTGCCAGTTCCATATAAAGAGAGAAGGGTATCCAGCCATCGGCTTGTTGAATGCGCTGGCGGATCACTTCCGTTAATTGCTGGCTTATCGCCAGCGCGGGGGCGCTAGGGGTGGGTAGCTTGTGCATATCGGGCTTCCTACTGAGTTGTGGCGCGATTGTGGTGGAAACAAGCCTTCAGGAGAAGAGGGTGAGCAAATTTTATCGATGGATTGCCTTGATTTTGGGTTTACAGTTGATCACGATAACGGCGCTGGCAGCCCCCAAGGCACAGTGGGTGCTAGCCACACCAGCGGAAGCGAGCCCGGTGAAGGTGGTCAGCCTGGATGGTGAGGTGTGGGTGGGGCGGCGTTCTTTCCCCGCTCGGCTGGGTTTGTCTTGTCGTGCTGGCAGCCCACCCTTGCAAATGGTGCTACGGGTGCCACAGCATACAAAACTGTGGGATGCCAAACCGTTTATGCGGGGGGGAGATTCGCCGAAAAGCCAGTTGAAGGTGGCTTTAGGTGGTTTGCGGCAAACGGAGGATAGTGTCTTTAGCGGTTTGGCGCAGGATAAACAGTATTTTGCTTTTAGTTGGCATTCCCATGGCCGTTTTATTCAACGACAATCGGCAACGCATAAGCTATTGCGGATAGAAATCAGTGGGGCTAAACGGCAGGATGGCCGTCTGGCAGCGGAGTTTCATCTGCCGGAGGTGCGTACCGCCTTATTGGAGGCGGTACAGGCTTGTCTGCCTGGTTTGGGCCAGTAAATAAGAAATGGAATCATGGTAAACGTCGCTCAGGAAAATGTCGTACTGATTACCGGTGCTGCGCGCCGGGTGGGAGCCGGGATTGCCCGCCATTTACATGGGCGCGGTTTGCGCCTGGTTTTACATTATCGTGGTTCGGGCATGGCCGCGCACCAGTTGGCCGAGGAGCTGGAGGCGAAGCGGCCCGCTTCGGTACAGTTGCTGCAGGCGGACTTATTGGATAGCGCCGCCATCATGGGCTTGGCAGAGCAGGCTATCGCTGCTTTTGGCCGGCTAGATGGTTTGGTCAATAATGCGTCCAGCTTTTTCCCGACCGAGTTGGGGGAGATTGATGAAGCGGCCTGGCTGGATTTGATGGGCAGTAATTTGAAAGCGCCGTTATTTTTGAGTCAGGCTTTGGTGCCTGAATTGCGACGGCGACGGGGGGCGATTGTCGGTATTGCCGACATTCATATTGAGCGCCCGATGCGCCGTCATGTGGTCTATAACCTGGCGAAAGCCGGGCATGCGCAGTTGATTCGCAGCCTGGCTTTGGAGCTGGCACCCGAGGTGCGGGTTAATGGCGTGGCACCGGGGGTCAATTTATGGCCGGATGATGAGCGTTCCTTCAGTGCGACGGAGCGACAGTTGATTGAGGCCAGCATTCCCTTGCAACGTGGCGGCGTACCCGAGGATATTGCTCAGGCCGTCGCGTTTTTATTACTGGATGCCCACTATATTACCGGGCAGATTCTGGCAGTGGATGGTGGCCGCAGCTTGGTGCTATGAGTGGATGGCTCATTGATTCGTCCGTACCCAGTGGTGCCATTGGGTGAATAGCTCCGGATGCAGCGCCGCTACCGCAGAGCGCTGCCAGATGGTGTCATTCCAGTAGTCATCGGTATTCAAACTGGCAATCTGTCCGCCGGCTTCTTCCAGAATCACCGCCCCGGCCGCGTAGTCCCACAGCCGCTGACCACCATGCAGGTATAAGTCATAGCGTCCGGCAGCCAGGTAGCACCAGTCCAGCGTGCTGGAACCCATATTGCGTAAGCTGCCACAGGGGCAGATGCTGCTGAGCCGGGCAGCCAGTTTACCCGAGCGCAGATATTTGACTTCCACACTGGCAATCGCTTCGCTCATGCTATTAGCCAGGGTTTTCAGCGGTAGACGTTGGCCATTCATATAAGCACCCTGCCCGCGCCGGGCGTAGAACATCTCTTGCGACACCGGGTTATAGATCACGCCCAGTTCGCTCTTGCCCTGCCGCATTAAGCCTACCGAAATAGCGAAATAAGGCAGGCCATTAACGAAATTCGTCGTACCGTCAATGGGATCAACCACCCATAAGCCCGCTGGATTCTGCTGCCATAGCGCGCTTTGTTCGCACATTTCCATCTCTTCACCCAAAACCGGATAGGCCAGAATATCGGGGAGGGCTTGCTGAAGCGCTTGCTGGCAGGCTAGGTCAGCCTCGGTAAGCAAGGTGCCATCTTCTTTGCGATTTTTGCCGACGTGTAAAAAACGCGGCATCACTTCCTGTTGTGCTACGGTAATTAATAGTTGCTTGATTTGTTCCAACACCTGCATGATGTTCCTCCTAAGCCCTTCAGCATGGCGGGCAAAACGGTGTGTTGTGTTGCGCCAGGCTGGATGAATACCTTATCGGCACTCTTAGTTTGCTGCATCGCAATAGACAAAGCAAAATATCTATCTCTATCATGATTGTTAATGTGTAATGCCAAGGTTTTATATCGACAGGGAGCTAGCTCCCGCTCAAAATTTCAGCCTGCCGGAGCAGGTAGTTCGCCATATCCAGGTGCTGCGTTTAGCCACGGGTGCCGATATCACTTTGTTTAATGGCAAAGGGGGGGAGTATCAGGCCCGGTTATTGGCGGTGCAAAAGCGTGAGGTGGATTGTCAGGTTCTCAGCTTTAACCCGGTGTCACGCGAATCTCCTCTTTCCTTAAGCTTAGCTCAGGCCATCTCTGCCGGTGACAAGATGGAGTTCACTTTGCAAAAAGGGGTGGAAATGGGGGTGTCTGTCTTTCAGCCTCTCGCCGCCGAGCGCTCAGTCGTGAAGTTAGCGGGAGAGCGCGCCGATAAGCGAGTGGCGCGCTGGCAGGAAATCGTGATTGCCGCCTGCGAGCAATGCGGCCGTAATACCGTTCCGTTGGTACGCCCGATCATGAGCTTCAAAGAATGGCTGCAACAACCCGTATTAGCCGATAGCAAGTTGCTGCTGTCCCCACTTGGTAAGCGAGGCCTCGCCGATATTGCGCAGACCCCACAACAAGTATGGCTGATGGCTGGGCCAGAAGGCGGTTATACCGCACAGGAGGAAGCTGCTGCATTGGCTAGTGATTGGACACCGTTGCGCCTAGGGCCACGTATATTACGTACCGAGACGGCAGCACTGGCTGCGGTGGCTGCGATTCAAACTATTTGGGGTGACTATACTTAGTGCCAGCAGCGTTTTATTAGCTGCGTTGCGTTTCTTATCTGGCGATCTCTTCGTTTTATGCATAAGGTTTAATGTGGGATAGCCATCGCATGAACTGAGGCAAGAATGAGCACAAGAAAATGGGGACGCTTAAGCACACGCATTACGCTGGTAGCCGCTACTGCCGTCGCTCTCGGCTTTGCGGTAATGATTGGCCTGATTGCTAGGCTGAGTTACCAAGCGGCTGTCGAGCAGGGTCATCATTTAAATACAGAGCAGGCCAAAAGCTTTGCTAAGGAAGCGGAAAGCAGCTTTTCACAGGGCTTTGCACTGCCTCAACACCTTGCAGAAACCGTATTGGGTGTCAAACGCGTTAATCCGCCGGATCGCCACGTGGTCGATAATGTGATCCAGCAAATGCTGGATGGCTCACCTTTATCGGTAGGTTTGTGGATGCTATGGGAGCCCAATGCTTTCGATGGCAATGATCAGGCTTTCCGTTTTGATTGGCCACGCCATGATCCGACGGGTCGTTATCAGCCTTACATCACTAAAGATAAGCAAAGTAAGGCGCAGATGGATGTGATGATGTCATCTGACCGGGTCAAATTGTTCCCGAAATATAAAGATCACCCAGAAACCTATCAACCTGATTATGAAAAACCCGGTTGGGGCGACTTCTACTATGCGCCGAAACAGCGGGGGCGCGACACCATTACTGAGCCCTACCCGTATGAGGTACAGGACAGAATGATTCTGGAAAGCTCGCTAGCTGTGGTGATGAAAGACGCCCACGGTAAGTTACTGGGGGTATCCGCGGCCGATATTGCTCTGGATGATTTGCAAAAGCGCTTCGGCCAGGTGCGTTTGGAAGAGACTGGTTATATCAGCATGCTGTCGGAGGGGGGCCTCTATGTGGTGAACCCCCAAACAAAGCTGTTAGGTAAGCCTGTTCCCAAAGGAGGCGTTCTGAGCACCTACCTAGACAAGATCAAACAGGGTAAGGAATTTATCTATGAAGAGGGTGGATTTACACACTTTTTTCAGCCCGTCAGAATTGCCAATACCGGTCAGTTTTGGAGTTTGGGAGTCAGTATCCCCACTGCGGCCATCACCGCTGGAGCGCGCCAGCAAAGCTTAGCGGCCGTTCTCATCGGAATCGTGGCTTTGGTATTGATTCTGCTGGTATTGGCCGCCGTAGTACGTACTTTGACACGCCCACTGAATCACTTGGCCGACACGATGGAGCAGTTAGCTTCTGGCAAGGGTGATCTCACGCTTCGTATCCCAGTAAAAAATCATGATGAAATTGGCCGTACTGCCGATGCTTTTAACCGCTTTATCAGCAGCTTGCATGAGATGTTTATCGAGGTGCGCGAACAGAGCCTGGCCGTAACAGCCGCAGCAGGCTCTCTGACCCAATCTGCTCAGCAAGTTGAATCCGCCTCCAGCTCTCAATCAGAAGCAGCCAGCGCAACGGCGGCCAGCGTGGAGGAGGTAACCGTTAGCGTGCAACATATTGCCAATACAGCTCAGCAGGCAGAAAGCACGGCGAGGGAAACGGGCGAGTTAAGCAAACACAGCTTGGAAACCGTTAATTTAGTCACGGCTGAAATTCGAACCATCACGCAATACATGCAAACGCTCGCGACGCGGGTAAATGGCTTGGGAGTACGCTCGGAGGAGGTCTATACCATCGTGGGGGTGATTAAGGACATTGCCGATCAAACTAATCTGCTGGCTTTGAACGCGGCCATTGAAGCGGCTCGAGCCGGGGAAATGGGACGCGGTTTTGCTGTCGTTGCTGATGAGGTGCGCAACCTAGCTGGTCGTACCGCTGAGGCCACCTTGCAGATCAGTCGCATCGTCAGCGCTATTGGGGACGAAACTGAACAAGCGGTAAAAGATGTCCAGCAAAGTAGCAAGCAGGTTTTTGCCGGTGTTGAGATTGCCAACCAGGCTAATGACGCGATGCAGAATGTGTTTGATCGCAGTCAGACCTTGGTCAGCAGCATTGTGGAGATCGCCAGCTCTACCCGCGAGCAGTCGAACTCTAGCTTGGAAATTGCCCAGAATATTGAGCGCATCAGTCATATGGCACAAAGTAATAATGATGTAGCACGTCAGGTAAGCACTTCCGTAAACAATTTACGAGAGTTGGCAGCACGACTGGAGGCCTTAGTCGGGAATTTCCGCCTCTAAAAAGCGCTGTAACCGGAGATGGTGACAGGGAGAGGCTTACCTAAAGCCACTGTTTAGGATTAAAATCCGGCAACTTTATGCGGAACCTAAGCGATGGCACAGCAACACAGCGTTACAGCAGAGATCTATGTCTATAGTAGGCCTAGCTCTCTGCCTTTCATCATGCTGACGTTTACAAAATCATACAGCTCGCCCCAGCTCCTGTGCACAGGGGCTTTTTTTTCGCGCGCTCGACATCTCAATAGAGGACGCTAGCATGGTCAATCCACTTTATCAGCAAGACATTATTTCCATTGCCGACCTTAGTCGGGCGGAACTGGAACTGGTCGTAACAACAGCGACACAACTCAAGCAAAGCCCACGCCATGATTTGCTTAAGAACCGGCTGATCGGCAGCTGCTTTTTTGAAGCATCCACCCGCACTCGCCTCTCGTTTGAAACAGCAATAAAACGTTTAGGGGGCAACGTCATTGGTTTTGCTGATGGCAGCAATACCAGTGCCAAAAAGGGCGAAAGCCTGGCCGATAGCATCCGAATCATCAGTTCCTATACCGATGCCTTGGTGATGCGTCACCCCAAAGAGGGTGCCGCACGCCTCGCCAGCGAGTTTTCTGATGTACCTATCATTAATGGCGGCGATGGCGCCAACCAGCACCCCACTCAGACTTTGCTCGATCTGTTTACCATCCATGAAACACAAGGCAGGCTGGAAAATCTGAGTATTGCATTAGTGGGCGATCTCAAATATGGCCGTACCGTGCATTCTCTTACCCAGGCCTTGTCTCTCTTTAATGCTCATTTTTATTTTGTCTCTCCAGAGCAACTGGCGATGCCAGACTATATTTGCGAGGCATTGGACGAGAAAGGCATTCAATACACGATAGTGAATAAACTGGAGAGTGTTATCCCACAGGTAGATATCCTGTACATGACGAGAGTACAGCGCGAGCGCTTTGACGAGGCTGAGTTCAAAAAGATACAGGGTGAGTTCGTTTTACGTACTGAGATGCTGCTGGAGGCCCGCCCTAATATGAAAATCCTGCATCCCTTGCCTCGCGTGGATGAAATTGATATCAGCGTCGACAGCAGTGATTATGCCTACTATTTCCAGCAAGCCAAAAACGGGGTCTACGCACGGCAGGCGTTGCTGGCCTTGGTGTTAAACGAAACTGTCTAGAGTATCCGAGGAAATCATCATGCAATACACCCGTACTGTTGAAGCACTGAAGCAAGGCACGGTCATTGACCACATTCCGGCTGGGCATGGGCTGAAAATTCTGCGTCTGTTTAAATTGGCAGAAACTGGTGAGCGCGTCACCGTAGGTTTGAATCTCTCCAGCCGTCACATGGGCGCCAAAGATATTATCAAGGTAGAGAATATTGCCCTATCTGCTGAGCAAGCCAACGAATTGGCTCTGTTTGCCCCCCAAGCCACCGTCAATGTGATTGATCACTTTGAAGTGCTAAAAAAATACAAATTGAGCCTACCTGAAACAATTGAGGGGATTTTTTCTTGCCCGAATTCGAATTGCATTACCCATAAAGAGCCAGTTAGTAGCTTTTTTTATGTCAAAAGCCAATTATCTGACACAAAAATGAAATGTAAGTATTGCGAAAAGGTGTTCACTAGAGATATTGTTGCAGAAGTGCGCTAAGTCGTACGAAGGTAGAGAGAGCGAATCCAAAAAAAACACTGCTTAGACAGTGCTTGTAGTTTCAGATAGCGCCGCAGTAATCTGCGGCGCTATTTGCTGCATAACAACTTACTCGTTGATATATTTCTGTAGATAAATCAGATCCAGCCAGCGATCAAATTTAAAGCCTATCTGCCGCAACACTCCGGTTTGCACGAAGCCAAGTTTTTCATGAAAACGAATAGAGGCTTCATTCTCGGCATCCACAGCCCCGACCATCACATGTTTACCCAAGGCTTGAGCACGCGCGAACAAAACTTGCATCAGCGCAGAGCCTACTTGCTGGCCACGCGCCTCAGCCGTTAAGTGCACACTATGCTCTACGGTAAACCGAAAACCAGGTCGCTCACGAAAAGGAGCAAAACTGGCAAAGCCAACGACCTTGCCATCATGCTCTGCCACTAATATCGGCAGTCCAGCGGCGACTCGACCACAAAACCAGCCACTAAACTCGGTACAACTAAACGGATCATCGTTATAAATAGCGGTAGATGTCGCAATCACCTCATTATAAATAACCAAAATGGCGGCCACATCCGCTTCGCCAGCATCACGTATCAACATCAAACACCCTTCCCTCGCCCTTATTTCTTGGCAATACGCTTACCATAAGCCTCGGCAGCACTACGCATTTTAGGCAATAAGGTGGGCTCAGCCTGCTTCAGTGTTTCCAGCTCCAGTGTGTTCAGTATCTGCGGCTGCTGCTTCAACAGCTTTTGACCTGCCGCCGTCTTGTAAAACGCATTAATCTGCTTTAGTTCTTCGGCACTGAATTGCGCGCTATAGGCTGCGTTCAGGTTTTTTGCAAATTGCTGCTTTACAGCAGGCGAAGCAAAATAATCATTTGCCACTTTTTGTACGCCATCCACATAGGCTTTCAAGCCCTCTTGGGCCTTTTGCTGCTGGGCCTTGCTCAAGGAAATCTTGTTCTTAACAAAATACTCCTGCAATAAGGGCATGGCACTGGCACTGGTACGTTGCGCCAAACCTGGCAACATTCCGTCGATGCCCAAGGTACTGGTTAATTCTTTAATCGCCGCATCTTGAACCGCATCGGCTTGTGCCAATACTGGCACAGTCAACGACAACACTAGCATCCCAACCTTCAACGTGCGCGAAAGCAACATAATAAACCCCTGTCTTGAAAAATGAATTAAACGGGTGACCGGTACCTATGTACCAAGGAAGGCAGATCAAGGCCTGCAGTGTGACAGTAACTATTATCATCGGTCAAAATCGTTAACCTCAATTGTAGGACGAGCATGACGAACCTAACAATTAATAAGGCAAAGAGAGATTAAGATTTATGTTTAATGGACGAACAAGGGATTGCGGTTAGCAGCAGAAGGTGGCTATTGCACTTGCTACTTAATAGCAGGAAAGAACAGCTAACGAACTGAATCAATCTGACAATCGAGCTCTATCAAAACGATGGCTAATTGTCAGATTAATCTATATGAACAGAATTAAGGAACTTGATGGCCGGGCTTAGCTATTAGCCGGGATGAAGCTATTGATCAATTGAACATAATGCTTACGCTGTGCTTCAGTAAACTCTCGGTTGCTACTTAGCGTAAAAACAAGAACTTTATCAGCCCCTACGTTTTCAGAATCATCAACATTGTCTTGGCTAGGTAATTGAACAACTGTCTGAACTTGCAAGCATTCTTCATTTGCTTCTTTATGGCGACTTACTACCTGTACAATAGGTAGCTTAGCATTACCCAGGCGATGGTTTACCAGCTTACGCTCTTGCTTGAAGTCTTTTAGCTTGATCGTCAAATCGGCTAATTGGCGTTCACAATAACCGATTAACGTTTCGCCGATCCTAGTTTGGTCACGATTGATCATGATGCTGTAGATATTTTTATTTTCCTGATCTTCAAACATCAATACATTGACACTGCGGTCAGCCAAAGGCTTGATAGCGGTTTTGAAACCTCCTTCAGGCAATAGATAGTTCATGGTTTAATCCTCCCAGATCCTAAGCGCAAGTGCTATGGCAATCAATGCGCCACAGCAAGATAATTTGATGTCGCTCATTTTTCCTTATCTTGCTCTTCGCCACTATGGGAAAATACTGAAAATACCTCAGAAAATTCTGGTGCCGTGTCTGATTCTGCTGATTTACGCAAATCCACAGCAAAACAGCTGCAACGAGGCCTTTAACAACACGTTTGCCGACGATGAGTGCCCAGAAACTGGCGGTAGAAGGCAAACTCTTTGCCCCGCTGACTAGCGCTCCCGCAACGCCTCGCCCGCCTTATTCAACGGCTTGAGTAAATACTGCAGCAAAGGCTTACTACCCGTATGAATATCCACTGTCGCCATCATGCCCGGCACTATTGGTAACGGCTGACCAGTCTGGCTTTTTAGCGAGTCTGTATCGGTACGCAGGTAAACACGGTAGTAATACTGATCACGTCGAACCTCATCCTGAATAGTATCAGGAGAGATTGTGGTCACCACACCGGATAAACCACCGTAGATTGAGTAATCATATGCACTGATTTTGACATTAGCTTTCTGCCCTGGATGAATATAGGCAATGTCACGAGGCAGAATTTTTGTTTCGATTTCCAGCCGGTCATTTAAAGGGACAATTGTCATCAGGCGACCACTAGGAGCAATCACGCCACCAACTGTATTCACGACAATATCTTTGACCACACCCCGCATCGGAGCTGTCAATACCAAGTGCTTTAGCTGCTCTTGATGACCGCGGGTAACCGATAGCTGCTCCTGAACTTCGGCATTGGCCTTAGCCAACTCCTCACGCGCTTTAACAAAGTACTGGGTTTTCAAATCAGTGGCTTTGGTCTCCAGCTCGTTTAGTTGGCGCTGCAAACGTAGCACCTCTACATTGCTGGCCGCCCCTTTCGCCACTAAAGGCTCAGTAAGATGCAGCTCTTTGGTAACCAGCGCCATTGCCTCATTTAGACGGCTTAATGATTGTTCCAAGCTATCGCGACGCGAGTGGTATAGCTCAGTTTCGCTGCGAACCAATTCCGAGTACGGTTGCAGGTCAACGGCAAAGCTTAATGGCGTTTGATTGACCTCTGCATTCAATCTGGTGGCCGTGGCTTGCGCAGCCAACAGTCGCGCCCGACTTTCACCGAGCGTCGACTCTGCACGTTCGGGGTCCAGATGGGCTAAGACTTGACCCTTTTGCACAATATTTCCTTCTCGCACCAGGAGTTTGGCCAAAATGCCACCCTCTAAAGACTGGATAACCTGCTCTTTGGAGGAGGCAATCACCTGTCCATTACCGGTAGACACTTCATCCAGTCGAAACACCGCTGCCCAAATCAGCAGACTGATCAGCGCGAGCAGAATAAGCCTGATGCTCCAGCTAACACGAGGAAGACTAGGCTCCAACTGTCCTTGTACTATCGGGCGTTGCCGCGGTGTTTGGGTAGTAGCCAGATTCGATTTATCCTGTTCCATCTTGCATCTCCTCAAGAGGTCATTAGCTGTTGCAATACTTGGGCTTTAGCACCATCCATCACCACCTGCCCCTCATGCAGCACAATCACCCGCTCTACCCATTGCAACACGGCAGGACGATGCGTGGCGACGACCAGGGTTCTATGCGCCAGCCACTTGTCCAGTCGCTCGATCAATTGATGCTCTGCCACCTCATCTAGCCAGGCAGTAGGCTCATCAAGCAGCAAGACACTAGGTTGTCTAATCAAGGTACGTGCCAATAATAGCGCCTGACGCTGGCCGCCTGATAAACCCAAGCCGCCCTCCTGAATCAGATAATCAATATTGCCCGGCAATGACTGCACAAAACTCAGCGCCCCACTTAAGGTCAGCGCCTGCAAGATTTCGGTATCAGTTGCCTGTGGCCGCCCCATCACCAGATTGTCACGCACCGAGCCCAAAAACAGGTTGGCATGCTGATTAAGCAAGCCAATGTCACGACGCACATCCGCCGTATCAATCATGGCCAACGACAGATCATCTAGCAGCAATTGCCCTTCCTGCGGTGAGCGTAAGCCGGATAGCAGCTGTAATAGGGTAGATTTTCCGGCACCATTGCGCCCCAAAACAGCCACCCGCTCGCCAGCCTTGATATCCAGATGGGCAATATTCAGCACCACAGGTTGCGCCATATCCCCGTAACGGAACTTCACGTCTTTCAATGCGAACGTACCGCGAATAAATGAACGATGGACACTTTTACCCGGTGCCATCTGATCTACCGGGCGCTGAATCAAACTATCCAGCCCCTCCCGTGCCACTTTGGTCTGCTGCCAACGGGCCAGCACACCGGCAATCTGCGCCAGTGGCGCCATCATACGCGAGGACAAAATCGATACACCCACCAGCGTACCGGTGCTCATTTCTCCCTTCATCACCAGAAAACAACCCACCAATAAGGTGATCACGTAGGCGGCCGATTGCACAGTTTGCGTCCAATTCATCAATAGGCTGGTATAAAAACGCTGTTGCATACCGACATCAGCCGACACACTGTTAGCGTGATTCCATTGCGCCTGAAAACGCGGCTCGGCACGGAGTAGCTTGATATCCTCCATCCCTTGCACGGATTCCACCAATATCGCATTACGCAAGGCCATTTCTCTCATTCCACTGCGTGCCAGCCGAGCCAGAGGAGCTTGCATAAGTACACCGGGAATGATCAACAAGGGCAAGGCAGCCAACGGGACAAGTACCAGCGAGCCGGCCATCGTCCAGATAATGAATAAGAACAGAAAGAAAAAAGGCAGATCCGCCAGCGAGCCAATCGTAGTAGAGGTAATGGTTTCGCGTACCTGTTCCAGTTCACGGATCTGAGCAATAAAAGACCCCGTCGAGGCTGGTTTAGCATCATTACGCAGCCGTAAAGCGTGCCCAAATATCTGATCTGAAATTTTCAGATCGGCACGCTTGCCAATCAAGTCAGAGATGTGGGTACGAGATAGCCGCAACATCATTTCAAAACCAATTGCCAGTATCACACCGATAAATAATACCCACAGCGTTGGTTCTGATTGAGCGGGCACCACACGATCATAAATTTGCATAGAAAAAATAGTGCTACCTAGAGCCAACACATTGGCCCCGAGGGAGGCGAGCATGATGTCACCGTAACGCGACCAATCACGCAGCACAATGCGCCAAAACCAGTCCGGCTGATAGGGCTTGATGTAGTCGTCCACCCGCACATCAGCAATCGTTCCTTCCGGACGCAACAACAGCACCCGCCGTGCTCGGCTACTCACTTCTTCTAAGGAAAGAATGGTTGCCAAGCCCTGATCTGCACTGAATAACATGCTGGTTAAGTTCTGATTGTCTATTTTTTCTACGACACCGATTAAGTCATCCTCAAACTGCACGATGCAAGGTAGACGCCAAGGATCAAACAAGCGGGGATGAAAAACTTCAAAACGCAGTTGTAAACCCATTTGCTGCGCCATGCTCTGCAAGCGTGCATCTAAAGGCATGTCACCATCCCAGCTACGCTGCACATGGATATGTTCCTCGGCCACATTCAAACGGTAATGCTTGGCCACCAACAACATGGCCTCCATCCAGTACTGGTAATCCTGAGGCTGTGTCATGGCAGAATTTTTACTCCTTGTATTTCCATATTATCCAAATGAAACATCTGCCTACTCACACCAACAGCCAGAAAATAAGAGACGACGCTCTGCCATAAATCGTGCTCTACACCGACCTCATCTGCCTGCGCCTGAAAAACCTCTTGTTCTGCGTTCAGCAAATCCAGCAAAGAACGAGAGCCTAAAGTGTATTGCTCGCGGTACAACTCTCGGGTTTGCAAAATACTGCTTTTACGCTGCGCCAATATTTGCAAGCGATTGCGCGCGCTGGAAATGCTCTCCTGCAAGGTACGGCTCTGGTTATCTGCCGCCAAACGCGCCACTTCCACCTGCGATTCCGCCGCACTAACAGCATAGGCGGCGGCACGCCGTTGCGCGCTGAGCTCGTTACCTTGATAAATAGGTGAGGAAAACATGATGGCCGCGGTATTGTAATGTCCACGAGTTTCTGAATTACCTGGATTGACACCGCTGAGCGCGCGGTTAGTGCTCAGATCCAGTGAGATAGTTGGCCAGCTTTGCGCTTTGGCACTGTCCAACTCAGCCTTGGCCGCCATGCGATCAGCCTGAGCCACCAAGATATCCGGTAGATGTTCCCAATTATGACCCGACTTTAAAGCCTCACTGTTGAGCATATCGGCAGGAAAGGCAGCTATCACCGGAGGCACTCTTCCACCAAGCAAAACCTCTAGCTTTTCCCGATTTTGTTTTAGTTGCGATTGCATTTGTAGCAAAGTGGCTTGCGCACTTTGCTGTCGGGTTTGTGCCTGAATCGGATCTGCCTTACTGCTTAGACCGGCCGCTGCCCGCATATTGGAAATGGCCAACACCTTATCAATAGATGTCAGCTGGGTTTGCGCTAACACGAGCAATTGCTGGTAACGATGGCTCTCTACAAAGGCATCGGCTGTTTGCTGCGCAATAGTATCTATTTGCTTCAGCAAAGAAGCCGCCTGTTTCTGCGCCAGACTTTCTGACTGACTGACCTTGCTGCTGGTCTTACCAAAATCGTAAAGCAGTTGTGACGCCGACAGCGTGGCCAATTGTGTATTACCACCACCATTAGGATTCAGTCGTCCATTACTGACACTGGCGCTAAGACGCGGCATATAGGCTGCTCGACTAGCCTCTACCTCACTCCCCTGCTGTGCCAGACTGGATAAGGCGGCGAGGACAGAAGGATGGCGCTTGACGACCACCTGTACCGCCTCGCGCAAGCCTAGCACCTTGGTATTGGACAAGGCGACCACGGGCAAGTTAGCTCTTGGCTCAGCAGGGGTAAGCTCGCTTCCTAACTGAGCCGCCGGTAACTGTTGCCAAAGAGGGGGGAGCTTATTACCAATCGACCCAACACTCCAACTGCAGGCGGGAATCAGCAACCATAGCCCCCCCATCACACCTAGTTTTTTTTTCATGCCCTATCCATTTAAAATCATGGCGTCTTACAATGAATTAATACTAGATGGCAACATGCCCTTCTTCAATGCCGATGGTATGGCCGCAACGGTTCACGCAAAGGGCGAACACCACCACGCTGAGGTCATAAACTTTGCGTCATTTTGTTTTTCAACGTCGTTTCTTAATATTTATTTACTGTTCCTCTGCCATATAAAAGGCTAAAGCGCTAAGCTCACACCCTACGTTTCGAGGAAACCCGCATGGAACACAACAAAATCCTGGTCGTCGATGACGACGCCAAACTACGTGAGCTACTCACCCGCTATCTGAACCAGCAAGGCTATATCGTAGAAACCTTGCCAGATGCTAAAGATTTAGAACGTAAGCTGGCACGTAATCGTCCGGACTTAATCGTCTTGGACGTCATGATGCCTGGTGAGGATGGGCTGGCCGTGGTACGCCAGTTAAGAGCGCAGGGCGAAACTATCCCTGTCATTATGCTCACGGCCCGAGGGGAAGATATCGACCGTATTTTGGGTCTGGAAATGGGCGCGGACGACTATCTGCCCAAACCCTTCAACCCGCGCGAATTGACTGCACGGATTCAATCCGTATTACGTCGTCACCACGCGACACCAGCACTTGGTGCACGCCACGACGGAGATGAAGAGATACCATTTGGGGAGTTCATTCTTAAGCTGGGACAAAGAGAGCTCTATCATAATGAGCAAATCATTCCCTTAACCAGTGCCGAATTTGCCGTGCTATCGGTGCTGGTCAGCCATCCACGCCGACCATTGACACGTGAGCAACTGATGGAAATGGCTTTAGGTAAAGGCAATGGCGAATCTCTGGATCGCAGCATAGACGTTCATATCTCGCGCTTGCGCAAAGCGCTGGAAAGTAACGATACACAACTGCGCTATATACAGACCGTGTGGGGTTACGGTTATGTGTTTGTGCCGGATGGCACACCACGGGACTAAAGCATGAGCAAACTCAGCGGCTCTTTGTTTTTCCGCCTGGCAGGACTGGTGCTGCTGGTGGTATTGACTACCCAGGTTTTCACTTTGTGGATGGTAAGAGGCGAGCGACTAAGGATACTGGAACAACAGCTCTACACCCAAGTCGTGGACACTCTGGCCTTTCTGGAAGGCACCATGGAGCCAATGAGCCGGCGACAGCGCGCCGAATTCCTGCTCAGCTACAATCGACCTGGGCTCGCGCGCTTGATGCCCAAACAAGCGGGCAATGACACCAACTTTGCTAATGATAATGTGCCCATGCTAGGACAGGCATTGGCCGCGCGTTTATCACAGGAACTAGGCGAGCCAGTCGAGGCCCACTATACCCAGCAACAGGAACGTAGTGAGCTGTGGATTAGCGTTCATGTACTGGACCATCCCTACTGGCTGACCATCCCCTTTGGGCGTTATAGCAATCGTTCACTCAATGCCATCATCCAGGCCGCTGTGTTTGCCTCGCTGTTCGCCACAGCGCTCGCTTTCATCATGGCCTGGAAAGTCACCCGCCCCATCCGCAGAGTCGTGTCCGCCAGCCAGCAACTGGCCAGCGGCAATATGCCCCTGCCGGTCCCAGAACAAGGCCCACGCGAAATACGCGCGCTGGCACACCACTTCAATCAAATGGCGCAAGCGCTTGATAACACGGCTCATGAGCGACGCTTGATGTTGGCAGGTTTATCCCACGATCTGCGCACCCCGTTGACGCGTTTAAAACTGATGCTGGAGTTACAGACCAACAGCGCAGATCAACTCGATATGCTAGCCAATATCGATGAACTATCACGTATCGTGCGTCAATTTATTGATTTTGCACGCGCAGAAGAGAGCAGCTCCCGCTGGGAGCCCGTAGCGCTGGCAGAACTGGCCAGCAGCGTCATCTCCCGCTTCACCCGCGACGGTAGTATGGCGATCCAACTGATTTGTGATAAGGAACCAGAACTGGAAGCCGATGCACTCGCGCTGGAGCGACTGCTATCCAATTTATTAGAAAATGCCCGCCGCTATGGTACTGCGCCCTTTATCGTGCAACTGAAACAGACAGAAGACCACGCGATACTCGACATTATCGACCATGGCCCGGGGATTCCTGCCAGCCTGCACGAAGCCGCCTTATCGCCGTTTGAACGACTGGCCGAACATCGCGGCACCGATGGTGGCAGCGGCCTAGGTTTGGCCATTGTGGCACGTATTATCAAACAACACCGAGGCGTCTTGCAGTTTCACAATGTCGACGATGGCAGTTTTCGGGTGCATATCGAATTACCTTTAACCCAGGAGCACCACACCACAGCAAACAGCTCACTTAAGGCGTAACGGCTCTACCAGTACATTGGTCTGCTCGCTCGACAACCAAAGCTGGCCATCTTGTATGCTGGCACTCAATTGCATATTACGCTGGCACAAGCCAGTTAAAGCCGCCAGCGTAGCGGGTTCTATCCGAAAGACCGTCAGCTTCTCCAGACGACCCAATTTACTTTCCAGCTGGGACCACCACACCTCACTCGCACGACCACCATAGCTGTACAACACCACCTGCTGCGCCCGGCTGCACGCTTTTTTCAAGCGCTTCTCATCCGGCTCGCCCAACTCCAGCCAACACTCAATCTCATCAGCGTAATTTTTCTGCCACAATTCCGGTTCGTCCTCGGCGCTCAAACCCCGGCTGAATTGCAAAGACTCACTGGCATGCAGCGCAAACACCACCAGACGCAACATCATGCGCTCAACGGTTTCGGATGGATGCTGTGCCAACACTAGAGGGTGCTCGGCATAATAGCCGCGATCCATATCAGCAATACTCAAGCTGGCTTTATAAATAGTGGCAGCGAGGGCCATGGTATATTCTTTCAGATCTACGGAGGCGGCTATTGTAAGCTAATCAGCCATCCGCCTGACTAAGACAATCCATCACCTCACCGCGCCAATTCAAACTGGCTTCCCGACCCTTCAACCAGAACTCCACCCCCTTGCCGCTGTAGTGCGCCGTATTGCCATCCACTCCCTGATGCAGAATAACCGTATTACCACCATATTCCAGCTTGGCCGTACCCGGGTGGGTACGGTAAAACGTCGCCAGCACCGTGCGCTTAGGCTGCCCTTGGCACAGATACAAAAGCGGCCGCAAAGCAGGGGCCAAGCCCCATGTCGCCTGCAACTGGCTGATGCGCAAAATATATGCATCCCCCAGACAAATATGCATGGCCTCGCTCCTAGCACAATCATTCAGCCCTCGTACCCAACGCTGCTGCTCATTCGCCAATTTATTGCTGGCAGTGGGCCGACTGGCATCAGCCAAGGCCATCGCCTGCAAGTACACTTTCTGTAAACGATTATCGAGCTGCATCAAGCTGCTGTTTTGACACACCATCGTTTCCACCTGCTCACGAGGACGATCACAATCAAAGTCGGTAGCAATCACCAAGATCGGTTTAACTAGCCCCTCCGACAAAGTATCTTCAAGCACGACGGTTTTGCGTTCCCCCCCTTTTTCCGACTTCGCCTCGCTGAGCACCCAAGGGGCCGCCAACAAACTTAATGCCAATGTAGCCCTTGCCAAGCAATACCCTACCTTCGCCCCGTTATGGCTCATAAGTTAACGTTACCGTACAAAAATCAATATCAACTCATCATAATAGCACTAAGCCAGTACCTTTGAGGCGCGCCCCCCACGTAAGGCATTTCCTTTGTATCGTAATTAACGGTACACTGCCGCCTCCCGCGCGAGAACCAGTCCGCGCGCCGCGTCCGTTTCACACAGAAACGTGGCTACGCAGCCTTCAACTTTTCCCGTCTGCCTGGACTGGTTCGCACTCGCTGCGATAGGCCGTCGCAGGAGCGCTATACCATGTCACACCCCAGTTTTGCAGACCTCGGCCTGGCCGAGCCACTATTACGTGCACTAACCGACAGCGGCTATACCACCCCCACCCCGATACAAGCACAAGCTATCCCGCAAGTCTTGCAAGGCGGCGATCTACTAGCCGCAGCACAAACCGGCACAGGCAAAACCGCCGGCTTTACCCTGCCCTTGCTCCAACTGCTGATGCGCCAACCCGCGCATCAGGCAGGCAAACCACGCGCACTGGTACTCACCCCGACGCGTGAGCTGGCAGCACAAGTTGCCGAATCCGTACAAAACTACGGCAAATACCTCAAACTTAAATCAATGGTGATGTTTGGCGGCGTCAATATCCGGCCACAAATCAACGCCTTGCGCCAACCGCTGGATATTTTGGTCGCGACGCCTGGTCGCCTGCTGGATCACCTCGGCCAACGTACGCTTGATCTTTCCGCTGTAGAAATCCTGGTGCTGGATGAAGCCGACCGTATGCTGGATATGGGCTTTATCCACGACATCCGTAAGATTCTGGCACTGCTCCCCGCGCGCCGCCAAAACTTGCTGTTCTCGGCGACCTTCTCGGACGAGATAAAAACCCTGGCGGATAAGCTGCTCAAACAACCCAAACTGATTGAAGTTGCGCGCCGCAACGCCACCAATGAACTGGTGACCCAAAAAATACATCTGGTTGATAGGGACCGTAAAACCGATCTGCTGATCCATCTGATCAAAGAACATAACTGGTTTCAGGTACTGGTGTTTACCCGTACCAAGCACGGCGCCAATCGGCTGGCAGAAAAACTGGAAAAAATAGGTATTCCCGCTGCTGCAATACATGGCAATAAAAGCCAGAATGCCCGTACCCGCGCACTGGCCGACTTTAAGGACAACACCCTACAAGTGCTGGTAGCAACCGATATTGCCGCCCGTGGTCTGGATATTGATCAACTGCCGCATGTGGTCAATTTTGAGCTTCCGAATGTGGCCGAAGACTATGTACACCGCATTGGTCGTACGGGTCGCGCCGGTAGCGAAGGCGAAGCGGTATCGCTGGTGTGTGTCGATGAGCTGAACTTTTTGAAAGACATCGAAAAACTCACCAAGCAAAGCATTCCCAAAATTGATGTGCCCGGTTTTATTGCCGATTTATCCGTTAAGCCGGAAGCCATTCCAATGGGTAATGGTGCGCGTGGGCAGCGCTCTGGGCAAGGGCATAAGTCTCGGCAAACGCCAGAACGCAAACCCGGTGCCGCCGCACCTGCTAGAGCAAGCACACACCCTAGAACAACAGGTAACACCAATACCTCCCGCAGTAGCACGCCAGCGGCACAGCCGCCTTCCCGTCAGCAATCTGGTCGTCCCGCTTCTGCCCTGTTCAGCCCGCCCAAAAAGCGTTAAGCCTCGCAGCGAGCAATACCTTAAAGCCGCTAAACCTCGTGTTTAGCGGCTTTTTTCGTTTTGACACTCTAACTATCGAACATCATAGTCCATTAGTATTTTTTAATACAAAAACGGCTTTGTTGCACAAATCCATCTGAATGGCAAAACCCAGACCATCGGCAGCTTGGCCAATGCCGGCCAGCTTGAGCTGCATAACGGCACCTTAAACCTCAGCAACGGCGGCACCTCCACTGCCACCAATGGCCTGATCGGTGCCGGTACGCTGAATATAAACGGCGGCGAGCTGATGGTCAGCGCCGCCAATACCAGCTTAACGGCGAAGACTAATATCGCAGACAAGGCCACGGTCACGCTGAACAACAGCAATGGTCTGGGTAACGGTGCCATCCTGATCACCGGCACCCTGAATCTGGATGCGGCCAACGGCACACTGGCAAACGCCTTATCCGGTAGCGGTCAGACACAGCTAAGCCGTCAGGCCGCCATCACGCTAAGCGCCGACAACAGCGGCTATAGCGGGCAATTTGATATTGCTGCGGCCAGCAGTCTACAAGCCGATGGTGCCAAAGCACTGGGCAGCAGCAGCATCGCCAATCTCGGCACATTGACGCTGAATGCTACCGACACCACCAATAGCTGGAACCTGAGCAACACCATTAATGGTGCCGACCACAGGTCAATGGCAGCAATAACGCCGACTTCGTACTAGGTGCCCGTGCGGTACAAGGGGTGTACCAGTACGGGCTCAAATCGACCGCGAACGGCTTCTATCTGGAAACAGAAGCCCTACGCCCAGAGCCCGGCAGCTATATGGCCAATATGGCGGCTGCAAGCACCTTGTTTAATCTGAACATGGCAGATCGTGATGGCAAAGTCGCCACAGGCAGCAGCCTGTGGTTGCGTCAGCTAGGCTCCCGCACTCAGTTTGACTCCGCCTCTGGTGACTTGGATACCACCATCAACCGCTATGTTGCGCAACTGGGGCTGGATGCCTTCACACTGGACCTAGGCGCGAAAGCTCAGGCAACGGTAGGTGTGATGGCTGCTTATGGCCGTGCCAACAGCACCACCGATGCCAGCAATGTCGAAGCCAACTCCAAAGGCAAGGTAGATGGCTATAGCGTCGGTCTGTATGGCAGTTGGTTCCAGGACGCCAGCAGCAAGAACGGCCTGTATACCGATAGCTGGCTGCAATACAGCTGGCTGGATGGCACGGTAGAAGGCCAAAACCTGCCCGACAGCGCCAAGGAACAATACCGCCTGAAAGGTCTGAGTGCTTCGCTAGAAGCCGGTTATCGGCTACCGTTGAACAAGGATGGCCTGTCGATTACACCGCAAGCGCAGCTAATCTGGAGCGGCGTAAAAGCGGACAGCCATACCGAGGCCAATGGCACCCTGGTTGAATCCAGCGGCCAGAACAATCTGTTCAGCCGCGTAGGGCTCAAGCTGCAACAAGAGCACACGCTGGCCACCGACCGCGTGCTGTCTACTTCGCTGGAGGCCAACTGGCTGAACAATAGCCAGGCCGCCGGCGCCATACTGGATGGAGTAGAAAGCAAGCAGGCGGGTAACCGCAATATTGCCGAACTGAAACTGGGCATGAACGGCCAGGTGAGCAAGCAATTCAGACTGTGGGGCAGTATCGGCCAACAACTGGGCAGTAACAGCTACCGTGAAACCGCGTTGACGCTGGGCTTTAAGTACCTGTTCTAAGCCATCACAAAAAAGCCCCCTGCTGTATTAAATTGCAGCAGGGGGCTTGTGCTAATCTGGCGCGATACTAATAAGCGCCGCTGATAAAACCTCAAAGAGGTTCTGAGCCAAGGCAATGTTTAACTGTTTAAATCACATAATCCTGCACCTGCGGTTTGGCAAACACCGACACCTTCTTCGGCACCACATACAATAAATCACCCGGCAACACCCCCAGCTCACGGTAACGCTCCTTGCTCACCGCCGCCTCTATCGTCTGACCATTGTCCTGCAGCAACTCCACCCGCACCATCGGCCCCACCGCATGAATGTGCTCCACCGTCCCCTGGCCCAAAGCACCGTCGGCCAGCGAAGACAAATCCAGATCATGCGGCCGCACATAGGCCACCGCCTCCGCGCCACTTTGCCAATGCGGCTCCAGCGCATGCGCGTAATCACCGATGTGCAAATGCCCTTGCTCGACCCGACCATGAAACAGATTCACATCGCCGAGGAACTGCGTCACAAACGGGCTAGCTGGATGCTCATAGATATCATCCGGGCGGCCTACCTGCTCGATATGCCCGTGATCCATCACCACCACCCGATCAGACACCTCCAAAGCCTCCTCCTGATCATGCGTAACAAACACACTGGTGATGTGCATATCATGGTGCAAATCCCGCAACCAGCGGCGCAAATCCTTACGCACCTTGGCATCCAGCGCGCCAAACGGCTCATCCAGCAATAACACCTTAGGCTCCACCGCCAGCGAACGCGCCAAAGCAATACGCTGGCGCTGCCCGCCGGATAGCTGACTAGGGTACGCATCCGCCAGCCAGTCCAGCTGCACCATCTTCAACAACTGCATCACCTTCTCGCGGATCGCCTCCTTGCTAGGGCGAGTCTTGCGCGACTTCACATTCAAACCAAAAGCCACATTATCAAACACCGTCATATGGCGAAACAGCGCATAGTGCTGAAACACAAAACCCACCTCACGCTCCGCCACATGCGTATGCGTGGCATCCTCACCGGCAAACAACACCTGGCCGCTATCCGGCTTTTCCAGCCCGGCGATAATGCGCAGCAGCGTGGTTTTACCGCAACCGGACGGCCCCAGCAGCGCCAGCAACTCACCGGAGGCAATGCTCAGGCTGACATTATTCAAGGCGACAAAATCGCCAAACTGTTTATGGATATGCTTGATCTCGATACTCATGCTTACAATCCTTTAGCACTACTACCCACCACTAGCGGTCGGCTTTGTCTCTGCAAGGAATCCTGCTGCTGTTGCGCCATACGCCACTCCACAAACATCTTGATGAACAAAGTGAGCAAGGCCAAAAAGGCCAGTAAAGAAGCGCAGGCAAACGCCGCCACAAAATTATATTCGTTGTACAGAATCTCCACATGCAAGGGAATGGTATTGGTTTCCCCACGAATCTGCCCCGACACCACACTCACCGCACCAAACTCCCCCATCGCCCGCGCATTACTCAGGATAATGCCGTACAACAAGCCCCACTTAATATTGGGCAAAGTCACCCGCCAGAACACCTGCCAGCCAGACGCACCCAATACCAGCGCCGCATGCTCCTCATCCGAACCTTGCGCCTGCATCAACGGAATCAACTCACGCGCCACAAACGGAAAGGTCACAAACATCGTCGCCAGCACAATACCCGGCACCGCAAAAATCACCTGCAAACCATGCTGCTGCAACCAGCCACCCAAAGTAGCATTCACCCCGAACAACAAGATATACATCAGCCCCGCCACCACCGGCGACACCGCAAACGGCAAATCAATCAAGGTTGTCAGCAAGCTCTTACCACGAAACTCAAAGCGGCTGATCAACCACGCCGCCGCCACTCCGAACACTAGATTAAACGGCACCGCAACCGCCGCCGCCAGCAAGGTCAGCCGAATCGCCGCCAGCGCCTCCGGCTCCACCAGCGCCGCCAGATACAAAGCCCAACCCTTGCTCAGTGCTTCCCAAAACACCGCACACAAGGGCACCAGCAAAAACAATAACAAAAACAGCAACGCCACAGACGTCAAGCCATAACGTACCCAGCGCGCTTCCGTAGTCAAATGCGACATTAGCGACCTGCTCCATGACGACGCACCGTCCACCACTGAATGGCGTTGATGGCCAATAAGAAAAGAAAGGAAATAGCCAGCATCACCAGCGCCACCGCCACCGCGCCATGCTGATCAAACTGATCCAGCTTACCAATAATGATCAGAGGCGCAATTTCCGACACCAGCGGAATATTACCGGCAATAAAAATCACCGAACCATACTCTCCGGTCGCGCGTGCAAACGCCATCGTGCTGCCGGTAATCAAGGCCGGCAACACCGCCGGAAACAATACCCGCCGAAAAATTGCCCAACGTCCGGCGCCCAGGCAACTGGCCGCCTCCTCCAGCTCACGCTCCAAATCTTCCAGCACTGGCTGCACCGTACGCACCACAAACGGCAAACCGATAAAGGTCAAGGCCACCAGAATGCCCAACGGCGTAAACGACACCTGAATCCCCAATGGCGCCAGATACTGACCAATCCAACCATTCGGCGCATAAATCGTCGTCAGTGCAATGCCCGCCACCGCCGTGGGCAACGCAAATGGCAAATCCACCAGCGCATCAAGCAAACGCTTACCCGGAAAGGCATAACGCACCAACACCCACGCCACCAGAAAGCCGAAAAACAGATTAATCAGCGCCGCGATACCGGCCGAAACAAACGACAAGCGCAAGGCCGCAATCACCCGCTCATCGGCAATAGTCGCCACAAAAGCCGGCCAGCCCATGCCATGAGCCGACCACAACAAAGCGGCAAACGGCAACAACACAATCAAGCCCAGCCAAAACAGCGTAATCCCAAACGACAGGCCGAAACCCGGCAACACCGAATAGCGCTTATTCAATAAAGAAACGCCCATAACTTAACGCTTGCGGTAAATCTGATCAAAACTGCCACCATCGGCAAAATGCTGCTTGTTTGCCGCCGCCCACGAACCAAACACACTGGCCACGGTAAAGGTTTTGATAGCGGGAAACTGCTGCGCAAACTGCTTGGTCACGCTGGCATTTTGTGGCCGCAAATAATTTCTGGCCGCCAGTATCTGCCCCTCTGCACTCCACAAATACTGCAGATACGCCTCCGCCTGCTTGCGGCTGCCCTTGCGCGCCACCACCTTATCCACCACCGACACCGGGTTCTCTGCCAGCACCGACAGCGACGGATAAACAATTTCAAACCCCCCGCGCCCAAACTCACGCGCAATCATCTCCGCCTCATTCTCAAAGGTCACCAGCACATCACCGATCTGCCGCTGCATAAATGTGGTCGTTGCCGCCCGACCACCGCCATCCAGTACCGGTACATTCTTAAAGATCGCTGTGGTTAAGGCCTGCGCCTTCGCCGCACTCCCGCCCGGCTGCTGCACACCATAGCCCCAGGCTGCCAGATAGCTATAGCGCCCATTTCCGGAAGTCTTAGGATTAGGAATAATCACCTTCAAGCCCGGCTTGGCCAAATCATTCCAATCCCGCACCTTGTGCGGATTCCCCTTACGTACCAGAAACACCGTCACCGAGGTAAACGGCACCGCATTATTCGGCAAACGGCTGGCCCAAGTGGCCGGTACCAAACCCTTGCCCACCAATAAATCAATATCCGACGCCTGATTCATCGTTATCACATCCGCCGCCAACCCATTCGCCACCGCCAGCGCCTGCTTGCTGGAGCCGCCATGCGACTGCTGAATGGTCACATTTTCCCCCGTTTTAGCCTGATAGGCTTTCTGAAACGCTGGGTTGTAATCCTTATAAAAATCACGCATCACATCATAGGAAACGTTCAACAACGTCGTCTCTGCCCACACTGGCGCAATCAGCGCCGCCAATAACACCGCAAACCCCAGACGAAATCTCATCCCTTTACTCCAAGCATCACAACGAACAGGTGAGCACTATACGCATACGGTTTTCTATCAATAAAGAACATTAGGCGATACCGTTATTTTTTATTGATATAACGAGGCCCTCCCAATGATGACTCACTGCCTGGCCGAGCATGCACCCGCTGACATCCTAGTGTCCGCTACCTTGCTGCTTGGTGTCGGCAAGGATGGCAAAACTTACACGCAGCTTGGCACCATGGCTGGAGCCTATAAGGTGTGTGAGCAATACCACGTCAGCGGGCTAACAGACTCCTGAGGGCTGCGCGTTCTTGGGGAAACACCCCACGGACGTGGGGAAGACTATCGTCCCATCGAAGCGCAACTAGTTCGGACGGAAACACCCCCACGGACGTGGGGAAGACCTAGTCACTTCCATAGCTTGATCTGCCGAAATGGAAACACCCCCACGGACGTGGGGAAGACCGTTGACGAATGACTCGGCCTGCGCCTTTGTCGGAAACACCCCCTCGGACGTGGGGAAGACCCCAGAAACTGCAGCCCAG
The DNA here is from genome assembly GCA_020830965.2 of Neisseriaceae bacterium TC5R-5. GTDB lineage: Bacteria > Pseudomonadota > Gammaproteobacteria > Burkholderiales > Chromobacteriaceae > Chromobacterium. The sequence goes on from JACCFC020000002.1 coordinate 103,920, forward strand.
CGACCTCCGCAAGAGAAACACCCCCACGGACGTGGGGAAGACCGTGCGTGGTGCCTGAGCGCTTTGACAGAGTGAGAAACACCCCCACGGACGTGGGGAAGACGACCTAGAAATGGCAAGCGTCAGCTTTGTAATGGAAACACCCCCACGGACGTGGGGAAGACGACCTAGAAATGGCAAGCGTCAGCTTTGTAATGGAAACACCCCCACGGACGTGGGGAAGACTCCCCCTAGGGGGACTTGAGTCGCGTTACTGGAGAAACACCCCCACGGACGTGGGGAAGACGCTACCGGGTCACGATTGCACCTGAGCAGCTCGGAAACACCCCCACGGACGTGGGGAAGACACGGTGCCGCGCGCTGGGCAAACAGCTGATCAAGAAACACCCCCACGGACGTGGGGAAGACAATTCTTTAGCAGCGCCGCTGTAGTCCTTGGAGGAAACACCCCCACGGACGTGGGGAAGACATCGTGTCATGGCGGCCCATCATGAGGTCGAGAGAAACACCCCCACGGACGTGGGGAAGACTTTGTTTCTTTGTATCTAGCATGCCTATGCTTGGAAACACCCCCACGGACGTGGGGAAGACATAATATTCTTCAGGTGCATATTCCCTTAGAAGGAAACACCCCCACGGACGTGGGGAAGACTCGAACCATTGAAAAAAAATTCTTCAGATTTTTGAAACACCCCCACGGACGTGGGGAAGACCACATCTTGATTACAAGATGGCTGAATGTATAAGAAACACCCCCACGGACGTGGGGAAGACGGGACTCAGCCGCAGGTCGGCGTTACAATGTCGGAAACACCCCCACGGACGTGGGGAAGACAAATTGCTCATCCACTGGAAAAGCACCCGGCTAGAAACACCCCCACGGACGTGGGGAAGACCATATAAGCTACATCAGTAGGACGGGGAAAAAAGAAACACCCCCACGGACGTGGGGAAGACTATCACTGGGCTCCGCGTGTGCAATCACGCTGGGAAACACCCCCACGGACGTGGGGAAGACGGTATATTGGCCAGTATTCACCAGCTTCCTGCGGAAACACCCCCACGGACGTGGGGAAGACGGGTCGGCTCGGTTGTTTTGTAGCTTCTGATAGGAAACACCCCCACGGACGTGGGGAAGACTGCCAAAAAGCGCCGCTCGGCTCTTGGTTAGAAGAAACACCCCCACGGACGTGGGGAAGACTTGCAGCGTCTAGCGAAATTCTGGCGATGGCAGGAAACACCCCCACGGACGTGGGGAAGACTCCGTGCTCCATAGCTGCGTTTTCCGCCAGTCGGAAACACCCCCACGGACGTGGGGAAGACTCATCATCTAGTTCAGAAGCAATGATGTCCAAGGAAACACCCCCACGGACGTGGGGAAGACTTCTCTGTACTGGACGACAGCACGCGGAGGCCGGAAACACCCCCACGGACGTGGGGAAGACCGCACAAAAAGCCGAAAAAATTGGCGTGTGCCAGAAACACCCCCACGGACGTGGGGAAGACTTTTCCCCTAGCACTGCCAATTTTGTTCCACTGGAAACACCCCCACGGACGTGGGGAAGACATAAGCAGCGCAAGCACCGCTTGGTCATTGCTAGAAACACCCCCACGGACGTGGGGAAGACTTTCGCGTTTGTGCGCGGCTTTGGCTTCCATCGGAAACACCCCCACGGACGTGGGGAAGACGGTCACTACAAAACGATCACTTGCGTAGACCGAGAAACACCCCCACGGACGTGGGGAAGACAGGCATGCGAGACGTGCGGGGGAGAAGCGCTTGGAAACACCCCCACGGACGTGGGGAAGACGCGACGTTGTTGGTTCAGAAGACTACGTTTTGAGAAACACCCCCACGGACGTGGGGAAGACAAACGAATCGATACAGAGATATGATCTTATATGGAAACACCCCCACGGACGTGGGGAAGACGAAAGGCGTTTGGTCGGCGCGGCTGCGGTTATGGAAACACCCCCACGGACGTGGGGAAGACTTCTTGGGCCCATGGTTTTTGGGTCAACGCCCAGAAACACCCCCACGGACGTGGGGAAGACGATTTTTGCTGCCAAAAGACGCCGTAATGTACAGAAACACCCCCACGGACGTGGGGAAGACATCATGCAAATGTAACCGGTAAAAATTGCTTTAGAAACACCCCCACGGACGTGGGGAAGACTTGCTTGGCGGCTGGTTAATCGGCGCTCCCGGAGAAACACCCCCACGGACGTGGGGAAGACACTGCGCACTGCTGAAATAATTCCGTCGACTCGGAAACACCCCCACGGACGTGGGGAAGACGAACGCTCGGGTATTTTTTTGGTTCCAAACTCAGAAACACCCCCACGGACGTGGGGAAGACTTGGCGGTCGCCCGATTTTCGCGACGGGCTTAAGAAACACCCCCACGGACGTGGGGAAGACACGAGGCAGCCGAGGTAGAGGTATCTCAGCAGAGAAACACCCCCACGGACGTGGGGAAGACAGGCCTTTTGCTAGCTCGGGATGCTGACCAAGAGAAACACCCCCACGGACGTGGGGAAGACCAGACAAATCGAACGATTGCTCGCCGACAAAAGGAAACACCCCCACGGACGTGGGGAAGACTTGCCCAATCTCGCTGGGGCGCAAATGGTCAAAGAAACACCCCCACGGACGTGGGGAAGACCCAGTTGCGCCGATAGATCGTGTAGCCGGGTGGGAAACACCCCCACGGACGTGGGGAAGACGCTTTCGGCTAACAGCGCCTGCAGTTCGGCTTGGAAACACCCCCACGGACGTGGGGAAGACGGTCTACGCAGAACAGATCCGGACGGCACTTTAGAAACACCCCCACGGACGTGGGGAAGACAAACCGGCTCAGGTAATGGCATGGATGGCCGTTGGAAACACCCCCACGGACGTGGGGAAGACGGGGTATGTCTTTCCGGTTCTTCGTCTTGGTTGGAAACACCCCCACGGACGTGGGGAAGACAGCTACATATTGTAAAAGAACGACGACACAATCACCACCACTTGTATTCAAAATGATTTAAGGGTTTCGACGATAAGCTGCAAACCGGAAATCTGTATCTGCTGTTTCTTACTTGGGCCTATCGTCGTGATGCTATAGCCGGGTGTGGTACTGATGCTTTTGATGATCATCACTGCCGACTCTGGCGGACAGTGCCGGCATAAATAGTCCACCACGGTTTGGGCGGTAGCATCTTTAATACCTGACACAAACACATTTGGTCTTGGCTCGATAAACCACAGTTTCATACGGCCACGTACGGCCGGCGGCAGGTCATTGGCGATGACGACGAGCATGAGTAGTCCCTAGGGCATAGCTGATATCACTGGCGATATTGGCCAATAAATCCTGTTGTATCACCCGCTCGCGAAAGGCTGCCGCCACCATTGCCTTTTGATACTTGCCCGCCATCTCGCGGCTGAGCGCAAAGGCTAGGTCGATGCACAGCGATTCTTTATACAGGTCGGCCAGATCGTAGATAAACGGCAGCGGGCTGCCGGAGTGAATAAAGCCGATATGTGGCGAGTAACCCAGGCTATGGACGGCAGAACATAAAATGCCATAGAGCGCGGCATTGCTGGCGGTGAGAATCTGATTGGTCAAGTCGCTGAGTTCAAACTTACCCGGAGTAAATTGCCGACCTTTCCAGCCTACTTGGTAGTGTTCCGCTTTTTGCTGATAGAGCATTTTGACGCGGTAGCCTTCCATGCCCATCATTTCTTTCAGCGTTTTACCGCTCAGTTCTGCTTGGGGAAAGCGGCGTGCATACAGCCGCCGCGCCACTTCCACCGCTTGTTCTGGCTGGCAGGCCAGCAGCATTTGCTGCTTGAGGTTGCGAGTATCAGCGGTGGGCAAGTGGCCGGCAGCGTAAAATAGCAGCGAATCTTCACCCACCCAGCAAATGGCGCAATTGGCCGCTGCCGCCACTTTAACCGCTTCGTGGGTGATGCTGGTACCCGGCCCCAGCAGCAAAGTATTGATGGTGGCGACCGGCAGCGGCACTACATTGCCGTCGGCATCCAGCCATTTGATACTGCTGTCGTCGATTTCCAGCCGGCCACGCTCCAGATACAGAAACGGGTATTTGTCTTTGACTTGCGGCAGGCTGTCGCGGGTGATTTTGATCAGCAGCCGCTGGCCGCCACTCATGGGCTGTGCTCCAGCGTTTGCACGGTGACCAGACGGTCGCGATAACGTTTGTGCTGGCCAAACTGTAAGGGCACATCGTTCAAACTCAGCCGTTCGCCGTCGTGTTCGCCCTGCAATACCTGAAACACGGCGGCGCGTTCTTTTTGCTGTGCCAACTGGCTGGCGGCTTCCAGCGCATCGGTGCTGGCAGCGAAAGTACCTTGATAGACCCATTCGCTGGGCACGCAGTGCTTGCGGCCCAGATAAATATCCCACACTGGTTGTTGCAGTGCCTGAGCCACGCTGCCGGCTTGGGCGGCATCGGGCGCTTGCAGCAGCACCGCATAAGCCATGTCCTGCAGATAGTAGCGGTAGGTGAGCTTGGTGCCGCCGCCCACCGCTGGCTTGCCTTCCGCTGTCTTGGGGATCATCAGGTTCTGCCAGCGGTCATCACGGTCATAGCCACTGCCCACCATGTGGAAGTCGCAAAGCATGGCTTGGCGCACGCTGCTTTGTCCTTGCTGGCGGGCATAGGCGATGACCTGCATATCCAGGCTGGCCCAGTTACCCAGCCAGTCGCTTTGGCTGCCCGCCGCGCCGCGTGCGCAGCAGAGCAGGCCGAGCAGCGCCGATTTGGTGGGGAAGTTGAGGCTGTCGCGACGACCAAAGCGGGAGTCATGCCCCCAGGCCTGGAGTGGCGCTTCCAGCCATAGCAGTAGATAGGGTTTAGTCATGATGCAGCTCTAGTTTGGCTAGGGATTGTTGCAAGGCGCTAAGCAAGTCATCCAGGCTGAAGTTTTCGTCTTCACCCCAGTCATAGCTGGCGACTTTGCCAAACAGCGAGCCGGAGAGTTTTTCTTTTTTATCTAGCCAGCCCTGGAGTGCCTTGATGCTGGGCTCACTGTAACCGCCCTCGTGCGGGTGACGTACCGGGGTATCGAAAGGTACTTGCAAGCCCTGGCCCTGGCGCACCAGCACGCGGGCGAAGTCCCAGGAACCGGCGGCAGATTGTGTAGTTTGTCGGGCGCTGGGAATGGCCTGATAGAGGGCTTGGGTAAAGGCGGCAATGGCGCTATTGAGTTGGGCGCTGTCCAGTACTTTGGCCAGTTGGCTCACATTCAGGCTGATATAGCGGTAGTAGGTGGCGGAGTTGAATTCCAGCGTACCCATATGGGCCGCTCCAGGTTCTTGCTCCAGGTCATCCAGTGCGGTGAAAAAGTCTAGATCATTGCTGACTTTGTGAGTGGAAATCGCATGTGAGAAGCTGGCGGCGGCTTCGACATTCATATCGGCGGCCTTGGCAACCATGCGGCCAAACAGCGCAATATCCAGTGCGTCCAGGGCTGGGTTAAGCGTTTTCTTGGCAAGCTTGGCCAGTTCTTTGTCTTTGAGCTTGGCGGGGTCGAAGTCCCGTTCGGCGGCATAGGTGGCAAAGGCTTGTGCTTCGCTATCGCTGATAAACAGCAGGGTGTCGTCGGCCAGCAGTTTGGCGATTTGGCTGCCGCATTGTTGCGCAGCCTGCTCGCTGGCACCGGCCTGCTGACAGGCTTGGCTAAACAGTTGCTCAACGTATTTGCTGCGGGTGGCGAGTTTGATGCCCAGTTGTTGCAGGCTGAGCCTGACTTGGCGCTTCCAGCATTGTGAGCTGATGCGGGCGCGGTTAACACCGCCCACAACCGCGCTTTTGGGCGCGCCGACGTCATCGCGGTTCAGGCAGCTGACCGGGAAAGATTGGATGATGTGGTATTCGATACGAGTGGTAGTCATGGTGTGGTGCTTTCTTAGTGTAGGGAAGGGGTAGGCAGCGGGACGATTTGCAGCAGGCCACAACCAAAGGCGCGACCTCGGCCCAGGCCGTGGGTGAAACTGTGACGAAAGCGCTCCGCGTGGCTAACGCGCAGCACGCCACTGACACTGGCTTGGGCCAGGGTGATGGGGCGGCCCGCTTTGTCGTCAAAGCGCAGCACGTGTTGCTGATCCACTTGCAGATATTCGGGGTGGACGATAAAGCCCCAGCTTTGCTCGGCACGTTGCGCAAACCATTGCTTAGTCGCAGCTTCGCCGCAGACTGGCATGATTTTGCGGCTGGCATTGTCGCGATAGCTGGGGTTGATCAGCACTTTGAAATGGTAGTGGTGATGCTGGAACAGGCTATCAGGCACTGCGCGGCTGTTAACGGTGCCATATTGGCCGTCGACACAGTCGGCTGGTGACCGGTTAGCCAAGAGCAGGATACGGCGCTGTTGAAAGTTGCCGCCTTGGTCGGCATAGAGAATGCCGCTGCTATGGCCGGCTTGTTTGTCGGCGTCGCTGCGCACATCGGGGTAGAGGCTGTAGACGATGCGATGCAGCGCATAGGGGTCGGTGAGCCGCAGGGCCTTGACCGCGTGACGGTCAAGCTGTAGCAGGCTGGTAATCAAGGGCATCGGCGCTCTCCTGTTCGGTAACGGACTTATTGGTGGTCTGATAAAAGCTTTGCGCCCAGCGGGCTTTGCTTTGTTCGGGATGGCGTTCGAAATAGCACAGTTCGGTTAATAAACGGGCGTAGTCGAGCTGGCCAGGCAGGCGGCTATCTATCAGGGTGAGCAGAGGGCGTAATACCGGGCAGAGTTCATCCAATTGGTTACAAGCCAGTAGCCGCCGTAGCCGGGCTTTGGCCGGGCTGTTTTTTTGATCGTTTTTTTCTGACGGGTAGCTGCGGGCAAGGGCTTGGCCTAAAGGCAGGCTGCCGTTGTGAGTGATTTTGCTACGCGCCAGCGCGGCGGCGATGGTGGTGTAGGGCAGGCGTTGAGAGTTTTGTTCCAGATCGATGTGGTGGGCGGCCAGAAATTCCCAGCTTTGGTATTCAGTAGCCGGGTTATCGGCACGGCGTAGCGCGGCGGCCAGGCCTTTATCTTGCTGGCAGCGTTGCAGTAGGGATTGCACAAAGCGTTGTTGCCGATTGGGAGCCGGGCTTTGCGCAGTGCTAGGCTTGTGTTCCATAGTCTAGGCCTCTTGGGTGATGTAACGGTGTAGTTGCGGACGGGATTCGGCCCAGGCATCGAGTTGGCGGGCGGTGCTTTTCGGGCAGATTTGGTCGTAAATTTGCTCTACATAGCGGGCAAAGCCTTGCCGCAGTTGCTGGCGTTGCTGTTGTGCTGCCGTATCTTCCGGGGTGCAGCTGTCTATCAGTGTCTGGAAATCCGGCTCGCACAGTTGCCAGAATAGTTGGCAGCCTTGCGCGGCCTGGTCACTGCCATCTTTGTTTTGCACCTTGAAAAAGGCCTTGACCTTGGCGTACAGCAGCTTGGCTAGTTTATCCAGCTCCACCATCTCGCTACTCAGTTGGGCAAACCAGGATTCACCCAGGCCATGGCCATCCAGCCAGATGGTGGATTCCACAAAATCATCGGTGCCGGAGACATATTGCTCCCCAGCATTGCTGCTGACGCGCAAACCTGCCGACCAGATGGCAAAGGGGCGGTCGAGGTCGCGGCAGCGTGACAGGCACAGCTTGAGTTGTGGGCATTGCCAGCCTTGTTGCTGTTCGGCCAGCAGAAAGCTGAGCAGGCCGGTGAGCTCGCGCCAGGGGCGTTTTTCCGGGTCGCTCCACAGAGCGCGGGGTTCTTTGCCGTGGAGGTTAATGGCAACCGAAGGGTCCCAGACGCCATCTTTGTAGCCGGGGTGGGCCAGCCCTTCGCTGTAGTGCAGGCCATCCGCTTGCAGCAGGCAAAAACGGCCCATGCCCAGCAGTCGGCCTTGCAGCGATTGCTTCAGCGCCTGTGCCTGCGGGCAGTCTTCACCTGCTGGCATCGCTTCCCAAGGTGGGCAGCCCAGGCCCAGCGGGTAAGGTAAGTTATGTTGAATCTGTTGCTGAGTCAGCAGATTCAGCCATAGCGTCTGTTGCAGCGTCTCCGCCAGCAGGAAGCTGTGCAACAGGCCCTGATGGGCGACAGCCGCACCCGGTTTGCCGGTGGCGGCTTTACCTTTGTCGTTGGTTTTCCCTTGATAGCCAGGGCTGAGGACGATGCTGTTATCAGTTTTTTTGCCACCTAGCGCAAAGTTCATCAAGGTGAGCAGCAGTAGGGCTTTATCGGCATCGTCCAGTTGCCGTTGCTGCTGAGTTTCTGTGAGTACTGTGGTATTGCCGACCGCAATTTCCGGTGAAACGGCACCAAAGTTTTGCAGCGCCGCTCGGGCTATCGCCGGCATTTGCAAAAATGGCCGTTCGCCATACAGATAAAACGCTTCGCGCCATTGCTGCAGATAGTCCTGGCAGCGCTGCGCCAGGCCGACTGCACCCAGTTGTTGCCAGCCAGCCTCATCGGCTGGGGTGGCGGCCGCTTGGGCAATGGCCAGCAGCAGTTTCATCAAGGCTATTTTCTGCAAGGGGTTGCCGCCTAGCTGGCGGTAGTGGTTCTGGCTGAAAACTTGCAGCAGGCTAACTTTGCCCACATCGCTGATGGGTATCCAGGCTTCGTCTAACAGATTGAAATGCGGTGGCATAAGGCGTGTCCTTTAATTATGGCGTGAGGGCCTGATAGCCCAGGTCGCTGCGGTAGTGCAGCCGGTAGCGCGGGTGCAGGGTATTGCCGTGCAGCGCTTGCAGTTGTCCGGCTTCGTCTACCAGGGCAATACGCAGCAGTGCTTCGTCGTATTCCGGCTGACCCAGGTAGAAGCAGTGTTGTAGCCCCCATTGCTCTAGAGTTTGACGCGCTAGCGGGGCCGGAGCCTGAGCCGTGGGTACATGCACCATTTGTTGCATCAGCTTGGCGCTAAGCTGGCGCCAGCCGTGTCGGCTCAAGCGGTGGCGGGCGCTGGGTAGCAGTAGGGTTTGGTCATTCAGCAGTGTGAGTTGGCTGACGCCTTGTTCGCTGAGGTAGCGCCAGTGTTTGAGCAGTAGCACCTCCTCGTTGTCCTGTTCGCTATAGCGGGTCTGTGCCTTGCTTTCCGGCAGCGTCGGGGTGTTTTCAGCCAGCGTGATGCTGGCCAGCCCGCGCAGTTGTTGCCGCCCGGCCCGGCGAAATTTTCCGCTGCCGCTGCCATGTTCCAGCTCGTATAGATAGCGTGCCATTTCGCCTTGTTCGCTACGATCGGCATAGGTCGCTTCTATCAGCGGACGGATGGCCTGCGGCAGCGCGAGCTGGTTTAAGCCTTGCCAGGCTTCTAGGCTGCGACACAATACATAGGGGTTGTAGACAATGGCGCTATTGCCCAGCGCCTGTTGCGGGTTGGTTATCGCGTCGGCCAAGGCCGGGGCGAGTAGCCAGGCTTCACAACGGGCGCTGGCGGGGCGCGGGGTGCCGTCATGACGCCAGAGGCGGCCGATTCTTTGCAGCAGCATATCGGTGGGGGCAAAGCGGCTGATCAGAAAATCGGCATCAATATCCAGCGATTGTTCCAATACCTGGGTGCCAAGCAGAATACGACCTTGCCGGCTGCGCTCGCTCCAGCCGGTTTTACCTAGTAGTTGTACCCAATAGGTTTCGTGCTGCTGGCGGTCAAAAAAAGTGTAGCGCGAGTGCAATAAGCCACAAGCAATACCCAGCTCTTGTGCCCGCGCTGCCAGGTCAAGATAGCGTTGCTGCGCTTCGGCAACGGTGTTTTCTATCCACAACACTTGTTGCCCTTGTTCGGCGCGTTGCAAGGCTTCGGCAATGGCCAGCGGCAGTTGTGCAAGCAGTTGTAGCGTAACTTTGTGGCGTGGCGGGCTGGTGATGGCCCATTGCTGGCTGGCTTGCCCCTTCGCTTGGGCGGTAATCAGCGGGTAGCCGTCGGCACTGGTCAAGTCGCTATAGTTGAGCAATTGCTGGCGGCGAGCTTGTGTCAGCGTGGCGCTGAGAATGATGACGGTACAGTGCAGCGAGCGCAGCAGATCAACCAGTTTATCCAGCAGCGTGCCGGTATAGCTGTCGTAGCTGTGTACTTCGTCGAGAATGACCACTTTGCCGGCCAAGCCAAATGCACGCACAAAGCCGTGTTTAACATTCATGCAGGCCATCAGCGCTTGGTCTATCGTGCCCACAGCAAAGGGGGCGAGTAGCCCGCGTTTGGCCTGATGGAACCAGGCACCACCAGGGCGACCTTCCTCGCCCATTTCGGTTTCGGTCAGCAGCCAGGCCTGGCTATGCAGCAGTAGCGCCCGTTGATGCGGACTATCGGGGCTGAGTATCTGCCGTAAAAAGGCGTTAAAGCGCTCCCAGATTTTATTGGAAGTCAGTTGCGTGGGCAGGGCAAAATAAATGCCGCTGGCTTTGCCCTGTTGTAATACCTGATAAGCGGCATAGAGTGCGGCTTCGGTTTTACCCATCCCCATCGGCGCTTCCAGTACATAAACCCCTGGCTGCTGGACAGCGTTAAAAAATGGTTGTTGTACCGCTAAAGGCGGGAAGCCAAATATGTGCTCAAAGCTGAGGCCGCTGCGATAGCTGGCAGGAATCAGACCGGCCTGGTCAAGCGCTGGGGTGATGTGCTCTTGCCAGCTTTGTTGCGGATTTTCAAAATGCTCGCCCGAGCCTATCCAGTCAGCTACCGAGGTGAGGCCGGAGAGCAGGCGCATCTGTGCAAACGAATCCGGCTGCGGCCAGTCGCTGTTCAGATTAGTTTTTAGCGCGTTAAACAAGGCCTCGCGCTGCTGCTGCCAAGCCTCCTGGCCAAATAGCGGGTCGTAGGCACGGTACTGGCTGATTTGCGGCAGAAAACCATGGTGTTGCCCGAGAATCTGCGGCACATGGTTTGGGGCGTCCAATGCCTGCGCGGTGAGCTGGCTAACGCCGGCATGCCCGCCCCATTGTTGTTCATTAATGCTTAAGTGGGGTCGTGGCGGTATGCCCGGTATGTCGATCTGGCAGGCACGGCGTAATTTTTCCTGAAATGTCGGGCTAACTTTGCCTAGGTCGTGGCAGGCGGCAGCCAGGGCGGCACCGGGTGGGAAAAGCGCCTGGCGTAAATATGGGGGATAGCGCTGTATTAACTCCGCCGCGACACGACCAACAATGTGGCAGTGATCAAGAATCAGGCGGCCGGGTAAAACCTGCCCATCACGATCGGTAAACGTTTTGGCAAGACATAACCGATAGGACGGCGCTGTTTCGCTAGGTGCGGGCTTATTCTGGCCGGAGGGCCCTGCTTTTCTCATTAGCATAGTTTTTGCCAGCAAATTATTCTATTTGGGAAATTTTTGTATATTAATACCTTACCCTGCTTTTGCGATACCCCAAACCAGCCTCTAGGCCAGTGCTCTAAGTTCACTAGGCACAACTTTTCACCTTAAAACACCCTCCCCCATGCGGATACAGGGGTACCCACTGCGGGTGGCCAGGCTCGATAGTTTTCAGGAAGCGTTGCCTCCATTCGGCCCACACGCAGGTGCGGGTTTTAGTCAAATGCATTTGCGCCAAGACGAAAAGCATCCTTAAGAGGTCCTCTGTCGCGATTCAAATCAAAAATAATTTTCAAAAACTGTCAGGAATGGAACCGTTCTTACGACTTAGGCCATGTGAGTGCACATTGCACCATACATTGACCCTAACCAATCAAGAAGTGGAAACCATGAAACTGAAATCTCTTGCCACATTTGCTGCAGCCATCGTTGCTTCATCCGCCTGGGCTGCGACACCATCCGATACAAAATGCGGGGCCGGTACCTGCGGTAAAAAGGAAAGTGCAACACCCAAAACCACAAAGACCAAAGATGCAAGTTGCAGCAAAAAGGAAATAACTGCCAAGCAGAAGGAAGCTTCCTGTTCCAAGAAAGACGCATCTTGTTCGAAGAAAGACGCGTCTTGCTCGAAAAAAGACGCTTCCTGTTCTAAGAAATAAAGGATAAATGCTATGGCAGGCCTGGGTTATCGACGAGAAATGGCATCTTGGGATATGACAACTGTTCACGCGGATTTTTTTGAAGTCGCACCTGAAAACTGGATCAGTCGAGACCTGGCCCCGCTGCAACAGCTGGTTGATTCAGGCCGCCCCGTGCATTTGCACGGGGTGTCTTTGAATCTCGGCGGAACAGCGCCTATCAATCGCGACTTTCTAAGCGAAGTGGCCCAACTTATCGATGATCTGGGCGTGAGCTGCTATTCCGACCACTTGTCGGCAAGTGGTGATGCACACCAACTCTATGATCTCTTTCCGATACCATTTACTGAATTCGAAGCACAACGTCTGGCTGGACGTATTTGTCAGGTTCAGGACATCCTGGGTATGCAGATTGCAGTCGAAAACATCACGTGGTACACCAATATTGGAGAAATGCCCGAGATAGATTTTATTGACCGGGTTGTCACTTTGGCAGACTGCAAGCTATTGCTCGATCTTAACAATATTGCCGTCAACCACAAAAACCATGGCTCCTTGGCACCCGAGCCCTTCATTAACGCCCTTGATCTCCATCGTGTGAGTTATATCCATGTTGCCGGGCACGAGTTCGACGATCGCTTTAGTCTCTATCTAGATACCCACAGTCAGCCTGTCGAAAAATCAACACAATCATTGGCCCAACAACTCAATGCTAAGTACAGCATACCCATTCTTCTCGAATGGGATAACGATGTCCCCAGTCTTGAAAGGCTCAACCAGGAGTTATCGTGTCTCAAAACTTCTACAATTTCGTAAGAGGTCTCTCCGAGACCGTGCCTGATGGGTACACCGAGAATGGCATGCGTGCCTATCGGCACTTGGTCTTCATTGGTGCCAGTCAGATGGTAGAAGCTCACTTCCCCGCAGTTCGGGAACAAATGGGGGAAGAGAGCTGGTGCGAGTTGATAACGGCATTTATACGTCAATCAGCCTGGGATTCCCCTTATTACGGTGATTTAAAAAATGAATTTCTTTCTTTCCTTGCACGCGAAAGTGTCTGAAAAAATTGATGGATTAGGTTTGATTCTGCTACGTTTTTGGGTTGGCCAGGAGTTCCTGCAAGCTGGCTATAAAAAACTAAGCGCAGGCCTTCATGCACCTGACTGGTTTGCTGGTCTCGATTTTCCTTTTCCACTGTATTTTCTGCCTATCGACATCAACTGGGTCATGGCTGGCTTGGGTGAGGTGGTTCTCAGCCTAGCCCTCATACTTGGTCTGTGTAGTCGCCTGTCTGCTGCTGGCCTGCTTTTTATAACCTATGTTGCCATTTATACAGTTCATTTCGATTTAGGCTGGGCTGGTTGGAGTCAGATTGAGACAGGAGCTGGACTTGGTTTCAAACTTCCTGCCATGTTGGCAGTCATGCTATTTGTACTTATTACACAAGGAGCGGGAAAGTACTCGCTTGATGCAATCATCTACCGTACCCGTTCCCAACACGGTAGCAAGTGAGATTACATGAGTAATCCGTTTGCATCTGAACATTTTGCCCGAAAATGGCGCGGGCCCATGCTTCGCTTTGCTTTACTGCATCTTCAGCCTCGTGAAGAGGCTGAAGATGCAGTACAGGATGCCTTGGCTGCCATGTTGACCATCGACATGGATACACTTGGTCAAACTGACCCCAGAAACTATTTGTTTGGCATTCTGCGCAACAAGGTAATTGACCGCTTACGTCAGAAATACCGGCCAGAAATTGGGTACAGCGAAGCTTTTCCAGATGATCTCGACAATACGCTTTTTAATGATGGTGGGCATTGGGTCGATGGTGTCGCACCTAGTACCTGGGCGACACCTGATGACAGGCTTCAGACCGCCCAGTTCTTTGCGGTTTTGGATCTGTGCATCCTCAAACTCCCTCCCAAGCCGGCTCGTGTATTCTCAATGAAAGAATTGCTCGAATGCGAATCCGAAGAGATATGCACAGTGCTGAACCTCAGTAAATCCGACTATTGGCAGTGCATGAGTCGTGCACGTAAACAAATTCAGTTGTGCTTGAATCAGAACTGGTTTGAAAGGAGCCCTCCATGATGAACTGCAAAGAGTATATTTTCAAACTGACTTCAGGGCAGCTTGATAAAGCTAGAGGCCTAGAAAAAATTCGAGCTGCTCTACATCGTCTGATATGTCACCGGTGTCGGGCGTTTACACGAAATAACGATAAAATAAGCGCGCTGCTCAAGGCTCGCCTAAGGCAAATCAGAGAGTAATTTTTTCGCCACTTCACTACACACAAGAATGGTTGCAGGGGCTTGGGGGCAGTGGAGCAGAAAATGCACTTAAGGTGTTTGGGAGTGTGCCCATGCCGATGCTTACTTATCTAAGTTTTTTTGCTTGCCTTCAAAGCGGTAAGACATACGCCAATATTTAGCGCCATTCGGCATGATCCATAAAAACAGGCTGTTACCGTCGGCTAACTTAATCGGTTTGTTATCAGTAGATGGCTTGGCGTTCTTGATGGCGCTATCGATTAGGGGCATGTTGGTATTGGCCTTGTGTTGGTATTTTTTTGAATTGCTTCTGCTCGATACCAACAAATAGACCAACAAAACTATCGGCTTGCTTAGGCTGTCTTGGGATCGCCCGAGACAACAAAAACCCCGCAGAGCTATATACAATGCGGGTCTTAGGCTTATGTCGAATTGATCAGGAAGTGATTTTGGTGTCTCCGGCAGGAATCGAACCTGCATCTGCCGCTTAGGAGGCGGCCGTTCTATCCGTTGAACTACGGTGACGTATTGAGTTGTTAAGCGTTGCGTTCTACCGCAAGTTCGGTGAGTTCTAGCAAAGCCTGGCGAGTGGTGGATTCAGGAATGGGTCCCAAAGCAGCACGGGCCTGCGCAGCAACTTTTAGCGCCTCTTCCCTAGCGTAGTCCAGCGCACCGCAGGATTGTACCGCAGCCAGCACTTCCTGGAAATGCTCGCGGTTAGCTTGTTCCAAGGCATGACGTACACAGTCGGCGGCGGCAGAGCTGCCTTGACGCATGGTGTAGATAAGCGGTAGCGTTGGCTTGCCTTCGGCCAAGTCATCACCCAGGCTTTTGCCTATGGTTTCAGCATCGCCGCTGTAGTCCAGTACATCGTCAATAATCTGAAACGCAGTGCCCAGATACATGCCGTAATCCGCCATGGCCTGTACTTGTTGTACATTGGCACCAGCAATCAGCGCACCCACACGGGCGGCAGCTTCAAACAGTTTGGCAGTTTTGTATTGGATTACTTGCAGGTATTCGGCTTCGCTGATGCTGGTATTGCCGATATTGAGCAGTTGTAGCACTTCGCCTTCGGCGATGATATTGGTGGCTGCGGCCATCACTTGCAGAATATCCATATTCTGCGTGGTCACCATCATCTGAAACGCGCGGGTGTAGAGAAAATCACCGACCAGCACGCTGGCAGCGTTGCCAAACAGGGCATTGGCAGTTTCTCGGCCACGGCGCAGGTCAGATTCATCGACAACATCGTCGTGTAATAAGGTGGCAGTGTGGATGAATTCGATCATCGCCGCCAGTTCGTACAGATGGGCACCGTCATAGCCCAGAGCGCGACCGGATAACAGCGTCAGCGCTGGTCGCAGGCGTTTGCCACCGGCAGAGATAATGTAGCTTGCCACTTGGCGGATCAGGGCAACATCGGAATGCAAACGGTCGCGAATAACGCGATCTACCGCCTGCATATCATCGGCGATCAGGGTTCGAAAAAGCGGGGTGGACACGTTATCAACCAATATATAGAGGGCGCACCAAAGCGGCGAATACTACCAGAAAAGTCAGCGAGCCGGCTATGTGTGCGTGAGGCTTCGGGCTAAGTGGATGAAATTATTGACTACTTTGGCATCCATCTGTATAGTTCCGCGTTCTCTTTTCGCGCTATCGCGGGAAGGTTTTTTCAGGAGCTTATGCGAATGTATGCGGTCATAAAAACCGGCGGTAAGCAGTACAAAGTTACCGTTGGTGAAAAACTTAAAGTAGAACAGATACCTGCAGACGTCGACGGCCAAATCGTACTCGAAGAAGTGCTGATGATTGCTGACGGTGCACAGGTGGTGGTAGGTGCTCCTCTGATAGCCGGTGCGAATGTGAAGGCTACAGTTGTGTCCCACGGTCGTGGCGATAAGATCCGCATCTTCAAGATGCGTCGTCGTAAGCACTACCAGAAACATCAGGGTCATCGTCAAAACTTCACCGAAATCCGCATTGACGCGATTTCGCAGTAAGGATTAAGCAAACATGGCACACAAAAAAGCAGGCGGCAGTTCGCGTAACGGCCGCGACTCAGAATCGAAACGCCTTGGCGTAAAGGTTTATGGCAGCGAGTTGATTCCCGCTGGTTCCATCATCGTTCGTCAGCGTGGCACCAAGTTCCACGCCGGTGAGAATGTTGGTCAGGGCAAGGATCACACTTTGTTCGCTAAAGTGGATGGTTATGTTGAATTTATCGTTAAAGGTGCGTTGAAGCGCAAAACCGTTAACGTTGTTCCTTATACCGGTGTAGACGGCGAATAATTCGCTTTCTATCGAACAAGAAAGCCCTATCCTGCGATAGGGCTTTTTTTGTATATCTTACGAGGGGCAAGGCGTGAGGGTGTGCTGTGTTGCGCACGCTGAGGCCTGACTCCTCGTCAATGAAGAGGTAGAGCACTGATGAAGTTTATTGATGAAGCACGTATTGAGGTGTGGGCTGGCAAAGGTGGTAATGGTGTAGCCAGTTTTCGCCGTGAGAAGTATGTTCCGTTCGGCGGCCCGGATGGCGGCGACGGCGGCAAGGGCGGCAGCGTTTATGCGGTAGCCGATGAGAATGTGAATACGCTGGTGGAGTTTCGCTTTGTCAAAAAGTATTTGGCCGAGCATGGTGAACGCGGGCGCGGTGCCGATTGCTATGGTAAGGGCGGTGAGGATATTGAGCTGAAAATGCCGGTGGGCACAGTGATTAATGATCAGGACACCGGCGAGTTGGTAGCTGACCTCGCCCATCATGGTCAGCGGGTGATGATTGCTCGTGGCGGCAAGGGTGGCCTGGGCAATATTCATTTCAAGTCATCGACCAACCGTGCCCCACGCCAGTGCACGCCCGGTGAACCGGGCGAACAGCGCAATCTGATGCTGGAGCTGAAGGTGCTGGCCGATGTTGGTCTGCTCGGCATGCCCAATGCCGGTAAGTCGACTTTTATCCGCTCAGTTTCCGCCGCACGTCCCAAGGTAGCCGATTATCCGTTTACCACTTTGCACCCTAATCTGGGTGTGGTGCGGATGGACGATACCCGCAGCTTTGTCATCGCCGATATTCCCGGTCTGATTGAAGGGGCGGCCGAGGGGGCGGGGCTGGGGCATCGTTTCCTCAAGCATTTGCAACGTACCGGCCTGCTGCTGCATGTTGTGGATCTCGTGCCATTTGACCCAGACGTCGACCCAGTAAGGGAAGCGCTAGCCCTGGTAGATGAGTTAAAAAAATACGATGCCGAACTACACGATAAGCCACGCTGGCTGGTACTAAATAAAGTCGATATGTTGCCGCTGGAGGAGCGCGAGGCTGCGGTAGCGGCTTTTCTGCAGGCTTATGGCTGGTCGGAACAACAGGCCGATGATCGCTTTGGCTTTGATGTCAAAGCCGCACGGGTGTTTTCGATTTCGGCACTCAATCACGAAGGAACCCGCGAACTGACTTTCGCCATCATGGCTTATCTGGATGTGGTGCGGGCAGAGCAGAAAAAGTTAGCAGAACAGGCACAGCAACAAGCCTTAGCCGCGCGACAAAGTGTGATCACACCTCAGGCCGCTCCAGGCCAAGCTGATTAAGAAGCCCCCCAAAAGCTGGGGCCATGCGCAGTAAGAACCGCGCTGGCCCTGGCTATTATTGCCACGCACTGTTCTAAACTTTCATTCATCCAAGCCCTCCATCAGACCTTAGCCTAGCCAATAACAATAAGAACAACGGAGTCCTACCGCATCTTGTTTTTACGAACGAATAAAGTGCTATTTAGCACGGTTGACTTTTGCATAAAATGGCCGATTTGCACGGCTAGTCATTGGTACCCGTGACTGTGGCTTGCTGGTATCATGCGGCATGCTGCTTTTGGCTCAACTACTCCCTTCCTACCCACGATGAAAATACTGTTACGCTTACTGGCGCTTAGCCTGCTATTAGCCACGCTGTGGTTGGGTTGGGTGTTGGTGGTGCCGGTCAATTTGCCGCCAACCGGTTATCAGTTACTGGTTAGCCCTAAATACAGCTTACATCAGGTGGCACGTGTTTTAGCGAAGGATGGCGTGATCCGCAATCGCTATGTATTAGTTATTTTGGCTAGGTTGCGCACTCAAGATCGTAAAGTCAAAGCAGGTTTATATCGTTTTGAGGGTAGTGTTTCTATGTTAGCTATTCTCAAACGTCTAAATGATGGCCACCCCGATCAAGCCAGTGTCACCGTGATTGAAGGCTGGCGCTTTAAACAGTTTCGTCAGGAAGTAGAACGCCACCCGGATATACAGGCCAGCGCCCGTAGCTGGAGTGATACTCAGATCATGCAGCAACTGGGACTCAGTTCCTCTCAGGCAGAGGGAATGTTTTTCCCTACCACCTATTTATTTGTACCGGGCAGCAATGATATTGCCCTTTACCAACAAGCTGCCAATGCCATGCAGCAGCAATTGAATACTGCCTGGGAAACTCGCGATAGCGACTTGCCCTATAGCGTGCCTTATGACTTGCTCATCATGGCGAGCCTGATTGAAAAAGAAACCGCACACGAGGCCGACAGAGGCATGGTTGCCTCTGTTTTTGTCAATCGACTAAGACAGGGCATGCGACTGCAAACCGACCCCACCGTGATTTATGGCATGGGAGAATTATACCAAGGCAATATCAGCAAAGCCGATTTACGCCGCGACACCCCTTACAATACTTACACCCGTGCCGGCTTGCCGCCTACCCCGATTGCCTTACCAGGAAGAGCCGCACTAGAAGCCGCCGCCAAACCAACCCCATCCAGCGCCTTATATTTCGTCGCCAAGGGCGGGGGACGCTCGCAGTTTTCCAATAATCTGGAAGAGCATAACCAGGCGGTACGCAAATATATTTTAAAGAAAGGAAAGCCATGAACCGCGATCACTATATCCGCCGCCCACCAGGACGGTTCATTACGCTGGAAGGTATAGATGGTGCCGGCAAAAGCACCCATATCCCCTTTATTCGTGACTGGTTGGCCACCCGCCAAATAGAGGCCGTGTTTACCCGTGAACCTGGCGGCACCCCCGTAGGTGAGCGGATTCGCGAATTACTTCTAGCCGTCGATACCGAAGCCTCGCTGGATACCGAAACCCTGCTGATGTTTGCCTCGCGGCAACAACTACTGGACAGCGTGATCAAGCCCGCACTGGAGGCAGGCAAATGGTTGGTTTCCGACCGTTTTACTGACTCCACTTTTGCTTTCCAGGGTGGGGGTCGTGGCGTACCACATCAACGTATTCAGGCGCTGGAACAATGGGTACAGCAAGGCTTGCAACCTGATCTAACCATTCTGTTTGACCTGCCACTCGAAGTTGCCGCCGCCCGCATGTCACAAGGTAACACCCGCGATCGCTTTGAACGGGAGCATGCCGACTTCCACGCCCGCGTCCGCGTAGCCTATCAACAACGCGCAGCAGGACAAGCCCGTTTTGTGGTGCTTGATGCCGAACGCAGCATTAGTGCCATTCAAGCCGATATTGCTGGCTGTCTACAATGTCTGTTGGATATGGCCTGATGCTCTACCCCTGGCAACTGGACGATTGGCGACGCCTGAACAAGGAGCGCCAACGTCTGCCTAATGCCTGGCTTTTTACCGGTGCCATCGGCATCGGCAAACGGCAGTTTGCCGAACATCTGGCGCAATCTTTGTTGTGTGAACAGCCACAAGCCGACTATCAGCCCTGCGGTCAATGTCAGGCTTGCCACTGGTATCTGCAACAAAGCCACCCGGACTTCCGCCTGCTCAGCCCACACAATGATGACGAGGACGAGGCTAAAGACAGTAAATCCACTCGTAAACTGCCCATTATCAAAATTGAGGCGGTACGGGCTATTCTGGATTTCGCCCACCTCAGCGCACATCGCAGCGGTCAGCGTGTGGTGCTATTAAGCCCGGCAGAAAGCCTCAATCTGGCTGCGGCCAATGCTCTGCTAAAAATGCTGGAAGAGCCACCACCCGGATTATTGTTTTTGCTATTGGCTCATACACCGCAACGTTTGCTACCCACCATACGCAGCCGCTGCCGGCAATTTCCATTAACACGCCCTAATGCCGAGCAAGCACTCAGTTGGCTGCAACAACAAGGCGTGGCAGATGCTAAGCTGGAACTAGCGCATCACGGTGGCACCCCTCTGTTTGAACACGACCAGGCCTTAAGCAACCTGCGTACTCAGTTTATTCAGGGACTGGCGCAGCCGGGTCTGGCAAAAGCGCTGCACTTGGCCGAACTGGTAGACAAACAGAAGCTGGCATTAAGCGTGCCGCTGAACTGGCTAATGAAATGGCTGCACGATCTGGCAAGTTATAAACTGACGGCACAAATCCGCTATCATCCAGATCAACAAGCTACACTGAATACCTTAAGCCAGCGTACCGACATGGTGCAATTGATGGCCTGCCAGCAAATGTTGAACCAGTTGGCACCCTATGGCCAGCATACATTGAACACTCGCTTGCAATTAGAGGCGCTACTGATGGATTACCTGAAGATTTTTGCCAGCCCTCAACCTGCAGCAAACTAAGGAGAGCACTGAATGGATCAAACTAACGATCAAAATACCGCACCACGACCCAGTGTGCTCTCCTTACATATTAAAGAACGCAGCGCGCTGTTTGCTGCCTATATGCCCTTCTTGCGTTATGGCGGTATTTTTGTACCCAGCACCAAAGAAATGAAACTGGGTGAAGAAGTTTTTCTACTGCTCACACTAATGGAAGACCCACAAAAAATTGCCGTGCAAAGCAAAATTGTTTGGGTCACCCCTGCCGGGGCTAATGGTAGCCGTGTCCAGGGCGTAGGCGTGGAATTTGGCGACAGCGAAATCGGCAAACAAGCCAAAAACACCATAGAAGGGCTGCTGGGCGGTATTCTCAACTCCAGCCGCCCTACTCATACCATGTAAGCTCATCACCTATGTTTATTGATTCACACTGCCATATCAACTTCCCCGAACTAGCCGAACGCATGCCGGAAGTGCTGGCCAATATGCAGGCCAAACAGGTTAGCCATGCACTGGTGATCGGCGTCAGTCGCCCCAAATATCCACAAGTGCTGAGTCTGGCAGAAAACCATGCCAATCTGTACGCAACGGTTGGCATCCATCCGGACGACCCGGACGCAGAAGAATACAGCGAAGACGAGCTGGTCGAACTCGCCCGCCACCCGCGCGTTGTCGGGATTGGTGAAACCGGCCTGGACTATCACTGGTGCAAGGGTGATCTGACTTGGCAACACCAGCGCTTTCGTACCCATATCCGCGCCGCCAAACGCGCCCGGCTGCCGCTAGTGATCCACACCCGCGAATCTGCCGTCGATACCATACGCATGCTGCAAGAGGAGCAAGCTGCCGAATGTGGTGGCGTGATGCACTGCTTTACCGAAAGCTGGGAAGTAGCCCAACAAGCACTTGAGCTTGGCTTCTATATCTCTTTGTCCGGTATCGTCACCTTCAAAAATGCCACACAGGTCAAAGAAGTCGCACGTCTGGTACCGCTGGAACGCCTGCTGATTGAAACCGACTCGCCCTTTCTGGCACCAGTACCCTATCGCGGTAAAGTGAATGAGCCCGCCTATGTACGCCACGTGGCCGAGCACATCGCCGAACTACGCGGCATCAGCCTGGCAGACGTCGCCCAAGCCACCACGGCCAACTTCTTCCGCCTGTTCAGCAAAGTCCCCCCTCCAGCGGAGGCCGCTTGATCACTCTAGACGTCACCATACTCGGCTGCGGCTCCAGCAGTGGCACCCCGGCACTGGGTTGCGACTGCCCCACCTGCCGCTCCAGCGACCCACGCAATCAACGCACCCGTACCAGCGCCTATATCAAAGTGGGCGAGCAGGGCCTGCTGATAGACACCGGCCCCGACCTGCGGCAGCAAGCGCTACGCGAACAGCTCACGCAGGTCGACGCGGTGCTCTATACCCACCCGCATGCCGATCATCTCAACGGCATTGATGATCTACGCGCCTTCTGCTATCTGAAACAGGGTTCCATTCCGCTATATGGCAACGCTTTCACGCTAGACAATATCCGCACCCGCTTTGGCTATGCCTTACAGCCACCCTCGAAGATGTGGGATAAACCGGTACTATTTCTGGAAGAAGTCCACACCGCGCTCACGCTGGGTGGCGTCAGCATCACACCCATACCATTACAGCACGGCAACTGGCCCTGCCTGGGCTGGCGCATCGGTGATATGGCCTGGCTGACTGACCTTTCCCACATTCCAGACAGCAGCCTAGTATTATTGCAAGGGTTACAACTACTATTTCTGGATTGCCTCAACCACGACCCCTACCCCTCCCACTTGGGCGTTAAGCAGGCCTTTGCCTGGGCACAGCGCATCGCCGCCAAGCGCACAGTGTTAATCCATATGACGCATAGGCTGGAATACCAGACACTCAGCGCCGAATGCCCACCGGGTATAGAAGTCGGCTACGATGGCTGGCGGGCACAACTGGGGGTTAGCTGATGGGAGTCATAACAAATACTTGTTGATAATCAACAGGCTGCGTTTGACTGCGCAAGGGATAACACTATACCGTCACAAGCACGCAGCCCGTCGGAGCGGTGTGGCTATGACGAGAAAATAATCAACTATAAGCCATATACCCTCCCCTATTGGCCGCTGGATCCCAAGAAACCGGGCTATAGGGTGTGGTATTACCCGTAGAAGCTGCGTAGGTACTCCCGGCACTAAGCATGCTGAGATCATGGGCGTAATAACCATAAGTACAGTTTTTCGCCCAGCCACTATCAGCATGCATAGCACTATTAGTCGTGCAGATGAAGCCCATTCTACAATTTTCAGCAACTGCCATATATACAAACATTGTACTATTCCAAATCGACTGAAAACCAATATCGCAATTGGTGGCTTTGCCACGACGGCCAGCCGGGAAGGATTTGCTCACGCCAGCCCCCCAGTTATGCAGTATCCCTCCCTGATAAGCCATAAAACCTGTCACCGCCTGATCGACGCTAGTGCCATCACAGGCGATGTACCCATGGCGAGCCGCATAAACAGCATCCAATACTGCACTGATTCGGGCATCGATCATCCAGAGGCGTGAATTATCCGAACAAAGCACGCCATTGGAATAAACATCGGGAGTCTCGGGATTAATATGGGCTGGTATACGCACAGGGTTGGTATTTTTGCCATTACCGACTAGTGACAAATAAGCAAGATCGGCTTCTGCGCCATTAGTAACTACCACTCCCCAAGTGGCAATTTTGCTGACTTTGAGCCGAGCACAAGCAAAACGAGTATTGCTCTCCACCCGCAGCCCCTCGCCACCACCTTCGATAATCAGCGAGCTTTCGGCGCTGCTGACATGGGCACCACCGCCCACCAATAAACAACGACTGGTCCAATTCGTTGCCGTCGTTTCACCTATCAAATGAAACCCAGAAAAAGTCACCCCACGCACATTGCTGAACAAAATGCCATGGCTTTGCTTATTCACATCAGCAATAAAACGGATTTTGCAGGCCGTCGGGTTGGCGATATTGCCTTCAATACGGATGCGATGGGCAAACGGCTGGTGTTGCAAGGTAATAGCAGTGGTTTTGTACTCGCCATCAGCTACTTTGATCAACACATCGGCTTGCAGGGTTTTACCGTTCAGACTATCCCAGGCCGCCTGGATCGTCGCAAACGGTTTACCGCTACCGACATCCAGCTGGGTATAACCTTGCCCCCCCCCCAATCGCTGGTTTTCATCGCGTCGGTAATGCCATAGCCCGCCAGCGTCGTCGGCCGCACTGTGTTATTCCAGGCCAGTTTTTTAATCGCCTGTGACAGCTGATCTTTACGCTTGGGGTCGGTACTCTGACCAGCGTCCTGTAAGACCGTCAGCACTTCGTCCTGCAAGGAGCCGGTGGCATTCTGTACAGTATTGAGCCAATCGGCACTGACAATGGTGCCTAACTCGCCATTGCTGGAGTTGCCATCGTGAAACAGACCATCCTGACTATCCAGTTTGGGGGCGATGCGATTTTGCATGAGATGTACTCCGTGTTGATATGAAAAAGCCCATGAGGACTGGCACTAGTGAAGATTGAGTGGCCATTGTGCTAGTCGCAAGGCAAGCCAGGCAGAGGACATGAGTCAGTGAAGGCGATGGGAGGCATAAGCACCAAGCACTTAGGGCCGCTAACCAAACCCCTGATCCAGCGTTGCGCCTCGGCTCAGGGACTCTTCGCGGTGTTGTTCGCGGCTCTTAGCTGGGCAACAGTAAACATCATGAAATTTACTGAATTTACCAAAAAATAAGTTTTAATTATTTTTTGCAAATTTATCAAATCATATCTACAGTGAATTGTATCTGCATAGGCACAACAGAATGCTGCTCCGACTTAAGGGGTAACTAAGTTCTTGAGAAGAGATATGCAGATAGTTTCATGGATCAAAAACCGTTATTACATCGCTTATATCGCTTTTAACACTTTGGGAGACTCATGATGAAAAAATCACTACTAGCTACCGCCATTGCCCTCTCCGTCGCTTCCGTTGCGGCCCAAGCTACCAGCATTGGCTTCATAGGTGAATTAACCAATTCTACGTGCACGGTAGATGTCAATGGAGCACAGGATCTGATCATTATTTTACCAACTACGCCCGTTACTCAATTAGCCACACAAGGCAGCTCAGCAGGTAAAAAAGACTTCACGGTGAATGTCAAAAATTGTGAAACCGGGGCAACGCCTAAAGTACGCTTTGTCAGCGCGTATGTCTCGGCACAAGGTAATCTGGTGGATTTCCTCAGACCCACCAATCCAGTCAAGCTACAACTGCTTAACACTGACAGCAGCGCCATGAGTCTTGCCGTTGGCACCGGCGCTATCAGCAATGGCTTATCGGCGACAGGAACGGGGACTTTTGCCGGCACCTATGGCGTTCGGTATTACGCTGAAGCAGCCGGCGCCTCAGCAGGTGCGATTTTCGGCAATGTGCAGTACGCGTTGACTTACCTGTAAAAAATGGGCGGGTTCTGCTGCTGGCCGGGCCCGCCGCTTATGCATTGAACAGTGCGACTCCGAACTGCTTAGAAAGGCTTCCGCAATGAAACCCTCTGTATTTCTACCAAGTGTCTTGCTCTGTGCTGCCTTGCTGAACAGTGTTTCGGCGGTAGCCAGTGTGGTAATCAATAGTAATCGGGTGATTTATCCTGGCGCTGCTAGTGAGGTCAACATTCAGCTAAATAATGAAAGCGCTTCACCTCATTTGATGCAGGTATGGGCCGATTCCGGCGATGAGGATTCTACCCCGGATAAAACCGATGCTCCGTTTGTGTTGACTCCACCCTTATTTCGTATCGAGCCCACGTCGGGCCAGACTGTGCGCTTGATTTTTACTGGCAGTGGCTTGCCACAAGACCGTGAGTCACTGTTTTTCCTGAATAGCTTACAAGTTCCGCAACTAGACCCGAGCAAAACAACGCAAAACCATATCGTGATGATGCTGCGTAGCCGCCTCAAGCTGTTTTACCGCCCCGCCACCATCGTGGGAACAGCAGCGGCGGCACCGAGCTTGCTACAGTTTGCCTTGGCACAACAGAATGGTGTTTGGCATATCACGGTAAATAACCCTACCGGCTTTCATATCACCCTCTTCGAAGGCAAGTTGTTGAGTAAAGACAAAGCGCTACCCTTTAGCCCAGAGATGGTAGCTCCTTACTCCTCCGCCAGTTGGCCGATACCCACACTCAAGCAAACGGCAGACTTACCCGCACGGCTCTCCTTCCGTTATATCAATGACTATGGTGGCGTCAGCAGCGCTGAAGCCAGTATTGGCCGGTGAAAAAACACCTACTCGGATTCGAAACAGGCTTTCTCGAATAAAAAGGTAGGTGAAAGCCATTGTGCTGACTCCCCAGCTATCTCTTATCCGGTTATCATTAACTGACTGCTGCTCTTGCTCCTAAGGCATAGTGGCAGTCGAATCGGTTTTTGCTTGGCTCTCCCTTTGTCGACTATGCTCGTTGTTCAACACCAAGGCTGCTCCAGTGGATATGACTATGCTATATCCTGCTCGCTTTGCTACGCCTGCTCAGGGGCTATTTACGGCGTCGGCACGATGCGCTGCGCTAGAGAGCATGCTGTGCCTGCTCTGGGCCAGCTTGGTGGTCGCAGCCGAATCGAATCAGCAACAAGCAACCGCCCCTCCCGCTCGTTTTGATAGCCGTTTGTTACTGGGCTCACCGGCAGCACTGGGAGATGTAGCCAGACTGAACCAAGCAAATGCTGTCCGCCCAGGCTCCTATCTGGTGCAGTTGGTGATTAATGACCGTGAAGAGTCGCAAAAACAAATCGAGTTTCGTACCGATCCCAGAAATATTGAACTCACTCCTTGTCTGGATAACGATTATTTACTGCGAATTGGCGTGTTACCGACCATTTTAGGCCTCGGTGAACAGCCAGTCGCCGCCAATAAACCCGCTGAACCAAACTGCTTACCCTTGTCTGAGCGCATTCCCGGTTCGCGTTCACAATTCGATTTCCCACGTTTACGTTTAAATTTATCCATTCCGCAAGCCTCTATGGCTAAGGTAACGCGTGGCAGTGTGCCGCTGACTGAGCTGGATAGCGGCAGTCGCATTGCTTTCATCAATTACGACGCTAATTACTACTCGGCCCATGCACAGGGGGAAGCAAACAACAGCCTATCTGTAGCCACTAATGGCGGAATCAACTTGGGCATGTGGCGTTTACGTCAGCAAAGCACCTATAGCAATGCCAATACCGATGCCAAACAATGGCAATTGACGCGGGCATATGCGCAAAGAACCTTGCCCAGCCTGCAGAGTGAGTTAACGGTAGGGGAAAGCTTTACCCGGGGCAATCTACTGAACAGCCTGAGTTTTCGCGGCATACAAATCCAAAGTGATGAGCAGATGCTGCCCGATTCGGTACGTGGCTATGCCCCAGTAGTACGTGGCATCGCACAGACCAGCGCACGGGTCACTATCCGGCAGGGCAATCGTCAGATCTACCAAACCACGGTAGCACCGGGTGCCTTTGTGATTGAGGATTTATCTCCCACTGGTACTGATGCCCGCCTGGAAGTTGAAGTGCAGGAAGCCGATGGCCGTGTGAGCCGGTTTTCGGTTGCACTGGCCAACTCACCAGAGTCCATCCGACCAGGCTTATCGCGCTATAGCGCAACCCTGGGGCGGGTACGGGACATCCCCGGCAGCCAGGCGGCATTTGGCGACTTCAGTTATCAACGAGGCATGAGCAATACCATTACCGGCAATCTGGCGACACGTATCGCACAGAACTATCTGGCAGTACTGGGTGGAGGAGTATGGGGTAGCTCGTTTGGCGCTTTTGGCTTGAATACGGCTTATTCAAACAGTCTAGATGGTAATAACAACATGATAAGCGGCTGGCGCAGCAGTCTTAACTATAGCTACGTGCTGACAGATAGCGGCACGTATTTGTCGCTGGCTGCCTATCACTCTGCCAGCCAGGATTTTCGTGAACTGACTGATGCTATTAATGCACGTCTGGCTTATCAGCAAGGGCAAACGCAAGCGCCTGCGGCTCATCAACAACGCCATCAGTTCGTTGCCAATCTCAATCAAAACTGGGGCACTTATGGGCAGTTGTCACTCTCAGGCTCAATCAGCAATTATTACGGTGATAAACAGCGCGATACCCAGTTGCAGCTGGCTTACAGTAATAACTATCACTCGCTGCAATACAGCCTATCGTTTAGCCGGCAATTGATAGGGGTAAGCGGTGGAGCTGCCGCTCTAACAGACAACACCAATCGTGCCAGCAATGTTGTCATGTTGTCGTTGATGATGCCTTTGGGGCAAATAGGACGCACCACCAATTGGTCGAGTTCGCTGACCCAAAGTGGTGGCCGCAACAATTATCGAACCTCTGTGTCTGGTTTGCTGGGGGAGGCGAGAACGCTTAATTACAACCTGAGCGCCAGCTATGATGACCAGAACCATGCGGCCAATGCCAATATCGGTTTACAGCAGGCCTTGCCATTAGCCAGCGTGAGTGCCAACTACGCACAGGGACAAAGCTTCTGGCAACTCAGTACCAGTGTACAAGGCGCGGCAGCGCTGCATGCTGGTGGACTCACCCTGGGGCCGTCTCTTAGTGATACCTTTGCGCTGATAGAAGCGCCCGGGGCGACCGGGGCGACCATTTACAACGGCATGGGTGCCACGATAAATAATGCCGGCTATGCCTTACTACCTTTGCTCAGCCCTTATCGTTACAATGACGTTGTTCTTGAAAATACAGGCATGAACCGCCAAACCGAACTGATCAGCAATCGGGTGCGAGTTGCTCCTTATGCCGGCATGGCGGTCAAACTCAAATTTGCTACGCGCAGTGGCTATGCAATATTGATCAAAGCAACACAAACTGATGGCAGCGTCTTGCCACTAGGAGCAACGGTCTATGACAGCAAGGGAGACAATGTCGGGATGGTTGGCCAGGGGGGTCAGATTTATGCGCGGGTATCCGGCACCAGTGGCCAACTGACGGTGACATGGGGAGAACAGGAACAGCAATGCGTGCTGCCTTATCAATTTGAGCTGAAAGAACAGAACGCGCCACTATTGTATCGGATAGACAGCAGTTGCCTGGCCCGCTTAGAGCCGCTAACACAACCTCGACCAGTACCTGATTAGTGGCTCTTAAGACAAACTTAGATGAATAGGGGTGCTTGATGTGATGTGCCAAGCTTATTGTCGGATGCTGCTGCTCTTGTCAACGACCCTACTACTATTTACCCAAGCGTGGGGTGTATGTATCTACTCGGCAGAAAATGGCAACTGGGATGGGCAATCGTTCGCTATGGGCGGGTTTACTGGCCTACCCAGTGCGATCAATATTAATTCATTGGATTTTCAACCATCCGGCACCGTACTGGCCAGTGCTGTCGCCCCCTTACCAGCACTCAGTTCCTCAGCACTCAAGCCAGAACAAATTCTGTTTCGTTGTGCTGCCACCGATGTCAATAATCTGTACGAATACTACGGTACCGAAGCCACTAATGCGCTGACTGGCCAGTTTGAAGATGGCGGCGCACAAGTGCCGGGGGGCTATCGCAGCAAGATAGCCGGTGTCCTAGTACGCCTGACTAATACCAGCACCGGCGAGTACTTTTCCCATACCTGGAAAAGACGGCAGTTGAGCGGTTTGGATCGAGATGCTAACTCACTATTCCCCATCTTGGTTAAAGTCAAAAACTTCAGTACTGTCAAACTGGAATTCATTCGTTTTCCCAATGAGTCCAGTGCCACTGACGCCTTTACCGGAAGCGGCCCGCTGCCCGCACCATACTGGAATGCCGGCTATCTGGCCTTTGGCGGGCCTGGAATCAGCAGTGCCAATATTGATGTGGGTAAACCTGCCACTTGGTGGACTGTCTCCAGCCCCTATGCCTATGTCGGGTCAGTCAACTACGCCCAAAGCATTGAAGTACGGCGCACCTCCAGTTGCAAAGTCAACAATGTCACCCCCTACGTGTTGTTCCCCTCCATGAGCGTCGCACAAATGGAAGCCGGCAAAGTGGCTAGTGCAACCATTAATATCGACTTTAGCTGCCAGCCTAATGCGAGCGGCTCCTCTTCACCATACGGCACGATAGCAACCGGGACAACGATGATGGCCATTGCCATCCCTTCGGACAAGGCCAACGCCTCATCCAGCATTACCGGTTTAGCCTATGGGCCTGGGGGGGCTGTAATCGGTAGCCCAGCACTCATTTCAGATCATTACGGCAATACCGGTATCGCCCAAGGTGTAGCAGTGACCCTGAAGCATCAAAACGGGCAGCCAGTGGCATTTAACTGGGGAGTGAAAGGATATGACGGCGCTTGGTGGCCGATACTGGATGGAGCTACGCAAATTGGTCTTGCCGGTAGCAGCAAGGCTTATCGAAAAACGCTGACGGCCACATTTGGCAAGATAGCAAACAGATCCATAAAGGTGACTGCGGGCAGTTTCAACGCACAGGCGGAAGTGTTGATCCGTGTACAGTAGTCTGCTGAGTATTGCATCGGTGGTAATGCGATGCGAAAGACTACACATCTAAAAAAGCGCTGTCTAATATTCTGTCTAAAACCCCAAAATTAAAACAGGCCTTACATTGCTGTAAGGCCTGTAAAGACTTGGTGCCGGCGGCAGGAATCGAACTCGCGACCCCCTGATTACAAGTCAGGTGCTCTACCAACTGAGCTACACCGGCTTTGAGGCGTGCCATTATCCATAAACGGCTGCTGCTTGGCAAGTGCTTAGCGTTACTTTCCTTGCTTTTTTATTGGGTGCTTGGCTAGTTTTTTGTTTTTGTTTGGTTTTTTATGTGCTGTTACTTGGTTGTTGTGGGGCTTTTGTTTAGTTTTTTTAGATGGCTTTTGAGCAGATTGGCTCTTTGCCGGGTGATGTTTAGCCGTTTTATGTGACTTACTCACCGGTTTCTTAACAGCATGTTGTTTGCTGACCGCCGTTTTATGCGTTTTTTTAGTCGTGCGTTGTTGCGGGTGCTTAGCCTTGCTACGTTTTGAATGCTGGCCATGAGGAGCAGCTTTATGCTTACCCGCCTTATGCTTAGTTACCGTATGCGTACTACTGGATTTAGGTGCCGCCGCTTTACGGGTGGATCTGGCCGCTGGTGCATTTTGAAAGTCGCCAGGTAAGGGAGCGTCTTCGGTTTCAGCATAGCTGGCGGTAGACAATAGCAGTGACGCAGATAGCAGGATCAGGCGCAAAGTCGTGATGAATTTCATTATTAAGCTACTCTATGAGACGGTAAAGAGAAAATAGGGGCTATATTAGCATGCGCTGTAATATAAATAGACTTGGCATTCAATAAGATAGCCGTTCAGCTTGCCATTCTGGCGAGGTAAACGACCATCTAATTTGGGCTCAGCTCGCTCAGGCCAAAATCTCTCTCAGCATATTGGTGACCTTACGGGTATCTGGCTGCACCCCGCGCCAAATAGCAAAGGACTCTGCCGCCTGCTCTACCAGCATCCCTAAGCCATCAGCCAACATGCCGGCATGCTCGGCTTGTGCACGCTGCAGGAAGGGTGTTAAGCCGCTGCTGTAAACCATGTCATAGGCTAGAGTACGTGCCGAAAACAAACCATGCGGAATAGGGGGCAATTCCTTGTGCAAACTGCTGGAGGTGGCATTGATGATGATATCGAAGCTGCGCCCTTGTAATTGCTCGTAGGCGATCGCTTCTAATTGTCCCCAGGGAGCAAAATGGTTCACCAGAGCTTCCGCCCGCACCAAGGTTCGGTTGACGATGGTGAGCGTAGCAGGCTTCTCGCGTAGCAGAGGCTCCAGCACACCACGTACTGCGCCGCCCGCTCCCAGAATGAGCACTCGCCGATCTGTCACCGGGTAATCAAGGTTTTCAACGATATCCCGTACCAGCCCAACGCCATCGGTGTTATCCCCATAAACCTTACCGTCGCGAAAGGTAAGGGTATTGACCGCTTCTGCTGCGCGCGCGCGTTCGGTTACTTCATCAGCAAAACGAAAAGCATCACTTTTAAATGGCAGAGTGATATTAAGCCCTTTCGCACCTGCAGCAACAAACTCTGCCACCACCTGATTGAACTGACCCAGGTCAGCAAACAGTCTTTCGTAAAGTATTTCCTGTTTACACGCTAAAGCAAATTCACTGTGGATGAATGGCGATTGGCTATGCGCAACAGGATTGCCAATAACAGCATAACGATCAGTCATAATCAGCTTTCCAAATATCTGTATGTGGCCGCAAGCGCAGCAGGCGGGAAGAAATGGCGATAGCCATCATAAAATAACAGAAACTTTAACCTGTCCTATTAACATGAAACAAGCTCTACGTCTGCTCCCAAGGTAGCTGCGCTGCTTTCCAGCCATTAAGTTGACCACGCCGGCCATGACTATCACGCTCACCCTCAAAGCCGTTTAGCACATTAAAAACCTGGGCATAACCGGCCGTGCAAGCCAGACGCGCAACTTCATCAGAACGAGCGCCAGTACGGCATAGCACCATCAGGCACGCCTGTTTATCTACCACCTGTGACAACTGGCTCAAAAACGTCGTACTGGCCACCATACCAGGGAAGCTACGCCACTCAAGCCGGAGGGCATAAGGAATGGTGCCAACAAACTGCCATTCTGCCGCACTACGTACATCCAGTAATATCGCGGCGGGCATCAGTTGCTTTAGCTGATGGGCCTCCTGCGGAGTGAGCGCCCCGGCATAAGGCAAACCCATGGTTTCGGCTCGCTGTTTTGCCTGTTGCAATAGCTCCGTTACGTCATTCATTAGCTTCCCCTTCAAAGTATTGAATCAAGCTGCCTAAGCTTTGCTGCACCTGCGACATTTTCTGGCGTCATGATTTCGCCTATGACACAATGCAAGCTCCGCGATTTAAGGCTGGTTTGTTGATAACTTAATCACTAAAGAGTCAACAAGCCAGCACACATGATACACACAGTCCTTCAGGAGAAAAGCATGGCCATTGCAGATGTTGTTGCTCTGATTAATGACAATGATGTTAAATTTATTGATCTGCGCTTTACCGATACCCGCGGCAAAGAACAACACGTTTCTATTCCCGCTCATGTTCTAGTCGATGATGCCGAAGCCTGGTTTGAAAATGGCCATGCTTTCGATGGCTCCTCCATCGCTGGCTGGAAGGGTATCCAGGCATCTGACATGTTATTGATTGCCGACCCCAGCACTGCCCGTCTTGACCCCTTCTACGACGAAGCCACCGTGTTCATGCACTGCGACGTCATTGATCCGGCCGACGGCAAGGGCTATGACCGTGATCCGCGTTCCATTGCCAAGCGTGGCGAGGCCTATTTAAAAGCCTCTGGCCTGGGAGATACCGCTTACTTTGGTCCAGAGCCAGAATTTTTTATTTTTGACAGCATCACCTGGGGCACCGATATGTCTGGCTGCTTCGTCAAAATTAAAGCAGAAGAAGCCGCTTGGGCATCCGCCGAAGATTTTGAGGGCGGCAACACCGGCCATCGCCCTGGCGTTAAAGGTGGTTACTTCCCTGTTCCTCCCGTTGACTCTTCGCAAGACATCCGTTCTGCCATGGTTTTATTACTGGAAGAGCTGGGCGTGCCGGTAGAAGTGCATCACCACGAAGTAGCTACTGCGGGTCAGAATGAAATTGGCACCCGCTTCAGCACCCTGACTCAGCGGGCTGACTGGACACAGATTCTAAAGTACGTGGTGCACAATGTCGCACATAGCTACGGCAAAACCGCCACCTTCATGCCTAAGCCGATTGTTGGAGACAATGGTTCCGGCATGCATGTTCATCAGTCGATCTGGAAAGATGGTGTCAATCTGTTTGCCGGCAACGGCTACGCTGGCTTGTCCGACTTTGCGCTTTATTATATTGGCGGCATTATCAAGCATGCCAAAGCCCTGAACGCCATTACCAACCCGGGCACCAACTCTTACAAGCGTCTGGTACCCCATTATGAAGCACCGGTGAAACTGGCCTATTCGGCTAAAAATCGTTCAGCTTCTATCCGTATTCCACACGTTGCTAGCCCCAAGGCTCGCCGTATCGAAGCGCGCTTCCCCGATCCACTGGCCAACCCCTACCTAGCCTTCACAGCCTTGATGATGGCAGGGCTAGATGGTGTACAAAATAAAATTCATCCGGGCGACCCTGCCGATAAGAACCTGTACGATTTGCCACCCGAAGAAGACAAATTGATCCCTACTGTGTGCGCCAGTCTGGACGAAGCACTGGCCGCTCTAGACAAAGATCGTGAATTCCTCACTCGCGGCGGTGTGTTCTCTAACGACTGGATAGACGCTTACATCGAATTGAAGATGCAGGAAGTCAACCTGACTCGTATGACTACCCATCCGGTAGAATTTGCCATGTATTATTCCCTGTAATCACACATTGCATCTGTAAAAAAACCCGCAAAGCTAGCGCCTTGCGGGTTTTTTACTTCTGACTCTCAATACTTTCTCTGGAAAATCAACACTATCTGAGCTTAGATAAGTGTATTGCCCTGTGTAGATTAGGAGTCACATCATGCAGTTTGACGAGGTTCGCCCAGAACACTTCACCACCCTTTCACGCAATCCATTTCCACACATTCTGATGGATCGCCTATTACTACAAATGGCAGGTGCCGATGCTGATGGCTCGCAGTATCGTAAAGAAGTGTTAGCCGCTGCCGGCTGGAAGCATGATGGTTTGGTGACTTTTGGCAAATATCCGAATGATGCCTGCGATGCTTTCAATCGTATCCGTGAAGTACTAGCACAAACAGAAGAACCTAGCGAAGTGCTGGCCGCGTTAATTAAATTGAACACCAAAGACTATCGCCACTAAATAATTTAGAACTTACTCTGAGCGAAAGCCCCAAAAGCTAGGCATAACTTCTTTTGGGGCGGCATTAAGGTGAAGTTTTACTCTTCACAAGCCAAGCTTAAGCCGTTATCTGTGCCTTTTTCAGAATGAGATACAACTTGTCCTTTAGCAATAGTTTTTCTTTTTTCAGATTCTCAATCTCTATTGCGCTGCCAGACACAAGGCGTGCCTCCATATTCTTAATCTTTTGATCCAGTTCATTGTGTTTGTTAAACAGCCTGTTGAAATGCTCGTCTTCGGTTTTTAACCTAGTAATGAGGTCACGAAATTCTGGAAACATAGCGGGCTCCTTAACAAAATAAAAGAATAAGCAGACAAGGACCAAATCATACTAACACCAGCGCAAGTACAAACCTTGCGTTAGCACAGATAAACTGGCTATTTTGCCAAACTATCCACCTAGGCATGCCAGGCCTCCAGACGCATCAGATAAGCCGGGTGCCCTTCCAGTATCGATAGTTGCACAAAACCACCATAATGCACTGCCATTAACTTCGCCACCGCCAAACGGGTATCCAGCAATTCAGCAAGTAGCGCAATAATGACACCACGGTGGGTAATCAATACGCGATGACTACCTTTTGCCACACTCATCCAGTTAGATAAACCTGCCAATACCCGTGTACGGAAAATCTCATGACTTTCGCCCCCGGGCGGTTGCAAACTCCCCTCCACTAGGCGCCTGCGCCAATGCGGGTAATGCAGTGCCATCACCGCTAAATCCATACCCTCCCAGTCACCAAAATCAAACTCCATAAACTGTTCGTCCACTTTCAAAGTGAGCGAACTGGACAAAGCTTGCTGTACCGCAAACTCGCGGCATTGCTGCTGTGGCGAGCTGGCTAATGCCGTCACCGGCGCAAGATGATTGATACGCTTCCAGCTATCCTGCATCTGACGCAGCCCAACCGGGCTTAATGGCCGATCAGTATTACCAACCAGATGCCCACCATGATCAATATCACCATGATGAAATAAGGTAAGGGTATAAGGGTTCATTGGTTTTACCTCCTGGCCGACAGGAAAATCAAATCAGGTCTCTAAACTATATCGCGCCCGCACAACAAGCAGCGAAACAACGAAGAGCAAGTATAGGGGCATGACGTTCAAAGCCGTAAGCCTAAGCATTTTATGCATAGAAAACGTTATTTCCCAATAGCGCTGTGTATAATCCGCCACTTGCAGGTGCCTGTAGCTCACAGGTGAAACGGGAAGCCGGTTAAAGTCCGGCGCTGCCCCCGCAACGGTAAGGTCTGGCGTTTCGACGCTAGGGTAACAGGATGACCACTGTCCAGCCATGGATGGGAAGGTTTGTTACTAACGACCGAGCCCGGAGACCGGCCTGCTGCTGATATGCCTGGAAAGCGTGTCGATGCTGGAGTATCGCGGGGAGGCGATACAACAGACGGCCCGGCGCACTGCCTTGACGTCCTCTTTAATATTTAGTCCTCTTCGCACACCCCAAGATAACTTGCCCACTTAATTGGGCCCTTGATAACCCTCGGAGTGTGTTTCATGTTTAAACCGCAAAATAGCGCGCTATGGCTAGCTCTTAGCTGTAGTCAGCCTATCTTCGCAGAGCAACTGCCGGAGCTAGCCGGTGAGCCGGTGATTATTACCGCTACCCGCCAAGTGCAGCCTATTTCGAAAACCCTATCGGATGTATCCGTCATCACCGGCGATGAAATTAGAGAGTCCGGCGCACAAAATCTAGTCGAACTATTGTCTCGTCAACCTGGAGTAGAAAGCACGTCTACAGGTGGAATGGGCAGTATGTCCAGCTTGTTTCTACGGGGCTCCAACGCCAATCACACACTTATCCTCTTGGATGGTATGCGCATTGTTGCCGCTTCTGCTGGCCTTACCGCCTTACAACATTTCCCGATGGCCATGATTGAGCGTATCGAAATTGTGCGCGGCCCGGCTTCTAGCCTGTATGGTGCCGATGCCATCGGCGGTGTGATCCAGATTTTTACACACCAAGGTGGTGGCAAACCCAGCATACAAGGCAGCTTGGGCTATGGTAGCCACCATACTTTGCGCGCCGATACCGCCTTACAAGGCAAAATAGACAATACCGCTTACAACATCAGCTTGATCCGCGAGCAAACCCGTGGTTTTTCGGCGACTAATGCTAAGTCAGATAGCTATAACCCTGACCGGGATGGTTATGAGAACACCGGCTATAACGCCCGTATTCGTCAAACTCTAGCTCCAGGTCACGATATCAGCCTGCAATTATTTCAAACCTTCTCCCGTAATGATTACGATAGCAGCCCGATTGGGCAGGATGTGGAGCGCTCACGGCAA
Organism: Neisseriaceae bacterium TC5R-5; assembly: GCA_020830965.2. Classification (GTDB taxonomy): domain Bacteria; phylum Pseudomonadota; class Gammaproteobacteria; order Burkholderiales; family Chromobacteriaceae; genus Chromobacterium. The sequence goes on from JACCFC020000002.1 coordinate 140,823, forward strand.
ACAGGTGCCAATATCGAGTTACGTAATCAATTAGACGAAAATTGGCACAGCACCTTACGATTCGCGCAAACCCAAGATAAACGCGAAGACTTTAATGGCGGCAATCTGCTAAGCCCCGCCAGCATGAATGAAACCACACAAAATGAATGGCAGTGGCAGCACGACTTGGACACAGCGGCTGGCAAATGGTTGGCCGCGATGGTGTATAGCGATCAGCAGGTGAATGCCAAGGCCAGCTATATGCCCAATGGCTACACCGTTGACTCCCGAGACAATAAGGCTGCATTGCTCGGCTATCAGAATCGTTTTGGTAAACATTTACTGCAAGCCAGTGCACGCCGTGACATTAACTCTCAATTCAGCAATAAAAATACTGGCAGTCTGGGCTATGGCTATCAGTTGAACGAGCAGTGGCTGCTACGCAGCAGCTATGGCACCGCCTTTAAAGTCCCTACTTTTGGTGATCTGTACTCACCATTCGGCAATCCCACTTTGCAACCGGAAACATCACAAAATATTGAGACCGCCATTAGATGGGCTAAGCCAGGCAAGCAAGCTGAACTCATCTGGTACCGAAACAATATCGACAACCTTATTTCGTACCAAGGAAGTCAAAATAAACTGCTGAACAAGAGTGCGCGCATCAACGGTGCCACATTATCTGCAAGCAGCAACTGGGAAGCATGGGAGCTTGCTGGCTCGGTAACGTATCAAGAACCGATTGACCAGCGCACTCAGCAACAACTGGTACGCAGAGCACGTGCCTTCGGCCAGTTAAATGCCAGCTATGATTGGGGCAAGGTACGTACTGGAATAGAAGGAAAACTGAGCAGCCGTCGTCCGGACCGAGACTACCGCACGTTCCCTTATCAAGATGTTTGGCTACCCGGCTACGGCATCATCAATCTATTCGCTGACTACTCACTCAACACTGAATGGGTGCTGAATACACGCATAGACAATTTGTTTAGCCGAGACTATGAAGCAGCTTATGGCTACAACACCGGCGGCTTTGGCTGGTTTATTAGCCTGCGCTATCAGCCTAAGCCATAAGGAACTCCTAGATGTGGCCACGCCTCACCAGACCAGGTTTTGTTTCGATATGCCTACTGTTCTCGCTCCCCATCCAGGCCAGCGTTAGCGCACAGGATGCTCGTGGGCAAACCGTTACCTTGCCACACCCGGCGCAGCGTATTGTCAGCCTGATTCCGCATACAACCGAAATGCTGTATGCGATCGGCGCCGGGGATCGGGTAGTCGCCACCGTGCAATATAGCGATTACCCTGAAGCTGCCAAACGCCTGCCACGCATCGGTAGTTTTAGTGGTTTAAGCCTAGAAGCGATCCTGCGGCAAAAACCTGACCTGGTAGTAGCCTGGCATGCGGGGGGCTTTCCACGTGAACTGGAACGCCTGCCACGGCTGGGCATACCGGTATTTATCAGCCACCCGGTGCAGATCGACGATGTCGCCAAAGAAATGCTGGCACTGGGCAAGCTAACCGCTAGCGACAAAGGTGCCGAGAAAATAGCAGAGCAGTATCGGCAACAATTTACCAGTCTAAGCCAGCGTTATAGCCAGCGCCGTCCGGTACGTGTGTTCTACCAGCTCAGCCAAAATCCTATCTTCACGATTAGTGATCAAAGCTTTATTGGCCCACTCATTCGCCTATGTAGCGGTCAAAATATCTTCGCCACGGCCAAGTTGCCAGCCCCGCAAGTTAGCCCTGCGGCCGTTATCAGTGCTCAACCGCAGGTGATTTTGGCAACAGATCAGGCCAGCTTGGATCAATGGCTGCGCTGGCGCGCCTTACCTGCCGTCGCCAACAAGGCATTATTTATACAACGGGGGGAAATTTTGCATCGTCCCGGCCCACGATTAGCCCAGGGCGTAGAACAATTATGTCGCACCTTAGACAGCGCTCGGCAGCAACTGGGTTTGACGATTAAGTAAGCTCCCGCTATTCTCGCCACCATGGAAAAGGAACTAGAATATCTCGAAACCCGCGTATCTGCGTTAATCACACGGGTTCAGGAGCTGGAAACTCAAAATAATCGTTTTGCCAGTGCACTATCTGAGGCGCTGAAAGAAAACGCTGAACTGACTTTCCGCATTAACGAAACTCGCAACCGCGTGGCAGCCTTGGTAGAACGCTTACCCAAAGTGCCCGAGGAAACACCATGAGCGACATGATTCAGCTGGAGATTGAGCTGCTTGGTCGCCAATTTACAATTGGCACACAAGAAAATGAAAAAGATACTTTGCTTGAAGCAGTACGTCTGCTAGAAAGCAAAGTGGCAGCCATTCAACAACACAGCAAAATCATTGATGCAGATAAAATTGCTATTATGGCCGCTCTCAATATCGCCCATGACTTGTTAAAAACAAAAATGGGAGATGGCTTGGAGATGGCGGTATTTCAGCGTAAGATCCGTGACATGTGCGAAGCAGCCGATCAGGTGCTTAGCGATAAGCAACAAGTGTAGTACTGAATTAGGCTTAATTTAGTTAACACAGCAGCTCAGTTTTCCCCTGCGGTGTTTGTGACGGCATACAATTCCTTTGTACCAATGCGTTCGCTTATGGTTACCAACTTAAGTCATGGGCGTGTCGCATCCCTTGCGGATGCGCCCGAAGTGGCTAGCCGGTGACCCACCTTGGAGACAAGGTACAAGCGAATTTTGCCCGAACGACACTCGCGGGGGCTCCCCCTTCGATAATGACCGAAACCAGCCCTGCCTCTTTGTCTGCCGTACAAGCTAAAGTGCAATTACGCCGCGAGATACGGCGTCGCCGCCAGCAGCTCACTCCCCACTATCGCGCGCAGGCTATGCGGGCAATTGCTCGCCACGCCTCAGCACAATTACGCAAAGGCCGCCGTATTGGCGCTTATCTGGCCAGTGGCTCGGAGCTGGATTTGGACATCCTGCTCAATCAGGCTCTGTGGCGTAAGGCGAATATTTACTTACCACAAATTCCGCAGCGGGGTCGCCGCCTCTGGTTTAGCCGAGTTGGTGCCGCCAATCTCTGGTATCTTCATCCGCGCTATCACATTATCGAGTATGCTGGGCCACGCTTACGGGCCGAACAGCTGGATATTCTGCTCATTCCACTACTGGCGGTTGATCCGCAAGGCTATCGCATGGGCCAGGGGGGCGGCTTCTATGACACAAGCTTGGCGTTTAAACTACGCCACCCCTGTCATCGTCGACCCTTATTAGTTGGCGTAGCGTATGACTGCCAACGGGTAGCACAGCTACCACGTGAACGTTGGGATATCCAGCTGGATTACTTATTGACCGAGTCTGGCTGGCATCGCTTTGCCAAGTCCTAACCCAAAAATAATATACAGTGAAAGACCACCATGGTTTTCCCTAGTCCAGACTTTGAAGAAAAAATTTGCACTACCGCACAATTGGCAGAGCAGTTGCGCAAACTACCTCGCCCTATTGTGTTTACCAATGGCTGCTTCGATATTATTCATCGCGGACACGTGACTTATCTGGCACAGGCACGAGCCTTGGGGGCCAGCCTGATAGTGGGTCTAAATAGCGACGACTCGGTGCGACGCCAGGGAAAAGGTGCCGACAGGCCAATCAACAATCAACTTAATCGTGCAGCGGTATTAGCGGCTTTGGCTAGCATTAATCTAGTCACTTGGTTTGATAGCGATACACCAGCCCAGCTGATTGAGCTCATTCAACCCGATATTCTGGTCAAAGGTGGTGACTGGTCGGTGGATACCATCGTTGGCAGCGCTGAAACCCTGGCACGTGGCGGTAAGGTCTATTCCATTCCCTTCTTGTTTGATACCTCCACCACCGCCACTTTACGCAAAATTCGCGAGCAGGACAGTAAACCGTGAGCGAGCATGCTTTTGCCGTGTTGCGACAGCTAAGCAACGGAGGCTTTCACTCCGGCGAAGCTATCGCCCAGCAATTAGGCTGCTCACGTACTTTGGTCTGGCAAGCCGTCAATAGTATTCAACAAGAACTAGGGCTGACTGTATTCAGCGTACGCGGACGGGGCTATAAACTGGCCACACCGTTCCATTGGCTGGATGTCGCCTCGATCCGCAGTGGTTTATCGATCGAAGCTGCAGAGGTCTTTACACTGGCAGTAGCCGAACGTACCGACTCCACCAATAGCCAACTAATGGCTAGGGCCAGCAATGGCGTGTTGCATGGCCTAGTCTTGGCTGCTGAGCTACAAAGTGCCGGTCGCGGCCGCCTGGGACGATGCTGGCAGGCCAAACTAGGCTCCGGCCTAACCTTCTCACTACTGTGGCGCTTTGAACGTGGCATGGCCGAATTGGCCGGCCTGTCATTAGCTGTAGGCGTGGCGCTGGCGCGAGTGCTGCGTCGGCTGGGTGCACCGATCACCTTGAAGTGGCCAAACGATGTGCTGCTAAACCACAGCAAGCTGGCGGGCATTCTGATTGAGTTATCCGGCGATGCGCTAGGGCCTACTGCAGTCGTGATAGGTATTGGCCTGAATGTCGACCAACCCGGGGAGATTGATCAGGCAGTCGCGACGCTGAGTAGTGCCAATGTCACGATCAATCGCAATGACTTACTGGCCGCCATCTTAAATGAATTACATCTCGTGCTCAGTCATTTTAATCTATACGGCTTTAATGCCACTTTGCGCCAGGAATGGAACCAGTTGTCAGCACACTTGGATAGCACCGTGAATTTATCCTTCGCTCGTGGCGAGCCCATCAGTGGAATTGCACGCGGCGTGGCAGAAAATGGGGCTTTACTACTGGAAACCTCACAAGGCCTGCGAGCTTTTCATGCTGGGGAAGTCAGCCTACGGAGCACCGCATGAAGCTATTCATAGACGCAGGCAATAGCCGGGTAAAGTGGGCAGTGCATGATGGCGAACGCTGGCAAGCGCAAGGCGCCGTTGAGCATGCAGCGATCAGTAGCCTGGCCAGCACCTGGCAAACTTGGCCAATCAGCGTGGCCTGGGCGGCCTCAGTAGCGCGACCAGAAATCGGCATTGCACTGACTGCCGCAGCACCTTGCCCCTTAAACTGGGTAAACGCACAAACTCAATTCGGCAGTGTACGTAATCATTACCACAACCCGGCAGAGCAAGGCGCGGATCGCTGGCTAGCAATATTGGCCGCAAGAGAGTTATGCGCAGGTGATGTGATTGTCGCTTGCGCGGGGACGGCGCTGACTGTGGAGGCCCTGACCGCGGAAGGCGACTATCTGGGTGGCTTAATTGTACCCGGAGTCACCTTGATGCTCAGCAGCTTGGCACAGAACACCGCCAAGCTGGATAGAGTAGCAGGCAAGGTTACACACTTTCCGCAAAACACCCCGGATGCCCTAGCCAGTGGTGCTTTTTACGCCTTAAGTGGAGCAATAGAAACGCAGAGACAACACCTGGCGCAACATACCGGCCGGGATAGCCCACCTGTCCTTTTGACCGGGGGGGATGCCACAAGCCTAGCTCCCTGGCTCGCCGCGCCAGTCAAGATAGTAGATAATCTCATCCTGATGGGTCTTTTACAGGTAGCCAACAAGTGATCAAGTGGTTTCTTTCGGTAATAGTGGTTCTCAATTTGCTCGTCGCCGCTTATGGCTCGCTCAAACAACGGCAGCCTATTGATGTGCATGCCCAAGAGGTTCATCCACAACAAGTTAAGTTACTGCCCAAGGAGTGGCAAGCAACAGCAGCCTCTGCAGCCATCAGTGCCAAGCCTACCCCCCCCCCGGCTGCAGCAAGTGAAGCGTCTGCCCCACAGCATGCTGCACTACCAGCAAATACTGCCACGAGCAAAATTCAGCCAGCGCCGGTTATTCCTGCCCGTAGTATTACTCCACCAGCAGAGTCAGTGGCCGTGGCATGCTGGCAGTGGGGGCCGCTGGATGACAAACTACTCAAACGTGTGCAAGGTGGCTTGCCCCAGCTCAAGCTAAAACCCGAGCAGATAGTACAGAGCCATAACGAAAACAAAACCCCTAGCCGATTCTGGGTTCACTATCCGCCTCTGGCAACTCAGGCGGAAACGCAAACTCTCGCAGCCGAACTGAAAGACAAAGGCTTTGATAACTACATTGTCAAAAATGAAGCCTTCAACGGCCATCTCTCATTAGGTCTTTATGCCAAAGAGGATACAGCCAAAGTATTGGTCGCCCGCTTAAAAGCAGCAGGTTACACACAGGCGGCTATCCATTCCAAAGAAGGGCAAAGCTCAGCTACGCTGCTAAGTTTCAAAGCACTTACACCAGAGCAAGACAGCGGACTACAAACCCTACAAAAACGCTTAACACCAGGAATAACACTTAAACGCTGTACATAAAAAACGCCCTGTCCGTGGACAGGGCGTTACTTTTACTAAGCGCTACTTAATGCCTAAGCCGACAGCTCCAACATCAGCTTGTTAATACGCTTAACAAAAGTAGCCGGGTCTTCCAATTTGCCGCCCTCTGCCAGTAGGGCTTGCTCATACAATACTTCCGCCAGATCATTAGCGCGTTCTTCATCCACTTCCTCTGCCAGCTTTTTCACCAGCACATGTTCCGGATTGATCTCCAGCGTCGGCTTATTATTACTGACTGACTGCCCTGCTGCTTTCAACATGCGCTCCAAATGTGCGCTCATATCATGCTCACCTGCCACCAGACAAGCCGGGCTATCGGTAAGGCGAGCAGTGGCACGTACTTCCTTCACCTTTTCACCCAGCGCTTTTTGTACTTTTTCTACCACGGGTTTGGCAGATTCTTCGGCCTGTTTCTGTGCCTCTTTATCCGCCTCATCTTCCAGAGCGCCCAAATCGAGTGCACCTTTAGCAACAGACTGCAAAGGCTTACCATCAAAATCGAACAATGAACCAACCGACCACTCATCCACACGATCAATCAGCAATAACACTTCCACACCTTTTTTCTTGAACACTTCCAGATGCGGGCTATTCTTGGCCGCCGCCAATGTATCGGCAGTAATGTAATAAATTTTTTCCTGCCCTTCTTTCATCCGGCTGACATAGTCAGCCAAGGTAACTGTCGGCTCACTACCTTCACTGTGGGTGGAAACAAAACGCAGCAACTTGGCAATACGCTCCTTATTGGTATGGTCTTCACCCACACCCTCTTTCAATACCTGGCCAAACTCTTTCCAAAAGTCCGCATATTTGTCGGCCTGGTTAGCCGCCATATCTTCCAACAAGCCAAGCACTTTTTTCACACAGCCATTACGAATGGCATCAATATCTTTGCTTTCTTGCAAAATTTCACGGGAAACGTTAAGTGGCAGATCATTGCTATCAATCACACCACGCACGAAGCGCAGATAATGTGGCATCAGCTTTTCGGTATCTTCCATGATGAAGACTCGACGCACATACAGCTTGACCCCCTGCTTGCGTTCACGATCCCACAAATCAAATGGGGCGCGTGAAGGGATGTACAGCAACTCGGTATATTCCTGACGGCCTTCTACTCGAGCATGACTCCAGGCTAATGGCGGGCTGAAGTCGTGAGCGATATGCTTGTAAAATTCCTGATATTGCTCTTCAGTAATATCATTTTTATTACGCGTCCACAGTGCAGAGGCCGAGTTAACCACCTCGATCTCATCACTAACGATAACCTCACCGTTTTCACCGTAGCTATTCCCCTTTTTCATCTCGATAGGGATAGAAATGTGATCAGAATATTTACGGACAATACCCTTTAGTTTCCAGTCATTCAGCAGTTCATCCTCACCCTCTTTCAAGTGCAGAACAATTTCGGTACCTCGACCAGCTTTTTCGACCGTTTCCAGTGTGTAGTCACCCTCGCCGTGAGACTCCCAACGAGTAGCCTCGCTATCACCGGCACGACGGGTAGTCAGCGTGACTTTGTCTGCAACAATAAAGGCGGAATAAAAACCGACACCAAACTGACCAATCAGGTTGGCATCCTTTTTAGCATCGCCTGATAGCTGCTCAAAAAAAGCTTTGGTGCCCGATTTGGCAATCGTGCCAATATTGGCCACCACCTCATCACGACTCATACCAATGCCATTATCAGCAATCGTGATGGTATGCGCCTCGGCATCAAAAGCTATCGTAATTTTGAGATCAGGATCATTTTCAAATAAATCAGGCTTAGCTAAACCTTCAAACCGTAGTTTGTCGGCAGCATCCGAAGCATTGGAGATCAGTTCACGCAGGAAGATTTCCTTGTTGGAGTACAAGGAATGGATCATCAACTGTAGCAATTGCTTAACTTCGGCCTGAAAACCTAGGGTTTCTTTTTGTGCGCTCATAAGTAGTTTCATCAATGAGTTGGTCAACGATGAGCTTGAGATAGGGGCGGTATAGTCGTTTTCAATACCCATACCACGATCACAGTTAAGCAAGCCACAAAAAAGCCCTGCTTGCTGGCAGGGCTTTTAACAGGATAAACAGCGAAGAGTCACTCACAAAAGCTCGAAGAGCTCCTGAGCTAAGGAGGGCCGACGCAGAAGTACAGCAAGGAGGCACAACGCTGGCTCAGAGGGGTTATTAGCGACTCTAAATACTTTTGCCTCCACGGAGCGCGGCAGGTAAAGCAAACACCGTATTTTCCTCCACACCGGACAATTCGCTAATATTGACCTTACCCAAATTAAACGCCTCAATTTGAGCAATCACTGCCTGTACCAATACTTCAGGAGCACTAGCACCGGCCGTCACCCCAATGCGGGTTTTATGGCTAAACCAATCTGCCTGCAATAAGCTGGCATTGTCGACCATATATGCCGCTATACCTTTAAGCGCTGCGACTTCACGCAGGCGATTAGAGTTAGAGCTATTAGGTGAACCTACTACGATTACGATATCGCACTCTTCGGCCAACACCTTAACGGCATCCTGGCGATTTTGCGTGGCGTAACAGATATCATCTTTTTTGGGGCTGGTGATTTCAGGAAAACGAGCTTTGAGTGCGCTAATAATGTCACGAGTTTCATCTACCGATAATGTGGTTTGGCTGACATAAGATAAGGCGGTAGGGTTATTTACCTGCAAGCCAGCCACATCCGCCACACTTTCGACCAGATAAATCCCTCCTGCTATCTGCCCCATCGTGCCCTCCACCTCAGGATGACCGGCATGCCCGATCATGATGATTTCCATCCCTGCCTTATACATGCGCTTCACCTCCACATGCACTTTGGTCACCAGCGGACACGTCGCATCAAATACGGTTAAACCCAGCGCTTCAGCCTCCCGACGCACCGCTTGCGGCACACCATGCGCTGAATACACCAAGGTGCTACCTGCCGGGACATCAGCCAGCTCTTCAATGAAGATCGCCCCTTTGGTACGCAGATTGTCGACCACAAAACGGTTATGAACCACCTCATGCCGCACATAAATCGGCGCTCCATACAGCTCAATCGCCCGTTCAACAATGGCAATGGCGCGATCGACCCCCGCGCAGAAACCACGGGGATTAGCAAGCATAATGGTCTTGGTCATTGATCTATCCAACTTAATTAGTCTTTATCTTGCTGCGATTCTTGTGGCTTGCGAAAACTATCCAGCACCATCAACACCGCCCCAATACAAATGAAACTATCCGCCAGATTAAACGCTGGGTAGAACCAGCGGTCATAGTAATGAACCTGGACAAAATCAATGACATGACCATGTAGCATACGGTCAATCACATTGCCCAGAGCACCACCAATAATGAAGGCGGCGGCCCAATTCATCAATGTACTGAAACGCCGTTTAACAATATTCCAACCGAGCCAGCCCGACACCACAAAAGCCAAAGCAGAAAAAAGATACTTCTGCCAACCGCCGGCATTACTTAAAAAACTAAAAGCGGCACCTGGGTTATACAGCAGCGTAAAGCCGAAATAACCCGGAATCACCGGCCTGAATTCACCATATTGCAGTTGGTTATTAAAATAGCTTTTGCTAAGCTGATCCAGCACGATAATGATCAGAGCAAGCATAAACCAGCGCTGCCAATGATAGCGCTGGGTAGACATGGCAGATTCCATCAAATACTTTCATAAACAACTAAGCACCAATTAACCGTTTAAGCAAAACGGCGCGCCTCACCCTTACCATCCATATTCTCAACACAGCGACCACATACGGCACCATGCCCGGAATAAGTCCCAACATCGGCACGGTAATGCCAGCAGCGCTCACACTTGCTATGTGTGGCCGTACTGACTGTAATCCGCGTCTGCTCACCTTGCTTTAGCTGAACCGCAGAAACAATCAGCACAAACTTCAGTTCGTCTCCCAAGCTGCTCAGATATTGGAGTAATTCACCCTCGGCTTCTATCATCAACTCAGCCTGCAATGAAGAGCCCAACTGATCAGCACTACGCAGTTCTTCGATCTGCTTATTCACCTGCGCCCTCAGCAGCCGAATCGACTCCCATTTATGCTGCAAAGCCTGCTCTTTAGCCGCCGACTGTGTCGGAAACTCATGCCAGGTATGGTAAAGCGTTGACTCTTCGTCACTATGCGTTAACACTTCCCAAGCTTCATCCGCGGTAAAACACAAGATGGGTGCCAGCAATAGCAGCAAGCTACGCGTAATGTGATAAAGCGCTGTTTGCGCACTACGCCGAGCATGGCTATTCGCCTGGGTGGTATAAAGACGGTCTTTAATAATATCCAGATAGAACGCCCCCATATCTTCGGAGCAATAGCTAACAATGTCCTGCACTGCCTGGTGAAAGGCATAACGTGTATAGCGCTCTACCGCTACTGTTTCTTGCAAATTACGCGCTAACAGGAGTGCATACTGATCTAACTCGGTAAGTTCTGCATATGGCAAAGCATCTTGAATCGGATCAAAATCCGATAGATTAGCTAGCAAGAAGCGTAAAGTATTGCGTAAGCGACGATAACTCTCAGTAACACGCTTTAAAATTTCTTTTGAAAGCGACATATCGCCAGAGTAATCGGCACTCGCCACCCACAAACGTAAAATATCCGCCCCCAATGAGCCACAGATTTCCTCCGGCTCAATACCGTTACCGCGTGACTTAGACATCTTGTAGCCTTTGTCATCAACGGTAAAACCATGCGTGAGCAACTGTTTATAGGGAGCACGCCCTGCGGTAGCACAGCCTGTTTTCAACGAGGACTGAAACCAACCCCTATGCTGATCTGACCCTTCCAGATACAAATCCGCCGGCCAGGCTAACTCTGGCCGCTGCTTGAGGACAGCAAAGTGGGTAGAGCCAGAATCAAACCAGACATCCAAGGTATCAGTCAGTTTACGGTAGTGAGCGGCGTCAGCACCCAGTAGCTCGGCGGCATCCAGACTGAACCAGGCCTCAATACCCTGCTGTTCAATTCGTAAGGCGACCTCTTCCAGTAAGGATGCAGACTGCGGATGAAGTTCACCGGTTTCTTTATGAATAAAGAAAGTCATCGGCACACCCCAACTACGCTGTCGTGACACGCACCAATCGGGACTATTCTGGATCATCGCGGCAAGGCGGGCTCGCCCCCACGCCGGGAAAAACTCTGTCGCCTCCACTGCGCGTTGGCTAATGTTACGCAGCGTTTCTCCGCTGTGACCGACACGGTCCATGCTGATAAACCATTGCGGAGTGGCACGGAAAATAATGGGCGTCTTGTGACGCCAGCAATGTGGATAACTATGCTCCAGCTTAGCCTGACATACCAAGGTGCCATGCTGTTGCAAGGTTTCAATAATCTTGGCGTTGGCTTCCCACACCAACAAACCTGCGAATAACTCTGTATTCGACTTATATCGGCCATCATCTGCCACCGGGTTATCAATTGGCAACTGGTAATGGAGCCCTACCTGGAAGTCCTCCAATCCATGCGCCGGGGCAGTGTGTACCAAACCGGTGCCCGCTTCTATCGTGACGTGATCTCCGCAAATGATGGGAACCTGTCGAGCATAAAAAGGATGCTGTAAGCGCAGTAACTCTAGCTTGTCACCGGTAGTTTCTGCCAATACCTGATAATCGCTTACGTCATAGCGCTTAAGGGCAGATTCCACTAATTCCTTAGCTAGAATCAACTTGCCTTTTGCCGAATCAAGTAACTGATATACAACTTTGGCATTAACCGATACCGCTTGGTTAGCAGGTAAAGTCCAGGGGGTGGTGGTCCAGATAACTGCATAGGCATCGTCGATATCAGCAGATAAGCCAAATGCAATAGCCAACTTGTTGCCATCCAGCACCTTAAAAGCAACATCAATGGCTGGTGACACCTTGTCTTCATATTCTACTTCGGCCTCTGCTAGCGAAGAGCCGCACTCAATACACCAGTGAACTGGCTTCTCCCCCTTGGTCAGGTAGCCATTTTCATAAATTCTGCCGAGGGTACGTACAATATCAGCCTCGGTCTCAAAATCCATAGTCAGATAAGGATTATTCCAATCACCAAGAATACCAAGACGAATAAAACCTTTTTTCTGGCGAGCTACCTGCTCTTTGGCGTATTCCCGACACAGCTCACGGAACTTAGCAGCAGGAATATTTTTGCCATGTAGCTTCTCTACCATCAATTCAATTGGCAAGCCATGACAATCCCAACCCGGTACATAAGGCGCATCAAAACCAGCCGCGGTCTTGGTGCGAACAATAATATCTTTAAGTACTTTATTAACAGCATGCCCTAAATGAATATCTCCGTTCGCGTACGGCGGGCCATCATGCAAAATAAACTTAGGGCGTCCAGCCGATACCTTCCGCAGCTTTTCGTAGCGTTTCTCTTGCTGCCAGCGCTTGACCCAAGTCGGCTCTCGTTTAGCCAGATCACCTCTCATGGCAAAAGGTGTATCCAGCAGGTTTACGGTTTTACGATAATCAATACTCATACCGGCTCTCGCTACAGACTTGTTAAATAGATTCGGGCATTCGTTACATCTGCCTCGATTTGGGCAGTGAGCGCAGCCAAATTGGCATATTGCACTTCATCCCGTAGTTTCTTCAGAAAACGAACGGTCACTCGCTGCCCGTATAAATCACCATCAAAATCCAATAAATAGACTTCTAACTTGTAATCGGCAGTATGACTAACCGTCGGATTAAGCCCTAAGCTAGCCACACCATTATGTATACCAGTTACCGTCTCCATCTGTACCACAAACACGCCTTGTAAAGCCGGCCTCAAGTGCGGCAAATGGATATTGGCGGTAGGAAAACCAAGCGTACGCCCTAATTTTTGGCCATGCACCACTCGCCCCGATATTTGATAAGGCCTACCCAGCAAAGTCGCTGCAGCATCCAGATCACCTAACCCCAGGCGCTCTCTTACTAAGGTACTGGAGGCTCTCTCCCCCTGTATCAACACGGAAGGCATCGCTTCGGTGACAAAGTCTGTACATGCTGACAATAAAGCAAAATCACCCTGTCGTTTAGCGCCGAACCGAAAATCATCACCAATTAACAAGTAGCGTGTTTTTAGCGCAGCCAACAGCACTTTATCAATGAATTCGTTTGCCAACATACGAGCAAAGCTCTGATTGAAACGATAAACAAACACATAATCGACCCAGGCAAGTTCTTGTAAAAAAACTAACTTATCCCGCAAGGTAGACAAGCGTGCAGGGGGAGTCTGGTCAGAGAAAAACTCTCGTGGAAGAGGCTCAAATGTCAGCAACGCGGTAGGCAAACCATGTGAAGCAGCTCGCTCCCTCAGCCTTTTTAACATTTGCTGATGCCCAAGATGAACACCATCGAAATTACCGATGGTTAAGGCACAAGGGGAAAGTCCGAAATGTTGCGGGTTTCCAAAAAATACCTGCATTTGTGATTATATCAAGCCTTGGAAAGCTGGGATTGTATCTGCCTGAAGTCAAAAGCGTCTAGGCATTAAGTAGTACTGTGTAAAAAGAAAACCCCGCAAGCTTGCGGGGTTTTGTACAGAAAAGATATAAAGCAAATTATTTAGCTGGACGCTCAACCATCGACTCTTTAACAGCATCGATAGTAACTACTACGCGGCGATCGGGCTCAATACACTCTTTAATAGCCAGATTCTGCTTAGAACCCTTCTTCTTGTAGTTCGGGAACTTAGCTTTACACTCTTCGGTCATGCGCGCTTCAGTAGCAGCAAGGCCAACTGTAGTGACTTTCTCAGCAGGCACACCGGCATTTACAAAGTAAGCCTTAACAGCATCTGCACGCTCTTTAGACAAGCGGGTATTGTAAGCATGGGTACCCATAAAATCGGTATGACCAGCAATCTCAACACCTTTCAGATAGCCTTTGCCTTCGTTATCTTTCAGCTTGTTAACCAAAGGATCCAATTCGCTCTTAGCATTAGAGCTTAGCTTAGCCTTGTCAAAGTCGAACAACACCTTGGCAGACAGAGTAACCGCTTCTTTGGAAGAAACTAGTTCTGGTCTCTTTTCTGCTTTCGGAATAACGGCTGCCGGGCCAGCGGCAACGCGGTCGCCACACTCAACTAAACCATTTTGATCTTTATCAAAAGAAGAGGTTCTCCAGCATTCGCCATAATTATTGCGAGTGACTGATTCGGTGGCATTGTCAGAAAGATAGCCAGGTTTGGCAGCGAAAGCACTAGCAGAAACCAACAGAGCAGCAACTAGAGCGCTCAGTTTCAGCTGTTTAGTCATGTTATTCCCTCTTTAAATCTATAAATATGGATAGCGATGCGGGCTGACGCAAAGACCACGCGAACAATTTTACTGCAAAAATCAGGGTGATCTGCAAATTGTGTTTATGCAGTTAACCCGCACTATAGAAATGCTGCAATCGCCTGTCAACTCAAGAAGCCACACATTACACCCAATCTGTTGTAAAAAAACATCAGAATGATTTCATTACCGCTAATTATGTCTCTCATTAGCGACACATTACCACAATGTGACGCGTCGACGAAACAGTGGCAGAGGAGACAAATATGTCGATTGATAGTTTTCGCTAAATGCATTTAGACCATCTAATGCAACACTCACCTCTTTGCCATCTTTAATTACAAAGGCATCAAATCCAACCTGCGCTAATGAATACAGCAAATCTTGCCACACATCGCCAATGGCCCTCAACTCACCACGGTAATCATAGCGTTCTCGCAACAACCGGGCATGACTGTAACCACGCCCATCTGTAAAACTCGGAAAATCGATCGCTACCAGCGGTAATGTTGACAAATCGACCAACAATTGCGCTGGGTCATCGTCAGGAGCTAACCACACAGCGACGCTACCCGTCCTATCTTGCCAGATCTCACGCCCCACCAACCAATCAACCAAAGGAATAATGATGGCTTGCTCAGGACTCACCTCTGGCAAGACTCCATGTTCATCCCGTCGTAAGACTTGCCAGTGATCAGCAACCACATTACCTTGCTTAATGATGTTTGGCATAAACGCGCTCCTTGAATGGTGCCACACCCACCCGACCAACCATTTCGATAAAACGCTCACCAGGCTGCCGCAGTTCTACATAAGTATTCATGATAGTGACAAAAGCCTTAGGCACATCGGCCTGTGCAAACGAAGGGCCAATCACTTTACCAATGCTAGTCTCGTTCCCCTGCTGGCCACCCAGCGTGATTTGAAACCACTCCTCTCCATTTTTATCAACACCAAGAATGCCAATATTACCGATATGGTGATGACCGCAAGCATTCATGCAACCAGAGAAATTACAGTCAATATCCCCAAGATCATACAAGTAGTCCATATTTTCAAAGGTACGCTGAATAGCCTCGGCAACAGGAATAGAACGCGCATTAGCCAGCGAACAAAAGTCGCCGCCAGGGCAACAGATAATATCCGTCAACAACCCAATATTTGGCGTAGCAAAGCCGTGCACACAGGCTTCCTGCCATAAGTTGTACAAATCCTTTTCTGCGATATCCGGCAGGACCAGGTTTTGCTCATGCATTACTCTTAGCTCGCCAAAACCATAGCGATCAGCCCAGTCTGCAGCCGCGTCCATTTGTGCTGCGGAGATGTCCCCTGGCGGTATACCGGTTTTTTTCAAAGACAACACTACAGAACGAAACCCCGTTTGCTTATGTGGCCGCGTATTACGTTCCACCCAACGAGCAAAAGCTTTATTGTCACTAAGAGCCGTTAATAACTCTGGTGGGTTTGCAGATAAAACAGGGTAAGGTGGATCAGCAAAAAAACTAGCATAGTAGGCAATATCTTCTGCCCGCAAAGTAGTAGGGCCATCCTTTAGATGTCGCCACTCATCTTCAACTTTGGCAGCAAATGCATCAATCGTCATCGCCTTGACCAAAATTTTGATACGAGCCTTGTATTTGTTATCACGCCGTCCAAATCGGTTATAAACTCGTAGTATCGCATCAAGATAAGTCAACAAATGATAGGTGGGTAGGAAAGACTTAATCACTCCCCCAATAACAGGGGTGCGCCCCAAGCCGCCACCTACCATCACTTTAAAACCGACTTCACCCGCGCTGTTACGAACGACATGTAAACCAATATCATGCACCTGTGTAGCCACTCGGTCTTCTTTACTGCCAGACACCGCAATCTTAAATTTACGCGGCAGAAAGGTGAACTCCGGGTGCAAAGTACTCCATTGCCGAATAATCTCACACCAAGGCCGTGGGTCTAGCAACTCATCCGCCGCCACGCCGGCAAAAGCATCTGTTGTGGTATTGCGTACACAGTTACCAGAAGTCTGAATAGCATGCATTTCCACTGTCGCCAGTTCTTCCAGAATATCAGGAACCTTAGCCAACTCAGGCCAGTTGAACTGAATATTTTGACGTGTGGTGAAGTGGGCATAGCCCTTATCATAAGTACGTGCGATATGGGCGAGCATACGCAGTTGTTTACTGCGTATATGGCCATACGGTATGGCCACTCTCAGCATTGGAGCATGCCGCTGCACATACAAACCATTCATCAGACGCAATGGACGGAACTCTTCTTCACTTAACTCGCCCGATAAATAACGTTTGGTTTGATCACGAAACTGTGCCACACGCTCGCGCACCATACGGTGATCGACTTCATCATATTGATACATGGGGTTTCTTTCCGGCAGCGACTAAATGGAACGTTGCAAAGGACTCGACTTCACGTGCAAGCCACACTCTTTAGAATCAGGGTTTTCCCACCACCAGCGCCCTGCTCGAATATCTTCGCCGACACTAATCGCCCTAGTGCAAGGGGCACACCCTATTGAAGGATAGTGACGATCATGCAAAGCATTATAGGGTACCTGATGTTGATGCAGATACGCCCAAACATCATGCTGGGTCCACTCCAGCAAAGGGCTAAATTTCTGTAGACCGTTGTGCGCATCAAACTCGCTGATCTGCACATTTTCCCGTGTCGGCGACTGCTCACGGCGTAGGCCGGTAATCCAGGCTGAACGACCCGCTAAAGCTCGTTTAAGCGGTTCAATTTTACGTATGTGACAACAGGACTTACGCAATTCCACACTATCGTAAAAAGCATTGACACCATAACGATTCACATAGTCTTCGATAGCGCTAGTCTGAGGAAAATAAACGGTAATAGGATAACGCGGATAATGCTCAACAACCTGCTGCATTAACACATAGGTTTCCGTCGGCAAACGTCCTGTATCCAGACTAAAAGCAGCAATGGGCAATTCTAAACTCGCAATGAGGTCCATCAGAACCATATCTTCTGCGCCATAACTATTGGCCAATATTGCATCGGGATACTCTGCTACAAGAGCAAACAAACACTCTTTTGTTGTCGCAAGCTTCATTTCTAAGCTCATCTAAATACTCCAAACAGGCTAGTTGAGCGTGATGCTACTCAAAGGGCTTATAAACCTAAAAGAATATTGTGTTAGTATTTAATGACTAAAGGTTTTATAGAGGGCATGATGGTATGAAACTGCAACAGCTACGCTATTTGGTAGAGGTTGCCAAACAGGGGCTTAATGTCTCGGAGGCAGCAGAAAAGTTACACACCTCTCAACCCGGCATCTCGAAACAAATTCGCTTGCTGGAAGATGAACTTGGTATACAAGTCTTCATTCGCAATGGCAAGCGAGTGGTGTCTATTTCCGAACCAGGCAAAGAAGTATTACGCATTTCTGAACGCATTCTACACGAGGCTCAAAATCTCAAGCGTGTTGGAGAAGAGTTTTCCCGCGAGTCAGAAGGTAGCCTAGCCATTGCCACTACCCATACTCAAGCGCGCTATGCCCTACCTAAAACCATTACTGAGTTTGTTAGGCGTTACCCAAAGGTCAAGCTCTCTATTAAGCAAGGTAGCCCCACACAGATCTGTGAAATGGTCATTACTGGTGAAGCAGATTTAGCCATTGCCACCGAAGGTATTGAACTTTATAAAGAGCTGGCCATGTTGCCATGCTACGACTGGAATCGCTCTATCATCATGCAACAGGGGCACGAACTACAAAGCCTTGGACGACTATTAACACTAGAAGATATTGCCCGTTTCCCAATTGTTACTTATGACTTTGCTTTTGCTGGCCGCTCCAAAATCAACCGCGCCTTTGCGAACAACAAATTAAACCCAAATGTTGTGCTCACTGCTATTGATACAGATGTCATCAAGACCTATGTCACCTTAGGATTAGGTGTGGGTATCATTGCCAGCATGGCATTTGAGCCCGAGCAGGACAGCAAACTGCACGCAATAGACGCCAGCCATCTTTTCGAATCTTCTACAACCAAGGTCGGCATACGTAAAGATGCTTACTTACGTGGTTTCGCCTACAACTTCATCGAATTATTTGCCCCGCACTTAAATCGTCAGAAAATAGAATCATCGCTACGGGAACACACCTCAACCTAGCAATAGAAACCCTCTTCGCCAAACAACTACCCAAGCAAACCCCCTGCATGCAACACAGGCAATGGGCATTTGCTTGGCACTTTGTTGACGACCTATAAAGTCAGACCGCCAGTCACCTCAATTGCTGCACCGTTAATATAGCTAGCTTCATCCGAAGCCAAAAAAGCATACACATTAGCAATTTCAGCAGGTTCAGCCATGCGTCGCATAGGCACTTTATCTTCCATTGCCTGAATAACTTTCTCCGGCATGGACTTCAAAATAGGCGTAGCAACAAAACCCGGGCAGACTGCATTGGCGCGTATACCCTTCTTGCCCAATTCTTTGGCCCAGGTTTTGACAAAGCCAATCACACCAAACTTAGAAGCGGCATAATTTGTCTGGCCAAAATTGCCATATACCCCAACTACTGATGAGGCATTCAGGATAACGCCAGAACCTTGTTCAATCATGATATCGACCACTGCACGGGCACAGTTGTAGACACCCTTCAAGTTAATATCAATCACTTTATCGAATTGATCTTCCGTCATTTTGGTCAGCTGAGCATCTAGTACAATCCCTGCATTGTTAACCAGCACATCAATATGACCATACTTGCCCTTCAAATCCCTGACCATTTCGGCAATCTGCTCTTTGTTAGTCACATCTACCTTATAAGCAACGGCCTCTCCACCCTGCTGCTTTAACTCCTGCACAACATCATTGACGGCATCCAGGTTTAAGTCACAAACCGCCACAATTGCGCCTTCTTTTATAAATTTCTCTGCAGTTGCTTTGCCAATACCACTAGCAGCACCCGTAATAATGGATACTTTTCCTTTCAGTCTCATAGTTTTCCCTCGCTAATATTCAGTAAATTTCAAGTGAGCACTTAATTTATGGAGCCAATCAACTACAGCATAATTTTTTACATCAATGTTTTTATTGAAAATTCTCAACAAAAAGCAACAAAAGCAATAGTATTGTGCACTGCAATATAGCGCACTGGCCTCTACTGGTAAAGCAAACCTCGTTCATGTTTAAGTTGTATTGGGTACAAATACACCGACTTTTATCCCAAAAATCTTGGAAACATAAAAAAACGCCAGCCTTCCTACAAAAAGCTGGCGCGAATTTTTTGGCAAAAAAACAAATAACCTTACATTACTCTAAACCCTTACTAGCCAAATAATCCTCATAATTACCAATATAATAGTCATACCCACCCTCACCATCTAGTTCTAAAATATGAGTCGCTAAAGAGCTGACAAACTGACGATCGTGAGAGACAAACAGCAACGTCCCTTTATATTTCTCCAAAGCCATATTAAGCGCCTCGATAGACTCCATATCCATATGGTTGGTTGGCTCGTCCATAACCATTACGTTGGGTTTTTGCAAAATCAACTTCCCATACAGCATGCGGCCTTTTTCGCCACCAGAGAGCACTTTAACTGGCTTACCTACTTCATCACCACCAAACAACAGTCGTCCTAAAGTACCACGGATGACCTGTTCATCATCCCCCTCCAAACCCCACTGCCGCATCCATTCAGAGAGCGTGATCTCAGAATCAAATTCCACCTCATGATCCTGTGCAAAATACCCTAGCTGCGCTTTCTCCGCCCACTTAATCGTGCCGCTATCCGCGGATAGGCCATCAGCCAACACACTCTCAAAAGCACCCGCCAATAATTTTACTAAGGAAGTTTTCCCTGCACCATTAGGGCCAATAACAGCAAGACGAGCACCCGCTTCTAGAATAAAACTTAGATCACGGAACAGCACCTTA
Source organism: Neisseriaceae bacterium TC5R-5 (assembly GCA_020830965.2). Lineage (GTDB taxonomy): Bacteria > Pseudomonadota > Gammaproteobacteria > Burkholderiales > Chromobacteriaceae > Chromobacterium. The sequence continues at coordinate 161,345 of JACCFC020000002.1, forward strand.
GTCGCATAGGCTTTGTTTAATGCACTGACCTCTACTGCCTGGCGATGCAGTTTAAACTTCTCATCCATTTCAAAACGAATAAAAGGGCTTTGCCGGCTGGAAGGCTTGACTTCAACCATCTCCGATTTCAATTTATCAACTTGCTTCAAACGGGAAGTAGCCTGACGAGCCTTAGATTTGTTTGCAGAAAAGCGTGCCACAAACTCTTGCAACTCTTGAATACGCTCCTTTGCTTTGGAGTTCGAAGACAACTGCCGCTCACGGGCCTGTGAAGAAGCGATCATGTAGTCATCGTAATTACCGGGATAAATACGAATCGAGTTGTAATCGACATCAGCCATATGAGTACAGACCGAATTTAAAAAGTGACGGTCATGTGAAATGATGATCATGGTGGAATTGCGCTCATTGAGCACATTTTCCAACCAGCGAATCGTATTGATATCCAGATTATTGGTGGGTTCGTCAAGTAATAGAATATCAGGGTCAGAAAAGAGGGCCTGAGCCAGTAACACACGCAGCTTCCAACCCGGCGCAACTTCGCTCATTGGCCCAGCGTGCTGCTCCAGAGGGATACCCGCGCCCAGCAGCAGCTCCCCTGCCCTCGCCTCTGCCGTATAACCCCCATACTCTGCAAACTTGGCTTCCAGCTCCGCTGCGTGCATATAATCATCTTCGCTAGCCTCGAGATTAGCGTAAATTGCATCACGCTCGCTCATCGCGGCCCACATCTCAACGTGGCCCATCATCACCACATCAATAACACGTTGATCTTCATAGGCGAACTGATCTTGACGCAGCTTACCTAGTCGCAAACCATTTTCTATGGCCACTTCGCCACCGGTTTGCTCCAAATCACCGCCTAAAATCTTCATGAAAGTAGATTTGCCAGAACCGTTCGCACCAATCAGTCCATAACGGTTGCCTTCGCCGAACTTGACGGAAACCTTCTCAAATAGAGGTTTGGCGCCAAACTGCATAGTAATATTGCTTGTGGTTATCACGCTTAGGGATCCTATCAGCCAAATGCTGTAAGTATCAGAAAAACGTAGGATTCTAGCACATGCTTGCTGACTTCCTGCGCTACTTAAGTTCATACAAAAAGGTAGTCATCCCTTTTGCCTACCTTGGGAATTCCGCTACAATCTAGCGGTCTGAAAAATTTAAAATCACAAAATAGGTCAAACTATGCTTACTGGTAGCTTAGTTGCTTTGGTCACACCAATGTCCGCTGATGGAACAGTTGACTACCAAGCACTACAACAACTTGTTGAGTTTCATATTGAAAACGGCACCAACGGCATAGTCGCAGTTGGCACCACCGGCGAATCCGCTACGCTCACTGTAGAAGAACACATTGCTGTTGTTGAAGCTGTTGTTAAATTTGTAGCCGGCCGCATCAAAGTCATCTCCGGCGCCGGTGGTAACTCCACAGCAGAAGCCATTGAACTCACCGATCTATCTGTAAAAGTTGGAGCGGATTACATTCTTTCCGTCGTCCCTTACTACAATAAGCCAACACAGGAAGGCTTATATCAACACTTTAAAACTATTGCTGACAACAGCAAACGACCAATCATTCTATACAACGTACCAGGCAGAACCATTGCCGACATGAGTAACCATACCGTACTGCGTCTGGCACAACACCCCAATATTATTGGCTTAAAAGATGCTACGGGTGATCTGGGCCGCGCTTGCGAGCTCATCGCCCAAGTCCCAGCAGACTTCGCTCTATATTCAGGTGATGATCCTACTGGAATGGCTTTTATGCTGTGCGGTGGGCATGGAGTGATTTCGGTAACATCGAACATCGCCCCTAAACTCATGAATCAGCTGTGCCAAGCAGCCATAGGTGGCCATGCCAAACAGGCCCGCGAAATAAATGACCGGCTGCAAGGACTGCACAAGCAATTATTTTCCGAGCCTAACCCGATTCCAGCTAAGTGGGCCTTGGCCAAAATGAACAAAATCCCGGCAGGTATCCGCTTACCTCTTACTCCGCTTTCTGATTCCTGCTCCCCAGCAGTAGAAGCGGCAATGAAGCAAGCCGGTGTCCTTTGATCTGAATATTGGGAGCACGCATGAAACGAAGCACACTTACGGCAACAATATTGGCCACAAGTATTCTGGCTGCTTGTAGCGCACAGCAACCGCTTACAAAAAAGTTTGATTACCAATCAGAAAAGCCAAAGTTGAGTAACCCTTTGGAAGTACCGCCGGATCTAACGACACCGCAAACCCAGAATAAATACAACATCCCTAGCACCGCAGCAGCATCCAGAACAGAAAACGTTACAACGAACAAGAATAGCAGTATCGCCATTCAACAGTTGAATAATATTCAGATGGAACGTGCCGGTACGCAACGTTGGCTATTAGTGAAAAGCTCATCACCTCAACAGCTTTGGCCCACCTTGAAAGCGTTCTGGCAGGACAATGGCTTCGTGATTAAAAGCGAAGAGCCTGAACTGGGCATAATGGAAACAGATTGGGCGGAAAATCGTGCCAAACTACCTAACGACGGCCTACGTAAATTACTGGAGACAGTCGGACTAGGTAGCGTCTACTCTACAGGCGAACGTGACAGGTTTCGTATTCGCCTAGAAAAGAGCCAAGACGGCACCGAAGTTTACTTCTCACATCAAGGCATGGAAGAAGTCTACGCAAGCCAGGATAAGAGCAGCACAGTATGGCAGCCTCGAGCAGCCGACCCGGGACTGGAAGCCGAATTGCTAGGCCGCTTTATGATTCGCTTAGGCCTTACCGAAGAGAAGGCTAGAGACCAAGTTCAACAATCGCTTACTGCAGCCAACAAACCGCTTGATCCGATTATTGACGGTCAACTAGTCATTAATGATTCTTTTGATCGAGCATGGCGCCGTGTTGGCCTGGCTTTGGATAGAGTTGGTCTGGTCGTTAGTGACCGGGATCGCTCACAAGGAGTCTATTTTGTTAAGCCTGCGAAAAACGAAACGGAAAAAAATGAGGGGGGTGGCTTCTGGTCAAGCTTGGCTTTCTGGAAAAGTGCGGACGGCAAAGCCGCCAAACCGAGTGAGCAAGAGTACCGCGTTCTGCTCCAGGAAAAAACCCAAGGTTCAACGAAAGTCGCTATTCAGGACAAACAGGGCAACACCTTATCAGACCCCTTTACTCAAGCTGCTCTGAAAAGACTGCAAACTGAATTGCAATAAATCAAGCAATGTATACTGATTAAGCCCGCTACCCAGCGGGTTTTTTTAATTTGTTTGTTGCTTACACAATGCTTAAGCATTTTGTAACATTTTGTATATTTCTGAAATTATGTTGCGTTTATGATGAAATATTTACTTTTAACGACAAATAAAAAAACCGGCCTAAGCCGGTTCTTTTGTTACATACTTTGCAATCTCTATTACTTAGCAGCAGATGCAGCAGGAGCAGAAGCTTCAGCAACAGGAGCAGAAGCAGCAGGAGCCTCAACAGCAGGAGCAGCTTCAGGAGCAGAAGCTTCAACAGCAGGAGCGGAAGCTTCTACAGGTGCTTCTGCTTTTTTACCGCAAGCGGACAAAGCAACAGCTAGCAAAGCAGCAACAAGGAGCGACTGTTTCATTTTTTCATTACCTTTGTGGATAAGTTGAACAAGACGTCAGTTATCGCCTGGATCTTGAAATAGGCCAAACGACTGAAAATCTATCAGCGCATAAATTGTATCACGAAAAAAAAGGCTGTGTAGGGGGGCTGAGCTCAAAAAACCCGCTTTACAGGAAATACTCTTCTGCAAAGCAACATCTACACAAAATCAATATATACGCTAGCGACTAAAAAACTATGCGATCTATACATCCTTTTTCTACCATCAGACATTTCTGTTGTTATTTTACAACAAAGAAGAAAGGTGCCAATACCCCGACAAATAACCTTCATACAAACCAGGGCCCATACTTGATATGTAATGCTCAGGAGATAGTCGGCGCGTATTCGCAAAATATCGCCAGCAAACAAGATCAGTCAGCTCTGTAGCTAGGCACTCACCATTGCAATACACTTGCTCACCCTCAAGCAAAATCTGACTCTTACGATCTAAAACCAGTCCCTGCGATTCTAATTGCAGCAAAAACGTTTGCTCATCTAAGGGGCTCTCTGGGCTGTCATAAAAAACATGTGCCTTGGGTTCGGTAAGATAACGCCCCAGAAAATCACCAACAACCTGCCTATCCCAGCGAATTTGTTGTAACAAAGAACTCACCTGCTCCACCATCTCCTCGCTAATGCGCGCAGGATCCGCCTGCAATTGAAGATGTGGATCTGCATAGACGCCTTCTAGGCGTAGGTTGTCCTGTAAATACATCAAGAATTGATTCGCCAACTCCTGAGCAGGGGGAGCACGAAAACCTATCGAATAAGTCATACCCGACTCCAAAGCAACGCCGTAATGTGCGTACTTAGGAGGCAGGTACAGCATATCGCCGTGCTCAAGCACAAACTCTTGTTCTGTTCGAAAATCTTTCAGCACCCGAATTGGCGCATCTTCAATAAAGGCTTCATCATGCTGACTGGAAATTTGCCAGCGCTTACGCCCGCCTACCTGTAGCAAAAAAACATCATAAGCATCAAAATGCGGCCCCACTGTCCCACCCGGTGGCGCATAACTAATCATCAAATCATCCAGTCTGGCATAGGGGATAAAGTTAAAGCGCCACAGAATTTCATCGATATGCGGTAAATGATGATTGACGCTCTGGACCAATAAGGTCCAATCGCTGGCAGCCAGCTTACGCCAGCGTGCGGGACGAAATGGCCCGTGCTCCATCTGCCAGCGCCCCCGCCGATACTCAATCAAGCGCGACTCCACCTCCTCTTGCTGCGCCAATTCGGATAAAACACCAAAGTCTACCCACGGCCCCACGTCGGTTAACGCGCCCCGAATAAGTAAAGGTTTTTTATGCCAATATTCCTGCAAGAAATTCTCTGGGCTAAGGCCGCCCAATAATGTGGTGATATTCATAGTAGTTTCACGGGCTGATTAGCCTTGCAATGGTTTACAATGGCAAGCGCGCAATAATAGGCGCATTTTTTACTTGCGATGCCTGAAAGACTCGCTCTGGCTCACCAAGATTTTTACTTCCCTTCACGGACTTCTACACATGCAAATTGCCAAAAATACCGTTGTTACCCTCCATTACGAGATGTTCGACGTTGACAATAATCTTCTCGACAAAACTGAAGAGCCTATCAGCTATCTACACGGAGGCTACGACGGCATTTTTCCTCTGGTAGAAGAAGCTTTGCAAGGTAAAGCTATTGGCGATTCCGTTGAGGTCAAAATGTCATCAGACGATGCCTTCGGTGATCCGGATGAAGAACTGGTACGCCTAGAAGATTTAGAAGCTTTCCCTGCCGATGTAGAAATCGGCATGGTGTTCGAAGCTGACGATCCAGAAACCGGTGATGTGCTGCTGTTCCGTGTCGTCGATATCGTCGATGGCAAAGTAATGGTAGATGCCAATCACCCACTAGCTGGCCAAAGCCTCCGTTTTGTCGCCAAAGTCACCGAAGTGCGCAATGCCACTAGCGAAGAAATCACCCACGGCCACGCTCACGGTGAGCACGGACACCACCACTAACACACCACACGCCAGGCAAGTTAATTTGCTTGGCGCGCCTTACCCGGGCGCAGCAGCTGCCAAAATGCGGTAGCAATCGCCACTATCACAATCAATAGACGCAGATAAAACTCCTCATGCAACACAGGCTGTCGCTGTAACCAGATCAGGTAAGTCAGCGTGACAAACAGCAGCCCCCACTGTGCCCGGCGTATCCACGTAACAGACCAATCATGTGGCCGAACCCAAAACAAGGCCAAACGCATGACAGTCCATCCCGCCAGCGCCCCAGCTAACACATCTACCGGCCAATGTACGCCAATGGCAAGCCGTGACAGCATGATCAACACCGCCGCTAACACCAGCACCAGCCCGCGACGCCAGATACCAGAAAAATACAGGAAGGTCGCTATCATCGCTGCTGCCATCGCATGCCCAGAGGGAAAAGAACCGCTAGACGGCAGCGTATCCAATAGCTGTACCGAGCCAGCGGGCAACACCAGCGGTGGCCTAGGTTCAGCAAATCCCGCTTTCAATGCAATCGCTAAAAAGGTAGCGCTGACACAGGCAAATAGCAGAGCAGGCAATCGTTCAGTCCGCAACCAGCTTAAAGTAAATAACAACGCCAACATCGTCGGCCATTCACCCCAGGCACTCACCAAGCGCCAAAACACCGCAGGAAGTACGCGTGCTGCTTGGTGCAACGCTAAAAACAAGGCCTGATTCCAAGCTGGGTTTAACAACAAGGTGGCGATTAAAGGCAATAAGATAAAAACCGGCCAGGCACAACGAAGTGATTTCATCATAAGAGAGTTAATTTTCTTTTCTAGCAATCGTGACACGATCCAAACCAGCCAGATCAACAAGGGTTTGCACGCTCCCCCATTGAGTGGCCGCAAATAGCTGACGCACCGCAGAGCCCTGATCATAACCATGCTCCAGCATTAACCAGCCACCAATAGACAAATGCGCGGGTGCACCCGCAATAATCTGACGTAGACAAACCAAGCCGTCGGCACCATCTGTTAACGCCATTGAGGGTTCATAACGTAGATCCCCTAGCGTCAAATGATGGTCGTCATGACGGATATAAGGTGGGTTAGACATAATTAAATCAAATTCAAACTGTTCAGGAAGCGCCTGATACCAGCTACCCTGATAAAACGCTACTTTGGCCCCCAACCCTCGGGCATTCGCCTGCGCTACCTGAAGCGCCTCGGCCGATAAGTCCACTGCCATCACTTGGCAGTGAGGTGCTTCCAGCGCCAAACTTACCGCCAACACACCGCTGCCCGTCCCCAGATCCAGCACCCGGCTGCCCGGTTTAGTCGTGTGGAGCAAAGCCGCTTCTAGCAAATGTTCGGTTTCCGGACGAGGAATCAGTACCGCCGGACTGAGCCGAAACGAGCGCCCATAAAACTCACTCTCACCTAATAAATAGGCAATCGGCTCACCATTCAGACGGCGTTGTACCAGTTGTTGAAAAAAATGGGCCTGCTCATGGCTTAAACTCTGCTCGGGATGAGCCAATAAATAAGCATGAGTCAAACCGGGTATCACATGCTGTAGCAGCATTCGACACTCTAAACGCGGCAAAGGGTAAAGACGAAGAGCTTGCGCTAGAGTCAACATGATTTACAACAGGAAAAACGTGGCTAAGCCAAGGAAAATAAAGAAACCACCGGAATCGGTACAGGCGGTGATCAATACGCTGGAACCCAAAGCTGGATCACGGCCAAACTTTTGCATCAAGCAAGGAATCAGTACCCCCATAGTAGCCGCTAGCATCAAATTAAGCGTCATGGCCGCCAACATTACCAGTCCAAGAGAAACACTACCATACAAAAGGCTGGCCACTAAACCGATCACACCACCCCACACCAAACCATTAATGATGCTTACCCCCAACTCCTTGCGCCACAAACGCCAAGCCTGATTCAACTGCATCTGGCCCATAGCCAAAGAACGGACAATCATCGTGATCGTCTGATTACCGGAATTACCACCAATTCCCGCCACAATCGGCATCAACGCGGCCAAAGCCACCAACTGTGCGATTGAACTTTCAAATACCCCAATCACTCGAGAGGCCACAAATGCGGTACAAAGATTAATCGCCAACCAAGCCCAGCGGTTTTTTACCGAATCCATCACCGGCGCAAACAAATCCTCTTCTTCTTTCAAACCCGCCAGATTCAACATATCGCTATCGGACTCTTCACGAATCACATCGACCATCTCATCTACCGTCAAGCGCCCGATCAGCTTACCTGCCGCATCGACCACCGGCGCTGTCACCAAGTCATAGCGCTCAAACGCCAAAGCCGCCTCCACTGCCTCCTCATCTGGGCGAAAACTCACCACCTCGGTTGCCATGATCTCCCCGACCATCGCCTCCGGATCAGACACCAGCAATTTACGTATCGGCAAAACCCCTTTGAGGACACCTATATCATCAATGACAAAAATTTTGTCGGTCTGCAGCGGTAGCTCATCAAAGCGACGCAGATAGCGCAATACCACCTCACAACTCACATCTGCACGGATTTTGACCTGATCAAAATCCATCAGCGCGCCCACCTTATCCTCGCCATAAGACAAAGCGGATTGCAGCTGAGCACGCTCCTCCTCATTCAAACCACCCATCACCTCAGACACCACCTGCTTGGGCAGATCGGGAGCCAGCTCGGCCAACTCCTCGGTATCCAAAGGCTCTAAAGCTGCCACCAACTCATGCGGGTTCATCGACTCAATCAGCGTCTCACGTACCGCGTCAGATACTTCCAACAAGATGTCACCATCCTGATCGGCTTTGACCAAATCCCATACCAGCAATCGATCTTCTAAAGGTAATGCCTCCAGAATGTGAGCGATGTCAGCCGGGTGCAGTTGACCCAACTTAAGCTGCAGCTCCGAAAAAACCTGCGCATGATCGACAGACTCTAACTCAGGAGCCTGCTCCTGCGGTGCTGAACCGGACGAATCTTCAAACTGATGATGGCGCTCAATTAAACGCCATACCTCCTGCAGGTTTCCCTGCAAACGAGCGCTGGTTTGTTGTTTATCGACAACTATCATGCTATCTCCTAGCACCCAAGAGGCGTGCACCATCTCAGCCGTTTCCGGCAATGGTTCATTCGCGCTTATATCAATAGAAAGGGGATAAAACCATGTGCACCGACCTGCATAATGACAGCCACGCAAGCCAAGCGAAAAAGGGGGCGATTGTAGCATGTCAGCCAGAAGCTGCTCCACCGCCCTTCATTGAAGAATAGCAGCATAAAAGACCAATAATGCCCGTAGATAAAGCCGCCTAGCTAATCCGCCAAACCAAGCCGCTCCGCAGCCGGATAGGCCGACATGAACGCCAGAAAATGCTCAACAAATGCCGACTCAAGCGGACTAAACACCCGCTCCTTGTGCCACATTAAATAAATGTCCACATCGGCCACGCCTTGTTGTGGCGGTAAACGCCACAAACGTTGCTGATTACTCTTTGTCGCCAGCAAATGTGACGGTAAAGCACCAATACCATAACCCGCAAAAATCAAACGCTCCACCTCGTCCAGACTGGATGAAGTCGCCACAATCTGACCACGAAATCCTGCTTGCTCGCGAAAAATGGTCAGCGGGGACAGATAATCGCCAATCTGATCACTGCTAAAACTGACGAAGTTCTCGGCCAATAAGTCAGCCAAGCCAAGATCAGCTACGCCGAACAAAGGATGATGACGACCACAGTACAAGGCATAACGCTGCGGAAATATGCAAGTTTGCTCCAGTTTGGCAACCGGAAAGCGCGAAAGGCACAAACCCAGGCTGGCTGTTTTCTGCAACAGGGAATGTATGATATCGGAACTACGCATCACCTCCAGACGTAGCTCCACTCGCGGATAACGCCGATGAAACTCGGCCAGACACCTATCATAAACAGCAGACTCAATACGGCTTACCGTCAACAAAACCAGTAAGCCGCTCACATCCCCTTGCCCAGCAGCCAAGCCCACACCCAAACGCGAAACCGCTCCCTGCACCTCACCGGCAATGCGATAAACCTCCTCGCCTGCTGGCGTCAACACAAACTGCTGCGGTGTGCGCTTGGAGATTAAACGCACCCCTAAATAAGCCTCTAGGCGCTGCAAAGAGCGACTCACCGCTGGCTGGGTTAAACATAGCTTCGCTGCCGCTCGGCTGATTCCGCGCTGCTCGACAATAACCAGATAAGTGCGTAGTAAATTCCAATCCAGCCGGTGGTTGAGCGCACCCAATATGGCCTCTCGGTTTACAGGTGATTGATCCATGCTTTGCTTGATAGCGCGGGCAAGCGTCAGCGTCAAGCCAGTTGGGGTTCCAGTCCCTGAAAAAACGCCCGGGCGTTCGCGCTTAAGCTATCCAGATGATAGCCCCCCTCCTGCACAATTACCGTAGGCAGACTCAGGGCCGCCACCTGCTCGCCCAAGGCCGCAAAGCCCTGACTGGATACCGATACCTTGGACTGTGGGTCTTGCTCATAAATATCAAAGCCTAGCGACAGTACCACCGCGTCTGCACCAAAATCACGGATAGCCGCCATCCCCTGTGCCAATTGCTGGAAAAACACCGACTCATTGCTACCATGTGGCATAGGTAAATTCAGGTTATATCCCAAGCCCTGCCCACTGCCCTGCTCATCAGCAAAACCCGCCACGACAGGATAAAAATTGGTTGGGTCACCGTGAATGGATACATACAAAACATCATCACGCTGGTAAAAAATCTCCTGAATTCCCTGACCATGGTGCATATCCGTATCCAGGATAGCCACGCGACGATAAGTACCACGCAACACCTCAGCAGCAATCGCGGCATTATTCAAATAACAAAAGCCACCGGCTGCCTCGGCGCGCGCATGGTGCCCCGGCGGACGGCATAAAGCATAAGCAAAGCGCTCGCCAGCCAACACCGTCTCCGCCGCCGCTACAGCGGCCTGTGCCGACCAATAAGCAGCCTGCCAAGTATCCTTGCCCACCGGGCAACTACCATCCAGCAAATACTTGGCCGCCTGCGCCAGAATGCCCCGAGCAGCATTCGGCTCACGCACAAACACATTGGACATCACCTCCTCACCCCAGTCCTCACCCACCGCATGCCAAGCCGCATAGGCTTGTTGCAAGAACTGCAAATAGGCCATGCTGTGCACAGCCGTTAATGGTGACCAACCATAATCAGTCGGTTGCAACAAAGGTAAGCCCAAGCTCTGTACCGCCTCCAGCAACGCTTCTGCCCGTTGAGGCACCTCCTGTGGAGTACGCATTTGGCCGCGTGAAAAATAGCTTTGCGGATGATGCAAATGCTGGGCCGGATGAAAAAAAGTTTTAATCATCATCACATCCTGTTTATTTAATATTGATCCGCATGGCGATGACGCAGCAAATCCAAAGCCACAATAGACAACAAAGACACGCCAGCCATCACCGAATAAAACACCGCCAATGGCCACCACTCACCCTGGAAACGCTGCGCCAGAATCGTCCCCACCAAGGGTGTCAAGCCACCGGCTATCGCACCACATACCTGATAAGACAAGGAAATACCGGTGTAACGCACCCGCGTAGCAAACACACCACTGACAAAACCGGCAATCACTGAATAAAAACTCGCCAAACACACCACGCACAGCGCAATACCCGTCACCATCAGCGCCAGACTACCGGTGCTCACCCCCTGCTTGACCAGTAAAAACATCGGATAAGGGGATAGCACCGCCAGCAGCGCCGACCATTTCAAAAAGCGCGCCGCGCCGATTTTCTGCGCCCACAAAGCTGCCAGAGGCTGAATCAGCAACTGGATAAACGCGACGTAAAACAATGCACTCAAAATCACCGACTTGGCCAAGCCCAAATATTCGGTGGTAAAAACAATCATGAAGGTATTGGTGAAATACACCCCGGCAATCCCGATCGTGTTAGCACCAATACACAGCAATAACAGCGGCCACGCCGTTTGCACCACCTCCACCAAAGGTGGCTTGCTGGCTTTTTGTGTGGCTCGGCTTTCCTCAAACTCCGGCGACTCACTCACGCCCAAGCGAATCAACAAACCAATCAGCAACAAAGCCGCACTCGCCAAAAAGGGCAAACGCCAGCCATAGTCCAAAAAGCTTTGCTGATCCATGCTGCTCACCAGCTTGAACGCTAACAAAGACAAAATTAAACCCGCAGGGCTGCCCAACTGAGCAAACGATGCAAACAAAGTACGGCGCTCCTTGCCGGCATGCTCGCCAGCCATCAACACCGCGCCACCCCACTCACCACCAACAGCCACCCCCTGCACCACACGCAGCAGCACCAGCAGTATTGGCGCCCATAGGCCAATCTGCTGATAAGTCGGCAACAGCCCGATACACACCGTCGCCACCCCCATCATCACCAGCGTGATCACCAATGACTGCTTACGCCCCAATTTGTCACCAAAATGTCCAAACAACACCCCACCCAAGGGCCGGGCGAAGAAGCCGACCGCGAAAGTACCCAATGCCGCCAAGCGGCTCAAAAAAGGATCTCCTGGCGGGAAAAATATCTGGCCAAACACCAACGCCGCGGCGGTGCCGTAGATATAAAAGTCGTACCACTCAATCATCGTGCCAATAAACGCGGCCAAACCCGCTCGCTTTGGCTGCCTCGCCACACCTGTCTCTGAAGCCATCAAACTATTCTCCCTCATCATTATTTATTTGGATGGCACCACCACCCAGCTACGCCAGTCTCAAACAGCCCTTATTGCGGCTGCTAGCGTGTCGCTATATCACTCGGCCAAGGAAATAATGTCAAATCACGAATTATCATTCTCACTATGTTTCAAATTCATAAACACATCAGCTCGCCTCTTGTACTCCGAACCAGCACACGGCACACTCTGCCCCTGCACCAACAGGGTGCAGCAGCCTCAAACCGTCGGCTGTTCATCTGCACGGTAAGCGCGGCCAAGCAGCCTGCGCACTATCGACTACTTGGGTAGGGCCATGACCGAAGCAACCATCCTGGGCGACGGCGCCATCCGCCGTCAGAGCCTGCTGGGCTCCTCCATTGAAAACACCTACGCCGGTGTACTCTCCTTTATGCGCCGCAACTACAGCCGCGACTTAAGCGGTGCCGATGTGGTGATATCCGGCATTCCCTTAGACTTATCCACCACCTTCCGCTCCGGTGCCCGACTAGGGCCGCAAGCGATTCGAGCCGCCAGCGTACAACTTGCTGAACTCAACCCCTTCCCCTGGGGCTTTAACCTCTTTGATGACCTGGCCGTCATCGACTACGGCGACTGCTGGTTTGATGCACACAACCCGCTCACCATCAAACCCAGCATCATCGAACACGCACGCACCATCCTCGCCTCCGGAGCCAAAATGCTTACCTTGGGCGGCGATCACTTCATCACCTACCCACTGCTGATTGCGCATGCCGAAAAATACGGCAAGCCGCTGGCCTTGCTGCATTTTGATGCGCATTGCGATACCTGGCAGGATGATGAACCGGACAGTCTCAACCACGGCACCATGTTCTACAAAGCCATCAAAGAAGGGCTGATCGACCCGAAGAAATCTGTGCAAGTGGGGATACGTACCTGGAATGAAGACTTTATGGGGACAAATATTATCGATGCCCCGTGGGTGCATGATCACGGCACCGACGCCACCCTCCAGCGCATCAAACAATGCCTTGGTGATAACCCGGTGTATCTGACTTTTGATATCGACTGCCTAGACCCGGCTTTTGCACCCGGCACCGGCACACCCGTTCCTGGCGGCCTGAGTAGCGCACAAGCGCTGAAAATTGTGCGTAGCCTAGGCGACCTCAACATCATCGGTATGGATGTTGTCGAAGTGGCACCGGCCTATGACCAAAGCGAAGTCACCGCCATTGCAGCGGCCCACCTTGCCTGTGACATGCTGTGCTTACTGCGCAATCGTAAACTGGCAGGACAACTGTAGCAGCACACAATAAAACAGGGGCGTAGCAACGCCCCTGTTTTATCACGGTTGCCAAATAACTTACTGATCTTGATCCTGCATTTTCTGGCGACGATTACGCCAGGAGCCCGGCCGCTCATCTGCCGAATCAGAAAAAGACACCCCATCAGGCCGGGCCACATCATGCTGCGCCTCTGCTGCCTGTGGATGAGCATGGACTTGCCCTGGCGCTAAATCGCCATTTTGCATCGCCGCACGCAAACGTAAATTGCGTAAACGCCGAGACTCCCGGCGACACTCAGCGGCAGCTCGGTCACAATCACGCGGCGAAACCGGACGAGCAGCCGACTCAACCGGAGCAGAGCCCACCTCCTCCGCACGCAACAGCGACGGAGACACCGCACACAAAGAGAGCAAAACAAGCGGAACAATCTTCACAACCGAACTCCTAAAGCAGCGACAGCCAGACGAAACATCATCTATTACACGGCGGCTACCATGTCATACAGTATAAACACAGCCATTTTAACGATCTCTGCATTAAACACTTTGATTTATTAACGTTTTTAAGCAGCGCTCGGGTTTTAGGCTCAATGCTTTTTACATCATTGTTGAAACCCGCACTAATTTTACACAGCCCATCCCACAACGACCAGCCAGTTTATTCCATATCAACATAGCAAAATAAACCAGCCAAGCCGAATTCACCCCAGCAACAAAGCCTAGTCGGCACCGATGCACGAACCTTTCACATGATAGAAACCCTGAAATTCCTATAACGCGACCCTAGGCCGACAAATAGCACATCGCTTGCACCACAACGAATTGCTGGCCCCAGCCAGACCAACTCGGCGGTGCTTGACACTCCCCACTCAGCCTCGTACCCTTCCCACCATGCCGTCATACCAACGGCATTCGGGTTTAGAAGCCCGACCAACAGCGGATAAGCCAGCCTTATCCGAACTTGCCATTGCATGCCATACCGGGCAGGCCGTGGCACTGGGCCTTCGGGCCACCGGTTCTGTTGGACGGGCTTCTAACTGTGTCATGTGTCTGCCCCATCTGCGCTAGTGCAGATGGGAGCCAGCTAAACGACTTAGGAGTCATAGCATGTCAACACCGTTAGACGTTCTTGCCCCACTTGCTGCCCGTCAGGCCGTTATCGAACTCAGCCTGGAACTCGGTGCCTTGCACAGCCTGCATCAGCACCAATCCACCGATCACATGCGTTTAGACCACCATTTACAACGCGCCCGCGCCTATCAACAAGTCATTGCCCATACCTTGAGCGATCATTTGAAAACGCTCAACGACACCCACTCGGCGTTTCAAGCGATGCTGCAATGTCTGAGAAAGCTGGAAGATGACCAATTAATCGCCAGTCAGGTACGGGTATTGTTCGAACCATTTGAGCAGCAGATCAATAGGGCGGTACAGGGTTTGGAGGCGATGGTGTAATTGTTGGCGGGGGTTTGCGAGGGTTTATTGTAGAGACAAGGCATGCCTTGTCTCTACTGGCTGCCTTGTCTCTACGACTTGCATGCCTTGCGTCTACGACTTTACAGCTCTACCTGTGCACCCAGTTCCACAACCCGGTTAGTAGGAATATGGAAAAAGTCGGTAGCGCGCATGGCATTTTTACTCATCCACACAAAAAGCTTCTCACGTGGGCGCGACATGCCAGGGCGATCGGTGGAAACAATCGTTTCCCGTGAGAGGAAGAACGAGGTATCCATCAGCTCAAATGCCAACCCTTGCTCCTCACAGCTCGCCAGGATTTCCAGCACATTCGGTTCTTCCTTGAAACCATAACGAGCAGTTAAGCGCCAGAACGATGGGGACAGGCGCACAATTTCGATACGTTCCTGCTCCTCAATAAAAGGCACATCCTCGGTACGTACGGTCATCAGCATTACCCGTTCGTGCAGCACCTTATTATGTTTCAAGTTATGCAATAGGGCATGCGGAACACCATGCAAACTACTGGTCAGAAAGATAGCCGTACCGGACACCCGACTAGGTGGGTAAGCCTCCAGGTTTTCGATAAAGCTTTCTAAAGGCAAAGCCTGATCACGTAAACGCTGAAACAGCAATTCTCTTCCCTGCTTCCAAGTACTCATCAAAATAAAAATGAAGATACCAATCACTAAAGCCAACCAACCGCCATCAACCACCTTGTGAATGTTGGCGGCAAAAAAGGTTAGATCAATCACGGCGAACACCGAGGTTAGCCCTAAGGCTAACGGCAATGGCCAGCGCCAATTAACACGCGCAATCACAAAAAACAGGGTGGTCGTAATCAGCATGGTACCCGTCACCGCAATACCATAGGCCGCAGCCAGATTAGAGGATGTTTTAAAGCTCACGACCACAACAACGACAGCAATCAGTAGGGCCCAATTGATAAAAGGCATGTAAATCTGGCCCATTTCCCTGACCGAAGTATGTTGTACTTCCAGCCGCGGGCAATAGCCTAGCAGCATGGCCTGCCGTGTTAAGGAGTAAGCACCGGAAATTACCGCTTGTGAGGCAATGACCGTCGCGAGCGTGGCCAGACCGATCATCGGCAATAGCGCCCACTCAGGAGAGAGTAGAAAGAAAGGGTTCTTGATAGCCGACGCATCCTGCATCAGCAAAGCGCCTTGACCAAAATAATTGAGCGCCAAACCCGGTAACACCAGACTAAACCAGGCACGGCGAATAGGCGAACTGCCAAAGTGCCCCATATCTGCGTACAAAGCCTCAGCGCCGGTTAAGGCCAGTACCACCGAGCCAAAGGTGAGAAAGACGCCCCATCCATGATGATAAATAAAAGCAAAGGCATAGTAAGGATTGATGGCATGCAGGATTGCCGGTTCTTGAGCAATTTGATACAAACCTAAGGCACCTAATACGCTGAACCATAACAACATGACCGGACCAAATAGCAGGCCAATGCTAGCAGTACCAAAACGCTGCAGCAGAAACAGCGCCAATAGCACGCCGATTGCCATTGGCAGTACATAGCGTTCCATGCCAGGGGCGATTAACTCCATGCCTTCGGCGGCAGAGAGCACCGATACTGCCGGTGTAATAATCGCGTCACCATAGAATAATGAGGCACCGAATAAACCGAGTAACACCACCTTCCAACGGGCAGAGTGTCTGATGTAACGACGCGCAAGCGCCATCAGCGACATGATGCCACCTTCGCCCCGATTGTCGGCTCGCAGAACAAAACAGACGTATTTGATGGACACCACGAAGATGAGTGACCAAAAAATGAGTGACAGAATCCCCAGAATATTGGCGGAATTAATCGGCAGGTCACCAGAAAAGCATTCACGCAAGGTATACAGTGGGCTGGTGCCGATATCGCCATAGACCACCCCAAGTGCTGCCAAGGTTAAACCTGCCATTGCCTGTTTTTTATGAGCCTGCATAAGCATCCGAAAAAGTGATTTGATACCAATGTTGCATAGCAACATGTTTGATGAATGGGCGCAGATTACTCCTGTGTTTGAGTCACGCCAAGTGGAAGGCCGCTTATTTTTATAAGCTGTACTTACTATACAAGCACTTGACAAGTTATCCATTCTTTTTTAATGCAAATAAACTAGCCTTGTAGCATGGGGAAGAATTGCCTATGGGTACAAATCAAGGCCTGGCCTTAAGGGCTGCACAGAAACTTGGCCGCTTAGTGTGCTAAACGCTACAATCAGCCCCTATTTAGCCGAATTAGCAAGGACGTACTATGCGTGCATCGCAGTTTTTTATCTCTACTTTAAAAGAAGCCCCCGCAGACGCCGACATCGCCAGTCAAAAACTGATGATGCGAGCCGGTTTTATCCGCAAGGTGGCGGCCGGTATTTATTCCTGGATGCCGATGGGCCTGCGTAGTGTGCGCAAGGTAGAGGCCATTGTGCGTGAGGAGATGAATCGTGCCGGCGCCATTGAGGCCAGCCTACCCGTAGTGCAGCCCGGAGCCTTATGGCAGGAAACTGGCCGTTGGGAAACGATGGGAGAGGAGTTACTACGTTTTCAGGATAGGCATGCACGTGACTTTGTGTTGCAACCCACCGCCGAAGAAGTTGTTACGGATATCGCCCGCAATGAGTTGCGCAGCTATCGTGCGCTACCGAAGAATTTTTATCAGATCCAAACCAAGTTTCGTGACGAACGTCGCCCGCGTTTTGGGGTGATGCGTGGCCGTGAATTCATCATGAAAGATGCTTATTCATTCGATCGCAACCCGGAAGCAGCCAGTATTAGTTATGACAAAATGTACCAGGCGTACTGCCGTATATTTGACCGCTTAGGCCTCACTTATCGCGCAGTAGCGGCAGATACCGGGGCGATTGGGGGCGATTTATCGCATGAATTTCAGGTCATTGCCGATACCGGCGAAGATGCTATCGTTTACTGCCCGGATTCAGACTATGCCGCCAATATCGAATTGGCTGAAGCCGTGGCCCCGGCCGGGGAGCGCCCTGCTGCGGCTGCCGCCATGAGCAAAGTACACACGCCTAAAATCAAAACCATCGCCGAGTTGGTAGACTTTTTGAAGGTAGACATCCAACAAACGGTCAAAGCCATTGTGGTGGAGGCAGACGATGATACCCCGGTGTTGTTGCTGGTGCGTGGCGATCATGAGCTTAATGAAGTCAAGGCAGGCAAAATCGCTGGCATTAAAAGCCCGCTGACTTTTGCTGCTCCGGCCGCAATCAAAGCGGTGTTTGCTGCGAATCCCGGCTCTTTGGGGCCAGTCGGCTTTAAAGGGCGGATGATTGCTGATCGTACCGTGGCCAAGATGGCCGACATGATTGTCGGCGCTAATGAAGATGATCAACATTACACCGGCGTGAATTTTGGCCGTGATTGCGCTGAGCCAGAGGTGATGGATCTGCGCAATGTGCAGGCAGGCGACCCCAGCCCTGACGGTAAAGGACTACTGGCGATTCAGCGCGGCATTGAAGTGGGCCATGTCTTTTATCTCGGTACCAAATATTCTGTGGCAATGAATGCGACGTTTCTGGACGAAGATGGCAAGCCTAAGCCATTCGAAATGGGCTGTTACGGTATCGGTATTACCCGCATCCTGGGGGCAGCCATTGAGCAGAATTTCGATGAGCGCGGCATGATCTGGCCGGATACCATCGCGCCATTCACCTTGGTGATTTGCCCTGTGGGCTATGATCGTTCCGCCGAGGTAAAAACAGTTGCAGACCAGCTGTATCAACAATTGCAGGCTAAAGGCGTCGATGTGATTCTGGATGACCGCGGCGAGCGTCCCGGTGCCATGTTTGCAGATTGGGAGCTGATTGGCGCGCCACACCGCCTCACCATAGGGGATCGAGGTCTCAAAGAAGGTAAGGTTGAATATCAACATCGCCGTGATAGTGCCGCCAGTGCGCTGAGTGTCGATGATTTGCTGCAACAAATACTGACTAAACTGGGCTTATGAAGCTAATCCCTTGTCTGGTACTGCTGGCAATGTTTACGACATTGCCAGCCCAGGCTGGTGCGCAGAAAGAAGAAGAGCTCGCCGCCAATGTTGCCTCTACCATGCGTCGTTCTGTGTCGGATACGAACGCGCCGCGTCTGGTGTTTGACGATCCACGTGATGCGCAGGCATGGTTGCGGGAGATGTCCCAACGTCTGCAAACACGCATTCCTGACCAATGGGCGCGTGAGCGCCTGTTGACGGCTATTCAGTACGAAGCCAGTCGGGCTGGCTTGGATCCGCAATTGGTATTGGGCCTGATTCAAGTGGAAAGTGGTTTCAAAAAATACGCTATTTCCAATGCCGGTGCGCGAGGCTTGATGCAGGTGATGCCGTTTTGGGTACGGAATATCGGCGCACCGCAACACAATCTGTTTGATCTGACCACCAATTTGCGTTACGGCTGCACGATTCTGCGCCATTATCTGGATATTGAACGCGGCAATCTGTTTCGCGCATTAGGGCGCTATAACGGTAGCCTGGGTCGCGCAGAGTATCCTGATCTGGTGATTGCGGCTTGGAAAAAGCGCTGGCACTGGCAGCAAACAGCATTGAAAACTGCGGCAAATTGAGCGGCGGCATCATCCGCCCCCTCAATTTTCCTGCGCTTGTAGCATTTTCTTTAATAAGCCAGCTAAAGTGCTGCGCTCATCGTCATTAAGTCCCGCCAGCAGTTCTGCTTCTGTAGCTAGGTGTTGCGTAACGGCTTCCTCAATCAGCGTATAGCCTTTGTCTGTTAGGGTCACTACCACGCCACGCCGATCATTCGGGTCAATCGAACGTGTCACCAGATCCGCGTCTTCCAGCCGATTGATGCGATTGGTTAGTGCTCCGGATGAAATCAGCACCATATTTTGTAGCATACCCGGTGACAACTGATAAGGCGGGCCTTTGCGTCGCAAGGCCGCCAACACATCGAATTCACCAATGTTTAACTGATATTGCGCTAAGTTCTGCAGAAGACGACGGGTAATGAAATATTCCAGCCTAGCAATGCGCCCAACGACTTCGGTAGAACTTGTCTCCAGATCTGGACGGACTTCGTGCCATAACGCAATAATGCGATCAATTTGATCGAATGCCATATATATTTTGTGCTTCCAGTAGAAATCCAACATAGGGTTTAAAGCCACTTTTTGACCAAGAATAGTTCTTGTGTCAGATAGTGACTTTTAGGTGTTTTCCGAATTATTGCATAGCTCACCATTATTTTATTCTGGACAGACCTAAGGAGAAAGCAGATGAAGCTGGCGATACGTGGTGATGTACTGACGTTCCAGGCCGATCCCTTTTTGTCCTCCTCCTCAGAGGCGCTATGGTTTCAGCGAGACATGCTGGTTCTGCTGGAAGAGGGTCATATTACCGCCATGCAGGCTGCAAGTGACTTACTACCGACCTTGAGCCCTGATATTGAAATACATCACTACCCTGGGCAGTTAATTTTGCCTGGCTTCATTGATAGCCACGTACATTACCCACAAACTGAAATGATTGCCGCGCCGGGAAAGCAGCTAATTGACTGGTTACAGAACTATACCTTTGTCAGCGAGCAGGGCTTCGCCGATATCGAGCATGCACAAGAAGTGGCAGAACGGTTTATTACCGAACAGCTACGTCATGGCGTCACCTCCAGTTGTGTATTTGGCACGGTACACCCGGCTTCGATAGAGGCACTGTTTAAGGTGGCGGCGCAATATGATTTACGTCTCATGGCTGGCAAGGTATGCATGGATAGGCATGCACCAGCGGCATTGTTGGATACACCACGCCAAGCTTATGAGGATTCGCTGGCACTGATTCAACGTTGGCATGGTCGGGGGCGGGCGGAATACGTCATCACACCCCGCTTTGCGCCTACCTCCAGCCCTGAGCAACTGGAAATGCTGGGCAGTCTGGCGCAGCAGTTCCCACAAGTTCTAATCCAGTCACATATCTCAGAAAACCCAGCTGAAATCGCTTGGGCGCAGTCCTTGTTTCCTGACTGTCGTGACTATGCCAGTATCTATCATCGTTATGGCCTGCTAAGGCCACGTGCCATTTATGGGCACGGCATTCATCTGAGCGAAGCAGAGCTGGAGTTGTTGTACGCTACTGGTACCAGTTTGGCACATTGCCCCAGTTCTAATTTTTTCCTAGGCTCGGGTTGCTTTGATATTCAGCGGGCGCGCAGGTGTGTCCACTCTGTCAAGGTGGGCCTAGGGACAGACTTAGGCGCCGGCACTAGCTTTTCCATGCTCCAGACTATGGGCGAAGCCTATAAGGCAGCGCAGTTTCATGGCTACCCCTTAACGGCGCCGCAGGCATTTTATCTCGCAACTCGTGGAGCAGCTGAAGCCCTAGGTATTGCTGATAAAGTAGGTTCGGTGGCGGTGGGCATGGAGGCCGATTTGGCCATTATTAATATGCACTCTACGGCGCTGATTGATTTTCGCATGCGCTATGCGCGAGATCTGAATGAGGCTTTATTTATCCAAATGATGCTGGCTGATGACAGGGCCATTAGTGCTACTTATGTGGCGGGTAAACGTTGTTACCACGCCACAGCGGCTTAGAGGCCCCTGATCCAGCATTGCACCTCCTTGCCGTACCACGTGTACTGTCTGCGTCGGCGCGCCTTGACTCAGGGGCTCTTCGAGACCTTATTAGCGGCTCTTAGCCTGTGGCGCTACGTGCCGATTTCGGTAATTGAATCTGGCGTGTTCCAGCTAACCTGTCATGTAAAAAGCAGCGTTCCTTGTCGTAGTATCGACTCAAAAAGGGTACCGCATACCAGCTTAAGGCAAAGATAATACTCTGCGGATTAGGGCCATACACTCTCAGCCAGCCCTGATAAGAGAGTAGCGGCAGTCCGACAAACAGTATCAGCGCCACGACGAAGCGCATGCTCGCTTGTTGCCAACTCACCGGCCCTCCATACTGATTGACCAAGCGCAAATGCCAGGTTTTCATGGCAGCGGTTTGCCCCCCATGCACCCAGCAATAAGTAAAGTAAGCAAATAAAGCGATGAGCTGGGCCAGGTTTTGTAAGGGAATAAAGAAAACCATCGGGCCGACGAGGGCTTGCACTAGCGTCAAGAGCCCACTGACGGCGAGCAACATGGCGACTAACAGCAGTAATTCGTAAAACAAACTAGCGAAACAACGGCCAAGCGCGGCAGGCTTAAGCACGGGAGGGTTGGTTAAATGGCTAGAAACAAATGGCTTGGGCATAAAGAGAGTGTTCTGTAGCTAGTCGAATAAGGTAAAACGCCATCAAGCAATGAAGGCGCCTGCGTCAGTGCCGCACAAGATAGTAGCAGAGCTGTCTGCTCAGGGGCACTGTGGCGGCAAGCGAAACGGTCGTGAGGGTAAGGGTTTTTTGCACCTGCACAAAAGCACTTGACCACTGTTTAAGCAATACGCTAAGGTCGTCAGTCTATACGGGATGACACTAAATACACAGATTAAAGAGGCAATAATGCAGATATCGGGCGCGGAGGCGGTAATCCGCTGCCTGCAGGAGGAAGAGGTCGAGTTTGTTTTCGGCTACCCCGGCGGCGCGGTATTGGAAATTTACGATGCAATTTTCCGGCAGGACAAATTTAAACATGTGCTGGTAAGGCATGAGCAGGCAGCCGTTCATGCTGCCGATGCCTATTCCCGTTCCAGCGATAAAATAGGTGTAGCTCTGGTCACCTCAGGCCCTGGTGCAACCAATGCCGTCACTGGCATTGCTACGGCTTACATGGACTCTATTCCACTGGTGGTTATTTCTGGCCAAGTAGCGTCACCAGCGATTGGGCAAGATGCATTCCAGGAAGTCGACATGATCGGCATCACACGGCCTTGTGTGAAGCATAACTTCCTGATCAAGGATGTGAACGATATTCCGGCAATCATTAAAAAGGCTTTTTATATTGCCAAGTCCGGGCGTCCTGGCCCGGTGGTCGTGGATATTCCTAAAGATATTACTCAGCAGAGTATGGACTTTGAATATCCGCAAAGCGTCCATATTCGTTCTTATGTCCCTGCCACACGCGGTCATCCCGGGCAGATTAAAAAGGCCGTTAATCTGTTGCTGGAAGCCAAGCGCCCCTTTATCTATGTGGGTGGTGGGGCGGTGCTGGGCAATGCTGCGGCAGAGGTTAGCGAGCTGGTTAAGCTGCTGGGCCTACCTTGTACCAATACTTTGATGGGTTTGGGCGCTTACCCTGGCTCAGATTCGCAATTTGTTGGTATGTTGGGTATGCATGGTACTTATGAGGCCAATATGGCCATGCAGTACTGTGATGTTGTTGTGGCAATTGGTGCACGCTTCGATGACCGTGTAATCAGTTCGCCTGCTCATTTCCTCAGTCAGCCAAAGAAAATTATCCATATTGATGTGGATCCCTCTTCTATCTCCAAGCGAGTAAAGGCGGATATCCCCATTGTGGGTGACGTTAAGCATGTATTGAAAGACATGTTGGGTTTGCTGAAACAGTCTGACCAAAAGCAGGATTCACAGGCTTTAGCTGCATGGTGGAAGCAGATTGAAGAATGGCGCGGCTATAACTGTCTGTTATATACCCCATCTACTGAGCTAATCAAACCGCAGTTTGTTGTGGAAAAGCTTTACGAAATTACTGGTGGTCAAGCCATTATCACTTCAGATGTGGGACAGCATCAGATGTGGGCGGCTCAATATTACAAGTTCGATAACCCTAAACAGTGGGTCAATTCGGGCGGACTTGGCACAATGGGCTTCGGCTTGCCTGCAGCCATGGGCGCTCAACTGGCCAATCCAGATGCAGTAGTCGCCTGTATTACCGGTGAAGGTTCCATTCAAATGAATATTCAGGAACTATCCACTTGTAAGCAGTACCACACTCCGGTGAAAGTGGTGGCACTGAATAATCGTTATCTTGGCATGGTGCGTCAGTGGCAAGAGTTTTTCTACGGTACGCGTTATTCCGAGTCATATATGGATGCCTTGCCCGACTTCGTCAAAATTGCCGAAGCATACGGTCATGTCGGTTTCAAGATAGAAAACCCGGCCGATGTAGAACCCGTACTCAAAGAAGCTTTCGGCCCTAGTTTGAAGGAACGGTTGGTGTTTCTGGATTTCCGTACTGATCAATCGGAAAACGTGTTCCCGATGATACAAAATGGCAAAGGGTTGGATCAGATGGATTTACCGCCACATATGTGCGATCTGCAGATTCCGCCTTTTGAGAACAACCGTGACTACGGCAATTTATGTTGAGGTGACGGTATGCGACATATTCTTTCGATTCTTTTAGAAAATGAAGCGGGTGCTTTATCCCGCGTGGTGGGCCTGTTTTCGGCTCGTGCTTATAATATCGACTCGTTGACGGTTTCGACGACAGAAGACCCCACGCTGTCCCGCATGACTATTGTTACCAGCGGTTCGGATGAGGTTATTGAGCAGATTACCAAACAGCTCAACAAGCTGATTGAAGTGGTCAAGGTGATTGACCTGAACGAGGCTGATCACATTGAACGTGAGTTGATGCTGATCAAGGTGCAAGCTACCGGTAAAGACAGAGATGAGTTTAAACGACTGGCTGATATTTTCCGGGGCCGCATTATTGATGTGACGGAAAAAACCTATACCATTGAGCTAACCGGAACGGGTGAGAAGCTTGGAGCCTTTATTGGGGCTTTAGACCACTCAGTGATTTTGGAAACCGTTCGTACCGGCACATCCGGCATTAGCCGAGGTGAGCGGGTGTTGAAAATCTGATGAATGGGAATGGATAAAAGCAGTGGTTAGTTGTGGCTGCTGCTTTTGATTAAACCCTTCCCCTCTTTCACATATTAAGGACAATACATGAAAGTTTATTACGATAAAGATGCTGACCTATCCATCATCAAAGGTAAGCAGGTTGCGATTATTGGTTATGGCTCACAAGGCCATGCCCATGCCCAGAATCTGAAAGAGTCTGGAGTGAATGTTGTCGTCGGCCTGCGCAAAGACGGAGCGTCGTGGAAAAAAGCGGAAGCAGCAGGTCATCAGGTAAGAGAAGTGGCCGAAGCGGTAAAAGGTGCGGATGTTGTCATGATTCTGCTGCCGGACGAGTCACAGCCCGATGTCTACAGCCGTGATATCGCACCGAATATCAAGCAGGGCGCCGCACTAGCTTTTGCCCATGGCTTTAATATTCATTACAACCAGATCGTACCGCGCGCAGATCTGGATGTGATTATGATCGCCCCTAAAGGCCCTGGTCACACAGTCCGCTCCGAATACCTGAAAGGTGGCGGCGTACCTACGCTGATCGCGGTTTATCAAGACAAGTCCGGCATGGCCCGTGATGTTGCCTTATCGTATGCCGCTGCAAATGGTGGTACCAAGGGTGGGGTTATTGAAACCAACTTCCGCGAAGAAACCGAAACGGATTTGTTTGGTGAACAGGCTGTCTTGTGTGGTGGTGCGGTAGAACTGGTCAAAGCAGGTTTTGAAACCTTGACCGAGGCCGGTTATGCGCCTGAAATGGCCTACTTCGAGTGTCTGCATGAACTGAAGCTGATTGTCGACCTGATGTACGAAGGTGGTATTGCCAATATGAACTACTCCATCTCCAATAATGCGGAGTATGGTGAATATGTAACCGGCCCGGAAGTGGTAACTTCCGCGACCAAGGAAGCGATGAAAAAAGCCTTGTATCGCATTCAGTCTGGGGAGTATGCCAAGATGTTTATCTTGGAAGGCAAAACCAATTATCCGTCCATGACGGCTCGTCGTCGTCTGAACGCAGAGCATCCTATTGAGAAAGTCGGCGCGGAACTGCGTGCGATGATGCCATGGATTGCTAAAAACAAACTGGTTGATCAATCCAAGAACTAAGATTATTAAGTCAGTAGTAAAAAAGCCGGGAATATTCCCGGCTTTTTAATTCATACTCCAATTATTTGCCTAGCAACACCATTGCCCACACCAAAACCAGATTGAGCAGGCAGACCAATTGTGCTGCGCTAGCCATGTCTTTGGCACGTTTCGCCAAAGGGTGCAGTTCTAAAGACGTATGATCTACCGCCGCTTCAATCGCCGAGTTAAACAATTCAACAACAAGAATCGCCAACGTGCTAGCCACCAGCATGATGCGAGACAAGCTTGTGATATCAATAACAAAAGCGATGATGAGCAATACCAGCGCTAGTATCGACAAATCTCGAAAAGCGGCTTCATGGCACCAAGCTGCTTTCAGTCCTGCCAAGGAGTTGAGCGTGGCCCGATAAACTCGTTTAAGCTCAGTTTTACTTTTGAGCGGGCTTTCTTGCGGTTTAGTCATGACAGCGCTAGCACCATGCCATTACTCCAGTCAATTTTATCGTCACGGTTACTGACAACGCTGCTCTAAAGCATCAAGATACAAACCGGCCACATTGATATTGGCTTGTTCCATAATTTCACGGAAACAGGTAGGACTGGTGACATTCACTTCAGTCAAATAGTTGCCGATGACGTCCAGTCCAGCCAGTAAGATGCCACGTCGTTTCAGCTCTGGACCGACGGCTTCGGCAATTTCCCGGTCGCGGGGCGAGAGAGGGCGTACTTCACCATGCCCACCTGCGGCCAAGTTACCACGAGTTTCCCCTGCGGCCGGAATTCTGGCTAGGCACCAATCCACAGGTTTGCCGTCAATAACGAGGATGCGTTTATCACCATCGCGAATTTCCGGAATATAGCGCTGCGCCATCACCGTACGTTTACCATGCCAGGTGATGGTTTCAATAATCACGGATAAATTGGGATCATCTGGCCGTATACGGAAAATGCTATCGCCACCCATACTATCCAATGGCTTTAGGATGACATCCTGATGTAGCTTAACAAAAGCGCGTAAACGCGCTGCTGCACTGGTGATGAGGGTTGGTGTGATCAAATCTGGAAAGTTGAGAATAGCCAGCTTTTCATTGAAATCACGCAAAGCCTGGCCGCTGGTAAAGACTTTGATACCTTGCGCCTCAGCTAGAGTAAACAGCTGTGAGGCGTATAAGTATTCCATATCAAATGGCGGGTCTTTACGCATGATCACGGCGTTAAAAGCCTGCAAGGGCTGCCGCTGCACATCACTAAGCTTATACCAGGCAGGATGCTCCCCCTGATTATTGCCGGTTAGGCTCAGATTACTAGCATCTACCAGTATCCTGCCCCCCTCTACCGATAATTGATGTGCTTGAGCAAAGCTAAGGGCGTGATTACGCGATATCGCCTCTTGCATCATCGCGAACGTAGTGTCCTTGTATAGCTTGAACCCATCCAGTGGGTCGGCAATAAACAGGATACGCATGCTGATTAATCCTCGGATGAAATAATGCCTGTTACGGATAAAAAGTTTGGCATCTTGTTAACCACTCGCCACATTTTTTTGTTCGTGCTCTGCCTCCGGATCGGTGGCTTCCAGCTCTAAGGCTGCAGCCAATAAGGCCAAACGCGAAATGACACCGTAGACATAAAAACGGTTAGGAGCACAATCCAGCTCACCATTTTTATCCGGCAAACAGGGTGTCTCGAAGGATAGCGGTACAAAATGCATCCCAGGCGCATTTAAATTTTCATCAATGCCACGGCCGGTATGTACACGGTAGAAACCACCAACAACATAGCGATCCATCATATATACTACTGGTTCAGCTACAGCATCCTCTACCGTTTCAAATGTATAAACACCTTCCTGGACAATCACTTCTGAAACTTCCAGCCCCTCTTTGACCACCGACATTTTGTTACGAGTTTTACGGTTGAGGCCAATAATTTCGTCGGGGCTCTTAACGCTCATGACACCCATACCATAGGTACCTGCATCAGCCTTGACGATGACAAAAGGGTCATGATTGATATCATATTCGCGGTATTTGGTGCGAATCTTCTCTAGCATCTGCGAGACAGTCTCGGCCAGTTCAGCCTCTCCTTGGCGGGCATGGAAGTCCAGGCCGGAGCAGTTGGCGAAATAGGGATTAATCATCCAAGGGTCAATGGATATCAGTTTGGCAAAGTCGTTGCATACCTGATCATAAGCCGCAAAATGATTGCTCTTGCGGCGGGTTGCCCAGCCGGCATGCCAAGGTGGTAGCAGGTGTTGTTCCAGATTTTTGAGTAAATCGGGCACTCCGCCGGATAGATCGTTATTTAGTAGAACGACACAAGGGTTAAAGCCATCCGCCAGTACTAGGCGATTACCGCGACGCTCGATAGGCTCCAGTCTTACTGTGTCGCCATTAATAGATTGCAGGTCGGTGATTTCGGTAATTTCCGGGTTCAGCGAACCCAAGCGTACCTTAAGACCGGCTTGCTCAAAAATATGCACCAAGGCGGCAATATTTTGCAGATAGTGACCATTGCGAGTATGGTTTTCTGGAATCAGCAGGATACTGCGTGCTTCCGGGCAAACTTTTTCTACCGCGCTTTGCGCCGCATGGACTGCTAAAGGTAGAAACTCTGGATTCAAGTTATTATGGCCACCAGGGAACAGGTTCATGTCTACCGGGGCTAGCTTAAAACCGCTGTTACGCAAATCAACAGAGCCGTAGAATGGTGCAGCATGTTTATGCCATTGGCTACGAAACCAGTGCTCAATCTGAGGTTGAGCAGTAAGAATACGACTTTCCAACTGGTGTAGTGGGCCGGTTAATGCAGTTGCCAGATGCGGGACAGGTGACATGTAATCCCCTAAGAGTGTGCGAATGAATTCGCTAATGATTGGGATAGTATTCGCTTAATTCAAGCTCATTATCGCTGAGCTAATATGGTCGGCGTATTACTTCTTATCATAAGCATATTGCGGGAGTGATCGATGAAACGAATAAGTTTAATTGCCTTGATGCTATTTGTAGTTTGCTTGCCCTCAAACAGCCAGGCAAACCCGGCATTAGAGCGCGCGGTTTTTACTGACCTACAAGGTAGTCGCACCAATACAGCTAGGTTCAAAGGTAAAGTGACCGTTGTCAATTTTTGGGCTACCTGGTGCGGACCTTGCCGCCAGGAAATGCCCATGCTGAACACTATGCGTAAAAAATTGTCTCCTCAGGGAGTAGAGGTCGTAGGAATTGCTTTAGATAGCAAGGATGAGGTCAAGCGTTTTATCAGCAGTATAAAAGTCAGCTATCCTATTCTGCTGGGGGATAGCGATACTCTGGATGTGTTGCGGAGTTTGGGCAATAAAACCGGCGGCTTGCCTTATACCTTAGTGTTGGATCGACAAGGGCGAATTGTCAGTCAGTTTACCGGTCTGCTGGATGAGAAGCGGCTGACAGCGTCGATTAAGCCACATTTATAAACCCAATCGACACTGTTGGCTAAGAGCCGCTACTTAACTGACACGCTCAATCAACGCACCTACACTGCCCAGTTTTTTCTCAATATGTTCGTAACCACGATCCAGATGGTAAATTCTATCGATAATGGTTTCACCATCGGCTACCAGACCAGCCAGCACTAGGCTGGCTGAGGCGCGCAGATCAGTTGCCATCACACTGGCGCCCGACAGCTTTTCCACCCCTTTGATGATGGCCGTATTGTTTTCTACTTCAATGTTCGCCCCCATGCGCTTGAGTTCTGGCACATGCATGAAGCGATTTTCAAAGATGGTTTCGGTAACGACGGCCGCCCCTTCTGCCACACAATTCAGTGTCATCAACTGTGCTTGCATATCGGTGGGAAAAGCGGGGTAAGGTAGAGTGCGAAAATTTACAGCCCGTGGTCGGTGCTTCATGTCCAGCGAGATCCAATTATGACCGCACTCCACAATCGCCCCGGCTTCTACCAGTTTATCCAGCACCCCTTCCATGCTTTGGGGTGCCGCATTCCGTAGCAGGATATGTCCACGTGTGATGGCACCGGCAACGAGGAAGGTACCCGCCTCAATACGATCAGGCATCACCGCGTATTCCGCACCATGCAAGCGATCAACACCTTCGATAACCAACCGGTCAGTACCGATACCGGAAATATTGGCACCCATTGCCACTAGGCAGTGAGCCAGATCGGTGACTTCTGGTTCGCGTGCGGCGTTTTCCAGAATCGTCGTTCCTTCGGCTAAAGTGGCCGCCATCAACAGGTTCTCGGTGCCCCCAACGGTGATCACATCCATGATGATGCGCGCACCACGCAGCCGACGGGCTTTGGCTTTGACATAACCATGTTCGATATCAACTTCAGCCCCCATCGCGACCAGCCCCTTGATGTGCTGATCTACTGGGCGACTACCAATGGCGCAGCCACCAGGCAGGCTGACCGTAGCTTCACCAAAACGTGCCAAGGTTGGGCCTAATACCAGAATGGAGGCACGCATGGTCTTAACCAAGTCATAAGGCGCTACTAAGCAATCTAGTTGGCTGGCAGTAATTTCCATTTCATGCACATTGTCGGTCATCACCCGTACCCCCATACCTTGCAGTAACTTTTGAGTGGTACTGATATCGCGCAACATAGGTACATTGGTAAAACGCATGGTATCGGCGGTGAGCAAGCTGGCACATAAAATAGGCAACGCGGCATTTTTGGCACCGGATACCTGAATCTCGCCATTTAACGGTCCATTGCCACAAATTTTCAATTTATCCATTGAGCAATCAACCTTGTAGTTTCTGCCATTCAACTGGAGTGACGGCTTTGACAATGGAAAGAGCATGAATTTCATTACTGGCTAAGCGACTGGCCAGCACCTCTTTGACCAGACGGTGGCGATCAATCAAGCGCTTGCCTTCAAAAGCGCTGGCCACGATGGTGGCGTAAAAATGGTGGCCATCGCCGGTCACCTCAATATGGGCGCACTCAAGCCCAGCTTCGATATATTGTTTAACTTGTTCTGTTGTCATCATTTTAAAAAATCCTTAAATGGTAATTAATGCCGTAGTTTGTAACCTGTTTTAATCAGCCAAAGAGCAATGCCGGACAACAGCAGAAAACTCGTGCCAACAACGCTGATTGATAGCCAGGGACTGACATCGGCCTGACCAAAAAAGCCATAACGAAAACCGTCTATCATGTAGAACACCGGATTCAGGTGAGAAGCGGCGTACCAGAAAGGGGGTAAGCTTTGAATCGAGTAAAAGACGCCCGATAGAAAAGTTAACGGCATGATTAAAAAATTCTGAAAAGCCGCCAGTTGGTCAAATTTCTCTGCCCAAATACCGGCGACGATTCCCAGCGCACCCAGAACGCCACAACCCAGTATCGCAAAGGCCAGCACCCATATTGGGTGAGATGGTAGCGGCAAACCGAACCAGCCAGTCACCAACAGTACACCAAGGCCAACAGCCAGACCGCGCACGATGGAGGCTAGCAAGTAAGCACTAAAAAACTCTATGGCGGTGATTGGGGAAAGCAGTAGGAAGACGATATTACCGGTAATCTTGGATTGGATCAGGCTACTGGAGCTATTAGCAAACGCATTTTGTGTCATCGACATCATAGCTAGGCCGGGAATCAAAAATGCGGCATAGCCAACCCCCGGATAGGCCTCCATGTGGCGGGACATTACCTGGGCAAAGATCAGTTGATACATCAGGGCGGTTAAAATAGGGGCGGCGACGGTTTGAAATGCCACTTTCCAGAATCGCACTAATTCTTTTTTAAATAGAGTCAGAAAACCAATCATTTAACGCTGACCCCCACTCATCATTTTCACAAAGACACTTTCCAGATCAGGCTCTACCACATTGAGCTCTCTGATTTCGATATCAGCTTCGCGCAAGGTGTGTAGAACCTGTTCTAACTGAGCTAATTCCTTGAGCTGTAAGATAACGCGATGTTCTTCATCACGCAGTTTTAGCGATTGCAAGGCCGGCGGTAGCTTACCAGATAATTTGAGAGAGACTTCACGACTACTGCTATGCGCCAGCAGTTTATCTTTGTTTTCCAAGGCAAGTAACTTACCTTGTTTTAACATGGCAATACGTGAGCATAACGTTTCAGCCTCTTCCAGATAGTGAGTGGTCAGTACAATAGTATGTCCGGCTTGGTTGAGCTCCTGCACAAAAGCCCACAGACTTTGTCGTAACTCCACATCAACGCCGGCAGTGGGCTCGTCCAGCACAATGACTGGGGGACGGTGTACCAAAGCCTGAGCCACCATCACTCGGCGTTTCATGCCTCCGGAGAGCGCACGCATATTGCTATTAGCTTTGTCCGTCAAACCCAGTTTGAACAGCAGTTCGTCAATCCATTCATCGTTTCGAGCCAGACCAAAGTAACCTGACTGAAAGCGCAAGGTTTCACGCACGGACAAGAACGGATCAAATACCAACTCCTGCGGGACAACGCCTAACGCTTTGCGAGCAGCTTTAAAATCCTGAGTCACATCGAGACCCATGATGCGAATACTGCCACTATCCGGGCGGCTTAAGCCGGCCAAAGCCGAAATAAGAGTGGTTTTACCTGCCCCGTTGGGGCCAAGAAGTGCGAAAAATTCGCCAGGAGCGACGGAGAAACTGACTTGGTCCAATGCTTGCAGCTGACCGTAGCGTTTGCTCACCGCCTGAATTGCAATAGCTTCAGACATGGAATGGATGAGTACCAACAGAAGGTTGTGTTCAACACGACACAACCCCATAAAATTAAAGAGGAAGCGGCGATTATAACGTGTGGCTCAACAACAGGGGGAGAGTTGTTTTAATACCTTGGGTAGAAAAATCCCTCGGTACAAATAGCCTAGTAACGGTGTGGGGTTTTCGCGACAGTTTCCGTTGCAACACTCAATCAGCCAACGTTTAATCAGACCTTGATAGAGCGTTTGCAAAGCGATGGCTGCGCTTACCGGGTCAACATGAACTTGGGTTTGACCAGCTCGCACGGCCAGCTTCATCACCATAATTAACCTCTCCAGCCCTGCATGCATGTGTAGTACACACTCATTGTGAATTGGGGCCAGTTCTCCCACTTGTTCACTGCACATCATCAAGATGAGCAGAATGCGGCGCACCTGTACATCCTCTTGCACCATAACTAACAACTGATGAGCATGAGCCCATAATGCTTGCGCCGGATTCGCCTGTGCCATAATCAGCAATTGATTGTTCAACGTATCAAACTGAGTTGTTACTCGGGTTAGCATAGCTTGATATAAGTCCAGTTTGTTGGTGAAGTGCCAATATACCGCGCCACGAGTTAACCCAGCAGAGTTGGCAATATCCGCCAACGTAGTGTTTGAAACCCCTTTTTCACTGAATAGTTGTTCCGCTGTGTCCAGTAACAAACTGCGGGTATGTTTAGCCTCTTCGCGAGTTTTACGTGCCATGTTTTGTTGCTTGTATATACATAGTTAGGACCTTTTATATTCGGGCCACGGTTTTAACAAAAAACAGTATTTTACATACGTACATGCATGTATGTAAAATGATCAACATCGAATAGCTGATAACAGCAAAGATAGTGCCTTACTCTCTTCTATTACACTTTTCAGTTTTTGAGGATATCGCGTGAAAATACAAGGTAAGACTTACATTCAACATGGTGGTAAATGGCTGTTGCTGACCGCCATGGCAGTCAGCTTGATAGCATGTGGTAAAAATAAACCGGCACAACAGGCTATGCCTGCTGTGCCGGTCGGCGTTATCCAGGTGGCCACTGCCGATATCCCGGTGACTTTTGAATATACTGCGCAGGCGGAGGGTTCTCGCGAGATAGATGTGCGAGCGCGCGTTGGCGGCATTCTACTCAAACGCACTTACGAAGAGGGCAAGCCAGTTAAACAAGGTGACTTGTTATTCCAGATTGACCCGGAACCTCTCAAGGCAGCTCTGGATCAGGCCAAGGGCAACCTGCAGATACAACAGGCCCAATTGGTTCAGGCCAAGCAGAATCATGAGCGCATCTTACCTTTATTCAAAGAAAATGCGGTGAGCCAACAAGATCGCGATAATGCCGTAGCAGCTTATGAGGCCGCTAAGGCTACCGTGACAGCAGCACAGGCACAAGTGCAGCAGGCCAGCCTTAATCTCGGTTATGCCCGGGTGACTGCTCCCATTGGCGGTTTAAGCAGCAAAGCCTCACAGTCAGAAGGGAGTCTGATCAGTACCGCTGGTGATGCCGGTTTGCTGACTAAAATCGCTCAATTAGACCCCATCTACATTAATTTCAATTTATCTGATCAGGACATGCGCAGATTGCGAAATATGCAGGACAGCGGTCAATTGAAAATGGCGGGAAATGGTCAGTTTGAAGCAAAGTTGATCCTAAGTGACGGCAGCCAATACGACAAAATTGGGCGCTTGAACTTTACCGATAACCTGATTGACACCAACACCGGCACCATCCGTTCACGCGCCACTTTTGCTAATCCTGATGGGATTATTTTGCCAGGTCAATTTCTGCGCATCAGCCTGCAGGGTGCCAAACGTGCCAACGCTATTGCCATTCCGCAACGGGCAGTACTCACTAACCAGCAAGGCAAAATCGTTTGGGTAGTTGGTGCTGACAACAAAGTGCAGCCTCGTCCCATTACTGTTTCTCAGGAAGTGGGTCATGACGTGTTGGTGGAAACTGGCTTAAAGAGTGGAGATAAAGTGGTCATTGATAACATCATCAAACTACAACCCGGGGCACCGGTTAAACCTCATCCGTTCCAAGCTGGTGCCAGTGCACCAGCCGCCGCGCAACCAGCCAAGGGATAAGCCTTTATGATTTCCGCCTTTTTCATCAGGCGGCCGGTGTTTGCCTGCGTGATTTCCATCATTATCATGCTGGCAGGTTTGGCTGCCTTACGAATACTGCCAATTGAGCAGTATCCGCAAATTGTTCCCCCCGTAGTAGTGGTCAACACCAACTATCCTGGTGCTTCCGCCGAGGTCATTGCCAGCACTGTTGCCGCGCCGCTGGAGCAAGCGATTAATGGCGTGGACGATATGCTTTATATCCAATCCAACAGCTCCAGCAACGGTACTTTGAGCGTTAATATCACCTTCAAAATCGGCACGGACCCTGATCAAGCCACTATTAACGTGAATAATCGAGTGCAGTCGGTACTTTCGCAACTGCCACAAGAGGTTCAACGTCAGGGTGTGACGGCCAGTAAGCAGTCAGCCTCCATTCTGCAGGTCATTTCGCTGTATTCGCCGGATAAAAGCCTCGACACGTTGTTCATCAGTAATTATGCACTGCTGAATGTGTTGGATGAGCTCAAAAGGGTTCCAGGTGTCGGTAATGTGGTGAACTTTGCTGGCCAGGATTACTCGATGCGTGTCTGGCTGCGTCCGGATCGCTTAGCTCAGTTTAAAATCACCCCATCGGACATTGCTACCGCCATTAATGAGCAAAACTCACAGTTTGCCGCCGGCAAAATTGGCGCCGAGCCGTTGAATGATAAGTTGGACTTCACTTATACGGTCACGACACAGGGTCGCTTATCGGAACCGGAAGAGTTTGAAAATATCATTTTGCGCTCTAATCCGGATGGATCAGCAGTGCTACTGAAAGATGTGGCACGGGTAGAACTGGGCTCCCTCAACTACTCCTTTAACGGTAAAAACAACGGCAAACCCACGGTGCCGGTTGGTATTTTCCTAGCTCCAGGTGCCAATCAGTTGGCCACGGCGCAAGCCGTGCAGCAAGAAATGGAACGTCTGTCCGCCACCTTCCCCAAAGGCATGGCATTCAGCATTCCTTACAACACCACCAAGTTCGTCGAAGTTTCTATTAAAGAAGTGTATTCCACACTACTAGAAGCGATGGTGCTGGTCTTCTTGGTGGTGTATCTCTTTCTGCAAAACTGGCGAGCCACGCTGATTCCTTCCTTGGCGGTACCCGTGTCCATTTTGGGTACTTTTGCTGGGATGTATCTGTTTGGCTTCTCGATTAATACCCTGACGCTATTCGGATTAGTATTGGCCATTGGTTTGGTGGTCGACGATGCGATTGTGGTACTGGAAAACGTTGAACGTTTGATGACGCAGGAAAAACTCGGCCCGGTACAGGCCAGTTTTCAGGCGATGACAGAAATCACCGGTGCGGTGATTAGTACCAGTTTGGTATTAATTGCTGTGTTTGTTCCGGTGGCGTTTTTGGGTGGGATTGCAGGGAAGATGTATCAGCAGTTCGCCATCACGATTGCGGTATCGGTGGCGATTTCCTCGGTGGTCGCGCTGACGTTGACGCCAGCCTTGTGTGCGCTGATTCTGAAACCCGGCCATCAGGAGCCTGGGCGCTTCTTCCAGTGGTTTAACCGCTTATTTGACCGTATCACGCGGGGTTACTCCAGTGGTGTTGCTTTTCTGATTAAGCGCTCACTGGTGGGCATGCTGCTGTTTGCTGGTTTCATTGCGATCAGCATCAAGCTGTTCATGACCATTCCTGGAAGTTTGGCTCCTGATGAGGACCAGGGCTATGTCATTGCAGCAGCGTTTCTGCCGGATGGTGCCTCTCTGCATCGTACCGCTACCACCATGGATAAATTGGATGCCATGCTGGCCAAGCACCCGGCAGTGCAAGACACCATGACGTTTGCCGGTTATGACTTGCTATCAGGTAGTAATCGTACCAATGCCGGTGTGTCTTTCGTGATTCTCAAACCATGGGATGAGCGTAAAGATCCCAAGCTAGCATCAAAGACAGTGGCTGGTGACATTTTTGGTATGGGTATGGGGGCAATTACCGATGGGATTATTCTAGGTTTTAATCCTCCTCCTATTTCCGGTATGTCTAACACCGGTGGCTTTGATGCTTACGTGCAAAACCGTAGTGGTGCCAGCGCCGTAGCCTTAGGCGAAGTGACCAAGCAACTGGTGGCAGCGGCTAGTAAAAATCCCGCATTAACTGGGGTACAAACCACTTACTCAGCCAATGTGCCACAGGTTTATGTGCAGCTGGATCGTGCCAAAGCCAAGGCCTTGGGGGTGCCGATCAATAGTGTGTTTAACACGATGCAAAGCACCTTTGGGGCGTTCTATGTGAACGACTTTAATAAGTTTGGTCGTATTTTCCGCGTACAACTGCAAGCCGAGGCTGATTTCCGTACTCGTACCGAAGACCTGAAGAAGATTTATGTCCGTTCACAAGGTGGCGACATGGTCCCGCTGTCAGCATTAATCACGGTGGAGCAAACCACTGGGCCGGAAAATCTGGAGCGCTTTAATGTTTACCCTGCCGCTAAAGTAGTGGGGGGGCCGGCCCCAGGTTATAGCTCGGGTCAAGCAATCAGCGCGCTAGAGGCAATTGCTAAGGAAACGCTGCCAAATGGTTATGCTCTGGCGTGGTCTGGCTCTGCTTTCCAGGAAAAATCTACTGGTGGCGGCTCTTACCTTGTATTTGTGTTTGCACTGATCATGGTTTATCTGATTCTGGCTGCACTGTATGAACGCTGGCTGCTGCCGGTCAGTGTACTGATGACCGTACCCTTTGCCTTGTTTGGTGCACTGATGGCCAACTGGTTGCGTGGCCTGGCCAATGATATTTACTTCCAGGTGGCACTGGTGACGCTGGTAGGCCTCTCCGCCAAAAATGCCATTTTGATCGTGGAGTTTGCGCTGCTACAGATTGAAGAGGGTATGGATGAAATAGCGGCGGCCTTGAAAGCTGCCAAGCTACGCTTCCGCCCCATCGTCATGACCTCGCTGGCCTTCATATTGGGTACCTTGCCTTTAGCTATTTCCAGTGGTGCCGGTTCGGCCAGCCGTCACTCGGTGGGTACCGGCGTAATTGGTGGTATGTTAGCGGCGACGGTCATTGCTACCTTCTTCATTCCGATGTTCTTCGTCGTCGTGATGAAGCTTACCAAACGCAAAACCCCTTCGGTAAGTGCAGAAACAGGAGACAAAGCCGATGCTTAAACGTGCTCTGCTACCGTTGCTAATTACGTTGGCGCTAAGCGCCTGCGCAGTTGGCCCAGATTACCACCGTCCGCTGCTGGAGTTGCCAGAGGCCAGCGCGGCGCAAGCCAGCTCAGAGGCGCTCCTTGTCAAAGACTGGTGGCAGCAATTTAAAGACCCGATCCTCACCCAGTTGATTGATGAGGCTTTGCAACATAATCAAGACTTATTGACTGCGGCGGCACGGGTGGATGAAGCAGCTGCGCAGGCTGGTATCGCGCGAGCACAATTGCTACCGACACTAGATGCTAATGCGGCTTACCAGCGCGGGCGTAGCTCTAGCGAGATAGTGACACCAGGTACGCCACTGGTGGCGGATACCCGTAATGCTAATTTGCAAGTCGCCTGGGAATTGGATTTATGGGGCAAGCTGCGTCGTAGTAATGAAGCCGCACGAGCCAACTTTGCCGCTACTCGTTTTGCTCGTGATGCTTCCCAGCTGTCGATTGCCGCTCAGGTAGCGCAAACCTATTTCCAATTACGCGCTTATGATGCACAGCTCGAGATTGCCCAACGTACTCTAGCCACGCGTCAGGAAACATTAACGCTACAGAACAAACGTTTTGCCCGTGGAGCCATTTCGGCACTGGATCAGGCTCAGGCAGAGGCGGATGAGGCGGCTACTCGTGCTACGGTGCCACAGATAGCCAATGCTCGTGCACAAACTGCCACTGCACTGAATATTCTGGTGGGCCGTTCTGCCAAAACGATGGTTGAGGGAGAGCTGCCACGCGGCGGCAACATTGATCAGCTATTGGTGCCAACCAGCATCCCGGCGGACTTATCCTCCACGCTGCTGGCGCGTCGTCCAGATGTTGCTGCCAGCGAACAACAATTGATTGCGGCTAACGCCCAGATCGGTGTGGCGCGTGCAGCTTATTTCCCCACCATCAGCCTTACCGGGGCCTTAGGTTCGCAAAGCACTTCGCTGGATGGCCTGTTTAGTGGGCCGGCTCGTACCTGGAGCTTTGTCGGTAACGCAGCAGCGCCTATCTTCAACTTTGGCCAAACTGGTTATAACGTTGATGCGGCAACAGCGCGCCAGAAACAGGCGCTGGCTGGGTATGAAAAAACGGTACAAAGTGCTTTTAAGGATGCACTGGATGCGCTTAGTGCCCAAAACTCTAGCCGCGATATTCTGCAAGCACAGACGGTGCAATCCAGTGCATTGAGCAAATCGCTCAAGCTAGCCACGTTGCGCTACGATAAAGGCTACTCCAGTTATCTGGAAGTGCTGGACGCACAACGCGGCAGTTTCCAAGCAGAACTAAATGTAGTTAGCGCCAAACTTAATCAGTTGAATGCTGCAGTTGGTCTGTACAAAGCCTTAGGTGGTGGCTGGGTGCAATAAACTACTGCCCGCTTTTAAACTAGCAACCCCGCTTATGGCGGGGTTTTTCTATGGCTGGAATATTAGCTTGGTAACAAGGTTGGACAATACAAGGGATTGTGCAAAGTCCAATAAGGTTGTTTGGCATGAAGTTCCAGCAGTAATTGATCCAGCTCGGCCTGCATGCTGCGCCTTAGCTGTCGAGTGAGCGCCTGTGGGTCCGCTGGCTCTTCGCTATTGAGCCGTATGGCTTCAGGCACCCGCAGATGTACTTCGCGTGGACCCACCGGACGTGGGCAGTAGGCATTGACTGTGTCACGCCAGCTACCATGGCAGTAGTCTTGCCGAATTCGTTTCACACATTCGGCAATGTGCTCTTGCGCCAGCCAAACGGTGTTATAGGCTTCCGGAGCAACACGCTGCAGGCGTTCCCAGCTGCGTAAACGCTGTTGCAGCATTTTCTTCTGCTGACTATCGTCGCATTCGCGCAACGCACGCTGCCAGCGGCGGGGCGGAAGTAAATTAGGGACGACCCCCTGGCTTAGTTGTTGCAGTTGTTGGCTGAGAGTGACCAATACTTGGGCGCGCTCTTCGAAATAGCAAACCGAGGTATGACTAGACACTTTAATACCGGCAGCACTAGCTTCCCGTTGCAGTAAAGCGTAGAGCAGTTGTTGCAGTTGTTGTGTTAGGGACTGGTTGATATCAATATCAATGCGCAGGCGCTTGGCTGTCCAAATCAATTCGCGGCCAATCGCTGGCGTTTGATCACCCAAAAATCGCAACTTCCAGATAACTGGCTGAATAATCACGGTTTCAATCGCATGCTGTCGCTGTTGTTGTTGAGCCGCTAGTGCCAATTCGGCCACGCCATTGAACAATGGTGCAATCCAGTCCGCATGCCAGTTGACACTACCCTCGGGATGCAGCAGCACACCATGACCTTGCAATGCCCACTGCACCGAGTGATTTTTTGCCGCTTGACCACCGGAGCCAGGAATTTGGGCAATCAGATTATTACGTAACCAGAAACGCTGCATCCAGGCGCCCATACCATTAACGACATTATGGGTGGCCCAACTGGCCAGCTGTGGGGCGTAACGGGCGGAGAGCTCTTTGTCTAGCATCCAGTCGGTAAAAAACTCTGGGTGGTTGGGGGCGACAAAACAGGCGTGCTGGGGCAACAGCGATGCCTGCAGGCGTGCGGCGTGTTCGGCTGGTAAATGAATGTGACGGATATTAGTGAGCCCGCTGAAGCCAGGTACGTGTTTGAGCAAGGGCAGGTCACGCAGCAAGGGCAAGCCATGCAGATTGAACCAGCGGTTAATGGTAACCAAGCGCTGCATGAGCGCTGGGTTGGGGTTTGGCGCAACAAAGGTATTCAAGCGTGACATGAGGCGGCCTTTAGTTGTAATTTCAGTTGTGGATAATTATATTGCAAAGGCGTTTTGTCAACCTCTATTTATGCCATATAACTTAGGCGTAGTAGCAGGCCACAACGACCTGGCCTGCTACCGGCTGGTATCGACTATGCCTTGGATTTAGTGCTGGATAATGTATAAATGCTTACTGCGATAGCGGTCCACAGGGTTTTTCAATGAGTACCCCCCCACATAACTTTTTACCAGGCGCGGCAGGGTATATTGCAGCACCGGAATAAGGGGATAGTCGTCCATCACTAATTTAGCAGCCTGAGTCAGCAACTGGCGGCGTTTGGCCAAGTCGTTGCTGTTATTGCCTTGCTTGATCAATTCTTCAGCGTTTTT
This sequence comes from Neisseriaceae bacterium TC5R-5, assembly GCA_020830965.2. Taxonomy (GTDB): domain Bacteria; phylum Pseudomonadota; class Gammaproteobacteria; order Burkholderiales; family Chromobacteriaceae; genus Chromobacterium. The sequence goes on from JACCFC020000002.1 coordinate 202,242, forward strand.
ATTACAGTTGAAGTTGTCATTCTGAGTGTTACCACATTGCACGAGCGCAAGAAAGGTAGTGGCATCGTTGTAATCCGCTAGCCAGCCATTACGGGCAATCTGAAAATCGCCATCGTGACGTTTTTTCAAGAAGACTTTAAATTCGCTATTATCCATGCTGGTGCTCAAGCCCAACTTGTTTTTCCATTCGGCCGCCATGAAGATGGCCATTTTTTTATGGTAATCGCTGGTGTTGTAAGAAAGTCGGATAGCCGTACCTGGCTTGACACCTGCCTGCACCAATAGCTTTTTTGCTTCTTCCACTCGCTTGGCCATCGGCCAGGCCGCCCAATCATAGCTGGTGGGACTAGCACCATTCACGCCGCGCACGATCACACCGTAGATAGGTAGTTGGCCATCGGCGGTGATTTTTTGCGCCAGAATGTCACGATCTATCACCATGGAAAGCGCCTTGCGCACACGGATGTCTTTCAGCAATCGATCTCTATTGTTCAGACTGTAGTAGCGTAGTCCGAGAATGGTGGAGGTCTTCAGTTCCTGAGGCAGGGTATTTTTCAATTTGGCAAAACTGCCGGGTGGAATTTCATAAGTCATTTCAGTTTGCCCGGACTGAAACAGCTTTTGGTCTGCATTCTGATCTTCTATCGGTAAAAAGCTAACGCGAGTAAGTTGCACATTGCGCGCATCCCAGTACTGCGGGTTTTTTTCGATCACGACTTTACTGTTCACCTGCCAGTCTTTTAACTGATACGGGCCATTGCTGACCATCTTGCCGGGCTTGGTCCAATCCTTGCCATATTTATCGATGATGGCTTTGGGGGCTGGGCCTAATTGAGCGTTGGAGACAAGCTCCGGCAAGAAAGTCACGGGAAAAGCAGTTTTAACTTCTAGTGTGAATTTATCTATCGCTTTCACCCCAAGTGCGGTGAGTGGTTTTTTACCGGCAACGATATCGGCACCGTTTAACAGGAATGGTCCAAAAGTACCGCCATAGGGCGCAGCCAATTTGGGATCCACCAGCCTACGCATGCCATAGACAAAATCTTCTGCGGTTACCGGCTGACCATTCGACCACTTAGCATTCTGACGCAGCTTGAACACCCATGTGCTAGGGGCGGTTTGCTGCCAGGACTGCGCCACACCAGGCAATAGCTTGCCCTCGTTATCGGTAGCGGTAAGCCCTTCAAACAGATCATGGGTGATGATGTTCGCAGGAACACCTTCTACTACCATCGGATCTAATGACTCAGGTTCAGAGCCATTCGAGCGTATCAGTTCCTGTTTGCTGGCCAGTTTTACACCGGCAGGGATCTGTGCGGCGTGTACGCTGAGCGCACCGAGGATAAGCGTCAGTGTGCTGGCGATAAGGTGAGGGGTTTTCATGGTCAGTTTCTCCTGTTGCAGGTGGCGGCAGCCTCAGGATGAGGTGGCGCTCATGGTGGATATCTCGGTCAAGGCAGATAGGGTCAGGTGTTAGACGAGCCTGATAGCGTTACCTTATGCTGGCCCGTCTACATCAGACCGCCTAGTCGCAGACGCAGTGCTGAATTTTGTTAGCCACTCTTAAATTGTGGGTATTCAACTATCGGGTAGGAGAGGGGTTTATTTCCCAATACAAAACCGACTGAAAATAACACCAAGTAAATCGTCGGCACTGAACTCCCCTGTGATTTCAGAGAGCGCATTTTGAGCCAGACGTAATTCTTCGGCAAGCAACTCTATCTGTTGCGCATTTTCTTGAGCAAGTTGCAAATGCCCTTCGGCGCGCTGGATCGCGTCCAAATGGCGTTGGCGCGCTAAAAACACCCCCTCACTGCTGCCGCTATAACCGACCATTTCTAATAGCTTGGCTTTGAGCAGTTCTATACCGGCATGGGTATGTGCCGAGAGACGCAATAATGAGTGGCCATCTTCCTCGCTGAAGCCGGCAGCCTCTGCGGTGAGGTCTATTTTGTTGAGAATGTGGAGGCGCGGCAGTTGAGCAGGCAGGCGTGCCAGAATAGTTTGTAGCTCCTTGGTGATGCCATGGCGGCTATCGGCGAGGATTAGCGCGAGATCGGCACGTTCTACCGCTTGCCAGGTGCGTGCGATGCCAATTTTTTCGACGACATCATTGGTGTCACGTAAACCGGCGGTATCGATGATATGAACAGGAACGCCATCGATGATGATTTCTTCCCGCACAGTGTCACGAGTGGTGCCAGCAATGGCGGTGACAATGGCAATATCGTCACCAGCTAGCGCGTTCATCAGGCTGGATTTGCCGACATTAGGTTCACCAACTAGGACAACATGCATGCCTTCACGCAGGATCGCTCCTTGTTTCGCTGTGGCCTGCACTTGCTGCAGACGTTGTTGCAAGCCTTGCAGCTTGCCAAAGGCATCTGCTTGTTTAAGAAAATCAATTTCTTCTTCTGGAAAATCCAGGGTGGCTTCTACCAGCATGCGTAAGGTGATGAGCTCATCGACTAGTTGATGTATTTTGTCGGAGAACATGCCTTTCAGTGATTTGAGAGCACTTTTTGCGGCAGTTTCGCTGGCCGCATCAATCAGGTCGGCGACGCTTTCGGCTTGTGCTAGGTCTAATTTCTCGTTAAGAAAAGCGCGTTTGGTAAATTCGCCAGGTTCAGCCAAGCGGGCACCTAATTCGACACAACGTGCAAGTAACATCTTAAGGACCACTGGCCCGCCATGGCCTTGTAGCTCAAGCACATCTTCGCCGGTAAAGCTGCGTGGGCCAGGAAAGTAAAGCAGTAAGCCGTTGTCTAATGCTTGGCCTTGTGCATCAACAAAATCGGTATACAGCGCATAGCGTGCTTGAGGTGTTTTGCCGCCACTGATGGCATGGGCAAATGCAAGCAGCTTATTGCCGGAAACACGGATAACACCAACGCCGCCGCGACCAGGGGCTGTTGCAATCGCGCAGATGGTGGTGGGGGTGTAGCTGAGTGCCATGGGAGTCCTTGGGAATTGCTGGGCTGTGATAAGAGAGCTTGGTTTTCTTCGACTGTTGAGTCAAGTTGTCGTGCTGCCAAGATTTGTCTGGTCTTAGCCTGTTCTTCAGCGAGCAGTTGTTCATTGGGAAGAATGGTTTGATATTCTGCCACAAGCGCTTTACTGTGCAGACCCTCTGAGGGATAGTGGGCTTCTGCGCTGCCTTTTTCAACACAGCGAATGAACCCAACTGGCGGGTTTTCGCCTGCTTTCATCCAATGCTCGCGAGCATAATTTATGTAGAGATGCCTTGGTCCACCATGCTCTCCCTCTCTCTCTCTGCTGAGTTGCTATCTAATTCACCTACCTTACCTTTATCTCTGCCATTAGCTTACGCTAACTTGCTCATCAATAATCGCCAGATAGCAAAAACCCGGCCGAAGAGCCGGGTTGGGTGCTGTGTGCCAGATAGCTCAGTTACACTTTACTGGCAGCAAGCAATTTATTTTTCTTCTCAATGCTCTTGTTGATGTACCACTGTTGGGTAATCGACAGAATATTATTCACCACGTAGTACAGCACTAAACCTGAGGGGAAGAAGAAGAACATTACCGAGAAAGCAACCGGCATGATTTTCATCATCTTCGCTTGCATTGGATCGGTAGGCGGTGGATTAAGGAAGGTTTGCAGGAACATAGTAGCAGCCATAATCACCGGTAAAACAAAGTAAGGATCTGGCCGCGCCAAGTCGGTGTACCACAAGATCCACGGTGCCTGACGCAACTCAACGGATGCCAGCAGTGCCCAGTAAAGGCCAATAAATACCGGGATCTGAATCAGCATAGGCAAACAGCCACCTAAAGGATTAACCTTCTCCGTTTTGTACATTTCCATCACGGCTTGCTGGAATTTCATCCTGTCGTCGCCGTATTGCGCTTTCATACGTTCCAGACGAGGTGCTAGCGCTTTCATCTTCGCCATAGAACGGTAAGATGCCGCAGTGAGCGGGTAGAACACTGCCTTGATGGTGATAGTGAGCAACACAATTGCCCAGCCCCAGTTTTGAACCAAAGCATACAATTTGGTGAGCAACCAGAACAGCGGAGAGGCGAAGATATGAAAGATACCAAAATCCTTGGCATACTCCATACCGGTAGCCAGGCCAGAAATAATATTGTATTCCTCCGGCCCAGCAAACAGCGTCATTTGCGTGGCAAGAGCTTTACCTGGTTGGATTACCGGGTGATCGACCAGTACAGCAGCGGAAAACAGGTTGTTTTCTAGGCTCTTCAGTTCAAAATGACAAGCTTTTGCTTGTTTGCACACATTAGGCCTATCCAAAGGGTTTAATACCCAAGCAGCCATGAAATAGTGTTGCAACATGGCTACCCAGCCGTTATCAACAGTCTTGGGATAGTCCTGCTTGCCCTTACTCAGATCATCAAAAGAGATTTTTTTGAACTTGTCTTCGGTAGTGAAGACGGCTGGCCCAGTAAAGGTATGAGCTAAACGGCTTTCCCCCTCCGGAGTCTGTTTATCACGCAAGAGTCGGTAATAAGCAGTTACAGCAAGGGGAGTAGTGCTGCTATTCTCGATTTCATGGCGTACGCCAATCTCGTAACTACCTTTAGTAAAGGTATAAATCTTATTGACTTTGACACCGTTTGCATCTGGTGCGGTCAACTTGACTTCCAATTTATCACCATTGAGCTGATAGCTAGTTTGGCCTGCGCTAAACAACGTTTTATGAGTGGGTAATGCTGGATTGCTAGCTGCCAGTAAGCCTGTCTGAGCGATATAAGTACGGCCATCCTTATCTGTAAAAAGCTGTAAAGGCTTTTTGCTGTCTGTTGCTGAGTCATGCTTCAGCAGCGTTAGCTGGCGTAAATCACCACCCATCGTGTCAATTTCTGCTTTTAGTACATCGGTGGTAACGCTAACGCGTTGACCAGTGGTGAGGGTACTGGCATCAATAGGCCGACTACCTGGCGTAGACGAATTGCCAATCTGCTGAACAGGCTGCTGTGGCGCTCGTTGTGGTGGGGTAGGTTTGGGAGCGAAAAAATGCTGCCAACCCAACAAAATAGCCATAGACAAGGCAATGAAAATGATAAGTCGCTTGGAATCCATCGGTTGACACCAAAAAAGTTCAGGGTACTGGGTCATGCCCGCTACCACCCCAAGGATGACAGCGGGCAATGCGCTTGGCGCTTAGCCAAACGCCCTTGAATAGGCCGTGCCGGTTCACCGCCTCAATAGCGTAGCTGGAACAAGTCGGCATATAGCGGCAACGCGGTGCCAACCATGGGCTGATTGCCAGCTGATAAAACCGAATTAAGAGGGTGACGAAGCGCGACATCGTGCCAGTTTAGCAAATAGTGCAGACAAAGCTTCGATAGCCTCAGCGCGTTGAGCGCGAGTAAACGGAACTCTGGCACGCACCACAAAATCCATATTTGCCAATGACTGCTGATTAAGACGAAACCATTCGCGCACACTACGCTTAATATAATTTCGGCGTACTGCTCGTTTATGCACCTTGCGGCTAACCACTAGGCCAACCCGAGGGTGTGCTAAGTCGTTAGGACGAGCAGATACCTGAAAAAAAGTATTGCTGCGTGATTGGCGAAAACTAAAAACGGATGAAAATTCATCCGTTTTTAACAGCCGGTACGCACGGCGAAAGCGATAAGCTGACAAAAACTTAAACAGCCAAACGCTTGCGGCCTTTAGCACGGCGAGCGGCAATTACCGCACGGCCACCGCGAGTTTTCATACGTACTAAAAAGCCGTGAGTACGCTTGCGGCGGGTATTAGAAGGCTGGTAAGTGCGTTTCATGATATGAAATTCCTGTTTCGAAACCGAAATAAACGCGTGATTTGACAGGATATTATGACTTTTGTCAATGTTGAATTTTCTGGGTGCCTGTGGATAACTTTGGCAAAACCCGTTAGAATATCCAACTTACACCCGCCCCCTACGCTGCATAAATTTATACACCTGTTCCTGTCCCTTGAAGAGGTAGGAGTTTAACAGCAACAAGAGAATCAACTTCTAGCTTATTTAAAGAGTGCAAAATTAAGCAGGGGGATGCTTTATTGTACAGACACTTACTATTTGCCCGACCCCGTGGTCGCTAAATGGTCTCTCCTGCTCTTGGCAGGTTTTTTGCCCTTACTTGCGTGCACGTAATGAATGAACTGGATCAATTCTGGCCTGGCTGTTTAGCTCGCCTGGAAGCCGAACTGTCTTCGCAGCAGTTCAACACTTGGATTAAACCCCTAACCGCAGAAACCACCGAAGAAGGGGTGGCTCTGTTTGCGCCTAATCGCTTTATCATGCAATTCATTAAAGACCGCTTCATGGGTCGAATCGAAGAGCTGGCAGCAGAAATGATTGGCGAGTCACCAGTAGAACTGCGTTTAGGCAAACCGGCAGCCAAACCGGTAAGCAACACCAGTATGACGGGAATGAATACAGAAACTAAAATCCCGTCGACCCATAACCCCAACAGCACAAGCAATGCGCCATCGCAAGCCAAACAGGCCGCCGTTAAAGCCATTGGCGGCAGTCATGAAAGTACCCGCTTAAACCCCTCTTTCACCTTTGAAACGCTAGTCACCGGTAAGGGCAACCAGCTAGCGCGTGCTGCGGCCATGCAAATTGCCGAAAACCCAGGCGATCAGGCCTATAACCCGCTCTTTGTCTATGGTGGTGTTGGCTTAGGTAAAACTCACTTGATTCAAGCAATTGGCAATCATGTATTTCAAAAAAACCCACAAGCCAAAGTTCGCTACATTCATGCCGAACGCTACGTAGCCGACATCATGCGAGCCTATCAGCACAAAGCGTTTGACGAATTCAAACGCTACTATCACTCGTTAGATCTGCTGCTGATTGACGATATCCAATTCTTTGCTGGCAAAAACCGCACTCAAGAAGAATTCTTCTATGCGTTTAACGCCCTGATAGAAGGGGGTAAACAAGTCATCATGACTTGTGACAGCTACCCCAAACAGATAGAAGGCATGGAAGAACGGCTCATTTCTCGCTTCTCCTGGGGGCTGACGGTAGAAATCCAACCACCAGAACTGGAAATGCGCGTTGCTATTCTGATGAAGAAGGCTGAGGCCGATAACCTTAAGCTTGAGCACAATGTCGCCTTTTTTATTGCCCAAAACGTACGCTCTAATGTGCGTGAACTGGAAGGGGCGCTCAAGCGCGTTGTCGCCTATGCGCGCTTTACCAACCAGAGTATTTCTCTGGAGCTCGTCAAAGAAGCACTGAAAGATATTCTTGCTGCGGGCAACCGTCAGATCACCATCGATACCATCCAAAAAACGGTGGCGGAATACTACAAAATCAAACTATCCGACATGCACAGCAAAAAGCGCAGTCGCGACATTGCCCGCCCACGCCAGGTCGCCATGACACTGGCTAAAGAACTTACCCAACTCTCGTTGCCCAATATTGGCGATGCTTTTGGCGGTCGTGACCACACCACGGTGCTACACGCCTGCAAAACCATTGCTGAAATGCGCGGTAGTGATGAAGACATCGCTCACGATTACGACACACTGCTGGCTATGTTACGTAACTAAGTCATGACAACCCTTTTTTCAAACCACACCATTAACACTCGGGAGCCTGCCACATGCTGATCCTGCAAGCCGAACGCGATGCCCTGCTCAAGCCACTGCTGGCAGTAACAGGCATTGTTGAACGCCGTCACACGCTGCCTATTCTGTCGAATGTTCTGATTGAAAAAAAAGACGGGCAAGTGGGTTTTCTGGCGACTGATCTGGAAATTCAAATCACGACAGCCAGCCCTGAACAGCTGAGCGGGGACGACTTCAGACTCACAACCTCAGCCAAAAAGCTGCAGGATATTCTGCGTGCACTGCCGAATAATGTAGTTGTTACGCTGGAACAGGCAGCCGCGGGCAAGCTCACCCTCAAAGCCGGCAAAAGCCGCTTCAACCTGCAAACCTTGCCGGCAGACGACTTCCCGCTACTCTCCGTAGCCGATGCCGGCGAAGTGAGCCTCACACTGAGCCAGCAAGAACTTAAGCGCCTAATCTCCCAGGTGCAGTTTGCTATGGCCGTGCAGGATATTCGCTACTACCTTAATGGCCTGCTCATGCAAACCGATGGCAATCAAGTACGGCTGGTTGCTACCGATGGCCATCGCCTGGCGTTTGCCAGTACCGAAATTAGCCATAGCCTGCCCAAAAGCGAAGTCATCTTACCGCGCAAAACCATTATCGAACTTTACAAGCTACTGCAGGACAGCGAAGACGAAATCAAAATTGAAGTCCTCGCCAACCAAGTGCGGTTTGCTTTTGGCAGCACGGTGATTATCAGCAAGGTAGTCGATGGCAAATTCCCCGACTACAACCGAGTTATCCCGCTGGATAACGACAAGATATTTCTGATCAATCGCCTCGAACTACTGCACGCCTTGCAACGTGCCGCCATTTTGGCAAACGAAAAATTCCGTGGCGTGCGGGTTATTCTCAAACCCGGCGTCATGTCAATACTCTGTACCAATGGCGAACAAGAAGAAGCGGAAGAAGAACTGGAAATCGCTTACCAGGGAGAAACTCTGGAAATCGGCTTCAACATCAATTACCTGATGGATGTTCTGACCAACCTGCCACTGGACACCCTGCAACTCGCCTTCGGAGATGCCAACCGCAGTACCCTCGTCACCATCCCGGAAGTGAACAACTTCAAATATATCGTGATGCCGATGCGGATTTAACGCAGAAGGAAGTGAGCGGGAGGGCTCCCCCTCCCAAAGAAACCCTTAGATTGACCGGTAGGGCAAGCAGAACATAGCCTCACCCACCATACGGAAAGCAGCAGATGAGCGAACAGGAATACGGCGCGGATAGCATTAAAGTACTCAAAGGCCTGGATGCCGTACGCAAACGTCCCGGCATGTATATTGGTGATACCTCAGATGGAACCGGCCTGCACCACATGGTGTTTGAAGTGCTGGACAACTCCATTGACGAAGCGCTGGCTGGGCACGCAGATACCATTAAAGTGATCATCAACCCCGATCAATCCATCACCGTCTCCGATAATGGCCGGGGCATTCCCACCGATATTCATCACGAAGAAGGGCGCTCGGCTGCTGAGGTGATCATGACTATCCTGCATGCAGGTGGCAAATTTGATAGCAATAGCTACAAAATTTCCGGTGGTCTGCATGGCGTCGGTGTTTCCGTAGTCAATGCCCTTTCCGACTGGTTGCGCCTGAAAATCTGGCGTGATGGCAAAGTACACGAAATGGAATTCCGCCATGGCGACCCAGTCGCGCCACTTGCTGTTACCGGCCATAGTCAACATCGTGGCACTGAAATTACCTTCCGCGCCTCCGAAGAAACCTTTGGCCTGGTTGAGTTCCACTTTGACATTCTCGCCAAGCGTATTCGAGAACTCTCCTTTCTTAACAAAGGCGTAGGAATCAACCTCATTGACAAGGGCAGCGGCAAAGAAGAGAACTTTGCCTTCTCCGGTGGCGTGGCCGGGTTTGTTGAATACATGAACCGCAACAAGAGCGTACTGCACCCCAAAGTGTTCTACACACTTGGCGAAAAAGAAGGCATGGGCGTAGAAGTAGCGATGCAATGGAACGACTCCTATCAGGAAAACGTCCAATGCTTCACCAATAACATCCCGCAACGCGATGGTGGTAGCCACATGACCGCGCTGCGCCAGGTGATGACGCGTACCCTCAATCAATACATTGAAGAAAGCGAAATCGCCAAAAAGGCCAAAGTAGACACCACCGGTGACGATATGCGCGAAGGCCTCACCTGCGTGCTCTCCGTCAAACTGCCAGACCCCAAATTCTCCAGTCAGACCAAGGACAAACTCGTCTCCAGCGAAATTAGCCCGGTAGTTAACGAAATCATCAGCGAAGCACTTAAATGCTATCTGTTGGAAAACCCGGTAGACGCCAAAATCATCTGCGGCAAAATCGTTGAAGCCGCGCGCGCGCGCGAAGCCGCACGTAAAGCACGCGAAATCACCCGCCGTAAAGGCGTGATGGACGGCCTGGGTTTACCCGGCAAACTGGCCGACTGCCAGGAAAAAGACCCCAGCAAATGTGAACTCTACCTAGTGGAGGGAGACTCCGCCGGTGGCTCCGCCAAACAAGGTCGTGACCGTAAATTTCAAGCTATCCTGCCGCTGAAGGGCAAGATACTTAACGTTGAACGCGCCCGCTTCGACAAAATGCTGCAAAGTCAGGAAGTCGCCACGCTGATTACCGCCATGGGTTGCGGCATAGGCAAGGAAGAATACAACCCCGACAAACTGCGCTACCACCGCATCATCATCATGACCGATGCCGACGTAGATGGCGCGCACATCCGCACTCTGCTGCTAACCTTCTTCTACCGCCAAATGCCGGAACTGGTAGAGCGCGGCCACATCTACATTGCCCAGCCCCCGCTTTACAAAGCCAAACACGGTAAGCAAGAGCGCTACCTCAAAGACGACCACGAACTGAACCAGTATCTGCTGCAACTGGCACTGGAAAAAGCCGAATTGATGCCAGCAGAAGGTGAAGCCGCCCTCGCCGGAGATACCCTGGCTGAAATCGCCCGCCAATACCTACTCACTCGTGCAGTGATAGAACGCGAAAGCCGTGTCATCGACCCATTGGTGCTGGAAGCGATGCTCAGAACCGGCAAGCTGTCACTAGAAACCCAAGCCGAAGCTGAAGCCACTATCAGCAAACTCCGCGCCCAACTACCCGCCGAAACCATAGATCTTGAGCTGTTGCCAGACGAAAAGAACGATGGTTATCTGATCAAAATCATCCGCAAGCTGCATGGCAATGTGCAAGTTACCGTGCTGGATCAAGACTTTCTGGAAAGCAGCGATTACGCCGAATTGGCCAAAACCGGCAACCTGTTGAGTGGCCTGCTGCGCGAAGGAGCCTATGTTAAACGTGGCGAAACCGTGCGCGTGGTGAATGAATTTGGTCAGGCACTGGACTGGCTACTGGCCGAGGTCAAAAAGGGCATGGGCATCCAGCGCTACAAAGGCCTGGGCGAGATGAACCCCGAGCAGCTGTGGGAAACCACGATGGACCCTAATGTGCGTCGCCTGCTGAAAGTGCGTATCGAAGACGTGATGGGGGCCGATGATGTATTCACCACCCTGATGGGCGACGACGTTGAACCGCGCCGAGCTTTTATTGAAAGCAATGCACTGGTGGCACGGAATATTGATGTGTAGGTGTTGTCAGATAACCCTTATTAGGGTGCACTAAACTGTATTAGTGCAAAAATAAAGCCCCCCTTTAACAGGGGCTTTATTTCATTGTGCTTAGTAAAAAATGGGAATGGATATTTTTAATGGATGTGCGAACGATGGCGTCAAATAATCATTTGGTATAGATTTACCTAGATGAGCTGCTTTTCCCTGATGTTATTTCTGTATTGGTAAAGTCGGTAATAACTCTGGTCCGGACCAGTAATCACCAGATACGCTTCTGTTACAGTTGGCGAAGGCTGGTACTTGAAAGGTTATTCGTAGTTCGACAAGCTCAGCACGAACGGGGACAGGTAAATTCACCAGGAGCGAGGCGAGTCTAGGCACACCGCAAACAGAGCTGATATAGACTCACCAGCAGGGTAACAATCAACTTGCTTTGCTACCCGTTCGCCCTGAGCTTGTTGAAGGGCAGTACACGAAGCCCCGTTCATGCTTCGACAAGCTCAGCACGAACGGGGATGGGTAAATTCACCACGAGCGAGGCGAGTCTAGGCACACCAGCAGGGCAACAACCAGCTTACTTTTCTACCCGTTCGCCCTGAGCTTGTCGAAGGGCAGTACACGAAGCCCCGTTCATGCTTCGACAAGCTCAGCACGGACGGATACCGATGTAAATTCACCATGAATGGCGCCGTGCAAACTCACCACAAACGTGGTTGCTACAGCTTCGTCACCAACGAGAAGCCTACTGACCAAGAGGGGGCAGGTATGAAACCATTTTGGGTTTATATCGTGCAGTGTGCTAATGGCTGTTATTACACCGGTCATACTGACAACCTTGGGCAACGTTTGGCGCAACATATAGCCGGTGCGATACCCAGTTGTTATACATTCAAGCACCGCCCGGTAACGCTGGTTTTTAGTCAGGCCTGTACCAGCCGTGAGGAAGCTTTGACAGCTGAACGACAAATTAAAGGCTGGAGCCGGAAAAAGAAGGAGGCGATGATGAGGGGTGACTGGCAGGAAGTATCCCGGTTAGCTCGCTCAAGTTCAGGGAGAAAGTAGCAAAAAATTTGTAAGGTCGTTTGGTTGCAAGAGCATCAAGTAATGCACTATCTTTTGAGCGCGCTCCTGCAACAAGCTCAAGCTACCCACTCCCGTTTACCTCCATGCAACGCAAAATCATCCACATCGACTGTGACTGCTTCTACGCCGCTATCGAAATGCGCGATCAGCCGGCGCTGAGCACGCGTCCGCTGGCCGTGGGTGGCCAGCCGGGCCAGCGTGGGGTGATTGCTACCTGTAATTATCCGGCACGTCGCTACGGCATACATTCGGCCATGTCCTCCGCTCGTGCCCTGCAGCTTTGCCCCGAGCTGCTGATTCTGCCACCGGATATGGCGCGCTATCGTGCCGCCAGTCAGCAAATCATGCAGATTTATCAGCGCTACACCGAACGGATAGAACCGCTGTCGCTGGACGAAGCCTATCTGGACGTCACCGGTCAGCCGCACGAGCAAGGCAGCGCCACGCGGATGGCTGAAGCGATTCGGCGGCAGATTCGGCAGGAGGTCGGCATTACTGCTTCAGCCGGTATTGCCGCCAATAAGTTTTTGGCCAAAGTGGCCAGTGACTGGCATAAGCCTGACGGGCAGTTTCTGATTCGCCCGGCGCAGGTTACCGACTTTGTGGCCAGCTTGCCGGTGGCGCGTATTCATGGTGTTGGGAAAGTCACCGCACAAAAGCTACACCGTTTGGGCGTGCGTCTGTGCCGTGATTTGTGGTCTTGGGAGCGCACCGAATTACTGCGCCAGTTCGGCCGTTTTGGCGAGCGTTTATATGATTTATCACGCGGTATTGATGAACGGCCGGTCTCAAGCGACCGGGGCCGTAAATCGATTAGTGTCGAAGAAACCTATATTGAAGATTTGCCGGATCTGGCTGCTTGTCTGGCCAAGTTACCGGAGTTGGTAGAGGAGCTGCATGGCCGCCTGGCACGGCATGATCAGCCACCGTTTAAAGGTGTATCGATAAAGCTGAAGTTTGATGATTTCAGCCAAACCACGGTGGAGCAAGCGGCGACGCGATTATCTTTATCACATTTTGGTGAGTTGCTGAGCACTGGTTTTGCCCGCGCCAAGCGGCCGGTACGGCTGGTGGGGGTGGGTGTCAGGCTGGCGGAGACGCCAGAGTACCCGCTACAACTATCGTTGTTTTAACCACGGCTCTGATGGGAAGCCTGGTTTACTGTCGTTCCCAGCTGTGTTGGATAACAGCCTGAGTAGAGACAAGGCATGCCTTGTCTCTAGCCATGTCATGTAAAATGCCGTTTTGCTCGAACTGATAGATAACCACCATGACTGATTTGCTCGCTGGTCTTAATCCGGAACAACTACGCGCCGTTACCTGGCCTGCCAAGAGTGCGCTAGTACTGGCCGGGGCCGGTAGTGGCAAAACCCGGGTACTGACTACGCGGATTGCCTGGTTACTGTCCACTCATCAGGTACAGCCGAGTGGCGTGCTAGCGGTAACCTTTACCAATAAAGCCTCGCGGGAGATGCAAACCCGGCTGTCGGCCATGGTACCGGTGCGGGTACACACGATGTGGATAGGGACTTTTCATGGTTTGTGTAATCGTTTTTTACGCTCACATTACCGTGATGCCGGCCTGCCACAGGCTTTTCAGATACTCGACTCTGCCGATCAGCAAGCCGCCATCAAGCGCCTGTTAAAAAGCCTGCAACTTTCTGACGAAAAATTTCCGCCACGAGCCGTGCAAAGCTTTATCAATGGCCATAAAGAGGCGGGAGTACGCGCCGGGCAACTTCCCCCGCCCATTACACCGTACGAAGCCAAACAGATTGAGCTCTACGCCGCTTACGATGCGCAATGCCAGCGTGAAGGTGTCGTCGATTTTGCCGAGCTGCTGTTACGCAGCTATGAGCTACTTAGCCACAACCAGGCCTTGCGCCAGCATTATTGCAGTCGCTTCAGCCATATTTTGGTGGATGAGTTTCAGGATACCAATCGCTTACAGTATGCCTGGCTGAAATTACTGGCAGGAGAGCAGGGCGTCTTGTTCGCGGTAGGAGATGATGACCAGAGTATTTACGGGTTTCGTGGTGCTGAGGTGGGTAATATGCGTGCGCTACTCAGTGATTTTGGCGTCAGTGAGCCGGTGCGCTTGGAGCAGAATTACCGTTCCATGGGCCATATTCTGAACGCTGCCAATGCACTGATTGAACAAAACGATGGCCGCTTGGGCAAGAATCTGTGGACAGATGCCGGTGAGGGCGAAAAAATTCGCCAGTATCAGGCCTACTCCGATAGCGACGAAGCCGAATTCATTGCCGATGAAGTGCGCAGCCTGCTGCGTGATGGCCTCAATCTATCTTCGATGGCGATTCTGTATCGTTCCAATGCGCAATCCCGGGTACTGGAACACATGCTGGTCAAGGCCAATATTCCTTATCGCATTTATGGTGGGCTGCGCTTTTTCGAGCGCCAGGAAGTCAAACATGCGCTGGCCTACTTACGCTTGATTGCCGACCCGCACAGCGATATCGCCCTGCTGCGGGTAATCAATATCCCCACTCGTGGCATCGGTGCCCGTACCGTCGAAAACCTGCAAACGGTGGGCCAAGAGCAAGGCGTTGCCTTGTGGCAGGCCGCCTGTACTGCCGGTAGTGGTCGCACAGCCGCCAAACTGGGTGAGTTTGTATTGCTGATTGAACGGCTACGCCAGCGCAGTCAAGGCCTGACACTGGCCGAAACGGTTAGCCTGGCGATTGATGATTCTGGCTTGCGCGAGATGTATCAACAGGACAAAAAGGAAGGCGAGGAGCGGCTGGAGAACCTGGACGAGCTGATTAATGCGGCCAGCCATTTTTTCCCGGAAGACCCGGAGCAGGCACTCAGCGAGTTTCTCAACGCTGCCAGTCTGGAAGGGGGTGAACATCAGGCCGAAGCCGGCAGCGATGCTTTGCAACTGATGACTGTGCATGCGGCCAAAGGGCTGGAATTTGACGCCGTGTTTGTTTCCGGCCTGGAGGAGGGGCTGTTTCCACATGAGAACAGCTTGCAGGACAGCAAAGGTTTGCAAGAAGAACGGCGCTTGATGTATGTGGCGGTAACACGTGCGCGTCAGCGCCTGTATTTGTCGCATGCACAAAGCCGGATGCTGCACGGACAAAGCCGCTATCCCATCCGTTCGCGCTTTATCGACGAAATTCCGACTGAGTTAATCCACAACTTATCTGCTACAGTAGAACAAGCTAGTCCATCAGCATTTAGACCCTCCGGCACCCCTCGCTATCAAAGCATCAGCTCGGATTATCAGGGCTTTCGTATTGGGCAATCGGTTGCTCATGCCAAATTTGGTTGTGGTCTGGTAATCAATGCCGAGGGCAGTAAAAATGATGTACGCTTACAAATCAACTTTGGTGAGCAGGGCATCAAGTGGCTGGATCTGCATTATGCCAAACTGGAACTGCTAAGTTAAGCAGCTAACAATGGGGCCGTTACTTAAACGACTATGCCAACTCCCAATTCCGAGTCCAATACTTATCAGAGCGTGGTGAGCGCAAAGACACCAGCTCGCCGCCAAAATAACTATCAAGACCCGTTCCGCCAGCGCCTGTTTCTGATTATTGACAGCCTGCCGGAAATGCAGCGCGCCATGGCGATGACTTTGTCTTCATTTGGCGCTGACAAAGTCGAGTTCGCCAGCAAGGCCAGTGATGCGCTCTCCAAAATGGCTAAATTCAATTTTGATGTAGTGCTGTGTGATTACGATTTAGGCAATGGTTATGATGGCCTTTATCTGTATGAAGAAGTCAAAGAACGCCATCTGATCAAGCAGTCCTGTGTGTTTATGATTGTCACCGGCGAACGTCGTTCGCAACGGGTGATTTCCGCTGCCGAGCTGATGCCGGACGACTATCTGCTCAAGCCCTTCACCGGCGAAATACTGCGTGGCCGTCTGGAAAAGGCGATGCGCCGGCGCGAAGCCTTCCGCGCGGTGGACAATGCCATCATGCGTGATGAATACTTGGCAGCGATTGAGATTTGCGACCGGAAAATTGCCGAGCAAAACGAGTTTATTCTCGACTTTATGAAGCTGAAGGGCTCGCTGGCGCTCAAAATCAGCGATTTTGACAATGCACGCAATCTGTATATGGCAGTATTACGTATCAAGCCGTTACCCTGGGCCAAAATGGGACTAGCCAAAGCCTTGGCTAGTCTCAAAGCTGTGGATGAAGCGCGCCTGCTCTTTGAAGAAGTGCTCACCGACAATGAACGAGTCATGGAAGCCTATGACTGGCTGGCCAAGCTGCATCGCCGTAATCATGATCTGGATCAGGCCCAGGCGACCTTGAAGCAGGCTACCGAGCTGTCACCAGTGGTATTTCGACGACAACAACAACTGGCCGAAGTGGCGCTGCTCAATAATCAACTCGATGTGGCCGAAGCGGCCAGCCAAACCACGCTGGACATTGCCAAATACACCTGGCACCGCAGCCCCACCCACTATGCCACGCTGGCACGCATACAGCTGGCTCGAGGTGATACCGCCACCGTCGGCCGCACCCTGGCCAATCTACGTCGCGACTACCGCTATAACCAGCAAGGCGAATGGATGGCCAAAATTGTCGATAGCCAGTTGCAACACAAAAACGGGCACCAAGACAAAGCCAGACAACTACTCAAAGATGCCGAAATAGAATACCGACAGCTAGCCCCCGGCCTTAGCCCGGAGGCACAGATGGAATTTGCCCGCGCCTGCTACGCGCAACGCCAAACCGATTCCGGCAATGCCGTGATGAGCGATTTGGTACGCAACCACCACGATGATGAAGAGCTGCTGGCCAGTTGTGGTGAGATGTTCAGTGAAATCGGCTTGAGTGATCTGGGCGAAAAACTGATCACTGAAAATGTAAAGTCGGTATTTGAACTCAACAACCAGGCGGTACGTGAAGCGCAGGCTGGTCAGTTTGATCTGGCAATTGAACGCTTCATCAAAGCACACGGAGAAATGCCGCAAAATATGCAGGTAATGCTCAATCTGATCAATGCCACCATGGCCTATGTACACCGTCAGGGCTGGCACGAAAGTCATATGCGCCGTGCGCACGACATGCTAGGCAAAGCACGCGAGCTAGCTCCCACCAATAGCAAATTACAGAAAATACTGCCCGCTTGGCGAGCCTTAGTCGAGAAAATGGACAAAGCACAATGGGTGCGTTAAGTCAGCTACGCTTATTGGTGGTGGATGATGAGGTGCTTGCCTGCCAACGGCTAGAACAACTGCTACACGATAATGATCTGCCACACGTTCATTGCCTGACTGACAGCCGCCAAGCACTCACTTGGTTGACCGAGCATCGCGTCGATATTCTGCTAGCCGATATCTCCATGCCCGGTCTGACTGGCATAGAACTGGCGCGGCAACTGCGCCAGCAGGCGCAAGCACCACAGTTGATCTTCACTACCGCCTACGACCATTTCGCGGTAGAAGCCTTTGAGCTGGATGCCGCCGATTACCTGCTCAAGCCGATCCGCCGGGAACGCCTGCAACAGGCGCTGCAACGCGCAGCGCGACGCTGTAGCGAGCAACTCAGCCCCGAGCCCGGGCTGAGCGTACGGCAGGGTGATAGGCTGCTGACCATTCCTTACTCACAAATACGTTATTTCAAGGCCGAGTTGAAATACGTCACGCTGATCACCGTGCATGCCGAATATCTGCTGGATGACAGCCTTAGCGACTTGGAGCAGCAACTGGCCGATAAAGTAGTGCGCATTCATCGCAATTGTCTGGTCATGCGCCATGCCATTCGCGAACTACATCGACAACACCAGGAGCAATGGCAACTCAGACTGCACGATATTGACACTCCGTTGCCGGTAAGCCGTCGCCAACAGGCCACACTCAAGGCCTTGCTGCAAGCGGGTGTTAGTTCCTGAGCGACTGCTCCGCCTCCGTTTGCAGATCGTTCAAACTGCTAAAGTAATCATCAATCACCCAATTCGCCAGCTTACACAAACCCCGAATATGCTGCGCACTATCCACATGCCCGCTATCACTGAGCTGCTGGATAGAAAACAAGACCGGCCGCAATAAATCCAGACCTTCCATTGCCAAAGAACTGATATCTATCACCCTGGTTTGCAACTGCCGGGTGGATGACGACATTGGATTCATAGTGCATTTCTCCTCTTTTCTTCATGACTTCGGCTCAAGCTACCGCATTCGTCGGCCCTGAGCACGGCAAACCTGAGTCAGCCGCAGCGCGTGGCCAATCGAAACAAGGCCCAGGGTCGGTCTTACGCCCTGGCGCGATATGCTCATGCCCAACTATTGCCTGCAAAGGTAAACGACTTCGCAGCGCCGCGACCAAGGCTTGCAGATTGCGATACTGTGCCTCGCTAAACGGCTCGAAATCACACCCTTCCAGCTCAACACCAATCGAAAAATCATTACACGCCTCACGTCCAGCCCAACTGGACACACCAGCATGCCAGGCACGCTGCCGGGTAGAAACAAACTGTACTACCTCACCATCGCGGCGAATGAAAAAGTGCGACGACACTCGTAAATTCTGAATCTGCTGATAAAAAGGATGCTCGGCTGGGTCGAGTCGATTACGAAATAATTGCGCCACACCGGAGCCACCATAACGATATGGCGGCAGGCTGATATTGTGAATCACCAATAACTCTGGCTGCATACCCTCTTTGAAATCATCACAGTTCGGCGAAGGCAATCTCCGTGCACCACGCAACCAACCATCCTCACCCAACACCAGCCTGGACGCCGTTGGCGGCTGGTAAACCAGATGCCATAAACACACCCCATCCGGATGGGTCCAATGCTGCTGCTTGCTAAAACCTGCTTTGCGATACAAGGCCAAAGCTGCCAGATTTACTTCCCCAGTATCTACGGTCACATACTGCTGCCCTACCAGTGCCCGATTCAGTAAACGGTAAGCCCAGCCCTGACCCAAGTGCTGTGGATCAACCACCGTACGCTCGATGTGAGCTGCGCCATCTTCCTGTATCGCCAGTACCAGTACACCACGTAAAGTAGCACCTTCAAATGCCCCCCACACCTGATGCGGACAAGCCATCACCTGCTCACGATTACGCCACAACACGGGCAGTTGTGGATAATTCAGCCAACTGGCCTCCAATTGATGCGCGGCCAATTGCAATTGCAATACGTTATCGGCCAGCGCCGTATCGCTTAATACCAAACGTGATACCGTAAACGGAGCAGACATAAACACCATACCCTTAAGATATTGCTTGCCACATTGTCTGCGTTACCGCCAAATCTATACAACGAGCAAACACAAAAAGAAAATCTATATTAAAACTAATTAAGCGCAAAACTCTCTAGTGACCCCGTGCCAGGTATGCTATTACCTAACGACCACTATTCTTGCAGGAGCAGACCCATGCTAAGTCTCAACACCCTCACCGGCAGTACCGCCCCCGGCTTTGACGAACCGCTGGAGATGCTGCAAGCCTGCCATACTAAAATCTACCGCTTCTGCGAACAACTGGAACAATTACCTGATTACATCACCCAATATGGCCTGGATGAAGCCGCGCGCAACAGTATAGATTCGGTGGTTCGTTATTTTGACCAAGCCGTCCCAGAGCACCACACCGACGAAGAAGAAGAGCTGTTCCCCCTATTGCTCGAACGTGTGGCCACCGCCGCTGCGCGCTTGGAACAACTAAGCGCCGAGCACGGCTATCTTACCTCCAGCTGGGACACCATACGCGAAGACCTGCTCGCTTTGCGCGATGGCCAGATCTCTTTCATCAACAAAGGTGAACTGGAAGAATTTGCACGCCAATATCGTGATCATGCGGCTGCGGAAGAAGCCTGGTTATTTCCCACCGTCACCATCATGTTTACGCCGGAAGAGCTCGAGGCAGCAGGTCAGAGAATGGCCGCCCGCCGCCAGAAGCAGGGTTAAGAGCAGCTAACAAAACCCCTGATTCAGCATTGCGCCTCAGCTCAGGGACTCTTCGAGGCCTTGTTCACGGCGCTAAGAACCTCCCTAGCTTGCCATATTTGATCTACATACCTGCTGGGCACTTTAACAACGCGTATTACCTAAGTTTTTCATCAGCAGATAAAGTACAAAATTTTGTGCTTTATCTGCTTTTAAGCGTGTTAAATGCTAAAATATTAACTCTTACTACACCTACTCGCCATCAGCTATGCCTAGCTTTGTTCTAGCCTCGCCACAGGAAATCTGCACCACATTAGGCAAGCGGCTACGCGCTCAGCGGCTAAACCGTGGCTGGAGTCAACAAGAGCTGGCTACCCGCGCCGGCATGTCGGTTGGTACCATCCGCAATATAGAGCACAAAGGTCAGGCCACGCTGGAAACCATCGTTCAACTTGCCTTGATCTTGAAGCTGGCAGATGACCTTAAAGAAGTATTTGAAATAAAAGTTCACACCATCGCTGACATAGACCGCACCCTTAACACCGTGCGACAACGCGCTCCGCGCAAAATAAAACCAAGGAGTGATAGGTGAGCGTACAGCGACTGGCCGTGTTCTACGAAGGATGGGGACAACACATTCATTTAGGGACACTGGCCCAGGCAGGCAAGCGGGTAATTTTCGAATACTCACTTGAAGCACGGCATCATCACCTAGAATTATCACCCATACATCTGCCCCTCTCGACAAGTTCTTTTAGTTTTACCGATCAACACCTAGGCGGTCTACCAGGCTTAATGGCCGACTCCTTACCAGATGGCTGGGGGCGCTTGCTAATGGATCGATTTTTTAGAGCCAATGGCCGCAACTTGGCCACCGTCACCATCCTGGATCGGCTGGCATTTATTGGCCATAACGGGCTGGGCGCCCTGAGCTATCAACCTGCAACAGAAAATGAACTGGGCGATGAAAACCTGGATTTACTGAAGCTGGCACAAGACATTGCCACCGAAATTGCCGGGGAAGAACATGAAGCACTGGCCAAACTGGTCAAACTGGGCGGCTCCCCGCAAGGAGCTAGGCCCAAAGTCTTGGTACACTACCACCCGCTCTCTAGACAGATAAGCACCCAAGCGATGACTGGCACGACCCCCTGGTTGATCAAGTTCCCCACCCATGCAGAACACTCAGAAGTATGCGAAATAGAGCAACTGTACGCAGATAGCGCTCGAGAAGCAGGATTGAATATGCCAGCAACTCATCTGTTCAGGCTCACTCCCACTTTTGCGGCTTTCGGCATTCAACGATTTGATCGGCAGCACAGCCAGCACATACACCGGCACTCCCTCGCCGGACTCTTGCATGCAGACTATAGACTTCCATCCGTAGACTACCGAAGTTTTTTGCGAGCTACCGCCATGCTCACCTCTGATATGCGCGAGGTTGAGGAGGCATTTCGCCGTATGGTTTTCAATGTTGTATTTCATAACCGCGATGATCACGCTAAGAATTTCGACTATTTACTTGATCAATACGGCGATTGGCATTTAGCGCCGGCGTTTGACTTAACCTACTCCAGCGGGCCAGGCGGGCAACACACGGCAGCCATCTTAGAGCATGGCTACGATGTGCCGCGCGCCGCACTGAAACAACTGGGCATGGAGTCACGACTCAGCCCAGCCTTCATCGAACAAGTTATTGAACGCACCGTCAGTGTTGCCAGGCAATTCAGACCCAAAGCGGAAGCTTTGAAAATTCGTGCGCGAACCATCACGGAGATTGAAGCGGATATCGCTCGCAATATTCAATCATTGTGAGCCCCCCATCGACAGCGCTATCCAGCCGTCAATTGCAACAACTGCGCAAATGCCTGCTCAAACAGAGCGAGCCCATCCTGCTGCAAACGCTCACCAACCACATCAAGCGCAACCCCTTCCGCCGCCACCGCTGCCAACACTGCTTGTGCCTCGCTAGCGGCACTCGGTAGCGTTAATGCGGCCTTACCGTGATCGCGGAAGGCCGCCAAAGTAGCATCCGGCACCGTATTAACGGTTTCCGCGCCAATCAGGCTTTCCACATACAACACATCCGAATAAGCCGGATTTTTGGTACCCGTAGAGGCCCATAACAGAAACTGCGGACGCGCCCCGGCGGTCTTCAGTGCCGCAAATTCATGGCCGTGAAAACGCTGCTGATAACGCGCATAAGCCACCTTGGACAAGGCAATCGCCACCTTGCCCTGATGAGCTAGCGTCAATTGTGGGTCAAGCAAGCTATCCAGTCGTGACAGGAAAAAGCTGGCCACCGCCTTTACCGAAGCCACATCCCCCCCCTGTGCTAAACGCGCCGACAACCCGGCAATATAGGCATCCCATACCGCTTCCACCTGTTGCAGGCTGAACAATAGCGTGATGTTAACGTTGATGCCTTCTTGCGTCAGCGTCTGAAACGCACGAATACCCGCCGCAGTCGCAGGGATTTTAATCATCGCATTCGGACGATCCAGCAGCGCCCACAAGCGCCGTGCCGCAGCCAGTGTGCCCATTTCGTCATCGCTCAAGGCGGGAGAAACCTCTAGGCTGACATAGCCATCCTCGCCACCGCTGCTCTGATATTGCGTGCGCAGCAAATCACAAGCAGCTTGAATATCGGGAATCACCAAAGCTTCGTAGCGAGCCTCGGCAGACAAGCTCTTATCGGCTTGTAGACGAAGCAGATCGGCCTGATAGCGCGCATCACTGCTAATCGCTTTGTAAAAAATAGCCGGGTTGGAAGTAACCCCGGCAATGCCATCCTGCTCCAGCAAACGAGTTAACTCACCGGAAGCCAGTAGTTCACGTGATAGATTGTCCAGCCAGATACGTTGGCCGAAGGGTCGAATAGCTTGAAGTCGGTTCATGTGCAGGCAGTCCAAAGAAACATTAATTGACGTGACAAAGCAGCCATTATGCGCTGGCAAAGTGACAAAACAAGCTGAACAATATCCTATTTACTGTCACAAACAGAAGCAATATAAGCAAAACAGTTATTTGGCGCACTAAAACCCGGTCATGGCTCGACGACAACGCCTGGTACGGGTTTAGGTTCAAAAAGTCCCGGGCAGTAAGATGCTGCTGTCCACCGTATTAATATCGGCATGTCCACAAAAGGCCATGGTCAGGTCCAGTTCCTTATGGATAATTTGCAAGGCTTTGCTCACACCCGCCTCACCATAAGCCCCTAAGCCATACAGAAAACTGCGGCCTATCAGCGTACCGCGAGCGCCCAAAGCCCGCGCTTTGAGCACATCCTGTCCGCTGCGAATACCACCATCCATCCACACCTCTATATCTTGTCCCACCGCTTGAGCAATGGCTGGCAAGGCGGTAATAGAAGAAGGCGCCCCATCCAGTTGCCGCCCACCATGATTAGAAACAATTAAGGCGTCCGCACCACTGTTCACCGCCAAGCGCGCATCCTCCTCATCCAAGATACCTTTCAGAATTAGCTTGCCGCCCCAGCGTTTCTTAATCCACTCCACATCAGCCCAATTCAGCTCCGGGTCAAATTGCTCAGCCGTCCAAGCGGAGAGCGAAGACACATCGCCAACACCCTTGACGTGGCCGACGATATTGCCAAAGCCGCGCCGATGCGTACCCAGCATGCCCAGACACCAGCGTGGCTTAGTGGCTAAATTCATGATGTTGGCCAGCGTTGGCTTAGGTGGTGCCGACAAGCCATTTTTAATGTCTTTATGGCGTTGCCCCAAAATCTGCAAATCCAGCGTCAGCTGCAAAGCCGAACAATTGGCAGCGCGAGCGCGCTCGATCAAGCGTTCAATGAAATCACGGTCACGCATCACATACAGCTGAAACCAAAAGGGATGTCGCCCGGTATGCTCGGCAATATCCTCCAAAGAACAGATACTCATCGTAGACAGCGTGAACGGGATGCCAAAAGCTTGCGCTGCACGCGCGCCCAAGATTTCACCATCAGCATGCTGCATACCAGTCATGCCGGTAGGGGCGATCGCCACCGGCATGGCCACCGACTCACCAATCAAGGTGGTGCGCGTGCTGCGCCCGGTCATGTTTACCGCCACTCGTTGACGCAGTTTGATTTTCTGAAAATCACTTTCATTGGCACGGTAAGTGCTTTCAGTCCAAGCACCCGAATCCGCATAGTCATAAAACATGCGCGGCACCCGTCTCTTGGCCACTTTTCGTAAATCTTCAATACAGGTAATTTTGCTAAGATCTGTCATCGTTTAACTTCTCCCCGCGAAACCTAGAGTGATAAACCAGCTTAGAGCCGCTGACAAAACCTCAGCGACTTTTACTGCTTAAATGCTTCAGCGCCTGCGCTGCCGCAATCAAACCGAAACTGGCCGTTACCGTCATCGCCGCACCAAAACCGGCACAGGACAAGCCTTGTGGGCCGTTGCCGCTGTCGCAGGCGGTGTCGGTTGGGTAGATCAGCTGTTCGCTAGAAAACACGCAAGGTACCCGCAACTTTTTACCGGCTTCACGCGGGAAATGATGCTGACGGCGCAATTGATAGCGCAACTTGGCCAGCAGCGGGTCGTAGCTAACCTGACTTAAATCGGCCACCTGGATGCGAGTAGGATCAAGCTGGCCCCCCGCGCCGCCAGAGACAATGAAGGGCTGGCGCTGGCGTACGCACCAAGCGGCCATTGCCGTTTTGATCCGCAGGTTGTCGATGCAGTCAATCACATAGTCGTAGCCCTGACCCAGCATTGCCTGCAGATTGTCTTCACTCACAAAATCTTCGATTTCATTAACACGGCAAGCCGGATTAATTGCCCGCACCCGCTCGGCCAGCGCAGTCACTTTGGCCATGCCGTAATAGGGGTCGAGTGCCGGTAACTGGCGGTTGGTATTGGATTCGGCAATATTGTCTAAGTCAATCAGTGTGAGCTGACCGATAGCGCTACGCGCCAGCGCTTCCACCGCCCAGGAGCCAACGCCACCCACGCCGATGACACAGATATGCGCCTGCTGGAAGCGCTCCAAGGCGGCCTGACCATACAGACGGGCCACACCACCAAAACGGCGGCTTAGATCGGCGGAGGGTGTTGACATAAGTGGGTATAAATAAGAGCGATAAGGAGCGCAGCAGCTTAAACGAAGATTGCCGCGATGTTAATAGCGTTAGCTGCTGGCAACGTGAGACAAATCACTCACCCGCCAGCATTGCCTTAAGCCGCAGCGGGTAGCCGCTCCAACTGGCGCAGCCATGCGCCGCACTCACTGCCCAGCCCAGCCCAGCCCCGCCAACAGACATTGCAACTCCGCCAGCAAATGCAGGCCATCCAGACAAAATTCGCGCAAATCGTCGATAAACTGCTGCGCCTCGGCTGTATTCAAGGGCTGGCCGCGCTATAGATTCACCAGGCATCGCAGCGCCGGAATAATCGCGGTAGTGGTATTCATCAGGCGCACTCCTCAAGTTCCAGCGCCTCTGCTAAGGAACCGAACAAGCCGACAATCCAGCCACGCAAGCGCTGCTGTGCAGGCGTTAACTCTGCTTGCTCTAGTTCCAGTCGCAGCAATAAAGCATCCTGACAACCGGATACGCTGAGGCTGGCACTAGTCGGATGGGTGGCGAAGGCAAACGCCAATTCTCCTTCGAGACAACCTTGTAAATACGCGCGGATAGCGGGGTCCTGCTCGCTGTGAAGTTTGTGCTGCTGGCTTAGCGTGGGGGCTAGCGCCAAAAACGGAGAGACCGTTTGTGGGTGATAGGACTTGTTACGGGATTTCATGCCTGGCTCCTTATCAGGTTCAAGCCTGCTATCCACTTTCCTGTAGCGGAATGGCAGGCACATAGCACGGTCACGAACAGAAAGCGGCGGCTTGCACGGCCCTGCCCGTCTTTACTCTCAGGCTCCTACACCCGGCGCCAAAATTTTAGCACATTAGCATTTTAACGGATTTTGTCGAATTTTGTTGGCTTACGTTGGTACTGAGCCTGTCGAAGCATGAACGGGGTTTCATGCGCCACCCTTCGACAAGCTCAGGGTGAACGGTTGGAATAAGCGCTTTTAGATTCTCCGTTCGTGCTGAGCTTGTCGAAGCGCGACATCTTGGTGACCATAATCGTTTGGGTGAAACCGTGTATGCGCTGTATCGGGAGTGATTACCGCAAAGTGGCGAAACGCTCAGGGATTTCCCCGTGTACTTCCACTATCTAAACTTGCAAACCGATACCCCAGAGAATCAATTGCTGACGGATGTGTATCTACCGTTGCAGTGAGCGGCCGGGTGTTCCAACAGGCGGGGGAAAGCAGCAAAACAGGGGTTTTGTTATTTGTTCTAACGACTATCATTAACCCTAGGGCCTTTGTGCTGCGCTCAAGTGATGCAGTGCTATCGCCCAACCCTTAGTTCTGTCAGGAAGACGCCAATGAAGCCACCAGCATTTGATATTGATCTGGACAAGCATTACAAAGCCACCATGGTTATGGTTTGCGAGCAATGCGGGCATGAGGTACGCCAGCACTTGCAATCACTTCACCCCGATGCCGAGCTAAGCTGTGAGTGCGGTAGCCATATTTCGGTAAGTCCGCTGATCTTGCAACAGGCAGCACAGCGCGTGCAGCAGATCAAACAGTCTTACCACTTATCCTGAGCCACGCTTCTACACAAAACGGCGGCCTTGATAGGTCGCCGTTTTGTGTAGAAGCGTGCATTGTCAACCCGCAGATACCGGACTATGCTGCGTCCTCGTGCCCAGTAATCAGGAGAATGGCGATGCAGTGGATAGATGTACGCAGTGATACCGTTACCCAGCCCACCCCGGCCATGCGTGAGGCGATGTTTCACGCCGAGCTTGGCGACGATGTGTATGGCGATGACCCGACGGTGCTTGCGCTGGAGCGGCTGGCGGCACAAAAGCTGGCCAAGGAGGCTGCGCTATTTGTTCCCAGTGGCAGCTTTGGTAATCAGCTAGCTATTTTTACGCATTGCCAGCGTGGTGATGAGGTGATTCTTGGGGATGACAGCCATATTGTCTGGCACGAGGCCGGCGCCACCGCCGTGATTGGCGGTGTGCAGTTACGCACCATTGCCAGTGACAACGGTACTTTAGCTGCCAGCGATATCGAGCAGCGCATTCGCGTGGGTGAGGATATCCACTGGCCACGCACCGGTTTAATTTGTCTGGAAAACGCACATAGCAATGGTCGGGTGATTCCGTTGGCAGCGATGGCCGAAACCGCTGCCGTGGCACGACGTTATCAGGTACCCATTCATCTGGATGGTGCCCGCATCTTTAATGCTGCCAGCTATTTGGGCTGCGATGTGGCCGACATTACCCAATACGCCGATAGCGTGATGTGCTGCCTGTCAAAAGGCCTGGCCGCCCCGGTGGGTTCGGTGCTGGCTGGTTCGCGTGAGTTTATTCAGGCTGCGCGGCGTCATCGTAAATTATTGGGGGGTGGCATGCGGCAGGCGGGGGTGATTGCTGCGCCAGGCATCGTGGCCTTGAATGAGATGGTTAACCGCTTGGACGAAGACCACGCCAATGCGGTTTATCTGGCCGAGTGTCTGAGTAAGCTGCCGAATATAGAAGCAGACCCAGCCGATGTACATATCAATATGGTGTGGTTCCGTTTCACCGCCGAGCTGGACACCACCGAGCTGATGGCGGCCCTGCGCCAAGCTGGCATCAAGGCCAACCCGCCAGAGCAGGGCTTGATGCGCATCGTTACTCACTGGCAGATTCAACGCACCGATATTGACCGACTGGTTGCAGTATTGCAGCGTATTGTCTGTGATTAACGCTGCGGCGGGTGCTGAGCAGGCTTGCTGGGGCTAACGGGCCGACCCTGCCAATAACTGGCCAGTATGGAACCGGAAATATTATGCCAAATCGAAAATAGCGCCCCAGGCAGGGCGGCCAACGGGCTGAAATAGACTTTTGCCAGTTGCGCCGCCAAGCCGGAGTTCTGCATCCCCACTTCTACCGCCAAAGTACGGCATACCGACTCGTCAAACCCCAGCAAACGGCCACCCCAATAACCGCCAAGCAAGCCAAGGCTATTGTGCAGTATCACCGCCACCACGGTCAGCATGCCCACTGTGGCGATATACGCCTGACTGCCAGCCACAATCGCCGCAATCAGCGTAACAATCGCCAGCATTGAGGCCAGCGGTAACCATGGCTCAATAGTTTGGATAAAGGACTGAAAGAACCGGTGCACCAGCAGCCCCAGACTGATGGGCAAGACGACGATTTTAACGATGCTCAGCAGCATGCTGACCGTATCGACGCGAATATTGGCGTCCACATACAGCCAGGTCAGCAAGGGCGTTGCCACGACACCCAACAGCGTCGAAAAAGCGGTAATTGTCACCGATAAGGCAACATCGCCACGCGCCAGGTAGATGATGACATTGGAAGCAGTACCACCGGCCACACTTCCTACCAAAATCATACCGCTAGCCAGTTCTGGCGGCATATTCAGTAGCTTGGTCAAGGCCCAGGCGGCTAAAGGCATCACCAAGTATTGCAAACCCAAGCCCGCCACGACTGGGGCTGGGCGCGTCAGCACTCGCTTGAAATCGCTGGTTGTCAGCGTCAGCCCCATCGCAAACATGATGATGGCCAGCAGCGTTGCCGTATGCGGTAACACCGGCGTAAATCGCGCCGGGAAAAAATAGGCGATGGCAGAAAACAGCACTGCCCAAACAGGAAACAACCGAGTAATCGAAGTGAGCATGACAAGCTTGCCTGGAGAATAAAGAACTCTGGCCGCACAGTGTGTATGCGGCCAGGATGACTAACTTAAGGTAACAAAATAACGGAACCGGTGGTCTTACGCGCCTGCAGATCACGATGCGCCTGTGCCGCTTCAGCCAGCGGATAACGATGTGAAGCGCCGATTTTGATGCGCCCATCCAACACCCGATCAAACAGCGCCTGGGCGGAGGCTTCCAGCTCGGCGCGGCTGGCGTTGTAATCGGCCAGCGTCGGGCGGGTACAGAACAACGAACCGTGTTTGGTCAACTCCAGTGGCGCAAACGCCGGAACCGCGCCGGAAGCATTGCCAAAGCTGACAAAGTAACCACGCCGCGCCAAACAGTTAAGCGACATTTCAAAAGTGTCTTTGCCGACTGAATCAAATACCACCGGCACCCCGGCACCATTTGTAATGTCGCGCACGCGCGCCACCACATCTTCACTACTGTAGTTAATCACATGCTGACAACCCAAGGCCCGCGCCGTTGCCACTTTAGCATCCGAGCCAACGGTACCAATTACCGTCACGCCCATCGCCGTCAACCACTGCACGGCAATCTGGCCAACCCCACCGGCGGCGGCATGCCACAACACGGTTTGCCCCGGCTGCACCGGGAAAGTACGCTGTACCAGATACTCCACGGTCATACCCTGCAACATCATGCTGGCCGCAGCTTCATCGCTGATTCCTTGCGGAATTTTTACCAGCAAACTAGCGGCTATTAAACGCTCGCTGCTATAGGAGCCAAGCGGGCCGCCAGCATAGGCCACGCGGTCGCCCACGGCCACATTGCTGACGCCAGCACCAACCGCCAGCACCACACCGGCCGCCTCTTGCCCCAGCCCGGAGGGCAGCGGCATGGGATACAAACCGCTGCGCTGATAAGTGTCGATAAAATTGATGCCGATGGCGGTATGGCGGATATGAACCTCACCTGCGCCGGGAGCAGCTAGCTCGCGCGTTTGTAAAGTCAGCACTTCTGGCCCACCAGTTTGAGAAAAAACAATCGCAACACTCATCGCTGATCTCACTCTTCAACATAAAAAACAGAGTGTGCGTTAGCTGCCGTCACATCACAAGAGGCGGCAAGCGATTTAGCGCCGCTAACAAAAGCCCGCAGAGTCGCTGAGGCGAGGCGCGCCGACGCAGACAGTAGCAGTCCTACGGCAAGGAGGCGCACTGCTGGATCAGGGGGTTTGTTAGCAGCTCTTCGCTCAGGGATTGCACGGTTTTGCTGCCTGTCGGCCCGACTCCGGGTACTATGCGGGGCGCACACCATCGTGTGCCCTTATTCTGCGTAACGGCCCCGGCCGCTTAAACAGCCAGTAACCCTCTAGCGAAAGCCTTCTATGTCCTCACTAACCCTTTTACTTCAGCAGGCCCAGACTGCTCGCAGCGAGTTAATTGCCCGCCTGACCAGCGAACAAACTCATTGTTACCGCCTGTTTCACGGCAGCGTGGAAGGTGTACCGGGTTTAACGGTGGATCGCTATGGCGAACAGTTGCTGGTACAGAGTTTTCATGCCGCGCTTAGCACAGAGGAGTTAAGCGAGTTGCGCGCCTATTATCAACAAAGCCTGCCTGGGCTGACGCTGGTCTACAACGATCGCAGCGCCGGTCATTCGCGCGTCAGTAATAGCCTGAGCCTGACCGAACAGGCCGCCGCCGAGACAGAACACATTGTGCAGGAGCTGGGCATCAACTATCTGTACCGTGCCCGTCATACCGGACAAGACCCCTGGTTATTTCTGGATTTACGTGCCGCACGGCGCCGGGTGCTGCAACTGGCTGCCGGCAAAACCGTGCTGAATCTGTTTGCCTACACCTGTGGCGTCGGTATTGCGGCCGCCAAAGCGGGGGCGCAATTGGTACTGAATATCGATTTTGCCGAATCCAGCCTGCGAGTAGGGCGTGCCAATGCTAAGCAGAATCTGTTACCAACCCGGCCACGCTGTGTTCAAAGCGATGTGTTTCCGGCATTGCGCCAACTGGCTGGCCTGGGCCAAGCAACACGGGTGCGCGGCAAACCAATGCCGCCCTTCCCGAAGCTGGAAGCTCGTCAGTTTGATCTGGTGTTCTTAGACCCGCCGGCTTATGCCAAAAGCCCGTTTGGTGTGGTGGATCTGGTCAATGATTATCAGGCGCTGTTCAAACCGGCACTGTTGGCAACCGCCCCGGGTGGGCAGTTGATCTGCTGTAATAATGTCGCCGAGGTCGCTGCGGATAGTTGGTTGGAATCATTACAACGCAGTGCCAGCAAAGCAGGACGTCCGATTCAGTCGGTGGAATGGATTACCCCTGATGCAGACTTCCCTAGCCCAGATGGCAAGCCACCACTCAAGATCGTGTTATTACAGCTGTAAGCCCACCCAAAAACGGTACACGGCGCATGCTAGAATAAGCGCCAATTTTGATTGACCTGCCCTGACCGGGCACCCGCTTATGAATAAATTGATTATCGCCAGCCGCGAAAGCCGCCTGGCCATGTGGCAAGCTGAACACATTCAGGCGCGCTTACAAGCACTTTATCCACAGCTTAGCGTGGAGATTTTGGGCATGACCACCCAGGGTGACCAGATTCTGGATAAAACACTGTCCAAAATTGGCGGCAAAGGCTTGTTTGTCAAAGAGCTGGAAACCGCTTTGGCAGAAGGCCGCGCCGATCTGGCGGTGCACTCCATTAAAGATGTGCCGATGACCTTGCCAGACGGCTTTATGCTGGCCGCGATCTGCGAACGTGAAGACCCGCGCGATGCGCTAGTGTCCCCTCATTACAGCAGCCTGAACGAGCTACCCGCCGGAGCGGTAGTCGGCACGTCCAGCCTGCGTCGTGAATCGCAGATCCGCGCCCGTTTCCCGTATCTGAAAGTATTGCCGCTGCGTGGCAACGTCCAAACCCGGTTGCGCAAACTGGACGAGGGTATATACGACGCCATTATTCTGGCTGCTGCCGGTTTAAAACGCCTGGGTTTACACGAACGCATCCGTGCTGCCTTAGCGCCTTCGGAAAGTCTGCCAGCAGCGGGGCAGGGTGCGCTAGGCATCGAAATACGGGCTGACAGGACGGATTTACTCCAGCTGCTGGCACCGTTAAACCATACAGCCACCCACGCTTGTGTCAGTGCCGAACGGGCGCTGGCACGCGAGCTCGGCGGCAGTTGCCAGATTCCACTGGGTGCCTTTGCCACCTTAACTGATGGCCAGCTGAATCTGGGTGGTTTTGTCGCCAGCCCGGATGGCTCCATTATGTTGACCGCCAGCGCCAGCGCCCCACAGGACTACGCCGAAGCACTCGGACGGGCGGTCGCGAAAAAACTGCTGGATGACGGCGCCGCACCCCTGATTGCAGAAGTCCTGGCGCAAGACCGATAAGCTATGCGACATGTTCTGGTCGCACGTCCACTGGCACAAAGCAGCACCTTAATCGCCTTATTACAGGCCGCCGGTTTTCGTGCCAGTCATTGCCCCCTGATGGCAATCGTGCCACAGCCAGATGCCTTGCAAGCGCTGCCGGCACAAGCCAGCGCGGCCGATGATTGGGTGTTTGTCAGCCCCACTGCCATTGATCTGGCTTGGCCGGTATTGCAAGCACAGGACTTGAGCGCTAAACGCCTATTTTGCGTCGGCCAGGCCAGTGCCAAACGCCTGATGGGCTTATCCGGCCAAAATGTACACTATCCACAACATGGCAGTGATAGCGAAGCACTACTGACTTTAGCCGAGCTTGGCGAGCTGTCCGGCCGCTCGGTATTAATTATTCGCGGCAGCGGCGGCCGTGCCTTATTGGCCGATAGCTTGCGCCAACGCGGCGCCAGCGTCAGCTTTGCCGAACTCTATCGACGTGAAGACGGCAAGCCCGACTGGACGGCCCTGGATCAGCAAGCCGCCGACGCCATCGTGATTACCTCCAGTGAAATGGCGGAACAATTATTCCGTCTTGCTGGCTCCAGCCGAGTCCGGGCGTTACAATGCCTGCTATATTGCGTGCCTCACCCGCGCATTGCCGCAAGGCTTGCCGCGCTGGGTGCGATACACATCGTGACAACCCAGGCCAACGATAGCGCCTTAGTCGCTGGCCTCCAAGAATGGTTCTGTCATTACCCATGAGCGAATCCCAAATCATCGAAGCAGTTAAACCCAGCCCTAGAAAATTCTTCAATCCGGCCTTATGGATAGCCCTCACCGCGCTGGGCGTTTCCGGCTGGCAGCTTTATACCACCCAGCAGGAACTGCTGACCGTGCGGCATGAACTGGCACGTCGCCTGGCTGAAAATAGCGGCTCCGCCAAAGAATTACGTGTGCTGGCCGAACAGGCAATCAACGCCAACCGCAGCATCGAAACCCGTGTCGGTCAGCTTGATGCGCGCGTGAATGAATTCAGCGGCCAGTACGCCACCCTCAATGGCATGTATCAGGAACTGACCAAAAACCGTAGCGACTGGTTACTCGCCGAAGTGGAATACACGCTGACCATTGCCAGCCAGCAACTACAACTCGCCGGCAACGTCTCGGCTGCAATTGCTGGCCTGGAAATGCTGGACGCACGACTGAGCAAGTTTGATCGTCCACAACTGATAGGCGTGAAAAAAGCGCTGGCCACCGATCTGGAAACACTCAAAGCGCTGCCTTATCTCGATAGCGTCGGCCTCACCGTCAAGCTTGATCGACTGATACTCGCAACCGACAGCCTGCCACTAGTCGTAGATAGTCACCGCCTGCCAGGACAAAACCCAAGCAGCGCCGCCAGCAGCGTGCCGGCGAACGCTCCGATTTGGCAAAGACTGCTCGCCGACCTCAGCCGCAGCCTGCGCGAGCTAGTACAAATTCGCCGCATGGACAAACCGGAAGCGCTACTGCTCTCGCCAGAACAATCATTCTTTCTGCGTGAAAATCTCAAAATGCGCTTACTGGGTGCCCGGTTGGCCCTGATACAGCGTGATGGTAAAACCTTTGTCGCCGATATCACCTCTGCCCGCAACTACGTGCAGCGCTATTTTGATAGCCAGGCACCGGCTACCAAACAATGGCTGCTTACACTGGGCGAGCTGGAAGGGGCACCATTGGATGTGACACTGCCTGACCTCGGCAATAGCTTGAAAGCGGTACGAGATGCGCAAAATTCGGCAGGGGAGTAAATCGTGAAATTCACCTTATGGATTACCGCATTATTTGCACTCGCGGTATTGCTAGCCTTACTGGCGAAGCTAAATACCGGCTACGCCATTCTGTTTTTACCGCCTTACCGGCTGGAAATATCTTTCAATCTGTTGATTGTCTCCATGCTGGTGCTCGTCATCGGACTGCATTATCTGCTGCGCATGCTAACCCTCGCCCGCAATCTGCCCAAAGAAGTACGCCGTTTTCAACGCGAGAAAAAGCTTAAAACGGCACGGCACGCGCTGCGCGAAGCGGGTATCGCCTATTTTGAGGGACGCTTCCAAAAGGCTGAGCGTGAAGCCAGTAAATCTCTCAAGGGTGAAGAATCCATCGAAAACCAGGCACTGGCCCTGCTGATTGCCGCTCGTTCAGCCGCCGCCGCTGGTGACATCGAAAAGCGTGATGAATACCTGAACCGGCTAGATACCCTGCCACCACGCCTGCAACTGGCACGCCACATGCTGGATGCCGAGCTAAAACTGGAAGCGAAAGACGCCCCCGGTGCGCTAGACGCCATTGAGCGAGCTCGGGCACTGTCCCCCAGCCTGACCAATGCGATGCGACTGGAACTCAAAGTACGCCTGCTGCAAAAACAACCCGACGCGGTACTAGCGCTCAGCGAGAAACTGCTGAAAGCCGATGCGCTGGAGCCGGAACAGGCACGCCGCTATCGGCTGGCTGCTTATCAACAACAGCTGGTCACCCTACTAAGTGGCAAAGAAGTACAGGATTGGCTGCGTAAAGTCCCGGATACCGAACGTCACAATCCACAACTGGTGGATCAGATCGTCTCACGCCTGCAAGTACTGGGAGACTACGACTATGCTGCCACCCTGATTGCCCAGGCACTGGCCAACGATGAGCACGACACCCCGGAACTCTCGCAGGAGCTGAGCAGGCTGGCAGAACATCTGAGCGCGGACAAACGCCTGGAACTGTTGAAAACAGCAGAAAACTGGCTGAAAAAACGCCCACAGGATCATTGGTTACTGATGGCGATTGGTCGCCTGGCCATTCAGCAACAACTATGGGGTAAGGCACAAAGTTATCTGGAAGCCAGCCTCTCCATCAAACCAACCCTGTGCGCCCATGCCGAGTTAGCCAAGCTGTTTGAAGCCACCGGTAAAGAAGAACAGGCACAGCAGCACTATCACAAAAGCCTGGAAATGGCTTTAGCACAGCACTGCTAGACGCATATGGCCGCCTACTATGGCGGCCATATGCTCATTCACTACATGGTGAGCCCGGCAACGGCACGCGGTTTATAAGCCGCCTCCAACTCACCGACCTCCTCATCCGTCAGCACAATCTTCAAACTAGCCACCGCATCCTCAAGATGATGGGGCTTGCTGGCCCCAATGATAGGTGCGGTCACACCTGGCCGACTGGCCACCCAAGCCAATGCTATCTGGGCGGCAGACACCCCGCGACGCGATGCAAGCAGCTCTAATGAGGCAATAATATTATCCTCATCACTAGGCTGGTCATACCATAGCCTGGCAGGCTGATCGCTGCGATTTCTTACCGTCTGCTGCTTGCGTGTTCCCGCCAGCAGCCCACGCGCCAACGGTGACCACGGGGTAAGCGCAATGCCCATCTCCCGACACAAGGGCAGCATCTCGCGCTCCTCCTCACGATAAATCAGATTGTAATGATTCTGCATGGACACAAACTTTGCCAAACCATAGCGCTCCTGCAAGTCCAGCATGCGCATAAATTGCCAGGCATACATAGAGGAAGCCCCGATATAACGAGCTTTGCCGGATTTCACCACCGTATCCAATGCCTCTATCGTCTCCTCGAAGCTCGTTTCAGGGTCCAGACGATGGATGATGTAAAGATCCAGATAATCTGTTCCCAGGCGTTTGAGTGAGGCATCAATACTGCTCAGAATATGTTTGCGCGATAAGCCCCGGTCATTAGGTTTATCACTCAACGGCAGCCCAACTTTACTGGCAATCACCACCTCATCCCGTGGCACCATACTCAGCAAGCTGCGACCCAGCACCTCTTCACTACGACCAAGCGAATACATATCTGCCGTATCAAAAAAGTTAATCCCCTTATCCAGAGCCTGTTTAATAAACGGACGGCTGGCCCTTTCATCCAACACCCATTCACGCCAGTCAGGGCTACCGTAAGTCATACAGCCCAAACAGAACTGAGACACCTTCATACCTGTCGAGCCAAAGCGAACATATTCCATAACCACTCCTTAGTAATGTGATGAAGTACCGCAACAGCACTCTATCGCGAGCAACTCAGCTCAGGCCAATACCATTTATGTGATACCTTTTATGTATGAATACCGCCATTGATCTACGACAGTTCCGTTACTTCCTGACCGTCAGTGAAGAACTTAATATCGGCCGCGCCGCAAAACAGCTGAACATTTCACAACCCCCATTAAGCCGCCAGATACAGCTATTGGAAGAACAACTGGGCGTGGCCTTGTTCACCCGCAGCAAAACCGGCGTCATGCTCACCGCGGCAGGCCAGGCACTAGTGCCGGAAGCGAAAAAAACACTGGTGCAAGCGGAAAAAGCCATTGCGGCCGCCAGAGCACAGCGGGCGCTCAACTGTGGCCTGTTTGTACTAGGCTACACCACGGTATTTGACCGCAGCGCCATCCCCTTTCATTACCTGGAAACATTACGCGCAGATTTCCCCGGCTGGCAATTTGTCAACAAAGGTAATTATTCAATCAAGCTGATACGCGATATCAAAAATGGGGTAGTGGATGCTGCCTTTATTGGCCTGCATAGTGATGCCCAGGGCTTGAGCGTCGAGACCATCCAGCAAGAACCCTTCTTCGTTGCCCTAGCAGCCAAGCATCCCCTGGCGGGCAAACGCAAGCTAGGTTTGAATGAGCTCAATGACGAATCCCTGTTCTGGTTTGAGCGCCGGGTGAACCCAGGGTTTTATGACTATTGCGAAGCATTTTTCAAACAAGTGGACTTCAGACCCAAGCGACTCCCCGAACCCAGCGACCACCACATGACACTGGGTCTAATCGCCGAAGGTGTCGGCTTCGCGCTGGTGCCCGCCTCTCTATGTAAAATCAAACGCGATGGTGTGGTGTTTCGCGCATTAACAGAAAAATACGCCACACTGTCTGTCGGTATTGCCATTGCCTACTCAAAACAGAACCCCTCACCGGTATTACAGAGGCTGCTGCAAGAGATTCAAGCAGCCCCACGCCCTTCCAGAAAAATTTAGCCAAGAAATAATCTTCATTTACTTAATTCCTCATTCAAACTATGATCTATATCAATGTTTCAGAAATTACTGAAAATTGAGGAACTCATGAACATACCTCCATTGATACAATCTTTTGTGCTGCACTTCGGTGAAATGGGTAGCCATTGGGGCATAAATCGCACCGTGGGGCAGATCTATGCCCTGCTATATGTATCGCAGAAGCCCCTGAACGCCGATGAAATTGCTGAAAGCCTGGGCTTCTCTCGCTCCAATGTCAGTATGGGCCTGAAAGAACTCGGTGCTTGGCGCTTGATTCGCCTGCAGCATATCCCCGGGGATAGACGCGAGTACTTCTCTACCCCGGAAGACGTCTGGCTGATATTTAAGACGCTGGCGGAAGAGCGCAGAAAGCGCGAAGTCGAGCCCACCTTGACTATGTTACGTGGTGCCATCATGGAAACACCGGCCAGTGACGCAGAACGCCATGCTCAAACAAGAATGAAAGACATGCACCAACTCATTGAGTTGGTGACGAACTGGTTTGCAGACATTCAAGACATGGATGTAGAGACCTTGCAACGACTGATGAAACTTGGCTCCCAAGTACAAAAATTATTGCAATTCACTCATTCACTATCCAAATTAAGTAGTCATTCGCACGATAAAGGATTGCCATGAACTTTGATCCACTAATCCTGGCTCGAATGCAATTTGCTGCCAATATTTCCTTCCACATCCTGTTTCCCACCATCAATATTGCCTTAGGCTGGATGCTGCTGTTTTTTAAAGCGCGCTACCTGAAAACCGGCGAGCAAAGCTGGATGGATGCCTACGGCTTCTGGGTAAAAATATTTGCCCTGTCATTTGGGCTAGGTGTAGTCAGTGGCGTCACCATGAGCTTCCAGTTCGGCACCAACTGGCCGGGCTATATGAAAACAGTCGGCAATATTGCCGGCCCTTTGCTGGCCTATGAAGTGATGACGGCTTTTTTCTTGGAAGCCACCTTCCTGAGTGTGATGTTGTTCGGCCGCAGCAGAGTGTCAGAACGCACCCACA
Source organism: Neisseriaceae bacterium TC5R-5 (assembly GCA_020830965.2). GTDB lineage: Bacteria > Pseudomonadota > Gammaproteobacteria > Burkholderiales > Chromobacteriaceae > Chromobacterium. The sequence goes on from JACCFC020000002.1 coordinate 240,536, forward strand.
CACTGGCTACCCTGCTGGTCGCCATGGGCAACACTTTGTCAGCCTTCTGGATACTGGCTTTAAACTCCTGGATGCAAACCCCGGCCGGCTATGAAATGGTCGATGGCAAAGCCGTGGTCACCAGCTGGCTGGAAGCCATCTTCAACCCCTCACTGCCTTACCGCTTTACCCATATGCTGATCGCCTCCGGCCTGACCACGGCATTTCTCATCGCCGGGCTATCCGCCTATCGACGCTTGAAGGGGGACAATAGTGCCGGTGTCCGGCATGCGCTAAAAACCGCCATCACCTTGGCCGCCATCCTGATTCCGGTACAAATGTTTGTCGGCGACTCACATGGCTTGAACACCTTCAAACACCAGCCGGAAAAACTGGCCGCCATCGAAGCCATCTGGCACACCGAACGAGGCGCGCCACTGCTGCTGTTTGCTTTACCGAACGAAACCACCCGCCAGAACGACTTTGCCTTAGGCATTCCCAAACTGGCCAGCTTGCTCATCACCCATGACCTCAATGGCGAAATTCGCGGCTTGAATGAATTTGATCAGCACCCGCCGGTAGCCAAAGTCTTCTGGAGCTTCCGCGTCATGGTGGGGATGGGGGCCCTGATGCTGTTAGTGTCCTGGCTGGCTTGCTGGCAGCTATACCGCCGTGGCCAATTGCCGACACTCATGCACAAAGTGCTGGTGGGCATGACCTTTTCCGGCTGGATAGCCGTACTGGCAGGCTGGTATGTCACTGAAATGGGCCGCCAGCCCTGGCTGGTAACCGGCGTGCTCACTACCGCAGATGCAGTAGGCCCGGCCAGCAGCGGCATGGTGCTCTCTACATTACTGATGTATCTGGCACTGTATATCGTGTTGTTATCTGCTTATATCTCAGTACTGTTCTATTTGGCATCAAAAGCGGCTAAACAGAGCCAGCAAGCTGACGCTGCACAACCGAAGGGAACACTATCATGACTGGAGCCGCTTACTGGTTGCCGGTAGTCTTTGCCGGCCTGATGGCCTTATCGATGCTGATTTACGTGATTCTGGCAGGCTACGATTTAGGGGTGGGCCTGCTACTGCCCTTAGGGACAGATGAACAAAAGGACATGATGATCAACTCCATCGGCCCATTCTGGGATGCCAACCAAACCTGGCTGGTGCTGGGTGTCGGTTTGCTACTGGTGGCTTTTCCGCTGGCACACGGCATTATCCTGGGGGATTTATACCTACCCGTTGCCATCATGCTATTGGGCCTCATCGTCCGTGGAGTCTCGTTTGAATTTCGGGTCAAAGTACGCGAACCGCACAAACCCTGGTGGAACACGGCCTTCGCGGCTGGAACCCTGCTGGCCACCGTGACCCAAGGCGTGATGCTGGGCCGCTACCTTACCGGCTTTGCCCCTGGTTGGCTCAATTGGGGCTTTGCCTTCTTGGTCGGTATCGGGCTGATCTTCGCTTACGCCTTACTCGGTGCCTGCTGGCTGTTGATGAAAACCAGTGGCACATTACAAGCTAAAGCCATTCTCTGGGCCCGCCACAGTCTGACCGGTGCAGTTTTTGCCGTCGGCATGGTCTCCATCGCCACGCCGCTAGCCAGCCATCAGATTGCAGAAAAATGGTTTGCACTGCCCGAGTTTATTTTGCTCTTACCCTTGCCAGTAGGCTGTTTGCTGCTCTTTACCGCACTATGGCTGCTGCTACCACGCTTAGCCACACGACAGGCTGCCGGCGACGACAGTTGGTGCTGGCTACCTTTTGCCTGTGCAATAGGAGTAGTATTGCTGGCCTTTTGGGGTTTAGCCTATAGTGTGTTCCCACAACTAGTCATTGGGCAATTAGATATTTGGCAAGCCGCTAGCTCACCAGAAGCTCTGTGGGTCATTCTTTGGGGGGCTATAGTGGTATTACCGGTCATTCTGTTCTATACCGCCTTTGTCTATCGCGTGTTTTATGGCAAAGCCAGCCATCTAACTTATTAGACTGATTTTCACAGAAAGGTAACCGTGATCACCTTCGGCTCGCGCTCTCCCTGGCCCTATCCAAAACTCATCGCCCACCGTGGCGGAGGCCTACTTGCCCCGGAAAACACACTGGCAGGTTTCCGCCAGGCGGTGCAACACGGTTACCATGCTGCCGAATGTGACGTCAAACTATCTGCAGATAATATTTGTATTCTGCTGCATGACGATAATGTGGAACGCACCAGCAACGGTCATGGTTCAGCCTGCCATTTAAGTATGGCCGCCATCTCCGAACTAGACGCCGGCAGTTGGCACAGCGCCTTCTATGCCGGGGAACAAATCCCCACACTGGCCGCAGTCGCCGACTACTGCCTCAATCACAAGCTGCTGCTGAACATCGAAATCAAACCCAGCCCCGGCCGCTCGGAGCAAACCGGGCGGCTTATTGCCAGCGAAGCGCAACGGCTATGGCAACACAGCCCGATACTGCCTTTGCTCTCCTCGTTTGACTATGCCGCTCTGCAAGCCTCCCGAGAGGTGGCGGCGATGTTGCCCAGAGCTTATCTGAGCGAGAAAATACCCAGCAACTGGTTACAACTGTTAAGCGAACTCGGCTGTCAGGCCCTGCATTGCGACCACCGCTTCCTCACCCAGATTCAGGCGCAATCGATTAAAGCGGCCGGCTATCAATTACTGTGTTATACCGTCAACGACCCGGCCGATGCAGAACGCCTGTGGGACTGGGGTGTAGACTCCATCTGCACTGACCGTATCGACCTGTTACAAACCGCAGACACAGACCAGACACCAAAGCTGTCGACCTAAGCAAAGGACCATGATGGGGAACACCCAAGCCAACAACCCAACACACGGCGTGACGCTGGAACAAATGCTCACCGAGCTGCTGGCCCACTATGGCTGGGAAGAACTGGGCCGCCGTATCGCCATCCGTTGCTTCAATAGCGAACCCAGCATCAAATCAAGCTTAGTTTTTTTACGGCGTACCCCGTGGGCCAGACAGCAGGTAGAAACCTTGTTTATCACCATGAAAACGCGCCCGAGCAAGGCCACTACGGTGGCTGACGATCGGCGTCCGCGTCTGTTCAGCAAACCTGGCTGAGAGCGTAAGCCAACTGACGACAACTCAGCCCTCCACCAGTATCGTACTGCTACTCGCCAGCAGCACCGGCTGAGTGGGGCAGGCACAGGCCACCTTATCCCCCTCCAGCGCAATCTGACGGCCATTAGGCATGCGCTTATCCAAAGGCCGCAATGCCACAATCGGAAAAGCCAGCTTACAAAGCGGACAAAAAGCCAAATCACCGATAGTAGCCACCGGGCCATTATTGTTTAAGCCACTGCTGGCGGTGCTAACCCGGCCACCGTTAGAAGTAGGACAGCCCAATAGGGCGGCGCGACGTGCGGGCATCAGAAACTCCTTAGCAGTAAAAGACTATTTTGCGCCGAAAGCAAATATAGCCTGTAGCAGTTTAAACAGCAGCAACAGCCCCAAAGCCACCGCTGCCAGAATGGCAATCAGCACAAACACAAAAAACAACGGCCCAGGCACACCGGGCCCACCAATGGGGGCAAAACCGCCGACACCGATGGTGAGCACAGCCAGGCCCAGGCTGAGCGGAATACAGATAATCAGCAATACTATCCACTTGGCTGTTTTGCTTAAGCCGGTTTCTAGCCTATTGCTTGTCGCCATAACGCTGGTCTTATCGTCCATGGTTGGTTTTCTTTCAAAAAGTTAGGGCTTGGCAGCATCAACCAGGCTGTCACGCTTACCATCCCATGGCGGCAACTTGGCCGGTGGTAACGGTAAGACTTTGTCCAGATTTGGCAGCTTCAGGCCGAGGATGGGTTCGTAGTAATCAAGAGAGTCGCTAAGGCTGCGATAACGTTCGCCCCGGCTCGGATCTTTGGCGCTGGCCACACCAGTACCATCTTCAAATGCCTTACCTAATGCAGTAGCAGCAAGAGCGTGTCCCATTTTTACCCCTTCGTGGAAATAGCGCATCGCCTTACGCTGCTTCGCTTCTTTGGCATCCAAATTAGGCTGACTGCGAATTTCATTCTCATAAGTAATACCCAATTTAAACGCCGCCGGGCCATAGCCCTGGGCAAACGCGCATTCCAGCATTTGCAGGCCGATCGGTTTATTGCCCCAGAATGTCCCCTTCGGGTCATCGTAATTGGCATTGAGCAGGTCGCCGATAAAAGTCTGCGCCGCCGGGCTGCCTTTATCAGCCGCATACTGGTAGAAGGCATAAGCTTTGCTGCTGCTGGCGTTGACGGCGATGCCGCGCTCGTAAAAACGCCCCATCATGTCAAACGCGTCGGGGATGCCGCGCGCCATCGCGGCTTCCAACTCCTGCAATGCCGCCACCTCATCACGCGGCAGGTCGAAGGCACTGCCGCGCCCCTCCAACCGCAGATTGATCAGATTGAGCTGCGCCTTCCAATGGCCCAGCTCGGCAGCCTGACGGGTAAGGGCGATAATCTGCGGCCAGTCTTTGTATTTGCTTGGGCTGCGTTTACTCCACTCCAGCAGAATGGCACGCTGCAATAGTTCTTCAGCCTCGGCGCTGACCGGCGGCACCACCGCATCACGCTGCACACAGCTGAATTCGGTACGGTGCGGAGAAAACAAGGGCGGAACGTGATGGCGCAATAACACAGCTTTCTCCGAACGGCCAGCCATTGAGAGCGGCGGGCAGAGCAGTAGCAGGCAGAAGCTCAGCACAAGAGGGTGAGCACGAGGGAAGCACACGGAAAAACTCCTTATCAGCCACAAAAACCACGAAAGACAGCGCCACAGCCCAGCATAAGCTTAAGCCTTGGCTATGCTGTCCAACGCCTCCCCCTCTTCCAGCAGACGCCAGCCTAAATCAATATTGCTGAGGTCGGCGGCGGCATCCAGATGCCAATCGTGCTCCGGGTCAGGAAAACTCTCGCCCTGATTCACCCAGGCCTGGCGTATCGCTTGCTGATTGACCAGGCTGGCCAATGGATGCTCCGAGCGCAGCCGCGCTTGCCAGACGCCACTCTTGGGGCAAGGCTGGTCGCCTCGGCACAGCGGCTCGACGGGTGGCGTAACGGCGATTTCATAGCCCGCCGCCTGTCGTGCCGGAGGCGGTGGTAGCGGAACTTCCACTGCCCGCAGCGCTTGCCAGTAGATATTGTCGATGTCCTGAAAATTGTGGGTACTTACCGCTGGCATGCTATCGCCCGCTTGCAGCCAGATCGGCGGCAGGCTGAGCGCGCGGCTGCGTTCGGCGCGTGGCGGGCTGTTCGGGTCACGCCAGGCTTGCCAGTAGCCGGTACGCGGTGCGACTTCCAATTTGCGTGGCCCGGTCATCGTCGGTGCTTCCAGCGTGTAGTTGGCGGGTAAGTGGGTGCGCGCATCCGGGCCTTTAACCGCCGGGCCGGGGGGCGGCACCAGCTTGGCCTGCCGCGCCTTGGCAGCATCAACCAGGCTGTCACGCTTACCATCCCATGGCGGCAACTTGGCCGGTGGTAACGGTAAGACTTTGTCCAGATTTGGCAGCTTCAGGCCGAGGATGGGTTCGTAATAATCCAGCGAACGGCTGATGCTCCAATAGCGCTCAGCACGACTGGGATCTTTCGCGCTGGTCATGCCCGTACCATCTTCAAATGCAGCAGCTAAAGCCGCAGCAGCAACAGCATGGCCCATCTTGGTTCCTTCGTGGAAATAGCGCATTGCCTTACGCTGCATCGCTTCTTTGGCATCCAAATTAGGTTGGCTGCGAATTTCATTCTCATAAGTAATACCCAATTTAAACGCCGCCGGGCCATAGCCTTGGGCAAACGCGCATTCCAGCATTTGCAGGCCGATGGGTTTATTGCCCCAGAATGTCCCCTTCGGGTCATCGTAATTGGCATTGAGCAGATCACCGATAAAAGTCTGCGCCGCCGGGCTGCCTTTATCGGCCGCATACTGGTAGAAAGCATAGGCTTTGCTGCTGCTGGCGTTGACGGCAATGCCGCGCTCGTAAAAACGCCCCATCATGTCAAACGCGTCGGGGATGCCGCGCGCCATCGCGGCTTCCAACTCCTGCAATGCCGCCTCCTCATCACGCGGCAGGTCGAAGGCACTGCCGCGCCCCTCCAACCGCAGATTGATCAGATTGAGCTGGGCCTTCCAATGGCCCAGCTCGGCAGCCTGACGGGTAAGGGCGATAACTCGTTGCCAGTTGGTCTGTTTACTGGGGCGCATTTCATTCCACTCCAACAATAGCGCTTGTTGCAATAGTTCTTCAGCCTCGGCGCTGACCGGCGGCACCACCGCATCACGCTGCACACAGCTGAATTCGGTGCGATGTGGAAAGAATAAGGGCGGGATATGATTGCGTAATAACATGGTTTTCTCCGAACGGGGGGCGGCAGATAGCAGCGGACTGAGTAGAGCGCTGTGCAGCAACGCGGCCAGCAGCAGGGCCAGGGGACGACGGTGCCAGGGTTTAGCCATAACGGGTCTCGCTTTCACGCAGTTCTTTAAAGGGCAGTAAAAAGCCGGTCATCTGCTCTTTACCAGCTTTGCGAATATCCGCATTGTTTTCCATCAATTTTGTCCATTTTTTAAAAGCATTGCTCATCGCCACCTGCGCACCATCACCACCACTAATGGTGCCGCCCGAGTGCTGGGCAAATACCTCGGCGCGGAAGCTGCGCACCGTTGGCGCGTCGTCACAGGCGATATTGATTTCACTGTCTACCGTCATGCTGCGCTGGTTAAGATTGGCACTGCCAACGGTGAGCGCACCATCGTCCACCAGCATCAGCTTGCTGTGGATATAAATATGGCGGTAGCGCATTTTGCCGTTAACCACGCCCGAGGTGTACAACATCGCCGTACAGACCCTAAGCCCATAGCTCCTGCGTAACTCGGTTTCGTCTTTACGCGGGATGGCAGCAGCGGTTTGCTTCACGCCCTGGCTGGGCTGTGCCGTGGTGCCAGCGGCTTGCTCGGGGGCCGTGGTCGCTGCTGGCGGGGTCATGGTCTGGCCCTGCTCATAAAGCCCCACATCACTGCGGTACTGCTTTTGCTCGGCCAGCCGTTCCTCATAGCTTTTTATGCGTACATCCTGGCCAATTTCTTCGTCGGTTTCCTTGCCGGTCTTCGGGTCGACTTTTTTACCACGCATCGCCCCTTCCTGCCCTAGTACCCGTAGGGTGTCATAGGTACGCGGCACCATTTGTTTACGTTCCAGTTCCGGAATCACCGTGAACAGATGCAGGATGGGCAGGTCGGCACGGCTGATATTGTCGGTGATATCCGGCTCGGTACTGGCAGCCAGGCATTCGTGCCAGTTGGTGATGCGCTTTTCACGCGCGGCCAGCAACTGCTCGGCCCATTCCTGGTATTGGTAATACTGGTTTTCCTGGTACAGATAGTGCTGTGCCACCAACGGGCTGTGCATATAAAAAGCTTTGATGCTTTTATCACTATCCTGCGGCTGAGTGCGTAGCACCTGCAGCCGTACCGGTTTCTGGCAGGAACGGGGGAAAAGGGGATCGGCCTTTTTGCCGGCATTAGGGCCGGTGCGAGCGCCAGGGGAGAAGGCACCGCCATCCGCACGTTCCCAGGCTTGCTGGAAGTTGCTGTGCACCTCATGCAGTGCGCTGCCGGTAAAACGGCTGGCGTAATCCTGATAGGGCATGAAGGTGATGAAGCCATCTTTGCGTTGGGATTGGTCAGCCGGTTCGCGGCGCGGGTCTTCAATCAGATGCTCCTGGGTATCCCAGTATTCGCCCACCGAATTAAGCCCCATCACATAACCCACCCCTTGTGGCGTGTCATTGCCCGCGCCACGCTGGTAGTCGATAAGGATGGTTTTTTGATGGTGGGTGGCCTTGCTGGTTAGCAGGGAGTTTTCGGTGAGGAAGGGAAAACCCTGTGTCGAGGGTAAGTATTTTTCATCGCTCAGGCTGGCCTTGGTCGTGCTTGAGTCCGCTTTGCGGGTACGGAACTGTACATGCAGTAACTGCTGTTGTTTACTGCGTTCCAGCCAGCCTGTGCTGTACTCCCAGCGGGCGTCACCTTCATTAGTAGCTCCGACACCCTCCTGCAGGCCTTGGCGATAACGTTGCTCATGTTTGTGTATCCGGGTTTCACCACGCAGATTATTTTGTATCAGATTACCGATATAGGTGTACCAGACCAGCAACCGCACACTGACCCCCTCTTGAGCAGCTTGTTCCAGCAGGTAGCCGAAGCTGTTTTCCTGCCGCCATTCACCGTCTTCTGGACGGATAATCATCATGCTGGGGTCGAAGCCCCAGCAGATGAGGTCGATGCTGCGTTGGGCGCTTTGGATGTCTTTGGCGATTTGTTCAAAGCCTTTTTCGCCGCAGATAAACAATTGCAAATGGTTGTCGGCGCTGATGGGCGGCGGAACGGGCACTTCGGTACTGGCTTGTTCCAGCAGGTATTGGATGGTGCCACAGGTGCTGGCACGGCTTTTATCAAGATGCACCGTTTCCCGACGTAGCGTGCTTTGGTCTAACGTGCTCATTTTATTTTACTCCTTTCACTTTGGCGCGCTGCGGGTAGTCCAGATAGCGGCTGGCTGAGTTTTTAGCACTACGGTAGCCGGCGGCAGAGAGCTGTTGCTCCTGATTGCCTTGGGCAAACTTCTCATGCAACGGAACCTCGTATTCGCTGCCATTGCCCAGTTGGATACGATATTGCGCACCCGGCTTAGGGTCGCGGATAGTGATTTTGCCAAAAGCATTGCTCAGTCCTTTGGCAACCGGGGCACCATTTTCCAGCAGCGTGTAGCTTTCCAGCGCATAGGGGCGGCCATTAGCTGGATGACTGGGTAGTGCAAAGTGGAAAGCATCTTTCACCGGCGGTGCGTCCATCTGCATCGCTACCGGTGCATTGGCCGGGCCGGTCAGATCATGCTTGGCCGCATGCGCTGCCCAAGGGCCACTGGTGTGGTGGGTATATTCATTGGCGCTCAGGGTGGCGAAGCTTCCCCCACCGTTGACGGTGGTTTTTGTCACCGCGCGAATCTCGATTTCGTCGGCTTCGAGAATGATTTTTTTCTTGGCACGGACGCGGATATTGTCGCTTTGGGCTTCGATAAGAATGTCACCGTTCATTGCGATCAATTTCATCCCCAGCGTTTGCGCAAACAGGCTGATCGTGTTTTTTACCGTCGCCACCAGCGAGCGGCCCACGCTGAGGTTGGTGTCGGCAGTGCTGGTCACGCTATGGTGTTCACCACTGACCATATGGGTGCTGCCATCGGTGCTGATGATGATGCCCGCCGGGCTGGCTAGGCTGAGCACCGGCTTGGTTAACTCCGCCCGTTCCGGCCCGCTGAGGCTGTCGATCAGTTGCTGATTAGGGTCTTCTGCCGCCAGCGCTTCGGCCCCCTGCTGGCTGGCGAGCTGGTTGTGGCTGTGGATTTGCTGCTGCGCCTGTTGCAGACTCGCCAGTGGTCGGCTCATCTCGGTATGGCTACCGCTAAGCGGGGTATG
>JACCFC020000020.1 GCA_020830965.2 Neisseriaceae bacterium TC5R-5
TACACTTATCGGTTATTCAGTTTGTTAAAGAGCGTTTCAGCTAGTTCCCAGAACCCTTCCTGCTGGCCTGTCTCTGCTGAGGTGGCGAACTATACCCACACCACTCTCAGACGTCAACACTATTTTGAAAAAACTTAACAAATAGCTAAAAACCATCAGTTATAGTTGGCACTGCAGCTAACTTTAAAACTCAGGCCCAATAATTAATAAATGATCAGAGCTACTCTGATCATTTATATCTATTACCTGACAAACAGTACCTACTTAGGGCGACGCACACGAGGTTTACGGGCAATAGTCACTGTAGGCTTGGTCACAGCAACGCCCTCAACATTTTCTGGCATTACGGGCAACACAGGAGCGGGCTCACTCAATGACTTATTTGCATGCCTCGCTCGACTTTTAGAAGAAGCTGACGGCTTAACAACATTTGTGGAAGAACACTGCCCTGAAACTTTTCTCGTCGCTCTAGCACCAACCTCAGGAGAGGCCGACACCTCACTTGCACTTTTACCCTGTACAGATGAAACTGGAAGCTCTTTTATCAGAGAAAAATCAATTTGCGCACTTTCCAAGCTAGCACTAACCACTTTCACCGTCATCACATCACCCAGTCGATATTGCATTCCACTTTTTTCACCGACGATGGATTGGAGTTCTTTTTTGAAATGAAAATAATCTTTGCCCAACTCTGAGATATGTACCAAACCTTCAACATACACATCATCCAAAAGTACAAACACACCAAAACTCGTCACTGCGCTGATTTTACCGGTAAAGATTTCTCCCACCTTGTCCCGCATATAGTAAGTCTTCAACCATGACTCAACGTCGCGGCTGGCGTCATCGGCTCGCCGTTCTGTCATTGAGCAGTGCACACCTAACTGAGCCCACTTGCCTGGTTTGTACTTATCCCCCTTCAGCACTGCTTTGATAGCTCGATGCACTAGTAGATCTGGATAACGACGAATTGGGGAAGTGAAGTGAGCATAAGCCTCATACGCCAAACCGAAATGGCCATTGTTATCCGGTGTATATACCGCTTGCTGCATAGAACGTAATAACATAGTTTGCAGTACTTGCGCATCTGGTCGCCCATGAATTTGCTGTGCGAGCTTGGCATAATCTTTGGCAGATGGTTTATCGCCCCCATCCAAACCAAGAGCTACCAAGCGCAAATAAGTACGCAAATTTTCCAGCTTTTCTGGAGTCGGCCCCTCATGCACTCTATATAGGGCCTTATGACCATTTTGTAGCAAGTAATTGGCGGAACAGACATTCGCTGCCAGCATGCACTCCTCAATCAGACGATGTGCATCATTGCGAATGATGGGCACTATTTTTTCGATTTTACCTGCATCATTGAAAATCATCTGTGTTTCGACTGAATCAAACTCAATTGCCCCACGTTTAGCACGCGCAGCTAATAGCACTTTAAATAAGCTATATAGTGTTTGTATTTGCGGCAATAGCAAATGATCGCTACCGTTTTGCAACCAGTCCCACACTTGGGTATAGGTCAAACGTGCCTTGGATAACATAACGGCTTGATAAAACTGGTAGCGCTTCACTTCACCTTTGGTATTTATCTGCATATCACAAACCATACAGAGTCGCTCAACATCAGGATTTAGCGAGCAAACACCATTGGACAATGCCTCTGGTAGCATTGGTATAACTCGGCGCGGGAAATAAACAGATGTCCCTCGATTTAAGGCTTCTTGATCTAACGCATCTCCCGGCTGAACATAATAGCTGACATCAGCAATGGCCACGACCAAGCGAAAACCTTTGCCTTGCTTTTCTGCGTAGACTGCATCATCAAAGTCACGTGCCGTTTCGCCATCTATGGTTACTAAAGGTAAATGGCGCAAATCTACCCGATCATTTGTAAGATCTTTCTTGCGTACTTTTTTAGGCGTGGCTTTAGCCTGCTTGACGACATCATCTGGAAACTGATGAGGTAGCGCGTGTTTACGTAGCGCAATTTCAATTTCCATGCCAGGGTCGGTGTAATTGCCCAGCACTTCCAACACTCGCCCAATTGGCGCTCGCTCAGCGGTAGGTTGCTCCAGAATTTCGACCATCACAACCTGCCCATCATTTGCACTGGCCTCACCACCGGGCTCAATCAAAATATCATGATTGATACGACGATCTTCCGCCCTGACGACCCAAACGCCACGTTCACGATTAATACGTCCAACTAGACGGCTAACAACTCTTTCTAATATCTCAACTATCTTACCTTCCTGACGCCCTCTACGATCCACTCCCGCCACGCGCACCATCACACGATCACCGTGCATGACTTTCTTCATTTCGCGCTCCGACAGGAAAAGGTCCCCACCTGCTCCTTCGCTCTCGTCGGGTATGGCAAAGCCGTACCCATCTCGGTGGCCTGCTACCTTACACTTGAGCAAGTCGAGTTTCTGGGCTACACACACAGCCCCTTTACGGTTGATTACCACCTCACCATCACGCCCCATCGCAGTAATGCGGCGTTGAAAATAGAGCGTTTCAGCTGGTTTAATCGATAACATCTGCGCCAACTCTTCTGGATACAAAGGCACCCCTTTGTCCGCTAGAATTTGCAGAATAAACTCCCTACTGGGTAAGGGACTGGGATATTTAAGCTTCTCGCGTGCCAAAAATGGATCTTGTTGGCGAAGAGAAAGAGCTCTTGGTTTTTTTTGCGGCTCAGCCATTGACACCCTTTAGAATAAGTCTATAATCCGCGTTTCGTCGCAGATTAGATGTAATAATCATACAGTAAAAGCATTGCCCAGGTGGCGGAATTGGTAGACGCACTAGGTTCAGGTCCTAGCGCCCGCAAGGGTGTGGAAGTTCGAGTCTTCTCTTGGGCACCATTACTTTATTTGTATATTACATTGTAGTTCTTGTGATTGCCCAGGTGGCGGAATTGGTAGACGCACTAGGTTCAGGTCCTAGCGCCCGCAAGGGTGTGGAAGTTCGAGTCTTCTCTTGGGCACCATTCAATTTATGGTTTTTCCTTCAGTAAATCCCTGTAATTTTTTAAGTAGCTTATTAGCTCGCTGCCTGGGCTTAATTACTAGCCTTTGGTCAGTTGTGCGCCTGCTTGATTATCCAAACGCATAAAAATCACACTGGATAAGATGGTGATAACAGCCATAAATACAAATGCCCAAGCAAAGTCACTTGCTACAACTTGCAGATGTCCTTGCATTGCACCAACCACTTGTACAACAAGCGCCCCTAAAGTTACCCCTACCCCCGCAGCAAGCTGTTGCGCCACACTAGATAAACTAGTTGCCTGACTCATGTCTGCTGGCTTGATATCAGCAAACGCAATGGCATTCAGACCGGTAAATTGCAAAGAACGCAAACACCCCCCTGCAAGCAAAATAGCTAACATCAATACATGCGGAGTAGATGCCGTAAACAATGCATATACCCCTATCGAAATACCGACCAAAATACTATTAACAATCAGCACACGACGAAACCCAAAGCGCTGCAAAATATGCACCACAATGGTTTTCATAAAAAGTGCCCCAATCGCCGTAGCACAAGTCAGTAAGCCTGATGCAAAAGCACTGAAACCAAATCCTAGTTGTAGCATTAAGGGCAGCAGAAATGGAATGGCGCCAACACCCACCCGAAAAGCAAAACCACCAACTACACTCGCATGAAAAGTCTTTGTTCTCAACAGTGACAAATTTAGCAAAGGATGCTGGCACCGGTGGTAATGCATCACATAAAGCAATAACAGTAGGGCCCCTAGCAAGACCAAACCAATTGACACTTCTGCAGACAGCATATGCTTCCCTTCGGTTGCCAGCCCAAGCATCAGCAAGGACAAACCAATGCCAATCAATGCAAAGCCAAGCCAATCGAGTGGAGGCACCTGGTCTTCTTTCAAATTGACAATGTGCTTTTTCGCCAGAATCAAACCAAGAATCCCGATAGGAACATTGATCAAAAAAATCCAACGCCAATGAAAGTATGTGCTGATGAGCCCTCCTAAAGGCGGCCCAATTACCGGCCCCAATAATGCGGGAATAGTCAGGTAGCTTAAGGCCTTCACTAATTCTGCCTTATTAACTGTCTTTAGAATGACCAGGCGGCCCACTGGCACCATCATGGCTCCGCCCATACCCTGAATAAAACGCGAAACCACAAACCATTCCAAGGACTCACTAGCAGCACACAATAGGGAACCTATGACGAAAACAATAATCGCTGAGCAAAAAATTGTCCTAGCGCCAAACTTATCAGCAACCCAACCGCTAATAGGGATGAAGACAGCCAAGCTAACCAAATAAGAGGTTAAAGCTAGTTTCAAACTGAGGGGATTAACAGATAAATCCTGTGCAATATCAGGCAAAGAAGTGGCGATCACCGTCGCATCCATATTTTCCATGAATAGCGCAGTCGCTACGATCAACGGTGTCAACATTCCTGAAGCTATTTTTAACGACATGATTTAACTAGCTTAAAAAGAGAACAGCAAGTCTAACACCATTGTTGGGTTGCCTAGTTGGAGACCAACAGCTCTTTACCCTCTGCAGAGCTTATCAGCCCCAACTCCAGCAAATTCATAACACGTAAAGCCTCCACTGCCGGTACTGGGTTATCAGCTTCCCCACGCACAGCCAGTCCTACTAACCGATAATAATGACGATAATCTCCACGGCATAATCCCTGAGCCTCTTCTACAACAACTCCCGAAGAATTTACTCGATAAAGCTGCCCCGCTATCGAGTCCACTCCCCATCCTTCACCTCCCGGGCTAAGCCCCTGTTTGAGGGTATCCTCCTGGGGATCTAAGCCAAACTTAATATAGCTGGCCAACTCACCATGTACGCTAAAGCGCGGGCTACCCCCACTGACCAAACAAGATGCATGCAAAATAACCTGATGTTCTGGATAACGCAGTTGGACATGAAAGTAATCAACGGCCTCTGCACCAGAACGCTGTTTGCTTAATGAGGCTTGTATTGCTACTGGGACACCAAATAGCTGTAACACTTGATCTAACAAATGCGGCCCCAAGTCATACCACAAGCCCGCACCGGCATTAGCTCGCTCACGCCAACGATTCTTTACTTGTGGTCGATAACGATCAAAATGTGACTCGAAATGACTAAGCTTTCCTAGTTCACCACTTGCCAGTAAGGCCTTTAAGGCCAAGAAATCAGCATCCCAACGCCGGTTATGGAATACAGACAGAACAAGATTACACGATTGAGCCAAGTCACATAGCGCACCCGCTTGATCGAGAGTAACCGTAAAAGGTTTATCTACCACCACATGCTTACCCGCAAGCAACGCCGCCCTTGCTTGCGGATAATGCAGATCATTCGGAGTCGCGATCACGACAAGCTCAATCTCCGGATCATCTAATGCCTGCTGCAAAGTAGAACGCAGCACACAATGTGGCCAATCGTGTTTTACCAAATCAAGATTAGTACTGACTATCGTATGCAAGCTCAGCTCTGGCACGGCAGTAATCAATGGCGCGTGAAAAGTCTTCCCTGCGTAACCATAACCAAGCAAAGCTACATTTACTGGCGCTCTCATCACTCACTACCCTCTATGCCCAAATTGAAAAGCCCACCAAGATGGTGGGCTTTTCACACTAACACGCTCGACTATAAGCCAAACGGATGTCGCATAACAATGGTTTCTTCCCGATCCGGCCCTGTCGAAATAATATCCACCGGTGCCCCACAGACCTCTGCAATACGCTGCAGATATGACTGTGCATTTACAGGTAAATCCTCCCAACGTTTCGTACCAAAAGTAGATTCAGTCCAGCCGGGCATCACTTCATAAACGGGCTCACACTTACTAACCGCATCTGCACCAAATGGCAGAATATCGATCCGCTTCCCATCCAGTAGATAAGCGACACAAAGCTTTATTTCATCTAAGCCATCCATCACATCCAATTTAGTAACACAGAGTCCAGATACCCCGTTAATCTGGATAGATCGCTTCAATGCTGCCGCATCAAACCAGCCACAACGACGCGGGCGCCCAGTAACTGAACCAAATTCATTACCTCTCTTTGCCAGGAAAGCACCAATTTCATTTTCCTGCTCAGTGGGGAAAGGCCCAGAACCCACTCGAGTGGTATAGCCTTTTACAATACCCAGTACATAATTAAGCATTTGTGGTGCTACACCAGCCCCAGGGGCCGCCGCACCGGCAACACAGTTGGATGAAGTTACATAAGGATAAGTGCCATGATCAATGTCTAGCAAGGTACCCTGCGCCCCTTCAAATAACAAAGGAATATCAGCCTGATTCATGTCATACAGAGTGCGTGAGACATCAGCAACCATAGGCTTAATACGTTCTGCCAATTTTAATGTCTGCTCTAGAATAAGCTGGTAATTTACCGCTTCAACTTTAAAATACTGTGTCAATTGAAAGTTATAGTAATCAACATTTTCTTGTAACTTTGCCGCAAAATGCTCTTTATCAAACAGGTCAATTACTCGTAAAGCACGACGGGCTACCTTATCTTCATAACATGGCCCAATACCTCTGCCTGTCGTACCAATTTTACCAGCACCTTTTGCCGCTTCTCGCGCCTGATCTAAAGCTACGTGATAAGGCAGAATTAACGGGCAACCTTCTGCGATTCGCAGGCGTGCAGCAACATTAACACCGGCAGCTTCCAACTCATCAATTTCTTTTAGCAGGGCCTCTGGCGACAACACCACGCCGTTACCAATAAAGCACTCAACCCCATCTCGTAAAATTCCAGATGGAATCAGTCGTAATACTGTTTTTTTACCCCCTACAACCAAAGTATGGCCAGCATTGTGCCCACCTTGAAAACGTACCACGGCACGAGCATGATCGGTCAGCCAATCAACAATTTTGCCTTTACCTTCATCACCCCATTGTGTACCAATTACCACTACATTCTTGGACATTGGAAAAACCTCTTCTTCTGCAATCAGTTTCAAAAATCACTTAAACGGCACAAGTTGCCAACCGGCTACACCAAGCTGCAACTCTCGATCACAATTCAGGGCCTGTGCCGACTCACCCAAATAATCAATTACTACGATTTCCCCTAAAGCACGTAAGCGCTGAATTTCCTCACGTGCTTGTAGCAGATAATCAGCAGCCACTCGAATACCTTGCACCACAGCCTTTGCGGGCAAGACTCGAACCAAGTCCCGCAGATCCAAACTAAAACCAGTTGCCGGACGAGCGCGACCGAAGCGCCGCCCAACATTGTCATAACGACCACCACGCGCCAACTCTTCCGCCCAACCATCGGCATAGGCGGCGAACATCAATCCATTGTGATACTGAGTACCACGTAGCTCAGCCAAGTCAAAGCTCAAGATCACTCTGTCAGCCAACGCCCGAGCGGCAGTAGACAATTGCTCCAGCCCAAATAACACATCTGGTAAAGCAGGCAAAGATTGACGCGCTTTCTCTAATATTGAAACCGGGCCATAGAGCTCGGGCAGCATCAAGAATGCGCTGCGATAAGGCTCCGCCACACTCACCATCAGTTCCGCAATACTTGCCACATCTTTGTCCTGCAAACGAGCAAACAGCTCCTGATTCTCCTCAGGAGATAACTTGGCGGCTTTTGCCAGTCCTCGAAAAATGGCAATGTGACCAATATCCAAACGCAGATCAGCAAGGCCAGTCTGCTCTAGAATATTCAGCATCAGCTCTATGATTTCGAGATCAGCCTCAATACCAGCATAACCGTACAACTCTGCACCAACCTGTAAAGGCTCTCTTGAACCAGTCAAACCATCTGGTCGGGTATGCACCACACTACCGGCATAACATAATCGGGTAACACCGGTGCGCCCCCCTAGCAAATGAGCATCGATCCTGGCCACCTGTGGAGTAATATCTGCTCTAAGACCCAACTGACGTCCCGATAGCTGGTCATCCAGCTTAAAGGTTTTAAGAGCCAGCGAAATATCACCATCACTTAATAAGGAATCGATATATTCAATCATTGGCGGTAACACCAGCTCATAGCCTGCCACACGAAAGCTTTCAAGCATTGCCGCCTTGGCAGACTCTACCTGACGAGCGGTAGCCGGTAAAATATCAGCAATGTATTCGGGTAATAACCAATTACGCATCATTATTGTCAACACAAATAAAGGCGGGATGACGTCCCGCCTTGTTATCAGTAAACCGACAAAAGCTCTGTCAGCCCCTCATCTTCAATAAAGCCAACCGTCACTTACCTTGTGAATGTGGGTTCTTAAAATACTTGAAGAACTCGCTATTCGGCTCCAGAACCATGACATCGCTTTTATTTTTGAATGAGTCTTTATAAACATCCATGCTACGCCAGAAAGCATAAAATTCGGGGTTTTTACCAAAAGCCTCAGCATAAATAGCTGCAGCCTTAGCATCGCCCTGTCCTTTTAACTCCTGGGCCTTGCGGTAAGCTTCCGCTAAAGTCACTTCTTTTTGTTTGTCTGCTTCGGCACGAATACGCTCTGCTTCTGCTGCCCCCTCACTACGTAACTGACTAGCAACAGTACGGCGCTCAGATTGCATACGATCAAACACAGAGTTACTGATATTGTCGGGAAAATCGACTCGCTTTAAACGTACATCCAAGATTTGCACACCGATTTTACGGGCATCGGCATCAGCACGCTTGCGCACGGTTTCCATCACCTCATCACGCTTGCCGGAAACCACATCCGCTACGGTTTTTTGTCCAAACTCGGCACGCAAACCATCATTAATAATTTGTCTCAGACGGGCCACAGCTGCGGCTTCTGTACCTACAGCCTTATAAAACTGCTCAACATCTACCACCCGCCATTTAACAAAGCTATCTACCAGTACATTCTTCTTTTCGCGAGTGTTAAAGGGTTCCGGAGCCTCTGCATCGATAGTCTGTACTCGACGGTCAAAATAACGCACGTTTTGCAACAACGGTATCTTGAATTGAATACCCGGCTCTTTAATAACACGGACCACTTCACCAAACTGAAACACTAAAGCATATTGCCGTTGATCCACAGTAAACATAGACAAACTGGCAATAAACAATACACACACTATGGCAACCGCCATCGGAATTAATTTATCCATCACTTATCGCTCCACCCCAAAGAAGTCACGGCTGCGATTTACATCACGACCACTTTTTGCGTTTGTAGCAGGAGCTGCAGCAGTGCTTGCATCAGCTGCTACTGAAGGAGGAGGAGTTGCAGGGCTATCACCAACAACAGGGGCAACAGTACTAGCTGGAGTAGTCATTTGCATCAGTTTATCCAATGGCAAATAAAGCAGATTATTACTACCCTTCTGATCGACCAATACTTTGGTTGTATTGTTCATGATTTGCTGCATCATATCTAAATACATCCGATCACGCGTTACTTTAGGAGCACTCATATATTCAGGTAATAAATGCTTAAAACGCGCGGCATCACCCTCCGCCCGAGCCACTACCCTTTGCTGATAACCATCAGCCTCTTCATGTAAGCGAGCGGCTAAACCCTTGGCCTTAGGGACGATATCATTGGCATAAGCCAAACCTTCATTGCGCAGCTTATCTTTATCCTGTCCAGCTTTCACTGCATCATCAAACGCCGCCAATACTTGTTCCGGTGGCTGTACCGCGTTGATATTGACCTTGGCGATACGTACGCCTAATGAATAACGATCGAGTATTTCCTGAATAAGTTTCTGTGCTTCAACAGCAATCTGAGCACGACCCTCATTTAAAACAAAGTCGACAGGATTACGTCCAACTACTTCACGAATAGCGGTTTCCGTAGCTTGTTTAACAATATCTCGACCATCCCGATCACGGCTGGCATTATTGAATAAAAAAGCACGGGCATCTTTGATATCGTATTGCACTGACAACTGAACATCGATGATGTTCTGGTCAGAGGTAAGCATCAATGACTCTTCTGCCACTTTGCTCTGAGCCGTATTACGATAGCCCACCTCTACACTGCGTAACTCTGTCAGATTAACAACTTCTACCTTTTCAAACGGATAAGGCAAGCGCCACTGCAGACCTGGCTCGGTAATACGGCTGAAGCTACCCAAACGTAGCACAACCCCCTGTTCACGCGCATCTACTACATAAAAGCCACTGGCAAGCCATAAGGCCAGCAGAACACCGACAACAGCCAGCACTCCACCGCGAAATGGTAGTCCGCGCCCAGAAGAAGGCTGCGGCTCACCACCAGATGGCTTAGCACCGAGCAGGCGAGCTAGTTTTTGATTTAAGTTGCGAAAAACCTGATCGAGGTCCGGCGGCCCTTCATTGCCCCGGCGGCCCCTGTTGGGATCATTCTGCGACATGCTTGTACGAGTCTTTATAGTTGTGTTGAGAAGATTGCACACATTCGGCAATCGCTGCACGCAGGAGTTCCAATCCTGCTCCAGTCAGAGCGGAAACCCTCACTGATCTTGGCATACCCATCTCATCCCGGTCCACTGTCGGCTCCAAAGCACCCAGATCACATTTATTCCAAACAACTAACTGTGGTCTGGCCTCAGCACCAATTTCTGCCAAGACTTTATTAACCTCTTCGATTTGAGCGTCTCGTAAAGGACTAGATGCATCCACGACATGCAATAACAAATCAGCTTGTATGGTTTCCTCTAAGGTAGCCGTAAAAGCAGCGACCAAGGTATGAGGTAGATCTCGAATAAAACCAACCGTATCCGAAACAACTACCGATAACTCATCACTTAAAAACAGCTTACGGCTAGTCGTGTCTAAGGTAGCAAACAACTGATCCGCAGCATAAGTGCCTGCCTTCGTTAAGGCATTAAACAGGGTAGACTTGCCGGCATTGGTGTAACCAACAATAGATACGGCAGCGATACCGGCACGCTGACGCCCTTGCCGTTGGGTTTGGCGCTGCTTCTGGACTTGAACCAATCGTTGTTTTAAGGCTTTAACACGGAGTCCAAGTAAACGTCTATCCGTTTCCAGCTGAGTTTCACCTGGTCCACGCAAACCTATACCGCCTTTTTGCCTCTCCAAATGAGTCCAACCTCGCACTAGTCGCGTTGACATATGCGATAACTGCGCCAACTCTACTTGCAACTTTCCCTCGTGACTACGAGCTCGTTGGGCAAAGATATCTAAAATCAAACTATTGCGGTCAATTACCCGACACTGCAAAGCCCGTTCCAGATTACGCTCCTGCCCGGGTGCTAAAGCATGATTAAAAATCACTACATTTGCCTCACTCGCGGCTAACAGTGTAGCAATTTCCTCTACTTTGCCTTTACCGGCGAATAGAGCAGCATCAGGACGCTGACGCTTACCTTGCACAATGCCCACTAGCTGAACACCAGCACTTTTCACTAGCTCAGCACACTCTGCGGCATTTTCCTGATAATCCGCCTCACCAAAATCAAGACAGACCAACACCGCTTGGTCACCTATATCGGGACGATCAAACACTATTTAATAACCATATTGATACTCACGCGAAGAACCGAATAAACACATGATAAAGCATGATTAATCGGCCCAAACAAACCATACAATACTAAGCATCAGCTTGCTCAGGCTTTTGCACGGGATGTTCATGAGGTAAGTTAACCGGACGAGCAGGTACAACCGTAGAAATAGCGTGCTTATAGACCATTTGAGTGACTGTATTTTTCAATAAAACCACATATTGATCGAAAGACTCTACCTGTCCCTGAAGCTTAATGCCGTTAACCAGATAAATGGAAACGGGTATGTGTTCCTTACGCAATATATTCAGGAATGGGTCTTGTAACATTTGCCCTTTAGAGCTCATTCGTTTTTCTCCGAATCGTTAATTGTTGTATTAAGTTTTTGCAGCTCAGTTAGCCACTCTAACGCAAGCTATTTCTTTGCACTCTTTCCATAACGGACTTGCTTTTCTCTACCAGCCATCTTAGACATCGGTTTAGGCTTTGCCTTGGATTTTTCTTTGTCTGCGTCTTTAGCAAATGGATTATCTGAAGATTTGTACTGCACACGCAAAGGAGTGCCCTGCAGTTTAAACACCTTACGAAAGGTATGTTCCAAATATCGGGTATAACTACTAGGGATTTTATCCAAGGCATTGCCATGCACAACGATAATAGGTGGGTTCTGCCCGCCTTGATGTGCATAACGCATCTTGGGGCGAATCAAACCAGAGCGTGGCGGCTGCTGCCGCTCCAACGCCACCTCCAAAATACGCGTGAGCTTTGGTGTCGCTAATTTAACCATCGCAGCACGATAAGCCTCATCAATGGACTTAAACAAATCTGCGATGCCACGACCTTCAATGGCAGAAATGTAATGAAACTTGGCGAAATCCAGGAAATTTAGCTTACGAGCAATCTCACGGCGGACGGTGTCTTTCTGCTCTGCATCAATATTGTCCCACTTATTGACGGCAATAACTAATGCCCTACCTGCTTCTAAAGCGAAGCCGGCAATAGTTGCATCCTGTTCGGAAATATCTAGCTGCGCATCCAACACTAATACCGCTACATTAGCATCTTCAATGGCTTTCAGGGTCTTAATCACTGAAAACTTTTCCAACACCTCATTAACTTTACCCCGACGACGCACGCCAGCTGTATCGATAATGGTGTAAGTATGCCCATCCCGCTCAAAATCAATGTAGATGCTGTCTCTGGTTGTCCCGGCTTCATCAAAGGCAATTACCCGCTCTTCACCAAGAATGGCATTTACCAATGTAGACTTCCCAACATTTGGCCGACCAATGACAGCAAACTTCGGATGACGTATCTGCTCTTCCTCCAGCTCGTCCGGAAAATCAGCCAATACGAGTTCCATCAAGTCGCGCACACCATCACCATGCGCCGCCGAGATCACCAATGGTTCACCCAGAGCTAACTCATGAAACTCGGCGCCAGCAATAGCATGCTTCATTCCTTCGGCCTTGTTCACAACCAAAAAAACTGGCCGTGGCAATTGACGTAAGCGATTGGCGATGATTTTGTCCTGAGGCGTCAACCCACTGCGACCATCAACCAAGAACACGACAACATCCGCTTCATCTACCGCTTGAAGCGTTTGTTTCGCCATTTCGAACAAGATTCCTTGATCCACTACAGGCTCAAAACCACCTGTATCGACTACCAGATAAGGCTTTTCCCCTACACGACCATGACCGTAATGACGGTCTCTAGTTAAGCCTGGCTGATCTGCCACTAAGGCATCACGACTACGTGTCAGCCGGTTAAACAAAGTCGACTTGCCCACATTAGGGCGGCCGACCAAAGCAACTGTTGGTTTCATGTAATACTAATTCTGTCCCAAAGTCAGCATCGTTAGGCGACCGCTCTGCCCCTGAACTAGGGTAGAAACACCTAAAGACACCGGTTGACTGGTCAAGGCCTCAGAGCCAACCTTGACTCGACCAACGATACGACCATCTTCATTGGAAAGCAGGTGAGCATAGCCTTCCCCATCTCCAACAAGCACAAAGCGCCCTAGTGTAGCAGGGCCAGAAACATCTCGATATTTAAGGGCTTCTGTTTTCCAAACATTACGGCCAGAAACACGGTCATATGCCAAAACAGAACCATCTTCTGCTGTCACGTAGACATTGCTGCCATCTAAAGTCACACCACGGCTGGAAGACACATCACGCGCCCATAATAAGCTGCCAGAGGCAGCCTCAAAACAAGCCACTCTACCCTGATACGCCACAGCACACACTTGGTTACCATCGAATACCGGACGACTCACAACATCGGTTACTCGTTCCAACTCCGTCGCACCACGTGGAGAAGCCACCAAGCCCTGCCATAATGTATTGCCTGTCGGTGGGCTAATAATATCTAGGCGTCCACCCGCCTGCCCTACCATCACAGCTTCCGGACCAACAGATTGCATGGAGCCATTATTACGCACGGTTAACTGCGGCAGAACATTACCCAGCGACCATTGCTGCTTGCCAGCGTCACTTAAGGAAAAACCGGTCAAGCGACCATCATTGGTACGCACAACCACTATATCCCCGGCCCGCTGCGGGGCCTCCAGCATAAGACTGGTTAACGGTTGCTCCCACAATACCCTGCCACTAGCACGATCAACCGCCAGCAATTTGGCGTCTTGTGTACCAACCAGAACAGTTTCATCAGCTACAGCCACCCCTGCCGATAGCTTTCGCTTAAGATCAGCAGTGGCAGACACCCGGCCACTAAGCGCATCCACCGTTAAAATGCGCCCATTAACATCGGCACTAACAATATGGCCATTAGCATAAACCGGCAAAAATCCGGCAGTTGGCCCTGCCTGAGTCAGCGTCCACTTCACTTGCAGATTTTGAGATGATTCGATTGCTGTTAGCGGAGTAGGTTTAAATTGACTAGATCCAGTGAACCAGCTGGCACAACCTGCCAACAAGGTTGAGGACAGTACAGCAGTAAGTAATAATTGACGGCGAATCACTCTACTCTCCCAGCGCATCGAGTTTAATCTGGACGAATTCACGGCTAGGTGAATCTGCCTGTAATTTTGCCAAAGCAGCCTTATAAGCGTCACGAGCCGCCACTTTATCGCCTTTGGCCACTAATACGTCACCACGCATATCAAAGTACAAAGCATCAAACGCAGCAGGATGCTCTTTATTTAATTCAGCAATGGCGGCATCAAATCGCTTTTGATCAAGCAATACTGCAACCAAGCGCAAACGGGCCACAGCTTTCTCCGCCTCGTCTTTGCTATTACTTAGCACCCACTCCAGTTGCGACTGCGCCAAAACGAAGTCATTTTTCTCATATGCTTGCTTTGCCAGCAATAAAGACGCACGAGTAGCGTAGGCAGAAGATGAAAACTCATTTTGCAAGATCTGCACCACTGACTTGAGCTTGCTAATATCTTTTGCCGTTGCAGCTGTAGTAACATTGTCGTAGACCATAGCAGCCTTTGCCGACTGCTGACCTTCATAATAGCGGTAAGCCGTAACCCCTGAATAAACAACCGCAGCCAGCACTAAAGCGCTAACAATCCACTTACCCCATTGCTGCCAGAAGGCTTTGATTGCATCAATCTGTTCTTGTTCTTGTAAATCGAACGCCATTTTTGGCCCTTTCTTTTAATTCATCAATGCCGCAAGTGCCGCTGGCACACTTTCTAGCGCGACGGTCTGCTGCACTATATCAGTACGCAAGGGCTTAATCACCGCCTGGCCAGCACAAATTTCATCCTCGCCGACAATAACAGCAAACAAAGCACCAGAAGCATCCGCTTTCTTCATCTGTGATTTAAAACTTGCCTCACCCAGGTGCTGAATCACTGAAAAACCAGCGGTACGCAAAGATTGCGCCAGCCTCATTGCATAGAGTGGCGCGCCCGTTCCCTGATTAAGCAGATAAACATCAGCAGCAGGTGAGGCAGGCAATAGCCCTTTTCCCTGCAATAACAACAAAACCCGCTCCATACCCATGCCAAAACCAATACCAGCAGTCGCTTTACCACCCAACTGCTCTATCAGTCCATCATAGCGACCACCAGCACATAGGGTGCCCTGAGCACCTAGTTCTGTGGTGACCCATTCGAACACAGACTGATTGTAATAATCTAAGCCACGCACTAGGCGCGGGTTTTCTTTATAAGCCACGCCTAAAGCTGTCAGCATTTCCTTCCAGCCCTGATAATGCGCTAAAGACTCTGGCCCAAGATAATCTAATAAGCGCGGCGCATTATCTGCCATTTGTTGCAAAGCAGGATTCTTCGTGTCCAATACCCGCAAAGGATTGGTATATAAACGACGCTTACCATCCTCATCCAGCAGTTCATGGTGGCACTCCAGATAAGCAATCAGCGCCTCACGATGAGCAAGACGTTCAGCCGAATTACCAAGGCTATTGATTTCCAACTGTAAATATTGCGTCAAGCCTAGACGCCGCCACAAATCAGCGGTCATGACGATGATTTCTGTATCAATATCCGGCCCGGCAAACCCCAAGGCCTCAACGCCAATTTGATGAAACTGGCGATAACGACCTTTCTGCGGACGCTCATGACGAAACATCGGCCCCATATACCAGAGTTTCTGCGTACTGTTGTAGAGCAGATTATGTTCTACAACTGCCCGCAATGTACCCGCTGTACCCTCTGGACGCAAAGTCAAACTATCTCCATTGAGGCTATCAACAAAGGTATACATTTCTTTCTCGACAACATCGGTCACTTCACCAATGGCACGAACAAACAATGGGGTGGTTTCAACTATAGGTGTACGTATATTCTGGTAACCATAATCAGCTAGCAAAGCACGCAAAGTAGCTTCAAAGAACTCCCACTGGTAGGATTCGGCAGGCAACACATCATTCATGCCTTTGACTGCCTGATATTTTTGTGACATTGTTTTTTTCTTAAAATTGCTAAATCGTAATTTTAAATACGGTTAATCTCAAACGGAACGAATAGGAATAACACGGCTAGTCTCTTCACGGCGCTTAGCCCCACCTTCGCCATATCGACTATGCACATAGCGCTCAATAATATCGGTGAACTCAACAGCGATATTATCACCTTTAAGCGTGATATCTTTCTGCCCATCAATATACACTGGCGCTACAGGCACCTCGCCCGTACCCGGTAGAGAAATACCAATATCAGCCAATTTACTCTCTCCTGGGCCATTCACCACGCAGCCCATCACCGCCACATTCATTTCTTCTACACCTGGATATTGCAAACGCCAAACCGGCATTTGCGCGCGCAAGTAATCTTGAATATGCCCGGCCAACTCCTGGAAAAAGGTGCTAGTAGTACGACCACAACCCGGACAAGCCGTCACCAAAGGCGTGAAGCTACGTAAACCCATCGTCTGCAGCAGCTCTTGCGCCACCTGCACTTCTTTAGTACGTGCAGCACCAGGTTCTGGGGTCAAGGAAATACGGATGGTGTCGCCAATTCCTTCCTGTAAAAGCACCGCCAATGCAGCACTAGACGCAACAATCCCTTTAGAGCCCATACCTGCTTCAGTAAGCCCTAAGTGCAAGGGAAAATCACAACGCTGAGCCAAGTCACGATAAACCGTAATCAAATCCTGCACATTACTGACTTTGCAGGACAGCAATATCTGTTCAGCAGGCAAACCCAGTTCCAAGGCCTTATCTGCCGACTCCAGAGCAGACACAATTAAGGCCTCACGCATCAACTGTTCAACAGGCAAGGGCTGCGCGGCCTTATTATTAGCGTCCATCATTCTGGCCAATAAGACCTGATCAAGACTGCCCCAATTAACACCAATACGCACTGGCTTACCATATTCAATCGCCGTACGAATCATAAAAGCAAACTTGTCATCTCCCTTGCTACCCTTACCCACATTGCCGGGATTGATACGGTATTTAGCTAACGCTTTCGCACAATCGGGAAAATCCTTCAGCAAGCGATCACCATTAAAATGAAAATCGCCAATCAACGGCACATCACAAGCCATATCATCCAGACGCTGGCGAATTTCAGCCACTTTGCCCGCTGCCTCGGCAGAGTTAACCGTAATACGCACCAACTCAGAACCGGCCTCGGCTAAAGCAAACACTTGCTGCACCGTAGCAACAACATCTGCTGTATCAGTATTTGTCATTGATTGCACAACAACCGGCGCCTGTGAACCCACCAAAACCTGACCAATACGCACCTGACAGGTAAGTCGACGCACCCTATTTATACTATTCATTGACTATTTGCATCCTAAGTGTAGAGAACCCGCCATCCAAGCATTGCTACTTTAGATAAATTTTGGCAGTTGCTCCACGAACTTTATCCGAGAAGTCCACTGCCTGGCCGTTGAAATTAACTGTAACTTGGGATGCATTGCCAATAATGAGCGTAAATGGTGGAGTGCCAACGGCCTCCTTACTGGTACCAGGGGACAAGGTTCCGTAAACCAGCTTTTCACCGCTGGCATCAATCATAGACACCCAAGATGCCTCGTCTTTTACCGATAGCAATACACGCCCAATGGCCACATTAGCCACAGGGGCACTAGCTGGCGCCGATGGCACGACCGCCGCTGACTGAACGACGGGCACAGAGCTAACGGGCAACTTGCTTGCAACGGAAGTCACCAGTTGACCAAGCGGAGCACTGGCCACGGCAGACGAAGCCGTATTATTGACAATATCTTTATCTTGCTGCGCCAGAGGAGCAGAGCTCGACACCGAGACAGACGAAGGAAACTCCAGCGCTATATTGCCATTTGCCAGCCAAGCCACACCGCCCCCCACCGCCACCAGCAACAATAGCAAACCTACCCAGCGACCACTTCTACCCGAATTCCCCGCGCCGCCCAAGGGGAAAGCCTGCTCATGATCGTGAATACCATCACGCACCAGATTCGCGACATCATTGACGGCGGAAGGAAACTGCTGCTCCAGCAATGCCATCAAAGGGGCCGGATCCAAGCGTAGGAAGCAAGCATAATTACGTACAAAACCACGCACGAAAGTGGCCCCCGGCAGAATGGAAAAATCATCCCGTTCAATAGCTTCCAACTGTCGTATAGAAAACTTCAACCTATCGGCCACTTCTCCCAAACTCAAACCGACAGCCTCCCGAGCCGCTTTTAGCTGCGCACCGACGCCTATGGTTAATGGTGAACTTGTTGGTTCAAATGATGATTCCATCCTCAGCTTCCACTCAGCATTAGTTGTGTTTGTTTGGAGTCCGGGTATCTACTTTTAAGAACATTAGAATACTCTGCCTCTAATGCTCTATCCCCCGTGTTACGCGTTACCCTCACACCCAGCCACAAGTCTGCGGCTGACAATGAAGCAATAGTGCCTCTAGCCGTCATACGTTCAAAATAAAATGTCGCCAACTTGGCATTACCCTGGCTCAGGTGCAGCTCCGCCAGCTCACGCAAAGCTGGCTCAAAATTAGGTGCAGCACGTAAAGCCATTAACAGGTAGTCATTAGCCTGCTCACCTTTACCAACCTTCGCATTGCATTGCCCCAGATTCAGGTACGCAGTTTGCGGCGAATCATACAGCGGATTCGCTAAGGCTTTTTGGAAATAAGGCAAAGATTCCTCAATTCGATTACGCTCACAGAGAAACAAACCGTAGTTATTATTGGCCTCCGGATTGTCAGGCTCCAGTTGCAAGGCCTTCCGGTATGCTGCTTCAGCACGACCATCCTGCTGCAACAGAGCCAACACATAGGCTTGTGCAATATAAGCAGAGGGATAAGTGCTATCGGCTAAAACTGCCTGCTCGGCAGTGTCCAATGCCACTTTCAGATTACCTAGCTTCGCATACTCCACAGCTAACTGAGTACGTACTTGCGCTAACTCTCGCTGCCTACCTAGCCCATCAGTATCGGCAAATGCAGTTATTACACAGGCTAGCAAGCCGCCAGCAAACCACATCCGCCATATATTCATGGTTTTTTAGCCTCAGTTAACTGCATCCATTTAAGCTGGCGCTGGGTCTTGTCTGTCACCTGCCCTGCCAACTGACCACAAGCGGCGTCAATATCGTCGCCTCTCGTTTTGCGCACAGTTACCACGTAAGCATGTTCCTGTAGAATTTCACGAAACATCCTTATGGCATTATTGCTGGAGCGAGCATAGCCTGAGTTAGGAAATGGATTAAATGGGATAAGATTAAACTTACAGGGCACATCGCGCACCAGTTCAAGCAATTGTCTTGCATGTTCCGGCCTATCGTTCACACCGTCAAGCATCACGTATTCGAAAGTAATAAAATCGCGTGGTGCTTTTTCCAAATAACGCCGACAAGCCGCCATTAATTCGACAAGTGGATATTTCTTATTTACAGGAACAATTTCATTGCGAATAGCATCATTAGGGGCATGTAATGACACAGCCAAAGCAACCGGACATTCTTCACGCAGCCTATCCATTTGCGGTACTAAACCTGATGTAGACAAGGTGACGCGGCGGCGCGACAAGCCATAAGCATGGTCATCCAGCATAATCTGCATGGCACTAACCACATTGTCGAAATTAGCCAACGGTTCGCCCATGCCCATCATGACGACGTTGGAAACCACTCGCTCATTTTTGGGCGTCACGCCCATCGCTTTATTCGCCCACCAGAGCTGGCCGATAATTTCAGCCGTACTCAAATTACGGTTAAAGCCCTGCCGCCCGGTAGAACAAAAAGTACACTCAAGCGCGCATCCCACCTGCGATGACACACACAAAGTGCCGCGTTCGTTTTCGGGAATAAAGACGGTTTCAACGCCATTTCCCGTGCCAACATCCAGCAGCCACTTGCGGGTACCATCGCTGGACGCCTGCCCGGTCATCAAGGCCGGCACGCTAACTTCGGCACTTTGTTGTAGCTTGGTGCGTAAACTCTTGGCCAAATCAGTCATGGCATCAAAGTCGGCTTCAGCCATCTGATGCATCCAGCGCATCACTTGCTTGGCACGAAACGGCTTCTCGCCCATGGCAGCAAAATGCTGCGTGAGCTGCTCCAAAGTAAAATTGAGCAGATTAGTCTTCATTCAATCCTCAACAACAAAAGCGAGCACTGCATCGCCCGATGCAAGCCTTGGCAGAGCCACACCAAGGCTGCCATCAACTTCACTAAAATCTAGTGAGCACTGATTTCCGAAGCAGCGAAAAAGTACGCTATTTCGATAGCCGCATTTTCGAGACTATCAGAACCATGAACCGCATTAGCATCGATAGAATCAGCAAAATCAGCACGAATGGTACCGGCTTCAGCCTTTTTCGGATCAGTAGCGCCCATTAGCTCACGATTCTTCAATACAGCATTGTCGCCTTCCAAAGCTTGAATCATCACCGGGCCCGACACCATAAAATCAACCAGGTCTTTGAAAAAAGGACGCTCTCTATGTACTGCATAAAATCCCTCGGCTTCGGCGCGAGATAGCTGCTTCATTCTAGCGGCAACTACTTTTAAGCCAGCCGTTTCAAAACGATCATAGATTTTGCCAATCACATTTTTAGCCACTGCATCTGGCTTGATAATGGACAAGGTACGTTCAACTGCCATATAAACTCTCCTAAACATGCAAGACAAATAGCTGAATTCGAGTATTATGCAAATCTCGAGCTACACAATTTTGACGAACCGCGAATTTTAACAGCGTTTTTAACCAACTGCTGCACATTATTCAGGCCCCATGACTCAACAAAACCAAACACCTAATCCACAAATTGACCACGACGACCCCGACCTGAGTCTGAAGCTGAAAAAGCGCTTGCTCATTGCCGGCGGCTTAGTCGCCATCGCGCTGGCTGCTATTCCGGTAATGGACAGCCTAAACAAGCCTAAGGTCGAGATGACGGCCACCAACCAGACGTCCAGCTCAGGCAAGATCCAGCAGCAAGCTGCCAGTTCGACCGCCAGCGTACCTGCACCCATCGCACAAACAGCAATAGAGACAAGCGCCCCTCAGAACGAAAGCAGCGCGCCTAGCAACATAAACAACACGCTACCAAGCCCCCCTCCATTACCAACAGCAGCCAAAACAGAATCGGCCATCACACAGCAGCAAGCAGCACCTCCGCCACTAGCAACGACGACCAAACCAAAGGCACCACAAAGCCACGATAGAACAGTCGAGAAAAAGGAGCTCAGCCAGACACCAGCCAGCAAACCAACCAAACCAAACCAAGCTCCCCAAATAGCGACGCAAGAAGCCAAATCCAACAATATCGCTATGCCCACCACGAAAGACAGCCAGGCCAAACCCTCCGGCAGCTCAGTAGGCTATCAAGTACAACTGGGCTTATTTGCCAGCGTGAGCAATGCAGAGAAACTACTGCAAGAATTGAAAAAACAAGGCATCCAGGCACATAGCGTTACCAAAGTGCAGTTAGGACCGTTCAAAACAAGAGCAGAGGCAGACGAAGCCATGAACAAGCTACGCCAGTTGGGTTATACGCCATTGCTCTCACCTGCAGGTCAATAATGGTGCGTCAAAGCAAGGGTCTTGACATGATCAGAAGCTGCCGCCTCACCAGGCGGCAGCAATATGAGGGCTTGGGGCGAGAATGTAACGCTTGTTAATCGACCTTTTCATAACGTACTTCTAATATCTCTATATCTTCTTCGCCATCCGGCCCACGAAACAGCACACTATCACCTGCACGCGCCTTCAGTAATACTCGGGCAATCGGGGAGATCCAACTGATATGACCACGCGCCAAATCAATCTCGTCAACACCAACAATGCGCAGCAACTGCTCACGACCATTGCCACGCTCAATCAGCACCGTTGCCGCAAAAAATATCTGATCTGTTGCCACGCGCGTTTCCGGATCAACCACTTCAGCAATTTCCAGGCGTTTAGTCAGAAAACGGATACGCCGGTCAATCTCACGCAAACGCCTCTTACCATATAGATAATCGCCATTTTCGGAACGATCACCATTGCTGGCCGCCCAGTTAACGATCTGCACCACTTCGGGACGCTCACGATTCACCAGCTGATAAAGTTCATCTTTCAGACGTTGCCAACCACCTGGGGTCAGATAGTTTTTGCTGGAAACGGGTAGGCGCAACTCGGGGGCCAACTCCTCGTCGGCGTCATCCTGTTCCTTGGTAAAAGCTTTGCTCATATTCGGATTTATCCACCATCAGGCTGGCAAGCAGAACCATGGACATCGGTCTGTTGCAACGCAGCCAAGCAATAAGGCAACAAACTCTTGGGTTTAAGCTTGGCTCGCCGCAGTTGCTCTTGATTCAACCACTCCAGCAGATACTGATTATCCGGTTGCATACGACACAACTCAGGGCCACCCAGTTGCACAGTACCGCAATGGCGACGAGCCAGAAAAACATACTCAATACGACGACGACCTTCCAGAGCACAGAGCTGATCACCAAGCCAGACGTGCAGGCCGGTCTCTTCTTCGGCTTCACGCACACAGGCCATTGCTACCGTTTCGCCTGGCTTCACCGTACCACCAGGCAGCACATAGTAGTCTTTACCTGGCTTAATACGCCGCATCAGCAAGATGCGCTGCTGTTCAATAATAATAATGGCAGCACGCTGTCGTTTTGGTGCACAGGCATCGACGACTTCATTTGCTGTCGTCTTGGCTTTATGCACCGGCAAGGTCAGCAAACGCCACAACTTGCGCCACAATCTAAGCAAGCGGTTTAACCTGCGGCTTTGGGCAGCACTTTTTTAGGCTGCGCACGTCTGGGTGAGGCCTTTTTAGAGGGCGCAACTTTCTTGCCACCGGTCACGGTCAAGTCTGCCCACTTCATCACAGCGGCCACTTCTGCCGAATTCAACTCATAAAACTGCCCGCGCTTAAGACGAGGAGGTAAGCCGATATTGCCAAAGCGCACACGCATTAAACGACTGACGGTTAATTTGAAGTGCTCGAAAATACGACGTACTTCGCGATTACGCCCTTCTTTGATCACGACATTAAACCACTGGTTGGCCGCCTCATCAGCGCCACCTTTTTGGAAAATGCGTTCAAAGCGTGCCTCACCATCTTCCAGCTGCACACCTTTGACCATTTCCTTCATCACCTCTGGCGTCAACTCACCCAGCACGCGCACCGAATATTCGCGCTCAACTTCAAAACTAGGGTGCATCATGCGATTAGCCAGCTCGCCACTGGTGGTAATCAACAGCAAACCAGAGGTATTCACATCCAGACGACCAATTGCCACCCAACGACTGGACTTAGCCTGTGGCAAACGATCAAACACTGTTACCCGGCCACCTGGGTCATCCCGGCTGACAATTTCGCCTTCTTCTTTGTGATACATGATCACGCGGGGCAGACGATCCGACCATTTCAGCTTGATCGCGTCGCCTTTCACAACCACTCTATCTTGCGGGCCGACACGGTCACCCAAATCAGCTTTTTTTCCATTGATGGTTACCAGGCCGGCCTCTATCCACTCCTCCATCTCGCGACGCGAGCCAACGCCGGAAGCAGCCAAAGCCTTTTGCAGACGTATCGGCTCAATCTCTTTCAAGTCGACCCGTACTTCACGCAAACGTTTTGACTTGTCCTGGATATCCTGATTAGGACTGCGTAAGCGCAGTTTTTTGGCCTTTTGCACCAGTGGTTTGCCATTAGCAGGCCGCTCAGTACGGGCTACTTCACCAGGCTTGGTCGGCCTGGCTCCATTCTTGCTACCAAAACGTTTTTCATGTTCCAGTATCACGTTGCCGTTAACGTCGCCATTATCATCACGACCGTAAGCTTGCTTGCGCGAAGCGGCCTGTAATTGCTGTTGCTCCTGCTCACGCCGGCTGAGCTTAAATAACGGCACACCTTTATGCAAAGGCGGAGCCCCATTGGCCTGCGCATTACGAGTGGAGGGTTTGCGGCCTGATGGTGTGGTGCGACCATCTCGCCCTTGTCGGGTAGCATTTGTCGCATCTTGCGGCTGGGCAAAACGGGGTTTAGCGGTTCCATTTCCTGGGGTAGCCAAACTGCGTGGCTGGGCATTGCCACGGCTGGTATCAGGGGTGCGTCCTTGCGAATGGGATTCACGACCTTTAACACGCGCCACCGGTTGGCGGGCGGGTTTGGTTTGTCCTTTAGTAGACATATATTTACTCTTTCAATGCGAGCGTTCCAGCAGAATGCGGGTACTAGGATTTTATTCTGCAACTAGCTCTAAATTATCCGCCTCATCGTCGAGGGGGCGTTGGTCTGCGTTCGCTGGCAATTGCTCATCCTGCTGCGCGGAGTCAGACACGATCAACGTTTCCAACTCTGCCAATGGTGGCAGTTGCTCTAGCGAAGCAAAGCTCAAATCATCCAGAAACTTACGAGTGGTGGCGTACAAACCGGGACGGCCCGGCACATCCTTGTGTCCGATCACTTCAACCCATCCTCGTTCCAGCAGTGTTTGCACAATATTGCTGGAAACCGATACTCCCCGTATCGCTTCAATATCACCACGGGTTACAGGTTGTTTGTAGGCGATTATGGCCAAGGTTTCCATCACAGCACGTGAATATCTTGGCGGTTTTTCCGGACTTAAGCGATTGAGGTAAGGTGTAAACTCGGCACGAGCACGAAAGCGCCAGCCCGAAGCCAGCTTAACAAGCTCAATACCCTTATCGCACCAGTCTGCCTGAATATCGACAAGTATGTCACTGATCAGTGCAATCGTTACATCCTCGGCAAACAACTTCTTCAGCACTGCTAACGACAGGGGTTCCTGTGCTGTCAGCAAAGCGGTCTCCAATACTATCTTCAAATATTTCAGATCCGAGATGGTAGAAGGTGTAGACATTGAACCACAGCGCTTGAAATAAGCTTCTTGATTATGCGAGGAATTGAGCATCTTACAGGAGCTTGGGCAATTAAGCGAAATTAATCGTTAGATCTTGACATTTTAATCGGCCAAGGAAGTCAAACTGTAGCGTTTTAGCATCTGTCCCTGCTCTTTTTGAATGCCTAGCAACTGGCCGCCACAAGATTCTATTGTATGTATAGCTGCTGCATTACTGGCCAGACAGACGATTACCCAGTTACCACTTGCCGGCCTATCGCCTAATGTCTGCACATACTGCAGCAAGACTTTGGCAAAACCTTGACCACGCCAGGCTGGCAGCACTTCAAATTCGATATGACCAGCTTGATCCAGAACAAACGGCGTATCGGCCCGCCGCAAACGAATAGCACCGATAATCTGACCGGCACTGTCCAGCAAAAACCAGGTTTGGCAAGCCACTTCGCCCTCTGGCAAATCTTGCCCTTGCGCGTGTTTCAGCAAACTCTGCAGATGGCTTTCTGCATCAATATTGATATTTTGGTAGTGGGGCCACGCTTGCTGCCGACAAGCCTCTAAATAGGTTTCATAGGCAACGAGGTGCATCAGGCTAGCGGCTTCGATACGCATGGCGATCTTTCTTAG
The DNA here is from genome assembly GCA_020830965.2 of Neisseriaceae bacterium TC5R-5. Lineage (GTDB taxonomy): Bacteria > Pseudomonadota > Gammaproteobacteria > Burkholderiales > Chromobacteriaceae > Chromobacterium. The sequence continues at coordinate 25,837 of JACCFC020000020.1, forward strand.
TTGATAGTTTCATCGTAAGTGCTTATGCGACAACATCAAGCCTTTTTCGAAGAAGCCACCAGATCACAACAGAGCAATACGCACATAAATGGTCTGATAAGGTACATCCTGACTGACTTTCACCATACCTTCCTTCACCAGTTCCAGCACCGCAATAAAATTGACCACCAAATGCGTCACCCCTTTAGTCACATCAAATAACTCTTCAAACGGCACATAGTCACGACCATCCAGATAACGCAGCAGCCAGCTCATCTGCTCGCGTACCGATAATTCATCCTGTTTTACCTGATGATGGCGTTGGTGTTTGGCACGCGACAAAATCACCAGCCACGCCTGACGCAGATCTGCCGCACTCACCTCGGCCAAGCGCTGCTCGGCAGACTGCTCCACCAATACCGCCAACCAGGCAAAATCACGCTCTGCCTGCGGTAGCTTATCCAAAGCCAATGCAGCCAGTTTCATCTGCTCGTACTCCAGCAAACGGCGCACTAGTTCGGCACGCGGATCGCCAGCCTCACCGTCTTCCTCCTGCGGCGGACGTGGCAACAATAAACGCGACTTGATTTCTATTAACAAAGCAGCCATCAGCAAATATTCGGCAGCCAGTTCTAGCCGACCCTGCTGCATCACCTCGATATAGCCCATGTATTGAGCAGTAATAGCCGCCATCGGTATATTCAGCACATCCAAGTTTTGCTTGCGGATCAGATACAGTAATAAATCCAGCGGCCCCTCAAAACTCTCCAGAATAATTTGCAGGGCATCTGGTGGAATAAAGAGGTCTTGTGGCAGCTCCAGTACCGGCTGCCCAAAAACATGAGCAAGCGGCAAGCAAGCAGGCAGCACTTCTGCGGTAAGTTCGAAAGCGTCAGGGGGATTACTCATGAATAGCAGGCAAACCCATTAATGATGGACAGTGAACACAAAAAAAGAAGGCGTAGCGGCAAGGGGGAACCGCTAACGCCCTAAGGAGAAACCGTCTGCCGCACCTGAGCCAAACAAAGCAAAAGCGGGCTAACTCTCTGTTTATCCTAGAGCATTTTACAAAAATTGCGAGCTAGTATTTTTTGTTCCATACAAAAATACAGTTCTAACATCACCTTATTTCACCATCTACCCTTAAGGGCGCGGCAAGGTCACTCCGCTCTGTTTCATATATTTACCGGCACGATCACGATAGGAGACATCACATACCTCATCCGACTCAAAAAACAAGACCTGCGCGACACCCTCATTGGCATAGATCTTGGCTGGCAGCGGCGTGGTATTAGAAAACTCCAGCGTGACATAACCTTCCCACTCCGGCTCAAACGGCGTGACATTCACGATAATGCCGCAACGCGCATAGGTGGACTTACCCAGACAAACGGTGAGTACCGAACGCGGAATACGGAAATACTCCACCGTGCGCGCCAGCGCAAAACTATTAGGCGGGATGATGCAATAGCCTTTGCCAGACACTTCCACAAAAGAATCCGGATCAAAGTTTTTAGGATCAACAATCGTGCTGTTGATATTGGTGAACACCTTAAACTCATCAGCACAGCGAATATCGTAGCCATAGCTGGAAGTGCCATACGAAATGACTTTTTCACCGTTGTGGACTTTGATCTGGTCCGGCTCAAACGGCTCTATCATTTGCTGCGAAGCCGCCATACGGCGAATCCATTTATCCGACTTAATGCTCATATTATTAAACCCATGGTAGGTAATGAATTAGCGGCGATTTTACCTAGCTAACACTCTTTCTGCTAACACCGCTGAATTTTATTCGCCCGCTCTTACTATCGAGCATTGGCTAATTGCAATAACAAACGCTTGACTGGAGCAGGCACACCCGCCTCTGCCGCCAGCTCCAGGCTCAACCACTGTCCATCCAGCTCTTTAGTTCCTTGCGCCTGTAACTGCGCTAGCCGCACTGGCAAGGGCGTGATGATCAAACGATAATGCGTAAATACATGCTCCAACTCGTCCCAGGCCGGCAGGATATCGCCCTGCCCCATCTGTGCCAACCAGTCTTCCACCGCCAGCGAAGACGCAAACTCCGGTAAGGACAACAAACCACCCCAGATACCGGTTGGCGGACGCCGCTGCAACCATACCTGATCACCATGTGTCGCCAGCAACATCACCGTATGCTTGGTCGGCACGGCTTTTTTAGGTCGACGCAGCGGCAACTCGGCAGTACGGCCATCACGCGCAGCAACACAGACATCAACCATCGGACACAATATGCAGGCTGGCTTGCTGCGCCGACAAATTGTCGCGCCCAAGTCCATCAGGCCCTGGGTATAGGCTGTCATGAATGCCGCATCCGTTGGCAATAAGCTCTCCGCCAAACACCACAACTGCTGCTCGACTTTTTTATCACCAGGAAAACCCTCGACCCCGAAACAGCGTGTCAGCACCCGCTTGACATTACCGTCCAGAATCGTCTCCCGCTCCGCAAAAGCAAACGCGGCTATCGCCGCAGCGGTAGAACGCCCTACTCCCGGCAAGCGCTCCAGTTGCAAACGGGTACGCGGAAACTCGCCAGCAAACTCCTGCACCACCATCTGCGCGGCTTTATGTAAATTACGTGCCCGACTGTAGTAGCCCAAACCACTCCACAACACCAGCACTTCATCCAGCGAAGCACTCGCCAAACTGGAAACATCAGGAAAACGGGCCAAAAAACGCGGGTAGTATGCCAGTACGCTGCTCACCTGGGTCTGTTGCAACATAATTTCCGACAACCAGATACGATACGCGTCTGCCTGCTGCCAAGGCAGACCATGACGCCCGTGCTGCTGCTGCCACAAGCATAAACGCTCAGCAAAAGAAAGCTGCAACATACATCTCTGCCATTCAATAAGTGGCGAGCATGGTAACGGAAAGCCCCCGCAGCACCAAGCAGCACAACGTCAAATGCGCTAAAATGAAAAGCTTAATCATAAGTATGCCTTCAGCAAGGAAGTTCCATGTCCAGTTTCCGCTCCCGCCAACGCGCCAATGTGCGTCGCGATGTTAATCAGCGCGACACCACCTCTAGCCCGCAGGCAGGTGCCAGCAACGCTAGTCAATCGCCAAGCCAAAATAACAAGACTAGCCCGGACGGCCCACGTCAGCCTTACTCCGGCCGCCGGCCCGGTCCGGCCAAACCCAGCTGGCAAAAACGCCCGGGTGATAACAATGCCGCCGAACAAGATTCCAGCAATAAGCCAAGCCCACAAAACAAACCGCATAAGGGGCGCGATAAAGAACGCCCACCTTACTCACGCGATGAGCGCAACCCACGCAATCAGGATGAGCGCAGATCAGCAGAACCCAATCGAGCCCGACCGCTGCCGATCAAAGCGGCAGAAACCCATACCGACCCCGCCCCGCTACAGCGTCCGAAACCACACTTCTCACCACGCGATGACAAGCGGCCCGGCGAACTGAAAAGTTATAGCCGTGATCGTGGCCCATCCGGCCCCAAGCCCTTAAATACCAAAGAAGCAGCAGCCAGTTACCCACGCGAACGCAGTTTGCCGTCACCTTCACGTGCCACAACGGAAACGAGAGAAGACGCCGCGCCACGCAAGCTGTTCAGTAAACCAACGGGGGAACGGGAGAACCGCTTTCGTGAGCAAGAAAACAAGCCATCGCAGCGATATAATGTCGACCAAGCGCAAACGAACACAGCGGATACTGGCCCACGGAAACTCTTTGTCAAACCGACCACACAGCAGCCGGAGCGCGCTACCAGCAGGCCAGCTCAGGAAGCTCCTGCCATACGGCAGGAGCGCCGCTATGAGCGCAATGACACACCACGCAGCCCTATGCACAACAGCCAGCAAAGCGCACCCTTAAGTGAGTTGGAGCTGACTAATGTGCAGGACAGCAGACTACAGTTGTTTGCACCCTGCCCACGTGGACTGGAAGACATTCTGGCCAGTGAATTAAGTGCTTTATCAGCTAACGATATTGAGATCATCGAAGGCGGTGTTCACTTCAGCGGCAACCATGAACTGATGATGGCGGCTAATCTGCACAGCCGCGTTGCTAGCCGTATTCTGCTGCGACTGGCACACAGCCACTACCACAATGAAAAAGACATTTACTCACTCGCGCTGCAAGTAGACTGGCCACACTGGTTTGCTGTTAGCAAAACCATCAAACTCAAAACTGATGGTATTGGCACCCAACTTAAAAGCTTGGACTTTGTTTCGCTCACGGTAAAAGACGCTATTTGCGACCGCTTCCGCCAGGCAGACCAAGGCCGCCCCAATGTCGACACCCGCACCCCCGATGTGCGCATCAATGTCTTCCTCACCCACAACAGCGCGACGATTTACCTGGATACCAGCGGTGAAGCATTGTTCAAACGAGGCTGGCGTGAAGAAGCTGGCGATGCGCCAATACGCGAAAACCTGGCTGCCGGCATTCTGCTGCTGGCCGGTTACGATGGCAGCCAGCCCTTGATCGACCCCATGTGTGGCAGCGGTACCTTTCTGGTAGAAGCCGCTGACATCGCGCTCAAACGCGCACCGGGGCGATTGCGTGAGTTTGGCTTTCAACATTGGCTGAATTTTGACAAGACTAATTGGGCTGCTCTGAAATTAGCAGCACAACAAGCGGAACTGAGCAAGCCGGACCTGACAATCAGCGGCTCCGATCACTCCAGCGTCATGATGACCATCTGCCGCAACAATCTGCAACGCGCTGGCCTTAGCGAACAGATTCAACTCACTGACCTCGACATCCTGCAAGTACGCCCCAATGGCAGCAACGGCATGCTGGTAAGCAACCCGCCCTACGGTGTACGACTGGAAGAACTGGAGCAACTGGCCGAGTGGTACCCACAACTAGGCGATTGGCTGAAAGCGCACTTTGCCGGCTGGACCGCCTACTTTTTCAGCGGAGATTTACGATTGGCGAAACTCATTCGCCTCTCTCCGAAACGTCGCACACCGCTGTATAACGGCGCACTACCCTGCCGCCTGTTTGTCATCCAGATGATAGAAGGCAGCGCACGCAAAGAAAAACCGACCAGCACCGACACCGATCAGCAAACAGACACGCTCTAAACCATCCCTTCCCCCGCCTAACTCAGTTTCTGGCGGGGCCACACCCCCGCTTGCAGCCGGACGCAACACACACTACACCTATCAGTATGGAAACCTCTTTTCTCTCAGCCACTGTCCTGCTCATCCTGATCATTGATCCGCTGGGCAATATTCCGCTCTTTATCGCCGCCCTCAAACAAGTCAAACCCGAACGCCGCAAAAAAGTGGTCTATCGCGAATGCCTGATCGCTTTCAGCGTGCTGTGCACCTTTATGTTTTTTGGTCGCGACTTCCTCAAGCTGATGCACCTCACCGATGCCTCCATGCGTGTGGCCGGTGGCGTCATCCTGTTTCTGATTGCCATCAAGATGATCTTTCCCGGAGAAGGCAATATGTTTGGCAATGAGAAAATTCATGGTGAGCCCTTCATCGTACCAATTGCCATTCCGCTGATTGCCGGCCCATCGGCCATGGCCACCGTGATGCTGATGTCCAGCCGCGACCCTGATCGCATGCTGGAGTGGATAGGTGCGCTCATGATCTGCATGCTGATCACAACAATCGTGTTTCTGTTTTCCGGCAAGCTGCAAAAGCTGCTGGGAGAACAGGCGATCACCGCACTGGAACGGCTGATGGGCCTAGTACTCACTGCCATCGCTATCGAAATGCTGCTCAGCGGCATTGCCACTTATATTCAGCAATTTCACTAGCATTACGCTTAAAATAGCAGGCTTGACCAACACGAGCACTCAGGAGAGCCGGCATGGCCTGCCCACATCAAGCGACGACTGACCAGCCAAAGGAATGGCACGGCGCCAAACTCGACTTTAGTAAAGATATGAGTTACGGCAACTATCTAGATCTGGAAAAAATCCTGCATGCGCAACACCCCAGATCAACAGAACACAATGAAATGCTGTTCATCGTCCAGCACCAGGCCAGTGAGCTGTGGATGAAGCTGATGCTGCACGAGTTACACGCCGCCAAGCGCTGCCTACATGAAGACCAGCTGGCACCGGCCTTCAAAATGCTGACGCGGGTAGCCCGCATCATGGATCAGTTAGTTCATGCCTGGGATGTGCTCGCCACCATGACCCCATCCGAATACAGTGCCATCCGTCCGTTTTTAGCCAGTTCCTCCGGCTTTCAATCTCATCAGTACCGTGAAATCGAATTTCTGCTTGGTAATAAACAAGCCACCCACCTGCAAGTACATCAGGAAATCCCCGACGCGCAGCAACGCTTGCAGCAGGCACTAAGCAGCCCATCGCTCTACGACGAGGCCATCATGCTGCTGCAACGCCAGCACTTCGAAATTGCCCCGGAGCGCCTGACGCGTGACTGGAGCCAGGCCACCGTGGCGGACGAATCCGTGGAAGCGGCCTGGCTGCGTATTTATCAGCAACCAGAACGATACTGGGCTTTATACGAACTGGCAGAGAAACTGGTTGATATGGAAACCTCGTTTAGATTATGGCGCTTCCGCCATGTCACCACGGTGCAGCGTATCATTGGCAACAAAACGGGTACTGGTGGGACTGCCGGTGTCAGCTATCTGAGCAAGATGCTGGAAGTGGTGTTGTTCCCTGAATTATTTTCACTGCGTACCGCTTTGTAGAGTAGAGGAGAGATGGAGCACCACAAGCAATAGCGATGACCATACAAACAAATTAAGCAAGTTTGCTAACTTTTGATCGCTTGTCGCTGCACTACCAAGCCATTCTCACTAACATGACTAACTAAAATTACCATCTGGACACCCTCGCATGAGCCAACAAAAATTCCTCCCCTTTGCGCTGCCGGATATTGGCGACGAAGAGATCAACGAAGTCGTCGACACCCTGCGCTCGGGCTGGGTGACCACCGGCCCCAAGGCCAAACAGTTTGAAGCCGATTTTGCCGCCTTTATCGGCGACGGCGTCGAAGCCATTGCCGTCAACTCCGCCACCGCCGGCCTGCACCTAGCGCTGGAAGCCATCGGCATCGGCCCCGGCGATGAAGTCATCGTCCCCAGCTACACGTTTACCGCCACCGCCGAAGTGGTGCGCTACTTGGGCGCACATCCGGTCTGTGTTGATGTCGAAGCCGATACCCTCAATATCAGCCCGGCGGCCATTCGTGCCGCCATCACCCCGCAAACTCGTGCCATCATGCCGGTACACTTTGCCGGGCTGGCCTGCAAAATGGACGAAATTGGCGCGATTGCACGCGAACACGGTCTGAAAGTAGTCGAAGACGCCGCCCATGCGCTACCGACCACTTATCAGGGCAAGATGATAGGTACTTATAGCGATATCACCGTATTCAGCTTTTACGCCAACAAAACCATGACTACCGGCGAAGGCGGTATGGTGGTGTCAAAAAACCCGGACCTGATCGCACGCTGCAAGGTGATGCGTCTGCACGGTATCAGCCGTGATGCCTTTGACCGCTATACCTCGAATACCCCGGCCTGGTTCTATGAGGTGATCGCCCCCGGCTACAAATACAATATGCCGGACATCGCCGCCGCTATCGGCCTACAGCAACTGAAAAAAATCCGCCGCTTTCACCAGCAACGCGAAGTAATGGCGCAGCGTTTTGATCATGAGTTGGCCGATCTGCCGCTGACCTTGCCTGCACGCCCACAACTGGCCAGCGACACCCATGCCTGGCACCTGTATCCGGTACGTCTGCACGCCGATGCCGGCATCAACCGCGATGACTTTATCGCGCAAATGGCAACACGCGGCATAGGCTGCTCGGTACACTTTATCCCGCTGCACCGCCAGCCTATCTGGCGCGATAGTTATCAGTTGCGCAGAGAGCAATTTCCTATCACTGACGCCGCTTTTGAGGCCGAAGTCTCCCTACCTCTCTATACCCGCATGAGCGCCGATGATCAAAGCCGCGTGATTGCTGCTGCGCGCGCGATTCTGACGACATGAAGCCGCTGCCGCAAAGCCCGCTACCCGCCTGCTGCCAGCCGCCGCAGCGTGGCTCGGCCGGCGTGAAGCGGGCTTTCGACCTGCTGGCCGCTAGCTGCGGCCTGCTGCTGTTGGCACCGCTACTGCTGGCGCTGGCATTGTGGATCAAACTGGACTCACCCGGCCCAGTTTTTTTCCGGCAACAACGAGTGGGGCGTTACGGCCAGCTATTCCGCATCCACAAATTCCGCAGCATGCATCTTGATGCCGAGCAGCAAGGGCAATTAACCGTCGGCCCGGACCGGCGCATTACCCGTGCCGGCCGCCTGCTACGTAAAAGCAAGCTGGACGAACTACCGCAACTGATTGATGTATTACGCGGCAAGATGAGCTTGGTGGGGCCGCGCCCGGAAGTACCGAAATACGTCGCCCATTATCCTGCCGAGGTACGCGAACAAATCTTGGCGCTACGCCCCGGCATTACCGATTGGGCGTCGATCCGGATGATAGACGAGAACGATATTCTGGGTGCCACCAGCGACCCGGAACGCGCCTATATCGAACAGATTCTGCCAACCAAACTTGGCTACTATGTACGCTACGCACAAACGCACAGCCTGCTGGGAGATATACACATCATCCTGGCAACCTTATGGAAAATTATCAGGCGCTAAGCTGATTCACTCAAATCGCCAACACACCGTACACCAACCAAGCCCATGCTAGAAAAACTGCTCTCCTTTTCCCGCCATCACAAAATGGCTCTACTCGCGCTGATGGATGCGCTCTTGCTACCGCTGGCGCTGTGGAGCGCAGTGGTGCTGCGCCTAGGCGGGCAATGGGACCCCAAGCTGACTCCCTATTTATGGATATTCCTGATGCCACCGCTATGGGCCATCCCCATCTTCATCAAGCTGGGGCTGTACCGTGCCGTGCTGAAGTATCTGGACGATAAAATCATCTACACTGTTTTTGTCGGCGTCACCCTGGCGGTACTGGTATTGCAGGCCGTGATACAGATGGCCGCTATCTGGGCCATGCCGCGCGCCGCCATCATCATCTTCTGGGTGTTTGCCATGGCCTATATCGGCGGCAGCCGCTTTTTGCTGCGCGGCCTGGTCAGGCGCATTGACGCAGTGGATGCTCCGCGTGAGCACGTAATTATCTATGGTGCCGGTTATGCTGGCGTGCAATTACTACTGGCACTGCAAGCCGGGCCGGAATACCGGCCCATGGCCTTCGTCGATGACAACCCCCGGCTATGGCGCAAGACCTTCCGTGGCGTGGCGGTGCATAATCCTGCCGAATTAAGCCAATTGGTCAATAGCACCCAGGCCAAATGTATTCTGCTGGCCATGCCCTCAGCCAGTCTTGGTCGGCAGCGCGAAATACTGCAAGCACTGGAAGCCTTACGTATCCCGATCAAGCGCCTGCCCGGCATGGCCGATCTGGTTTCTGGTGGCGTCACAGTAGAAGAACTAAAAGAAGTCGATATCGAAGACCTGCTGGGTCGCGACGCGGTACCACCACAGGCCGAGCTATTAACCCGCAATATCCGCGATAAAGTGGTGATGGTAACCGGTGCCGGTGGCTCAATAGGCAGCGAACTGGTACGACAGATTGCCCACCACCAACCTACTCGTCTCGTACTGTTTGAACAATCAGAATATGCCTTGTACAGCATTGAGCAGGAACTACGGCAACACCATCCGCATCTGACCCTCACCCCTCTACTGGGCTCGGTTACCGACTACCAGCGCCTGTGTCAGGTGATGCGCGCCTTCAACGTGGCCACCGTCTACCACGCAGCTGCCTATAAACATGTGCCCATGGTGGAGCACAATCCGATAGCCGGCATCGTCAACAATGTCTTTGGTACCGATACTACCGCCCGTGCGGCCGAAAGCTGCGCAGTAGATACTTTTGTGCTGATCTCCACCGACAAAGCAGTACGCCCCACCAATGTGATGGGAGCCAGCAAACGACTGGCGGAACTCACCCTGCAGGCCCGCCACGCTCGCGGCAGCAAAACCCGTTTCGTGATGGTGCGCTTTGGCAATGTGCTCGGTAGCTCCGGCTCGGTCGTGCCCTTATTTCGCAATCAGATCAAGGCTGGAGGCCCAATCACCCTCACCCACGCCGACATCACCCGCTACTTCATGACCATCCCCGAAGCCGCTCAGCTCGTTATTCAGGCTGGCGCCATGGGAGATGGTGGCGATGTCTTTGTACTGGATATGGGCGAACCGGTACGCATTATCGACCTGGCACGGCGCATGGTGCACCTGTCCGGCCTGGAAGTGAAAGATGCCGCACACCCGCACGGCGATATCGAAATCGTCATTACCGGCCTGCGCCCTGGCGAAAAGCTGTATGAAGAATTACTGATCGGAGACAACGTCCAAGCCACCGCCCACCCACGCATCAGACGTGCGCAGGAATACCGCCTAGCGACCGCCGAAATCAACTTCATCTTGGATAGGCTGGAAAATAGCTGTCAGCAACAGGATGCCATTGGGGCTTTTGAATGCCTGAAAGAAGCGGTGCATGAATTTAAAGCAGCAGCCAAAACGCAGGATTGGGTACAGCAGAGTAGTTACTAGCCCACTTTATCTCACCCACAACGCTCGCAACACACAAAGTGCTGCCAAGAGCTTTATTTCTAAATTCTCTCGTTTTTAATTGAATAGCAATCGTAAAAAGCCGCAAAATAAATTTAATCATTTTGCGGTTTTTACTTCGAAGAGCAAACCTATTAAATCATTATTACGTATCAATTTAGTGAAGTACCATTTCAGCAATCGCCTCGACTACTGCACCGATTACCCTACAAACCCCACATCCGCCAGCAACATCTTCAAAGTCATCAAAACCTAGTTCAACCATTTCACTACATCTTGATTTTTTTGCATATCAATACCCTCATTGTTAAGTTTGCATGCCAGCCACTTGTACTGCTGGCAACCTACGCCATGATAAACTATAGAAACTGACGAATTGGTGGATTAATACCAATTAAAATCGGAAGCGGCCGCCAAGGAATAGGCCGCTGAACTATACAACCTCCTTCAATGACTCCTCCACTGATACTTTCTACTTCTTCTAAAGTTAATATTGAAAGCGCTTGATCAGAATTTGACAACAAAACTTCAGTTTCCATGAAAGTCTCCTTATTTACTGACTCACCCACGTGTTATCGTGGATAAGTCAGCAATTAAAAACCTTACCGGTTAGCCAAGTCTCTACCAAAGGTATAGCCAGCATCCCAAGCAGCAATCGCAAGTGCGACTCCCGCTCCTATTGCTGCTCCTATCCAACCACCTCCAACATTGTCAATCTCCTCAATGCTTAAATCACAAACTTCTTGAGCATCGAGTTTAGAAGAAAAATGAGTATTGAGTTCGTGCATAGCAATAATCCTTTACCAATTTAGTTGAGTACATTTGTTAACGAGGTCTATTAGCCAGATAGCCCGCCACAGCCCCTGCGATAAACAAGAGAGGTATTAAGCCACCTCCACCAACCTCTTCAACTTCATCAATGTTTAATTCGATCATTTCATTTCCATGATCAGCTTCAACCATCAACGCAAACTCTTGAATATTTTGCATGTTAATACCCTCACTGTATAGAAATTAAAGTCCTGTCAAAAACACCTTTTCATCTTAGATATTATTGACGCTTGCACTGAATTAAATACTCAAACTATAATCGGTTGAATATTTTTTTATTCAAATTGCGTAACTATCATCGCATGATTAAATTTAAAGTCAATTAATTTTAGAAGATCTTAAACTGGCCAAAATGACAGAAAGAACTCCTCTTTTTCGTAAACAGGCGTTGGAGCAGTTTACCAATCGTCGTTACGGAAAAATATTATTAGCACACCCATTAAGTTTCTCCATATTAACCATTTTGTTTTTAATAATTGCTATAGCTATTGTTGTATTCTTTTTCACCTTCGCCTACACCCGCAAAGTCGCAGTACCTGGGGTGCTATTACCAACCCAAGGCTTGATTAGGGTGGCGTCAACCCAAAGTGGAGTGGTGACAGAAAGCAGGGTATATGAAGGGCAACAAGTAGCAGCCGGAGAGGTATTGTTTGTGCTAAGCAATCAGCGCACCAGTGCCACTAAAGGTGACGCGGAGCAGGTGATTTCAACCTTATTACAGGGCCGGCGGGACAGCCTGACGACTGAGCAGCAAATACTACGACTACAGACACAACAACGCATGGGGGTATTACAACGCAAGGCCACTGATCTGGCGGCCGAAGTACGGAGAGTAGATGAACAGCTGCTGATGCAACAGAGGCGGACGGCTTTGGCCGAGCAAGCGGTACAGCGTTATCAAAAACTGGAACAAGCCGGCTTCATTTCTCCTGCTGGCGCGCAGGACAAGCAGGCCGAGCTATTGGATCAACAGGGCCGCTTAAGCGAGCTACAACGTACACGAGCAGCAGCCTTACGGGAACAGGATGCTGCTCAAGCGGATTTGAATGACCTAGCATTGCAAGCCAAGCGTGAACAAGCTGCCGTGCAGCGAGAGGAAGCGACGTTAGAGCAGGACTTGACAGAAAACGAAGCACGACGCGAGTTGCTGGTACGCGCACCCCAAGCCGGAATTGTCAGCGCAATTATTGCCGAACCAGGGCAAACGGTGATGGCCAGCCAGGTATTGGCCAGTTTGTCCCCCTTAGGTTCGCCATTGGAGGCCGAGCTGTATGCTCCATCGCGCGCAGCGGGTTTTGTCAAACCGGGGATGACGGTGTTACTACGTTATCAGGCCTACCCCTATCAAAAGTTTGGTCAGTTTCAGGGATATGTGCGTGAGGTATCCAGCAGTGCATTACGCGCTGGCGAGTTGAATTTGTCAGAGAACGGTTTGCTGGCCAGCGGAGGCAGCGAACCACTATACCGGGTGCGAGTGCGTTTAGATAAACAGCAGATCACCACTTATGGCAAAGCACAAGCCTTAAAAACCGGGATGGTGCTGGAAGCCAGTGTGTTGCTGGAGCAACGCAAGCTATACGAATGGGTGTTGGAACCCTTATATAGCATTAGTGGGAAAATGTAATGGCACAGACACCTTTTTTGCAGTTTTGGGGCCGCCGCCGCTTGCCCTTGTTGTTGCAGACCGAGGCCGCAGAGTGCGGGCTGGCTTGCCTGGCGATGATAGCCAGTTACTGGGGGCATCATATTGACCTAGCCGGTATGCGGCGACGTTTTTCGGTCTCCCTTAAGGGGTCTACTTTAAAAAGCCTAATCGGTATGGCCCAGAGTTTGGGCTTGCAACCACGTCCACTTAAACTAGATCTGCCACATCTAATGCAGCTTAAGCTGCCTTGCCTGCTGCATTGGGATATGAATCATTTCGTAGTACTCAAGCGGCTTAATCGCAAACAGATCGTCATTCATGATCCAGCCGTAGGCGAGCGCAAACTGTCGTGGGAGGAGACGTCTACACATTTCACTGGAGTAGCGCTGGAGTTAACACCGGGTGGCACGTTTCAAAAAGCTAGCGAGGTACAGCGTTTTAGCCTGCTGTCTTTAATGGGACGGGTAGATGGTCTAGGCTATGGTTTAAGTCAATTATTGCTATTAGGTGTGGCTTTACAGGTGTGCTTGCTGGTAGCGCCTTTCTATATGCAGTGGGTAGTGGATGAGGCACTGGTAGCAGCTGACCGTGATTTAATTACCGTGCTGGGCATCGGTTTTTTATTATTGGTACTGATACAGACGGCTATTGGTGCAGTGCGTTCCTGGATTACCACGGTGCTGGCCACCAATTTAAATTTTCAGTGGCTGAGCAATGTATTTATTCATTTATTGCGCTTGCCACTACCCTGGTTTGAAAAGCGCCATCTAGGCGATATTGTGTCGCGATTTGGTTCAATTCAAACCATACAAAAGGCGTTGACCACCCAGTTTGTCGAAGGACTACTGGATGGAGTGCTCGTGCTGATCACGCTGGTGGTGATGCTACTGTACAGCCCTAGCCTGGCTGCTATCAGTGCAGGGGCCGTATTGCTATACGGTATTTTGCGCTGGTCTTTGTTCAGAGTATTGCGTGAAGCCAACGCTGAGCAAATTATCCATGCCGCCAAGCAGCAGAGTCATTTCCTAGAATCAGCACGCGGGGTACAGAGTGTACGCTTATTCGGCCGCGAAGAAGAACGGCGCATGAGCTGGATGAATATGTTGGCAGATCAATTTAATGCGGATTTACGCATCGCCCGGATGAATATTTCATTTCAGACCGCTAATACACTGTTATTTGGCGCAGAGCGCGTGATAGTCGTATGGATGGCCGCCATCGCGGTACTGGATACGCGCTTTTCGGTAGGTATGTTGTTTGCGTTTCTCAGTTATAAAGATCAGTTCAGCGAGCGCATGGCTGCTTTGATCGATAAGGTATTTGAGTTTCGCATGTTGCGACTACATGGGGAGCGAGTAGCAGATATTGTACTAACCGAAGCTGAGCAGGATGGCCTGGATGTGGAGGTCGATATTAGCAGAGTAAGCGCTAGCATTGAGTTGCGCGGCGTGTCGTTTCGCTATGCCGATAGTGAACCTTATGTATTGAAGGATTTGGATTTGAGTATCCCAGCAGGGCAATGTCTGGCCATTATCGGCGGATCCGGCTGTGGTAAAAGCACACTGTTGAAGTTGCTACTAGGCCTGCATCAGCCGAGTGAGGGTGAGATATTAATCGGAGGTGTCAAACTACAGAGCCTGGGTTTGTCGAACTACCGACAACTACTGGGCACAGTAATGCAGGATGATCTACTGTTTGCGGGTTCGATTGCGGATAACATCTGCTTTTTTGACCCGCAACCCGAGCAGGAAAAAATTGTATATTGCGCCCAGCAGGCGGCGATTCATGAGGAGATCATCACGATGCCGATGACCTATAACACGCTGGTAGGCGATATTGGGAGCGGCTTATCCGGTGGGCAGAAACAAAGAATTTTACTAGCCCGTGCATTGTACCGGCAACCAAAAATCTTGGCCTTGGATGAGGCTACCAGTCATCTCGATGTACAAAACGAGCAGCTAGTAAATCAAGCAATCAGACAAATACCACTGACCCGCATCATTGTTGCTCACCGACCAGAAACCATTGCCATGGCAGAACGAGTAGTGCTACTGGAGCAGGGTCAGATTATACAAAGCTGGGAGCAAGCTGCCGTGTCACAAAAGAATAGTAAAGCGGCAACGCAAGATCCAGTCGTTTAACGCGGCCACTTCTTGCATCACTTCTGCGCCGGTGCCTCATTAATATACTCAACCAGAGACACTACTTTTTGCACGCCGGCAGTTTCACTGACAATTTGCGCTGCGGCTGCTGCTTCCGCTTGTGTCAGCAGACCCAGCACATACACCACACCACGCTCGGTCACTACTTTGACATCATTCGGATTAAAGCCCTGACCATTAAGCAAACGCGCACGCACTTTACTGGTGATCCAGGTATCGTTGCTACGCTCAGACAAGCTGCTGGCGGCGGTGGTTTCGGTGTAATTAAACACCCGACGCACATTAGGCGTACCACGTGCAGTCAGCTCCGCCTGTTGCCGCGCCTGCAGCGTTGGAACTTCACCGGTCAATAACACTGCGCGATTAAAGCTGGTCACGTTGACATGGGCGGAGGGAAATAACTTACTAATCTGGCCACTGGCCTTCACCTCAATAGCCTGATCGTCTACATATGCACCACTGGTGCGCCGATCCGATGCCACCATTACTCCACCGGCAGCCCCAGCCGCAACAACGCCAAAACAGGCACTCAAGCTACTGCACAAACTGGCAGCCAGCAGCCACACCGCCAAAGAACGGCTTTTCATCTCAATCCCCTCCCAACAACATGTAATCCACAGCATCACTCAGGGCATGCAGCAATAGAATATGCACCTCCTGAATACGGCAGGTACGCATTGATGGCACGATCAAATGCACATCGTCGGATGACAAAATCTCGGCCAACTTGCCGCCATCTTTACCGCTAAGGGCAATCACCCCCATCCCGCGCTCATGAGCGGCATACACCGCCTCCACCACATTGGCCGAGTTACCGGACGTCGAAATCGCCAGCAATAAATCATTGGTGTGACCCAAAGCACGTACTTGCTTGGAAAACACCATATCAAAATCGTAGTCGTTGCCAATCGCGGTCAGAATGGAGCTATCGGTCGCCAAAGAAATCGCAGCCAAACCCGGCCTCTCCTTCTCAAAACGCCCCACCATTTCGGCAGCAAAATGCTGGGCATCAGCAGCAGAGCCACCATTACCACAAGCCAGAATTTTGCCCTCATTCATCAGGCAGGCCACCATGCGCTCCGCCGCTACCGCTACACCAGCGGATAACAGCTCCATCGCCTCCTGCTGCGTGGCCATATTCTCCAGAAAATGCCCATTCACCCGGTCAATCAAATCCATCAACCATCCTCAATACACTTAGATGAAAATATTTTTCAGCCACTCGGGCGGCGCGTCGGCCACCGTCAACACAGCATCAAAACGACAAGGCACATTCAAGCCTTTAATAGACAAATACATTGCCGCCGCCTGCTCCAGCTTGCGGCGTTTAGCCGGGGTAATACTTTGAGCCGCGCTACCAAAACGCTCAGAAGCACGGTGCCGCACCTCAACAAACACCCAGTGAGCCTGATCGCGCATCACCAAATCCAACTCACCGGCACGGCACGACCAATTACGTTCCACCAGCGTTAATCCCCGTGCCTGCAAAAAAGCCAGCGCCCTATCCTCAGCCTGCTGGCCCAGCTTATTCACTGCAGCTCTCCGGCTCCCAGCACCTTAACCGGCAACTCCCGCTCAAAAACGCGCCCCTCACCCAGCTTCAAGTCACCGCTCACTCCGTCTAGGCGCAAGGAAGACACCTTGCCCTTGCCTGCCAACAGCACCGCTAGGCGCCAGGCATCAATTCCCAAGGCATACAGTCGCTCAGTTTGCATCGTCAAGGCCGCCGCCGGCTTGGGATAATGCTTTACCGCATCATGCTCCGGCATCAAAAACCAGGGCATATCAATAATGCGCACCCCGGCAAGCTCAGGCCCGACATGATGACTGTTTAACTGCGATGTGCCATACACTGGCAACTCCGGATTCAATCCCTGCTTCAACTTCCCAGCCTCCTGGGCATTCACCGCCATAAACACCGCATCGGCACTCTCGGCCGCAATTAATACCGCATCCTCCCGACCTGATGTCACCTCCAGGCTTACTGGCCGTTTATTCGGGTAGCGCCGCTGCCACTCATCCAGAAAAGCCTGCTCTAGACGCCGCGACAAAGCATCCTCCCCTACCAGCAATAATGGTCGGGTGCGACCATCCTGCGCCATCAGTTTGGCAATCTGCTGTGCTTCACCCTCCACTACCAGTGATAGCGAATAGAGTTTGGCGTTACCCAATACCTCTCGATTGACCGAATTCAAAGCCAGCGTTGGCACCGACACATAAGGCGCTACCGATGCAATCGCGCTACGTGACAACGGCCCAATCACCACATCGGCACCCGCTGCCACTGCCTCGCGATAACGGCTCACCACCGTATCCTCAGATTCGCTCACCACCACCAACTCCGCATTAGCATCGGTAGCCGCAGCAGTTTCTACCCCACGCTGTACCACCGCAGCGGCCTCCTTCAAACTAGGCGAATCATTCGGCAACAACACCGCGATGCGAATTTTGGCATCATTACGGCTAGCTGCCGGCGCGGCAGTACGCGCTGCTAACGGAACAGCAGACGATTTAACCGGCTGCTCTGCCTGCGCGCCCAAAGACTTCATCGGCGCAGCGTTATTTTGGATGATATAGTCCGGTGTCTGCGCCATCGCTGGCGTTACCCAAATCAACACAACCATCCACAACGGAATCAATCTGTGCATGCTTCGTTCGCCCATTTGCTGGAATCAGCTAAAGAAAGTTTTAGTAGCGGCACATTATATGTGGTCGCCACACCCATTGGAAACCTAAATGACATCAGCGCCCGCGCGCTGGCCTCGTTTAATCAAGCCGACATCGTTTGCGCCGAAGACACCCGCGTAACCGGCCAAATGCTCTCCGCCTACCACATCCACGCCAAACGCTTGGTCAGCCTACGCGAACACAATGAACGCCATATGGCCGAACAAGTGATTCGCTGGCTGGCAGAAGGCAAAATGGTGGTGCAAGTTTCCGATGCCGGCACCCCGGCCATCTCTGACCCCGGCGCCCGGCTGGTAGAGGCCGTGCGCGCCGCCGGCCACCCAGTTTGCCCACTCCCCGGCGCCAGTGCCGTCATCACCGCACTCAGTGCCAGTGGTTTTACCGCCAACAGCTTTCTGTTTCACGGCTTTTTGCCAGCCAAATCCGGCGAGCGCCGCAAAACACTGCTGACTTGGCTGAACGCCCCCCACCTTACCGTGTGTTATGAAGCCCCACACCGTATTGTCGACACCTTAAGCGATATCGTCAGCGAACTCGGTCCCGAGCGTCGGGTGATGCTAGCACGCGAACTCACCAAAACCTTTGAAACCTTCCGTAGCCTACCGGCCAACGAACTACTAGCCTGGGTCAGCGCCGACAGCAATCAGCAACGCGGCGAAATTGTCCTGATCATCGACGCTGCCCCGGCACGCGATGGCGACGACGATAGTCTGCCAGAACATACCCTGCGCATCCTTAAGCTACTGGCAGCAGAACTGCCCACCAAGCAAGCCGCCAGCCTCACCGCCAGCATTACCGGTGCCAACCGCAAACAGCTTTACGAACTGGCATTGCAACAAAAACAAGGCACTGGCAGCGCCGACTAAGCCTTGCGATAAAAATCACAAAAAAACATTTACAAAGCCGCCCTTGCTGGTTATCATGCATTCCTTCTCGGAATGCCGAAGTCGCCCGGGTGGCGAAATTGGTAGACGCAGGGGATTCAAAATCCCCCGCCGCAAGGTGTGTCGGTTCGAGTCCGACCCTGGGCACCATAACGACTTCCCAAGCAATCCGAAACAAACCTGAAACCCGCACATGCGGGTTTTTTGTTGTCTCAAGCCATCCAAAGGCGACTTAAGCAAGCCGATAGTTTTATTGGTATCGAGCAGAAGCCATTCAAAAAAACACCAACACAAAGCCAAGACCAACATGCCCCTAACCGACAGCACTCTAGGGTCAGGATGTGTCCTTCACAAATGGATAGGCTGTCAGTATATCTTTTCCCATCACCATTAAAATCCAAGGTGCAGGTGTCAGCCTCATGTAGGATATTGGCTTGTGTCAAGAACGTAGACCGATACGGTTGTTGTTTGTTACGACCACCTCTAAGAACCGCTAGCAGATGACACAAGAAACATCACATTCGGCCAGATTTTGTGCTTCAATTCCCCCCAACTATTTTCCCTCCGGAGCGCTTACCCACTATGCCCTTACACGCTTACCCTGCCGACTGTGCGTTGATCGTGATTGATGTTCAAAACAGCTTTTGCCCTGGCGGTGAGCTGGCTGTGAAGGATGGCGACGCCGTGGTTCCGTTGATTAATCAGTTAATGCCAGCTTTTCAGCAGGTCGTGTTGACGCAGGATTGGCACCCCGCTGACCATATTTCCTTTGCCGGCAACCATGTCAGCAAAACGCCTTTCGCAAGCATCACGCTACCTTATGGTGAGCAGACTTTATGGCCGGAGCATTGTGTCGCCGGCAGCCACGGCGCCGATTTTCATGCTGGGCTGAATACTGATTACGCACAGTTGATTATCCGTAAAGGTCATCATCGAGCGGTGGACAGTTACTCGGCCTTTGTTGAAGCTGACGGCCAAACCCTAACGGGTCTGGCCGCGTATCTGGCAGCTCGTGGCATTAAACGTATTTGGCTGGTGGGTCTCGCTACCGATTTTTGCGTGGCCTGGAGTGCGCTGGATGCCCGCAAAGTGAGATTGGAAACCACGGTCATCACCGATGCCTGCCGCGCTATCGATCTAAATGGCTCCTTAGCGGCAGCCACAGCACAGATGCAGGCGGCAGGGGTGCATTTGCAGACCTTAGGGGAACTACAAAGCGGTGCTTAAACCAATATGGCGTCTACTTGGCCTAGGCTCAGTTAGCCAGCTGCGCCTTCTCATCTTGCTTTTTCAAGCGAAACACCAGGTACATGGCGGCCACCCATAGTGGCGATAATAGCATCGGCAATTTGTAGGCACTCCAATCGAGAAAGACCAAGATAATCACAAAGATTAGCCCCATAAAACCTAAGGCAATCCAATCGCCTACCGCCGCCCATGGTGCCGGGAAGGCCGTTTGCTGGCCCAAACGCTGTTTTTCTTTGCGGAATTTCATGTGAGTGATGATGATCATCACGCGATTGATGGTGTCGCAGGCCACCGAGAAGTTCAGAATCATATTGAATACGGTTTGCACCGGGAAAACATACTGCAAAAAGACTACGCCGCCCACCATAGCGGATGAAAACAAAATGCCATTCACCGGCACACCCTTGGCATTCAGCTTGCGAAACGCTTGCGGTGCGTTATTTTGCTCAGCCAAGCTGTACAACATTCGCGCATTGGAATAGAGCCCGCTGTTATAGGCAGACAGCACTGCCGTAATCACCACAAAATTGACCACGTGCGCAGCCGATTGAATCCCGGCATGGGCAAATACCTGTACGAAGGGGCTGGCTTCTCCGGTAATGGTATTCCACGGACTAATCATCATCACAATCGCCAACGCGCCTATGTAAAACAGCATGATGCGCCACATCACCTGATTAATCGCTCTAGGGATGGATTTCGTCGGGTTAGCAGCCTCACCAGCGGTGACACCAATGAGTTCGGTACCACCATAGGCAAAGATAACAATCGCCAGCGAAGCCACCATGCCGGACACGCCATGCGGCATGAAGCCACCATGTGCCCACAGATTCGACACCGCCACCTCTGGCCCGAGGCTGCCGTTGTAAATCATGAAGGCACCGCTCAGGATAAATGCAGCGATGGTCAGGACTTTAATGATGGAGAACCAGAACTCCATCTCCCCAAATAATCTGACCTGCACCAGATTCACTGCGGTGATAGCGAGAAACAGCACCAGTGCCGATAACCAGCCCGGCATCGTGGGAAACCAGAAATTGATATAGGTGCCGATTACCGTCAATTCAATCATATTGACGATGATGTAGGATAACCAGTAATTCCAGCCGGAAAAAAAGCCCGGAAACTTGCCCCAATACTTATAGGCAAAATAGCTGAAGGAGCCTGACACCGGCTCATCCACCACCATTTCACCCATCTGACGCATAACTAGGAAAATCACTAAGCCCACTAAGGCGTAAACCAGCAAGACACTGGGGCCAGAGGCTCCAATCGCTTCGGACGAACCATAAAACAAGCCGGTGCCGATGGCTCCGCCCAGCGCAATCATCTGAATATGCCGGTTTTTCAGCGAGCGTCGCATTTGATGATTATTTTCTGACAGCACTTTCGTTCTTCCTTTGGGTTTTAGCTAGTTTGGCTTGCGCTGAATGCGCTGAAATTAGAATGGGTCGCTAAAGGGGGACCTTGGCTCAAATGCCTAGGCCAAGGCATCGTGCGGCAAGTACGGAAGAAAGCGTAAACCTGACAGCAAGCCCTCACAACCAGCGCCGCCGCCAAAACACCCAGAGCAGACCACCAGCAATTCCCAGCATGAGCAGCAGCACCATATAGTAGCCATAGTGCCATTTCAATTCCGGCATATTTTCGAAATTCATGCCGTAAATACCGGCAATCAGCGTCAGCGGCATAAAAATCATCGTCAATACGGTAAGCAACCGCATTTGTATATTCAGCCGATGTGATTGCGTGGACATGTATAAGTCCAGCATGCTGCCAACCATTTCGCGCGACATCTCCAAAGACTCGATCACATGCATCGTGTGATCGTAAACATCGCGCAAATACAGCAGTGTTTCCGGCTTGAAAAAGTCATGGTGACTACGGTTAAACGACAGCAATATTTCACGCAAAGGCAGTAAGGCACGGCGCAATTTCAGGCAATCGCGTTTCAGGCGCTGAATTTGCAACAGCACGCTTTGATCACGGCCACGCAACAACTTGCTATCCATTTTTTCGACGCGCTCATTGAACTCGGTCAGCACGCCAAAATAATCATCCACCATGGCATCCAACAGTGAGTAGCCCAGGTAATCGGCCTCTTTGCTGCGAATCAGCCCCACTTCTTTGCGCAAACGTTCGCGTATTTGCTCGAACACGCCGGTTGGTCGTTCCTGAAAAGTGAGAACAAAGCGATGGCCTATCACCAGATAAATCTGATCAGACAATAAACGACCCGTATTCGCCTGATAGTCAAACACCCGGCTGGCGATAAACAGGTAGTCGCCATACTCCTCCACTTTGGGCCGCTGCCGCGCATTCAGTACATCTTCCAGCACCAGTGAATGCAGGCCAAACCGTTCGCCAATAGCCTGCATCACCGCAGGCTCGCGCAAACCGTAGACATTCAGCCAGAGCACGCCCTGGCCGACCTGGTGCTTCATGCCCTCTTCCAGCGACTTGAACACGGTTTCTGTCAGCTGTGCGGCATCATACTCCAGCAGCATAATTGTTGAACTTAACGGGGTACCTTCACCAACGGCAAATAAAGCACCCGGTGCCTCGCCTAGTGAGGGAATCCGTTTTTTCAGTTTCGCGTGACGCATTGCATTTATTTACACAAGAACAATTTCGAGTTGTGCACCCAGCTTTTTCCACTGGCTCACCTCCTGCTTGAAGCTGCTGGCAGTCAGGGGGCTTTGTTCCAGCCACGCCTTGCTTACTGTCAAAGCAAAACCATTTTTTTGCTGGCTGAGGTTCAGCATCGGCGGCAAGGACAATGGCCGGCGACTACGACAGAACAAGGCCGCCAAGCGCAGTGCGACCACGGCCTGCCACAAGCTGGTGTCACCCTTATACGGCTCCATCTTGCCAAGGTCTCCACGATGCCCCAGTACAATCGCCGCCAGTATTGCCTGTTCGCGTTTGGAAAACCCCGGCATATCGGCATATTGCAAAATATAGGCCGAGTGTTTGTGATACGCAGTGTGAGCAATACTCAGGCCAATTTCGTGCAGCTTGGCCGCCCACAGCAAGCGCTTGAGCATGGCTGGGTCAATCTCACTACCCACCATCAGCATACGATACAAGCTCTCAGCCAACTGCTGCACCCGCTCCACTTGCGGCAGATCGACGTGATAGCGGCGCTTGAATTGCGTAATGGTCGCATCACGCATATCTTTTGCGCGCTGGCGTCCCAAGAGGTCATATAACACGCCGTCCCGCAACGCACCTTCGGTGACGGTCATTTTGTCGACATTGAGCTCTTCAAACACGGCAATCATCACGGCCAACCCACCCGCCAGCACGGGAATACGATCGGCTTTTAAGCCATTAATCTCAAGGTGTTTGATATTGTCCTGACGGATCATCACCTTTCTGAGCTTTTCCATGCCCGCCAACGTAATATCCGCAGTGCTCCAACCATTGATGTCCAGAATATCGCGCAGAGCTCGTGCGGTACCTGATGTCCCCACGGCCAAAAGCCATTCTTCCGGTTGATATTGATGGGCAATATTCTGAATTTCACTGCGCGCCGCCAGTGTCGCCTCTTGAAAGTTAGCCCGTGTCAGTTCCCCATCGGGGAAATAGCGCATCGAATAACTCACGCATCCCATAGGCAGGCTCTCGGTTACCAGTGCCTTGTAATGGGAGCCAATGATGAATTCGGTTGAGCCACCACCGATATCCACTACCAAGCGCCGCTCCTTGGTGTCGGGCAAGGTGTGCGCGGCTCCCAGATAAATCAGCCGAGCCTCTTCTCGCCCGGCAATCACCTCTATGGGGAAGCCTAGCAGCGCTTCCGCTTGGCTGATGAATTCAGCAGCATTTTTAGCAACGCGCAAGGTGTTAGTCGCCACCGCCCGCACCTGTGCGGGAACAAAGCCACGCAGTCGCTCGCCAAAGCGGGCCAGGCAATCCAGCCCGCGCTGCATCACTTCTTCTTCTAGGTATTTTTCTGCGTTCAAACCTGCGCCCAGGCGCACGGTTTCTTTCATGACGTCCAGCGGATAGAGTTGATCATCCACCACTCTGGATACTTGTAGACGAAAGCTGTTAGACCCCATATCGATGGTGGCCAATAAGTCATGGGATGGCTTGGCAGATGTCAAGAACAGACCTTTTCTCAATGATTGTAATGGTCAGCCTAAGCTGCCACACCCAACCTTGAGCCGGCTGTTCGATCAAGGTGGCTCTGCGTTGAGCAGAATACGCAGCAAGGCTGGCTATTATAGGCTTACGCAAGCATAGTGCACGGAATATTAGGCCTTAAGAGCCGCTAACAAAACCTCGAAGAGTATCTGAGCCAAGGCACGCCGACGCAGACAGTACCAGTAGTACGGCAAGGAGGGGCAACGTTGGATCAGGGGTTTTATTAGCAGCTCTAAACGGCCCTTGATGTCCCCACCGTACTTGCTAACGGTCTGACAGCAAAGAAAACTTAGATTGATGGCGGTACAGTAACCGGCAAACGATGCGACTTTGGAATAGTCGAGACCAGCCTCTATATACCGCCATTTCCGTCTAAATCGAGCAGCGTTGTCAGCGCCCGGCCCGCTCAGCAAACGCTGCACCAAGCCGATTGGACGCACGGTACAGCGTGTTATAAAACTTCGCGCTTTTTGACTTCCAGTGTGGTGTGACGAATATCCTTGCCCTTGACCAGATACACCACGTATTCAGAGATATTGGTCGCATGATCGCCAATACGCTCAAGTGCCTTGGAGATGAACAAGGTGTCGATAGACATGCTGATAGTGCGTGGATCCTCCATCATGAAGGTGATCAACTGCCGTAGCTCGGCAGCGAAATCGTCGTCCAGTCGCTCATCGGCTTCGGCCAGTTCCAGCGCGGCCGAGGTATCCAGGCGGGCGAAGGCGTCCAGCGCACGCCGCAACATGGCCAGCGCACCATCGGCCATTTTTTCTATCTCGCGAAAACGCGGCATTTGATAACGTTCAGACTGATAGATGGTGCGTCCCATACGGGCAATTTTTTTGGCTTCATCGCCAATGCGCTCCAGATCGGTAATGACCTTGATCACGGTAAAAACGATGCGTAAATCACTGGCCGCAGGCTGACGACGTGCAATAATTTGCAAACAATCATCGTCAATCGCCACTTCCATCGCATTGACCTTGGCATCCGCCGCCACAACTTGATCAAGCTTGACGATATCACCGGCTAATAAACCAGCAAGTGCGGCAATGATTTGCTGCTCGACCAGGCCACCCATTTGTAGTACCCGGGTGCGAATCGTTTCCAGTTCCATATCAAATTGTTTGGAAATATGTTCTGCCATGTATCCCTCAATGCAAAGCCGGTAAAAATACTATGTTAGATGGATTGAATGACAAAAAAATGACAAGTCATCTCCTTGTAGGATTTCTTCTCACCATCAACACAACTCTCAGCGAATTACCTCTACCCCACTTTGCCGCCCCAATAACAGCACATCGGCACGTCGGCGCGCAAATAGGCCACAAGTCACCACCCCTACCAAGTGATTAATCGCCTCTTCCAGTTCCACCGGTTTTTGGATCTCCAAACCGTGCACATCCAGAATGAGATTGCCATTATCCGTCACCACCCCCTGCCTCAATTCAGGGTGACCACCCAAACGCACTAATTCACGCGCCACATAACTGCGTGCCATCGGAATCACTTCAATAGGCAAGGGGAAATGGCCCAGCATGGTGACGTATTTGCTTTCATCAGTGATACACACAAACTGTTGGGCAACACTGGCAATAATTTTTTCTCGCGTCAAGGCCGCACCACCACCTTTAATCATATGCAGATAGTGATTAATTTCGTCAGCACCATCGACATAAACTGGCAGTTGATCCACTTCATTCAGGTCATACACCGGTATGTGATGGGCTTTTAAACGAGCGGTAGAAGCCTCGGAGCTGGACACCGCACCACGGATACGACCTTTAATTGTCGCCAGTTCTTCAATGAATAAATTAACCGTACTGCCTGTTCCCACACCGATAATGCAATCATCCGGGACAAATTCGAGGGCTTTTTTGGCCACGGCAAGCTTTAGCTGGTCTTGAGTCAACATCACAATCATTCCTTATAGAGAACTTCAGTGGCGAATAATATGGCAACGCGCCACGCTATCCTTCGTATTTCGTCAGTAAACAAACCGCCTGCGCTTCAATCGCTTCGCTACGGCCAAGATAGCCAAGCAGCTCATTCGTCTTGCCTTTCACATTGACCGCCGACAGAGCTAAGCCCAGATCAGCGGCAATATGCTGTCGCATCGCGTCAATATACGCTGCCAGTCTAGGCTGTTGCGCAATCACGGTTGCATCGACATTTACCGGCTGCCATCCGGCAGCACGTACCCGCTGCACCGCCTCACGTAATAATTCCCGGCTGTCCGCCGCTTTAAAGCGTGGGTCGGTATCCGGAAAATGGCGGCCGATATCGCCCAGAGCTGCCGCCCCCAACAAGGCGTCAGTGATCGCATGCAGTAAGGCATCAGCATCAGAATGCCCAAGTAAACCCTTATCATGCGGGATCAAGACCCCACCTAAAATCAGTGAGCGCCCGGCCACCAGTTGATGCACATCATAACCCTGCCCAACTCGAAACATCTGCATCCTTTCTTGCCGCTAAAATAGCCTCTGCCAAGGCAATATCCCGCGGATAGGTCACTTTGAAATTCTGAGCATCCCCTTCCACCAATTGTGGCCGCAAGCCGAGCGCTTCCAGCGCACTGGCTTCATCGGTTATATCAGCCAAGGGCATGCTGGCCAGCGCTTGAACAAGCTTGCCTGCGCGAAACATCTGTGGCGTTTGGGCCAACCATAAATCACTACGCGGCACGGTAGCACTCACGCAGCGAGCAGCGTCCGCTCGCTTCACAGTATCCGCTACCGGCAAGGCCAATAAGCCCCCCACTTCATTGTCAGTCAATTCCGTGATTAAGCGCTCAACAGCAGTCTGCGACAAACAACAACGCGCGGCATCATGTACCAACACCCAGTCGCGCTCGCCACAGTTCAGGGCCTGTAAACCATTACGCACCGTCTCGGCCCGGCTGGCACCGCCAACACGGCAAACACGCAACTTGGCTAGCGGCCAGTCGAAACGGTCAAACCATAAGTCATCCGCCGCCAGCACCACGGTCACTTGGCTGATTGCCGGGACAGCCGCCAAGGTGCTCAGCGTATGCCAAAGCAAGGGCTTGCCATTAAGTTGTAAGTATTGTTTGGGGCGAGTCGCCCCCAGACGGCTACCAGAACCAGCAGCCGGCACCAAGGCCAGATAAGAACTCACTGTTCAGCACCCAACTCGACAGGCGACTCTACACGACGCCACAAACACTGACCCTTTACCGCCTTATCCAGTTCATCCAGATAATGCTGATGGGCAGCCAGTTCGGTCTCATTCAGACACTTTACCAATAGAGGTTTACGCTCAAACTGCATCGCCGTGCCATCCATCTGCGTCGTCATGTCTACATCGATGTCCATCACCAGGCTTTCCTGGCCACGAGTCATCCACAAATAAACTTCCGACAGTAATTCGCAGTCTACCAAGGCGCCATGCAGGGTGCGGTTGGAACGATCTATTTCAAAGCGATCGCACAGAGCATCTAGGCTATTACGTTTACCCGGAAATAAATCACGCGCCTCACGCAAAGTATCAATCACATTCGCGCAGAGCTTGGCAATGGGCACCATGCCCAGCCGTGCAAATTCGGCATTCAGAAAGCCAATATCAAACGCCGCATTATGAATAATCAGCTCTGCATCACACAAAAAGTCCGCGATCTCTGTCGCTACTTGCGCAAAGCGCGGCTTGTCCTGCAGAAACTCTAAGGAAATACCATGCACACGCTGAGCATCCGGGTCGATTTCCCGTTCTGGATGAATATATACATGTAAATACTTGCCAGTCAGTTTGCGGTTAATCATTTCCAAACCGGCAAACTCGATGATGCGGTGTCCCTGCGAGTGTTCGAGACCGGTCGTTTCGGTATCGAGAATAATTTGTCTCATTTTGCTTCCTGATCACAGACCAATGCAGCCTGCCTGTGCTTGCTGTTCAGCCTTAAATCACGGTAATACCGCGATTGGCCAACTGATCGGCTCTTTCATTAAACTCGTGGCCGGAATGCCCTTTCACCCAGCGCCACTCCACTTGCAAATGACGATTGCGCTCCTGGTCTAACTGCTGCCATAAGTCGGCATTTTTAACCGGCTCTTTCGCCGCAGTTCTCCAACCACGAAGCTTCCAAGCATGTATCCATTCGGAAATGCCCTTTTGCACATATTGTGAGTCGGTATACACCACGACCTGACAAGGCCGATTTAACGCGGCCAGCGCTTTGATCACCGCCAGCAACTCCATGCGGTTATTGGTCGTATTGACCTCTCCGCCGAACAACTCCTTTTCCTTGCCCTTATAACGCAACAAGGCCCCCCATCCTCCCGGCCCAGGGTTACCTTTGCAAGCCCCATCGGTATACATCTCTACTACGTCTTCAATTGCCATGCTGTCTCAAATCTGGGCAGAACAGAATGTTCTGTTTTGGTGGGTTAATCGCTACTGTTTATTGTTTGACAAGGCGTATGCTGACGCTCACTACCGGCAGTAACGGCTAGTCCCGCCGATGCTTTAGCGGGGGCCCACTGCGGCATAATCAAACGCATACCACGCTGTCGTTTCACCGCTTCAATACCATACACCCCGGCCGCCAACGGCCACCAGCGATCTCCAACTTTTTCCATAAAGCCAAAGCGCTCTACCCAATCACCGCGCAAAAATGGCGGCGCATAGGCCATAAAGCTGACGGTACAGGGTTCAAGCTCAAGTAAGGTCAACCAGTCTTTGATGCGTACCAAAGACAAAAAATGACCATTCCAGGGCGCCCTATCACGCCGTTGTAACAAATGACGCACCCCCCATAATGATACTGGATTGAACCCGGTCAAGATCAAACGCCCTTCGGGCATCAAGACGCGCTCTACTTCACGCAACACCTGATGAGGTTGAGTGGTAAAATCGAGCACATGTGGCATCACCAGCAAATCCAGACTACGGGTTTCAAAAGGCAACTGTGCTGGATGACAGCGGATATGGGCAGCGCCCTCTTCTGCTGCACAACACTGCCAGGCAATACGGTTAGCACGCAGCAGATCAAGGCTGGGCAAACCCAGCTGCACTGCATGAAAACCAAAAACATCCGCTACAGCCAAATCAAAATACGCTTGCTCACGCGCCAGCAAATAAGTACCTAACTCGCTGGACATTAACCAACTGCTAAACGAATTTTTCATCAAGGAAGGCCTTATGCAAGCCATGTTCACTGTCACCCCGGTCAGGGCGTTCACTGACAATTATATCTGGGTTTTACAGGATGGCGACGCGGCTGTCGTTGTCGACCCAGGCGATGCCACCCCAGTTAACCACTTTCTGCACCAGCAGCAATTACGCCTGGAAGCCATTTTACTTACTCACCATCATGCCGATCACACCGGCGGGGTAGCGGCTTTACAACAGACTTGGCCAAACCTGCCCGTTTATGGCCCGGCCAATATCAGTGGTGTTACGCATGCAGTGCAGGAGGGCAGTCAAATAACACTTTCTTTTGCCCAAGCGCTTGTCATGGAAGTGCCCGGACACACTCTGGATCATGTAGCATATTACTTTGAAAAGGCGTTATTTTGTGGCGACACTTTATTCGGCGCAGGTTGTGGCAGGGTATTTGAAGGTACTCCACAGCAGATGCTGGCCTCACTCAAAAAAATCTCCCAACTGCCAGCCAGTACAAAAATTTATCCAGCACACGAATATACCCTAGCCAATTTACGCTTCGCCCTGGCAGTAGAAGCCAATAATCCGGTATTAGCCATACGCTCTAGCCGCGATCAGGCACTTCGTGAGCGGGATCAAGCCACCTTGCCCTCAACTCTGAGCCTGGAGCTAGCCAGCAACCCGTTTTTGCGCACAGCACAAACAAGCATCCAGCAAGCAGTAGCGCAATACAGTGAACAGCCATTCAGTGACGAAGCCACAACTTTTGCCTTGTTGAGGGCATGGAAAAACCAATTCTAACAACATGGCAATAGGCTATACCTTAACAAAACCCATGAAATTACTTGGTTTTTGAGTTGACACCCCCTAAAGTGCTGTTTAGCATCAGCCACAATTAAAATCTTAGGCTCGCCAAATGAATTTTTTCGCACCATTGGCACTTTCGCTGTCATGTACGCTTTTATTTGCTCCGCTCGCGCAGGCCGAATTTGGAGCTATTGCCCCGTCCGCAGGACAGGATCAGAACCTGAATATCGCCATGGATATGATGCAATTAAACAGCAGTTTGCTGCGCAATGGTGACAATGTCTGGGAACGGGTGAGAGAGGGTTTTCAAATTCCGGAAGTCAATGCCGATATCGTTCGCCAGCAAGAACGGTTCTACGCTGGCAAACCAGAGTACTTCCGTCGCACGCTGGACCGTAGCCGCAAATATCTGTTTCACATCATGAACGAAGTAGAGCGACGTGGCATGCCAACGGAAATCGCTTTATTGCCGCTGGTAGAAAGCGCCTTCGTCCCCTCCGCCCGCTCTCCGGTCGGGGCATCTGGCTTATGGCAGTTTATGCCCGCTACTGGCCGCCAATATGGACTGGAACAAACCTGGTGGTATGACGGCCGTCGCGACGTCACCGAAGCCACCAGAGCCGCGCTGGACTATCTGGAAAAGCTCTATGCTCAATTTGGCGACTGGAATATCGCCTTGGCCGCCTATAACTGGGGTGAAGGCAATGTTGCTCGCGCCATTGCCCGCTTACAAGCCAATGGTCAGGAAGTGACGTACGAAAACATTAACATGCCCAACGAAACGCGCAATTACGCTCCCAAATTGCTCGCCGTGCGCAATATCCTCAGTAACCCAGAAAAATTTGGCGTGCACCTGAGTAAGTTTCCAAACAAACCTTATTTTGTCTCTGTCTCTACCGGCAAGCATATGGATGTCGATATTGCCGCCAAACTGGCCGGTATGTCTATAGCGGAATTCAAAGAGCTGAACCCGGCTTTTAATCTACCCGTTTATGCCCATAAAGCCGGTCGCCAAATGCTGATACCCGCGCAGAAAGCGGATAAGTTTCAAGCCAATCTAGAAAAATGGGACAAGCCCCTGCTGAGCTGGGAGGTCTACACACCACAAAGTGAAGTGAATATCAGCGAGGTTGCCAAAGAGTACGGCATGAACCGTAGCCAGCTAATGGCGGCGAACAATCTTTCCAGCCAGACTTTAAAAGCGGGTCAGCCCATCCTAGTGGCGCTGAACAAAAACAGCGACCACTTACCAACACTAAACTTAGCAGCGCCGGTCACCGTGGCAAGCAACACACCCTCCCCTGCCAGCTTCAACCAAACCAACAAAACAGCCAGCACAACATCCGATAGCAAACCAACCGTCGTCGCTCTGAACGCCTCTGCAAACAAAAACAGCAATAAAGACAATAGTTATACCGTCACCAATGGCGACACGCTGTTTAGCATTGCGCGTCGTTACAGCTTAAATCAGAGCGATATCAAAACTTTAAACAAACTGGATGACGCCGGCAATCTAGCAGTAGGTCAAGTCCTCACGCTCAACAAAGCCACTCGTAATGACGATGATGGCCTGCTAAAAGTAGGCGAGATCAGAACGATCAAACGCCAAGGCACCGGTAACGTACCACTCGAATACGTCGTACAACGCGGCGATACCATCGCTAGCATCGCCCGTCGCTTTGGTATCAAACAGAATGATATTCAGCGCTGGAATAACAGTTTACGAGTGACCCGCCTGCAACCCGGCCAGAGAGTGCTGATCCAAGGCAGCTAAGAGCCTGTTCACGATCTTCGAAGAAGCAGGACGAGAAATGCCAGATGAACGAGTTGCAAACTTGAGTTGAGCTTACGCTCGCAGTTCTTCCACAAACGTCTGCATTTCTCCAGCCAACCAAA
>JACCFC020000021.1 GCA_020830965.2 Neisseriaceae bacterium TC5R-5
TCGCGGTGATCCCCCAACGCTGGGTCGTGGAACGCAGCTTTGGTTGGCAGGAGAAATGCAGACGTTTGTGGAAGAACTGCGAGCGTAAGCTCAACTCAAGTTTGCAACTCGTTCATCTGGCATTTCTCGTCCTGCTGCTTCGAAGAAGATCGTGAACAGGCTCTTAGGGACGTGGCTGCCGGTCTTGGCTCCTGACCAAGATCAGTCTGTCATTTTATCTGCCTTGGTACTGATTGGGTGCCGGGCAAGGACTCCTGAGCCATTGTGGCTTCATCAGTGGCTCAAGTACCGTTTTTGCTCCTTTATGACATAGCTTTGCCAGTGAGCATGCTAGAAAGCACACCGTCGCGTCGGATAAGGCCATGAAATAAAGCAGCCGCTAGATGTAACAAAATACAAAGGAAAAACAGATAAGCCACATAAGTATGGGCGGAGCGCAACAGCGCATACAGCCAAGGAGCATGTGGTGCGATGGAAGGCAAGTGCCAAGAGCCATATAGCACAATAGGGTAAGCGCCCGCAGAGAGCATTAGCCAGCCTATCATCGGCATACAAAACATCAGTAAGTACAAAACTATATGAGAGCCTTTCGCTATCTGTTGTTGCCATGAAGGCATCTCACTAGGTAGAGAAGGGGTGACTTGGCACAAGCGTATCCCGAAACGAATAAGCACCAGAATCAAAATAGCTACCCCTAGAGGTCTGTGCAGGGCAACCATCCAAGTATGGGTAGTGGAGACAGAGACCACCATATGGACGCCGATAAACAACATGGTAAGAATCAGCACCGCCATCAGCCAATGCAGTAAACGTAGCGAACGACTAAAGCCAGTAAGGTGTTTTGTCATGGCGCAACCTTTGCGGTAGAAACAGGCACGCCTTCGCGCATACGTCGGTTAAACGACTCAGAGTAAGCAGCGGAGCGTGCGCTAAGGATAGGATCGGCCGAGGGAGCAATACCTGGTGGCAAAATAAGAGGGTCAAAATTCAGGTTTTTGCAGACTTGCTGCCCCTCATCTATTTGCGAGATCACTAAAGTACCCGCATCAATTTGACGCCGGGAGTTTGGCCAGGCAAGAGTCGAATCGTCTGTGATATCGCCCGTTTCCGCTACGGTGAGCATCAGTCGCCAGCGTAGAGCACCCTGCTGTAAACGCTGAGCCAGATCTTTTTTCAAAAAGTCCGGGTCGGTGTCGTTTTTATCCATAGGTTGATAGGGTGTCTCCGCCTGCATCGCCCAGCGAACATAGTGACTTTCACCTGCTGAATTCACAAAGCGGAAAGCATTAATACTATGGAAGGAGGTATTGGCAAAACTATTTGATGGACGGTAGCTTTTTTGCCATTGCCGAAAAGGCTCAGTTTCGGGGTGGGCATCAAAAAATGCCTGTAATTTGGCTGGATCGGGCTTGCCTGTAGCTGGGTCGGGCTGAGTGGCCAGCATCTTTTCGTATCGCGCTTCTGGAGTGGCAACATCCAGAATAGGTGGCGTATTCATAGCCATGCGCCATTCGCTACCCCCAGCATCTTTCAAGTATAGCCCCATCCCTCGTACCAGCGCACTGCTATCTAGTGCATAAGGATCGCCACTGCCTAAGGAAAATCGCCCGATTAATGATGTGCTTCCTGCAGTAAAAATCATGGCTTTAGAAAGAGAACTGGCCTTGCCATTACTTTCGAACTGACCAATGAAACAAAGCCCCTTGCCATGGGCTTTGCGAAAACCCGGGTGAGGGCCAGCATCCGCCTCCATAGTATTGATCATACGCTGTGGGGTGAGTTTGGCTGGGCCAATCCAGTTTGCTGCATAAGCAAAAGCGCCCGCCAGACTGCCAACAATCAGCGCGATAAGAGATAGACGCCCTAATTGCCCAAACGTTGACGGAATGTTTTTTTTCATCAGAGAAAACTCCCTAGTTGAGGCCTGAACGTGGGGGTAAACCTGAATGAGGCCCCCGTATTCGCTCAGGATGAGACAGGATACCGGATCTAAATCTAAATTCCAGTCGAATAAATATTAATTTAATCCGCGCTAGGTTATGGAAACTAACTCTCTCCTCAACGCCATCCTGGCATGGGTCTAGTTGCCCCAATTGGGTTCTATCTGTTTCCGATAGAATAACGGCATGAGCAAGTGAGGGCTGTGTCCATATCGGAATGGCCAACTCTGGAAAGGAAGGTCGCTGGGTAATCAGGCTCGCAATGAGTTGAAACGAAGATGCACTGTTTCACATTGCTGGCGGACTGTGTCAAGTCGCGGGACTCTGACCGGCAGATAGCAGAGCTTCAAATTTGTGCAGCGATTCTGAATCTCTTTACAGCCTTGGGCCCGCCGCAAACGGTGCGCGTGAGATAAGGCTATGGAGAAACAGCGGAGCTAGCTTCGCTGTTTCTGTATCACAGCAAATCGCCACCTAAAAGCTTTCCTCACGAGAAAAGATAGGTGGCAATGAATCGCTGGTATAAAGTCGTGGCTCAATTGGGCACGATATTATTTGCTGTCTTCAAAATAGGCAATTGGGCCTGCGCTGGTTAGGCCGATATGAAAACAGGAGCTTTCAGGAAATATTTCCCCTGCGCTTTCGGTTGCACGAATAATTTCGTATAGCACTTCTACTTCTTTAAACTTCCGGGTGATGTTGTCATTATTTTGCAACCAGGCATTGACTTTGTTGGCATGTGGATGAGCATTCTCTAATTTAAGGTGACAGGATACTGTCCCTGTTAGGCTAATAGCTGGTGGGATACTAATGTCGCGCTCGCGCAACTGCGCTCCCGCCAACTGGGCAAAGCTGGAAAGTTCTTGGCTGGCTTGTTCGCGTATCGTGGAAAGAGGAATACCTGTTTGGTTATGTGGGTGGCTGAAGAGCTGGGCTAAGCCTGGGGAGGCGGCTGTGTTTTCAAGCGGCATATTACGATCACTCCTATCGCGGATGTTGTATGTAGTAGTAATAATAGGAAACGTCCCCGAAACATAGCTGAATTATTAAGTTAGTTCTTTCAGCTTATAGAGTAATGCTTGCGCTTCCTTAGGTGAGAGGCTATCCACATCAACCTCTTCTAATGCTTTGGCAAGTCTGTCATATTCTATCTCGACAGCGGATGCTGTGGTACTGGCAAAAAGATCGGGCTGTCCTTTGGAAAGAGCGTGATTTTCAAGTTCTATTAAATAGCGTTTTGCCTCTTTGATGACTTTAGCAGGTACACCTGCCAGCTGTGCAACTGCCAAGCCATAACTTTGATTGGCGGGCCCTTCTTCTAGGTGATGCAAGAATACTATACGGTCTTTATGTTCTATGGCACTTAAGTGTACATTGGCTACGTTCGGATAAATAGCAGCTAGGTTGGTAAGTTCAAAGTAGTGGGTTGCAAATAGGGTATAGGCGCGGTTTTTCTCGATGAGTGCTTTCGCAATTGCCCAGGCTAGCGCCAAACCGTCAAAGGTAGAGGTACCACGGCCCACCTCGTCCATTAAAACCAATGATTTTTCTGTCGCATTATTGAGAATATTCGCGGTTTCGGTCATCTCCACCATAAATGTTGAGCGGCCACCAGCCAGATCATCCGAAGCGCCTATACGGGTAAAAATACGATCAATCGGGCCAATAATGGCACGGTTTGCCGGTACAAAACTACCAATATGTGCCATTAAGGTGATTAAGGCATTCTGACGCATATAAGTTGATTTGCCGCCCATATTCGGGCCAGTAATCAACAATAGCTTACGGCTGTGGCCAAGGAGTGTGTTGTTAGCAATAAAGCGTTCTACTTCAGCCTCAACTACAGGATGACGCCCCTCGCTGATTTCCAGGCGACTATCCTGCACAAATTCCGGTTCTATATAGTGGTTGGTATTGGCGGCTTCGGCAAAGCTGGTGAGGACATCCAAGCCGGCGACTGCCTGGCTGATCAGCTTAAGGTCGGGGATAGCAGGAAGTAGTTCATCCAGTAGTGCTTCATACAATTGCTTTTCCAGTGCCAGCGCACGGTCTTGTGCTGATAAAGCTTTTTCTTCAAATTCTTTTAGCTCGGGGGTGATGTAGCGCTCGGCATTTTTTAATGTCTGACGTCGCCGATAGTCGTCTGGCACTTTATCACTCTGCGCTTTAGAGACTTCAATATAAAAACCATGCACGCGGTTGAACTCAACCTTCAGCGTGGCGATGCCGGTTCGTTCTTTTTCACGTGCTTCCAGCGCCAGCAGAAAATCACCACAATCTGTTTGGATAGCACGCAGTTCGTCTAGTGTGGCGCTAACACCATGATTAATGACGCCGCCATCGCGTAGGAAAGTTGCCGGTTCGGGTAGGATGCTGGTGTGCAATAGGGTTTGGATGGGCGAGTTGTCTGGCAGTAAATTAGACAATTCGGATAGCAAAGTACCATCCAGAGTGATGGTGATTTTTTTGAGTTGAGTGAGTGCGGCTAAGGAGTCACGCAATGCGGCTAAATCGCGTGGTCTGGCACTACGTAGGGCAATACGTGCGGTGATACGCTCAATGTCGGCTACCTCACGTAACGGTACCTGAATATCCGAGTAGTGCTGGAGTAGTGCCCGTACGGCTTCCTGACGGCGGCGTAGTTTGTCCTGGTGACGAATTGGGTGATGTAACCAATAACGTAGTAAACGGCTACCCATGCTGGTGGCACAGTTATCCAGTAGCGAGGCCAGGGTGGGTGAGGCGTCACCGCGTATGGTTTCAGTGATTTCTAAATTACGACGAGTGGCCGCATCCATGCGGATGAGTTCGCCGGTCTCTTCAACCATTAACTGAGTAATATGGCTTGGATCACTGCTTTGTGTGGTTTTTGCGTATTCTAGCAGCGCTCCGGCGGCACCCACTGCGACGGTCAAGGTGCTGGCACCAAAACCTGCTAGGTCGAGAGTACCAAAATGTCGGGTGAGTGTGGCATGAGCCGATTTGGTATCGAATTGCCAGGAGGCAAGCCTTTTTTTCGGGGTGCTGATGGTTTCGAAAATAGTTAAGTCGTTGTCGTCGGAGATAATGAGTTCAGCAGGGCGCAATCTTTCTAACTCACTATTCAGTTCCTCCACGGTTGTTTGCATGATTTTGAACTCACCACTGGCGAGTGATAGCCAGGCTAAGCCCAGTGTGCCTTTGACCATATTGATGGCCATGACCAAGTTATCGCGCTTGTCGTCCAGTAAGGCAGTATCGGTGAGGGTGCCTGGTGTCACAATTCGTACTACTTTACGTTCTACTGGGCCTTTAGCTAAAGCGGGGTCGCCAATCTGTTCCGCAATGGCAACCGATTCTCCCATCTTGACCAGGCGGGCCAAATAGCCTTCTACTGCGTGATAAGGAACGCCGGCCATTTTGATGGGATTACCACCGCTGGCCCCACGTGTTGTTAACGTGATATCAAGCAGGCGTGCGGCTTTTTCGGCATCCTCAAAAAACAATTCGTAGAAGTCACCCATGCGGTAGAACACGAGCTTATCGCTGTGGTCTTTTTTTATGGATAAATATTGCTGCATCATTGGGGTGTGCTGGCTGTTCTGGTTCATGGTAAAACCTTGCTGTATAGGCGTTTTATTGTCTGTTTTTTTGAAAAATAACTAATTTTATATCTTTTTGTATGTGCTTGACATTTGTGCGCATAACAAAATATTGTAGCGATTCTGAATGTTGGCGTAGCTTTTTCAGGAAACTTCTTTAAAAGCTACGCTATTGTTTTTATGCGGTGGTGAGTGCTATGCCAAACACACTATGTTTGGTACTCGACAAGCTAAACTTTTACGCCTTGGGCCGCATCTTAAAATAGATGGCTGCTTAGGGCTATGTCTGGATGTCAGTGAATGGTGTTGTCGGTGGGTTTGCTGACATTAATCTCTGGGCGATAGGCGTGCGACGGCGGCCAAGAAAGGAAATGCAATAAAGTGAGCAAGAATGATGGTGTGAGCAGGGCTGATTTTGATCAACTGATGGTGCCAAATTATGGCCCGGCCGGTTTTATTCCGGTGAAAGGGTTGGGTTCGCGAGTTTGGGATCAAACTGGTCGTGAGTTTATTGATTTTGCTGGTGGCATTGCGGTCAATGCTTTGGGACATTGTCATCCACAATTGATCGATGCTTTAACTGAACAGGCAGGTAAGCTGTGGCATGTTTCCAATGTGTTTACCAATGAGCCAGCATTGCGATTAGCTAAATTAATCACCGAAACTACGTTTGCTGAGCGAGTGTTCTTTTGTAACTCAGGCAGTGAAGCCAATGAGGCGGCTTTTAAATTAGCTCGTAAATACGCGACAGATCATTTTGGTGCCGAGAAAAATAAAATCTTGGCGTGTAAAAACGCTTTTCATGGTCGTTCGCTATTTACGGTTAATGTTGGTGGCCAGCCTAAGTATACCGAGGGTTTTGGGCCGGCTCCCGGCGGTATTGCCCATTTCGAGTACAACAATATCGAATCGCTGATGACAGCGATTTCTGATCAGACTTGTGCTGTGGTGATTGAGCCGGTTCAAGGTGAAGGCGGAGTGTTGCCGGCGGATAGAGCTTTTTTAGAAGCGGCACGCCGATTATGTGACCAGCACAAAGCTTTGTTGATATTCGATGAGGTACAGACTGGGGTAGGGCGTACCGGCTTTTTATATGCTTATCAGGCCTATGGTGTGGTTCCCGATATTCTTAGCTCCGCTAAAGGCATGGGCGGAGGCTTTCCCATCGGTGCGATCCTGACGACGGCACGGGTGGCTGCTAGCTTTGGAGTCGGTACACACGGTTCGACTTATGGTGGTAATCCGTTAGCCTGTAGTGTGGCGCATAAGGTTCTAGAAATCGTTAATACCGAAAAAGTGTTGGCGGGAGTGCAAAACAAGCATGAGCGATTAATATCAGGTCTGCATGCTATCAATGCCAAATATGCGGTGTTTAAGACTGTGCGTGGTATGGGTTTATTGCTGGGTTGCGTACTGAGCGATGCTTATGCTGGCCGAGCTAAAGATTTTCTCAAAGCAGCTGAAGAGCGGCAACTGATGTTACTGATGGCTGGGCCGAATGTATTGCGCCTAGCGCCATCGTTACTGATAGACGAGATTGATCTTGCTGACGGTTTGGCCCGATTTGATGCGGCGGTTGCAGATTTACTAGCTGCAGAATAGTGTTGTTATAACAAATAGTTCGCCTCAAGATTTATCTTTTCCCTATAGTCTGACAGCGTTTAGGAAACAAGCGGAGTGCTTGCTCTGCTTGTTGCGCTATTCTGATGCAGCTATCTAGCCAGCTCTGGCAACAATATTATTTTAAGTAATAAAACCTCGGCCTATTAGCTATGATTAATTAATACTCTTAGCAAGTAGAATGGGGGCACTTGTGCTGAAAAGCAAAATAATAATTTTAGATGATCATGATGTCGTTAGAGTCGGACTGGAAGCAGCACTGTCTTGTTATGATGATTTAGAAATAATTGGCAGTTATGGACAAAGCAAGCAACTATTGTCTGCATTAAGAGAAATTTTGCCTGATGTATTGTTATTAGATTTCTCTTTGAATAGCGCAGATGTTGATGGTCTTAATTTAATACAATCTATTAAAGTAAAATACCCCAATTGTAAAATATTGGTAATTTCTAGTATTAATATGGCGGGCACGATCAATTTGATCCTTAAAGCAGGTGCCAGTGGTTTCTTTAGTAAAACTGAAGAAATAGAAAGCTTGGCTGATGCTATTCGCCAACTAAGGTCTGGAAATATTTATCTTAGCGCACAGCTGATGCATGAACTTGATAGATTACCTTCTGATAAAGTCGATGAATATTCTGGTGCAGCATTAGATTTGTATGCCGATTTGTCACCAAAAGAACAAGAAGTAGTGCGTTGTTGTTTAGATGGAATGAC
This sequence comes from Neisseriaceae bacterium TC5R-5, assembly GCA_020830965.2. Lineage (GTDB taxonomy): Bacteria > Pseudomonadota > Gammaproteobacteria > Burkholderiales > Chromobacteriaceae > Chromobacterium. The sequence continues at coordinate 7,859 of JACCFC020000021.1, forward strand.
GGTAACACAGATTGCTGAAAAATTTTCACGCAGCATTAAAACTATCAGTACACAAAAGCAAATGGCTTATAAAAAGCTGGGTGTTAGCTCTGATAGAGAGTTGTTTTTGTTGAAATCTAAATTGGATTAACCGTGCGTTACTTATCTTTTCTTTGCCTGATGGTTGTGTTAGCGCTATTGTCTGCATGTGACGATTCTCAAGAAAAAATCCTATTAACAGAAGAAGAGTCTTCTTGGATTGCCAGCCATCGCGAAGTGGACGTCATTGCTGTACAAGCATGGCAGAATAAAAGCACAACCAGGGCAAGTTTTGAATTTAAGGGGGCAGAGTTTTTTATTTTAAAGCATATAGAAGAAAAATTAGGGTTAAGATTTAATTTGATTAGAGTAAAAAAAATATCTGAATTAAAAGAAGTGGTTGATGCTAAACGAACAAAAATGATTATTGGTGTCAGTAGAGACTATATAGATGATTTGGATTTGGGTAAGCATTATTACTTTACTCGGCCTTATGTGAGTTTGCCTTTAATGGCCGTTTCCCGTAGAAGTCATAACGCTATATATGATGTTGATGATTTACAAGGGCAAAAAATAGCTTTTACCGCTAATGCTCGTTTGCAAGCCTGGTTGTTAGGGGGTGATGGTAAAGAAATTAGTGTCTTGTCGACAGCTAATTCTACTGAAGCACTACAAATGGTGCGCGATAGACAGGCAGATGTAGCGCTGGTGTCTGAACTCTTTTCCAGATATTTATTAAGAAATCGTTTCCCCGAGTTGAAAAGTGCTGGCATGTTGCCCGGTTATTACTTTATTTATAAAATTGGTGTAGATAAAGAACAACCTATTTTATATGGAATTATTAAAAAAACACTGGATAGTATGTCGGCAGAAGAAGCCAATTCATTACGTGTTGAATGGGAGCTCGAGCAGGGTAGGCAGACGACATCATATGGTATTGTGCAAAACTATACGAAAGAGTTTGTCGTTATTATGTTGACTTTCTTGGCGTTGATTTTTTTGGTGTACAGCACAAGAAAACTGCTACATAAAGCGCGTTTGGGGGAGGCAGCTAAAAGCGAGTTTATGGCAGTTATGAGCCATGAATTAAGAACGCCAATGAATGCCATCATTGCTGCAGGTGAGTTGCTGCAAACGACGCCATTAAATAATAAGCAAAAAGAATTGCTGGAGCATTCCAATCTGGCTGCAAATAATTTATTGCAACTATTAAATGATATTTTGGGATATTCTCGCCTGGATGCTAATAAAGAATTGCTTCAGTTAGAATTTGTTGACGTTGATAAGGCATTAGATAATATTGTTAAGCTGTATTTCTCAAGTGCCAAAATAAAAGATATAGAACTGCATTATAAAAGTAATTTGCCTAACAATACCTTGTTGTTGGATTTGTTTCATTTGCAAAGAGTGCTACATAATTTGATGGCGAATGCCGTTAAATTTACTGAAAGAGGCTCAGTGACTCTGATTGCGAATTGTTATGCGGATCCAATTAATAAGCACTATGGTCGATTAATTTGTCAGATTGTCGATACCGGCATTGGTATTACAGCGGAGGCACAAAAAAACATATTTGACCCTTTTGTGCAGGTGGATACCAATATCAATCGTAAATTTGGTGGTTCAGGTTTGGGTTTGGCTATTTGTAAACGCTTGGTTGAGCTGATGCAGGGTACGATCAGCTTGGAAAGCGATGGCATATCCGGAACAACAATAACCGTTAATATTCCTGTGCAAATCGGCGAAGTGCTGTTGTTACAGAAGTCAGAGCCTGAGTTTGTTGTGGATGAGTTTAAGCATGTTGGTGCCGGGCAACGGGTATTGGTTGTGGATGATCATCCGGCTAATCAGCAGATAATTAGTGAACAATTACAGTTGTTAGGTTGCCAGCCGATAGTGGCGGGGACTGGTATCAGTGGTCTGTCTATTTTGAACGAGAATGATGATATCAAGTTGTTGTTACTGGATTGTTATTTGCCAGGGATGAGTGGTTATGAGGTGGCCGCCAAGATTCGTGCTGATGAAAAGCTTAAGGGTAGTGCTAAGTTTTTACCTATCATTGCCATTTCTGCGGCAAATGATTATGCGCATCGAACGCGTTGTCTGAATAGCGGTATGAATGGCCTATTGGTTAAACCACTACATTTGCGTGATTTACAGAATATTTTGATATTGTGGTTGCCGGAGGTTCTCACTGAGGAGGAGGTATCACTCCCCGCCCAGCCGGCGTCTACTGATTTGTGGTCTCTTTTTATAGATACTAATGAAGCGGATTTTGCCAAGGCGGAGCAGGCGATAGCTAATCGCGACTTTGATCTTGCCCGGCAACAGATGCATCGTATTTATGGTGCGGCCTTAAGTATGAAGCAAGTTGAATTAGCGACTATCGCTGGCCAGTTGGAGAGCATGTTGCAGCAAGATCAGTTAGAGAATTTGCCCGCGATGATGCAGGAACTGCGCGAAGTATTAAATATGTTGGCCTAACATTAACCGCTACTATTACAGCGGCTCTTATCGTCTAGTGGCAAATTACTCAGGTGATTTTTGATTGTCTTCATCACGATATAAGAGCAAATATCGCGCATGGTTGGCAGTGGGTTGAGCCGCTCAATAATAAAATTCGAAAAGGCATTCAAGCTTTGGCAGCGTATATGCAGAATATAGTTGCATGTCCCGGCCACAACGTAGGCAGCAGCCACTTCATCAAAGCTCTTAATCTGTTCCATAAAGTGCTCATGCCAATCATCACGACTGCGCTCCAAGCTGATGTGCACGATAGCCTCTAGTTCATAGCCTAGTTTTTGTGCATTCAGTTGCGCATGATAGCCGTTGATTAAGCCATTTTCTTCCAGCATACGCACACGACGCAAGCAGGCAGAGGGAGAGAGGGCAACTCTGTCGGCCAAGTCCTGATTGCTGAGTCTTCCATTTTGCTGCAGCGCGGCAAGAATGCGCCAATCAATGGCATCAATTTGCATTTGCAATCCTCTGTTAAAAAATCATCAGATCGCAGCATAATCTTCGAAATCTGCTTAACGAACAAGCCAAGTTTGCAATTTTCTCTATTCGCTATGGTGCTAGCATGTTTACAGCTGCTAACAACCCCCCTGGGCCGAGGCGTACCGACGAAGACAGTAGCAGTGGTACGGCAAGTAGGCGCAACGCTGGACCAGGGGCTTGGTTAGCGGCTCTTACTACTGTTGAGAGCGGGATAAAGCTTTTGCCGAGACTTTACGATGGTCTTGGTATTTTTAAGGTGAGGGGTAGGTTGTGCTATTCGATATTAGTCCTCCATTACACAGCGGTTTGCCGGTTTGGCCTGGCGATACACCGTTGGTGAGTGAGCTGGCGTGGCAGTTGAGCGCCGACTGTCCGGTGAATGTTGCACGTTTAACTTTATCCGGGCACAGCGGAGCCCATGCTGATGCTCCGGGGCATTTTTTGAGCCAAGGTAAGGGCATTGGTGAAGTGGATTTGCTGCCTTATCTTGGGCCGTGCCGGGTAGTGCATTGTTTGAGGCCTGGTGAGTTGATCAGTCTGTCGCAACTGCAAGAGGCTTTGCAGCGGCAAGCCGGGCCATTACCACCGCGCTTGCTCATTCGTTCTTATCAGCGTTTTCCCCTTGAGGTTTGGGATGCTGATTTTCCTGGCCTTGATCCCTTGGCGATTCATTGGCTGGCGGAGCAAGAGGTGTTGCTGATTGGGGTAGATACGGCATCGCTTGATGCGATGAACAGCAAGACTTTGGATGCCCATCATGCTGCGGCGAACCGGGAAATGGCGATTCTGGAACAGCTATGGTTGGATGAGGTGGCCGAAGGGGATTATGAGTTAATCGCTTTGCCCTTGCGTCTGGTGGAGTTGGATGCCAGTCCGGTGCGGGCAGTATTACGTCGTTGAGTTTGAGTGCTTATTTTTAGATTAAAGGAATGATGGTGATGCAGAGTCGTGAAAGCTGTGCGCTGGCTGATCAGCAAGACCCTTTAGCAGGTTTCCGTCAGCAGTTTGCGATACCTGAGGGGGTGATTTATCTGGATGGTAATTCTTTGGGGGTATTGCCCAAGACTGCCTTGGCTCGTAGCCAGCAGGTGATTGCCGAAGAGTGGGGCAATGGCCTGATTCGTAGTTGGAATAGTGCTGACTGGTTTGCCTTACCCACCCGGCTGGGCGATAAGCTGGCATCGTTACTGGGTGCCGCCGCCGGTGAGGTGGTGGTGACGGATACCACTTCCTTGAATCTGTTCAAGGCTTTGGCCGCTGCCGTACGTATTCAGCAGCAGGCTTACCCGACGCGACGCGTGATTGTGTCGGAACGGGATAATTTCCCTACTGATTTATATATGGTGCAGGGTCTGATCGAGTTCTTGCAGCAGGGTTACGAGTTGCGTCTGATTGATGAGAACTTATCGCTGGAGCAAGCACTGGATGAGGATGTGGCCGTGCTGTTGCTGTCTCATGTTAATTACCGTACGGCTTATTTATACGATATGGCGGCGGTAACGGATCTGGCGCATCGATATGGGGCGTTGACGATTTGGGACTTGGCTCATTCTGCCGGGGCTTTACCGGTAGAGTTAAATGCTGCTCAGGCCGATTTTGCGGTGGGTTGTACTTATAAGTATTTGAATGGTGGGCCGGGTGCACCGGCATTTATCTGGGTCGCAGCACGGCATCAGGATCGCTTTTGGCAGCCCTTATCCGGCTGGTGGGGGCATCAGCAGCCATTTGCTATGTCCAGTGATTATCAACCGGCAGCAGGTATTCGTCGTTTCCTGTGTGGCACCCAGCCCATTGTGTCGATGGCGCTAGTTGAGTGCGGCTTGGAGATTGCTTTGCAGGCAGATCAGGCTTTATTGCGTCAGAAGTCGCTTGCGCTGACAGATTTGTTTATTGAGCTCGTTGAGCAGCGTTGTGGCGCGCATCCGCTAAGCTTGATTACGCCACGCGAGCATGCGCGACGGGGTAGTCATATCAGTTTCCGTCATCCGCAAGCTTATGCCATTACTCAGGCACTGATTGCGGCCGAGGTGATTGGCGATTATCGCGAGCCGGAGGTATTGCGTTTTGGCGTCACGCCGCTGTATTTGAGTTACAGCGATATTTGGGAGGCGGTGGAGCGTTTACGACAGATTCTAGATAGCGGTAGTTGGGATAAGCCGGAGTTTCATCGGCGCAGTGCGGTGACCTAATGCCGCCCCGGATAAAATAATCAGGCGCCGGGATAACAATACCTGTTTAGCGCCGCTAACAAATCCCCTGATCCAGCGCTGCGCATCCTTGCCGTACTACTGGCACTGTCTGCGTCGGCGCGCCTTGGCTTCGAGATTTTGTTAGCGGCTCTTAAGGAGAGTCCGGCGTTCATATGCGGTACAAGGAGAAATTCAATGCGGGACTTTCAGAAGATCAAGGATCGTGAGCAGGGTTTGCAACGCAAGCTGAGTGCCAGGCAGATGGGTATGATTGCCATTGGCGGCGCTATTGGGACTGGCCTGTTTTTAGGCAGCAAGTTTGCGATTGGTTTTGCCGGGCCGAGTGTGATTTTGAGTTATGCGATTGGTGGTCTGATTACTTTGTTATTAATGGGTTGCTTGGCGGAGATGACGGTTGCGCATTCTACTTCCGGTTCTTTTGGCGCGTATGCCGAGCATTATATTAGCCCGCTGGCTGGTTTTCTGGTGCGTTACTGTTACTGGGTAGCGATTGTGCTGGCGGTGGGAACAGAGGTGACAGCGGTAGCGGAATATATGCGTTTCTGGTTTAGCGATGTGCCTTCCTGGTGCTGGATTGTGCTGTTCTCCTCGGTGCTGGTAGGGGTGAATGCCTTGAGTGTGAAAGCTTTTGGCAGCGTCGAATATGCGTTTTCCAGTATTAAGGTCTTTGCCATTCTCGCTTTTATCATCATGGCGGCTTATCTGCTGTGGGGCAGGACTGAGGCGGCCTATGGCCTGCACAACTTTACGCAATTGCCCGGAGGGTTTTTTCCGCATGGTTTCTGGGGAATGTGGGTAGCGGTGGTGATTTCTATATTTAGTTATCTGAGCGTGGAAATGATTGCCGTCGCTGCGGGGGAAGCAGAAAACCCCGAGCAGGCAGTGAAACAGGCTTTTCGTGCAACGATTGTGCGTTTGCTGGTGTTTTATCTGTTATCGCTGTCGCTGATTGTGGCTATTGTGCCGTGGATGCGTATCGGAGAGGGTAATAGCCCTTTTGTGACGGTGATGCAGGTGTTAAACATTCCTTACGCGGCCGGTATTCTTAATTTTGTAGTGATTGTGGCTGCATTGTCAGCGATGAATAGCCAGCTTTACATTACCACCCGCATGATGTTCAGTTTGTCACGCGCAGGTGATGCGCCCGCTGGCTTGGGGCGTCTAACTGCACGTGGGATTCCGCTGAATGCCTTGCTGTTGTCGACCAGTGGTATTGCTCTGGCCACTCTGGTGTATTTATTGTTTCCTGATAAAGCGTTTACGCTGATGATTGCCTTGTCGATGTTTGGGGCTTTGTTTACCTGGACAATGATTTTTCTGACCCATTGGTTTTTCCGCCGTCATCATCAACAGCTAGGCGGGCCCGACTTAGCATTCCGCATGCCGTTTTTTCCCGTTACGACCTTATTGGGTTTGGGGCTGATGCTGGCGATTATGTTGACTACTGCGTTTACCGAAGCCTTTCGTATGACGTTGCTGTTTGGTGTGCCATTTATTTTGCTGCTGCTTGGTTTGTTTTATTTTATGCGACGTCAGCGTGCGCTAGTGACGGTGCGCTCAGTATTAGAGGGTGAGGTGTAGCTAGGGAGTGACACAGGCAAGCTCGCTGGCTTGCTTGGGCGGAGCTGGCCACAGCAGTGGGTACCAGCGCTTGTCCTGTGTGTTGTTAAGAGCCGCTAATAAAACCTCGAAGCGTCCCTGATCCGAGGCGCAACGCTGGATCAGGGAGGTGAGCGGCTCTAAAAAGGTTTGACTACCATCAGCCAAAAAATAGCCAGCACACTGAGAAAAGCTGGCCAGCCCAAGATAAACCAGCGACGCATTACCCGTTGATAACTAGCGGGTAATGCCTGCTCTTGTGCGACCGCCTGACGCGCCAGATTACGTGCCTGTATCTGCAATACCAGTACTGGTAGCCAACACAAGCCAGTGACCACAAATAAAATAAGTGAGGTTTTAATCCAGAAGGTGCTGAGCGGTAGTTGCAGCAGATGCACCAACCATAGTCCGGTGGCTATTTGCACGATCACCGCTGGAGCAGTAAAGCAGCTGTCGGCAATCACCACGGTGCGAGCTGTCTCGGCAATGACGCGCGGATCACCGCGCAAATGGGCCAGCCACATAAAAAATGCAATGCCTAAACCCGTGCCGAACAGCAGGGTTGAGGACAATATGTGTATCCATTTAATCCATAAGTACATCATTTATCTTGACTCCGTTACTACCCATAGCACCATCAGTGCCGGTAGCAAGACTAGGTTTTTTGCCAGCCCACCTAGCTGGTCTAGCCAGAGGGCAGGTATTAAGCAGCCAAAGCTCAGTGTATAGGTCAGTAATAGCAGCAGCATGCACACAATCGCTGCGCGTGGGCGGTAATTGCTCAGCAGCCATAGCCCTAGCAATAGATCCACTATGGCACCGGCGCGTGCCAGCCATACCGGCTGGGCATATTCCAGCAAGGAGCCGCTAACCAAGTGTTGGATGGTGCTGGTGGGCGTGAGCAAACCTGCCCAGGCGGACAGCAGCCAGAGCAGTACCACGGTCAGGCGCAATAGAGGGGCCAGAAAATATAACTGGGCCTGCCAGCGATCTTGCACCTGGCTGGGGTGGGTGGCTAATACCTGGTCTAAAGAGTGTGCTTCGACCCCGAAAGCCGCCTGCACTTCGTTGGCGGCTTGTGCTTGAGTGAGGTTGCCGCGTTGCAGCATACGCCACATGGTCGCGCCCAACGGGCCACGCCCTAGCTTTTCGCCAAGCGCCACGGTACCGGAAACTAGCGCGGTTGGCAGATGCAGTGTGTAGCGGCTTGGCACGCGCAGCCAGTCACGCCAGGATTGCTGATAATCCTGCAAAGTGATGGCCTGTGGGCCGCCTACTTCGAACAGGCCACCGTTATTGCTCTGTATCGCTGCAAGCACAATCGCGGCTAGATCCTCTGCAGCCAGCGGTTGTAGTTGCCACTGGGCCTTACCGGGGAGTAGTTGCAGGCCAGGCAGGGCTGCCATGGCACGTAGTAGCGAAGTGCCACCATAAGAGCCGGAGGTGGCGTATACCACCGAGGGTCGCAATACTACGGCGTTTAGCGGCAGCGCGAGCAAGGCGTCATCAAAGCGATGCTTGGAGGCGATAAATTCGCCATCTTCCGGAGAGCCCAGCGCTGAAATCTGAATAAATCGTTTCCCCCCGCTGGCGACACAGGCCTGTGCCAGTGCTAAGGGCGCGGTAAGGTGAATGGTTGCAAAGTGTTGCTGAGCCGTTTCGCGCAGAATACCGGCGACATTGACGACCGCATCCACATCGTTCAACAAAGGCAGCCAGTCGGCGGGATCGAGCATGTGGCCAAAATCGCAGGCGCGTTCATCCGCAGCCAGTGTCTGGCCTTTATTGCGTACGGCGAGTATGACGCGCCAACCCTGGCGGCGTAGTGCGGCAACGATATAGCCGCCGATGAAGCCATGAGCACCGGTGACCAAGATGGTTTTATTGTGTTTGGAGGACATGATGAGGTTTAGAGGGGAGGCAGAGATGGCGGCGATTTTAGCACTTCCTACTTTAATGTTCTTAGCCGTGCTCATTCTCAAAGAAACTTTTGTGTAGGCAAGGAGTCAATCTGTCGCTCAGCGACATTGGCCTATTTTCTCGACGACACAAAAATTTAGATGAAATGGCAGTCGTGACGGTGAAAGATAATCCGAGCAATACAGGTGAATTTGATTATGTAGAGTTTTTTCTATGTTTCAGCTGCGCTTGTATAAGGTCTATCTGTTGTTGGTTCAATAAATTTGAACATGTTGCCCGGATAATTTAGCTATTAATTAAGCACCGGTATCTTTTATGATTCGGCCTCTATTTTTAGGTGTGAACTGATTTAGTAACACATTAGGATTTATTTATGCAAAAATACAGTTCAGTACAAATGGCGCTGCATTGGTTAATAGCGGCTTTTATCGTTAGTGTTTTGATTATTGGTTGGTATTTTAATTCTATTGAAATTACCTCACCAGCTACTTTTAAATTAAAAGCAGCACTGATTGCCTGGCATAAGTGGTTAGGTATAGGCATATTATTATTAGTGTTTATTCGTATTCTGTGGCGTATTTGGCGTGGTGTTCCACATTCATTGCCAGGACAGCCTAAATGGCAGCTTAAAATCGCTGCGTTTACACATTTACTGCTTTATATGCTGATGTTTGCTATGCCTCTGATAGGGTGGTTAATGAGTTCAGCCAAAGGTTATCCCGTGGTGTGGTTTAATTTAGTACAGTTGCCAGATTTGGTGAGCAAAAACGAGTCCTTGGGTAAGGTTTTGGCTTCGCTTCACAGTGTATTGGCTTATGTGCTGGTTGCTTTGCTTATATTGCACGCCTTGGCAGCACTTAAACATCACTTAATTGATCGTGATGATACTCTGAAAAGAATGTTGCCATTTAGTAAATAACAAGATGAGATATTAATATGAAACTAACTTTTTTATGTTTTGCTGCTTTATTAATGACTAGCTCGGTTATGGCTGCGCAAACACTGAATGTTAAAAAAAGTTCTTTGGGGTTTACTTTTGCGCAAATGAAGGTACCAACCCAAGGTAGTTTTAAGAGCTTTGCTGCCAATATCAATTTTGATCCGGCCAAGCCGGAGGCAACTAAAGCTGTGTTTACCGTTGATTTAGCGAGTGTTGATGTGAGCAGTAATGATGGTAATTCCACCGTTAAGGGCAAAGCTTTTTTTGATATTGCCCGCACACCGAAGGCTGTGTTTACAGCCAAATCAGTGAAAGCGCTGGGTGCAGGTAAGTTCGAGGCACGAGGTACATTGAATATTAAGGGTATCAGTCGCGATGTGGTTTCTCAATTTACGGCCAAGACCGTAGGTGCAGAAACAACTTTGCAGGGTAGTTTTCCTTTGCAACGTTTGCAGTTTAAGGTGGGTGATGGTGCTTGGGATGATGTCGAGGCCATTGCCGATTTGGTGACAGTGAAGTACAACTTTGTTTTGTCCGGTAAGTAACGGTTCTGAGTATTTTTTATGGAGAGTGTGTAATGACCATCAAGGTAAAATCGCTGTTAACGGCTGCTGTATTATTTGCTTTAGGCGCTAGTGTTCAGGCTGCACCCGAAACTTATGTGGTTGATAACTCCCATACCCATGCCGCTTATTCTTTGAGTCATATGGGTTTTTCTACGCTGAGTGGTCGTTTTAATGAGACAACGGGTACAGTTGTCTTGGATAGGGCTAATAAGAAGGGTTCTGTTGATATCGTTATCAAAACAGCCAGCCAGGATAGTGGCTGGGCAGCGCGTGATAAGCATATCGCTAGCGAAGATTTTTTGAATGTCCAAAAATTCCCTACGATTACTTTTAAGTCTGATAAATTTCATTTCAATGGCGACAAGCTAACATCAGTAGATGGCTCCTTGACTGTGCATGGTGTCAGCAAGCCAGTGACTTTAGCCGTCACTAATTTTAAATGTGTTGATTCACATCCTATGGCGAAGAAGCCATGGTGTGGCGCTGATGCTACTGCAACGATTAAACGTAGTGATTTTGGCGTGGCCGGCTATGTTCCTGCTGTTGGTGATGAGATGAAGCTGGTTATTGCGATTGAGGCTGGTAAGAAGTAATTAGTCCCCTCATATAAAAACCCCCGCTACACGGTTGTAGCGGGGGTTTTTTTTGTGAGTTTGTTCAGGAAAGGCTATGCGCTGCTGTTGTTGCAGTAGTGCTTGGTGTTAAGACGCGGCTTAGAGCGCTGGAGATCAGTTCACCTATTTGCGTTAAATAGTGCGTGTGGTTATCGAAGGTAAAACGCTGTGGGTCGTCGGTGGCCAGTACCATGATGCCGAATACCTGCTGGTGCTGATCACGCAGGGCCAATTGGGCAAAAGATTGTAAGACCGGCAGGGCGGGAAACCAGCTGAGCACTTCATCGTTAACATAAGGTCCGCAGTAAGGTGTGGCCAGGTTTTTGCTCAGGGCGATGATGTTGGCTTGTGGGCGATAGCATTCGGCGAGATCTTCACTTGCCGGATGGCATAAGCGTATTGCCAGCCGATTCAAAGCAAAATCACGGGCGAAACATTGTTCTAAAGCACTGCAGATGGCTTTGGCAGTGTGGCAACTTTGCAGGGCTAGTGAAAGTTGGTGAATATTATTGATGATGAGATCATTGGCTTCCCCATGCTGTAGTAGTTGTTGCAGGCGAGCGCTCAGTTGGCGGTTGTGGTCTTTTAAATCCAGCAATTGGCGTTCAATCAGGGAAACCACCCCCCGTTGCTGTTGGGTATGTCCCACGTTTAAACCGAGGCGCTCGGCATGGTGAGCCAGAAAGTCTGGGTGCTGTTCTAAAAAAGCTAAGACCTCATCATCTTGCATGACTACTTCTCCGCGGTTGATTTTGATGGTTCAGATAGAAACTTCACCTTGAAATACGGTGATGGCGGGGCCGGTCATCATCACTTCTTCCCCTGCCCCTAGCCAACTGATCGTTAAGTCGCCACCACGCGTATGCACCACTACGCTGTTATCGAGTAGACCACGGCGAATACCGGCTACCACGGCAGCACAAGCGCCGGTGCCGCAAGCCAGAGTTTCCCCGGCTGCCCGTTCAAATACCCGTAGTTGGATTTCCTGGCGCGAGATGATTTGCATGAAACCAGCATTCACGCGTTGTGGGAAGCGTGGGTGTTGTTCAATAGCCGCCCCCTGTGTTAGCACCGGAGCCTGATGGATGTCGGTGACCACTTGTACTGCATGAGGATTGCCCATGGAAACAACGGAAATTTCCACCTGATCATCGCCGAGTTCCAGTAGATGGCAGATGGCTTCTGCATCGGCATCGAAAGGAATGGCTGCCGGTTCAAATCGGGGAATACCCATATTCACTTTGGCCTGACCATCGTGCTGATATTCCGGCACAATGACTCCCTTAGCGGTTTCTACTCGAATTTTTTGTTTGTTGGTTAGCTCTTGCTCATAGACAAACCTGGCAAAGCAGCGCGCACCATTGCCGCATTGTTCGACTTCTCCACCGTCATTATTGAAAATACGATAACGGAAATCGTTGCCTGGATGGTGTGGCATTTCGACGAGTAATAGCTGATCAAAGCCGATGCCAAAGTGGCGATTGCCCAAGAGGCGGATTTGTTCGGGAGTGAGGGTAATGGGCTGTTTGGTGCCATCTATCACCATAAAGTCATTACCCAGGCCGTGCATTTTAGTGAATTTAAGTTGCATGATGTGTTGATTGCGCGCGTGCTGGAGCGCGGTATTAAGTCGTTTTTATGGATAAGTGGCAGGTTAGCATAGTGCCGCCAGATATTCACGATGAATGCAGCTAATCATGGGGGAGGGTGTATGGAGATTTATCAACTGCGGACTTTTGTTACCGTGGCGCAGCAAGGTCATTTGACTCAGGCTGCTGAATTACTACATCTGTCACAACCGGCAGTTACCGCGCAGATTAAGGCTTTGGAGGAGGAGGTCGCCATGCAGCTGTTTGAGCGCACGGCCGGCGGAGTGACCTTGACGCGAGTGGGACAGGAGTTACTGCCCAAGGCGCAGGCGATTCTGGCGGCTAGCAGAGATATCCTGCATCATGCCCGTGAATTAAAGGGGCAGGTGGCCACTAAAGCCAAGATAGGGATATCGCTGCCGCCAGAAATTCTACGACTAGGCCCTTGGGTTGCTGCTTTGCTTGCCACGCATCCATTGCTGGAAGTGCAGTTGCAGACTGCGTTGACGGTAGATGTGTTGAATGCCGTGCGTAAAAAAGAGTTAGATGCCGGCTTTTATCTAGGTAAAAACCCTTATAGCAATGTCCACACGCTTAAGTTGGCCGAGTTGCCATTACGTATAGTTTTTCCCTCGGCCTGGGCGGCCAAGGTGCAGGCAGGGCAACTGAAAGAGTTGGGCAAGCTACCTTGGGTAGTTTTTTCACAGTTTTGCAGTCTATCGAAAATTACTAATGAGTTGTGGCGTGAGCTGAATATCTCGCCAAAAAGAGTGGTCGAAGCGGATAGTTTGGCGATAAGCCTGGAGTTAGTCGCTGCTGGAGTAGGGGTGGCGTTGGTACGCGAAGAGGAGGCGTTAAGCTGGGCGCGTACAAGTAGGTTGACAGTGATGCCAGATGTGCGCAAATTGGCGGAACTGCAGTTTGTGTATTCGGTAGATCGGGTAGGAGATCCAGTATTGGAAGTCTTGTTGCAGAGCCTATCAGTGATTTGGCAAATGGAACCCAACAAATAAAGGAGGCCGTATGGCCAAAGATTGGTTTACAGGGGTGGTGGAGACATATTGTCAGGTGATGGAGCGTGGGCAGCGTCGTTTGCTGGATGCTCAGCAGGAGGCTTGTTTGAGCTGGGTGACGATGATGTTGCCGAATAATAAACCCTGGTCGGAGGGTGAGGCGCAACGTCGGGTTGAGGGTAGCTTGCTGATGGGGGCCAGTTTGGTGCAGGCACAAGCAGATACACAGCGCGATTTCATGTTGCTGATGGAAAAGCTGTTTAACGAGGCTGGACGGAGTATGCAGCACCAACTGGCTGAGGCCGGCGATCACCCTTCGGTGGAGGCGATGAGTCAGGCTTGTGAAATTGCTTGTTTATCGGGTTCGGCAATGTCGAAGTTATCGCGGCAAGTTGGGCATTTCGCCGCAACCAGTTTGTCTTCCACCCCCTTGCGTGCAGCATGTGATGTAGGCAGGGTGTGGAAGCAGCAAAAACCCTGATTTTAATCTGGTATTTATTTTAGGCCGCTCCGATTAGAATCGGGGCATGAAACCTTTTCTTTCCCTGTCGTTTGGTCAGCGTTATCAAACCTTACCGCCTGCTTGTTATCAGCGAGTTTCTCCTACCCCCTTATCTGAGCCTTATCCGGTTGTGATTAATGAAGCGCTATGCGCGCAACTGGGCCTGGAGCCAGCCTCTTTGCTGCAGCCTGCCGCCGTGGCGGTGCTGGCGGGCTGTCGGCTGACTGAGGGCATGCAGCCATTAGCGGCCTTGTATTCCGGCCATCAATTTGGTGTGTATGTGCCGCAGCTTGGAGATGGTCGGGCCTTATTGCTGGGCGATACGCAGGCTGAAGATGGCACGGTCTGGGAATGGCAGTTGAAAGGGGCCGGCCCGACACCGTTTTCACGCAGTGGTGATGGCCGCGCGGTCTTGCGTTCCAGCATCCGTGAATACTTATGTTCCGAAGCGATGCACGGCTTGGGCATTCCGACTACCCGTGCTTTGGCCATTATGGGGTCGGATGAAGCAATCTACCGCGAAACGGTGGAAACGGCCGCCGTCGTCACCCGGCTAGCGGAGAGTTTTATCCGCTTTGGCAGCTTTGAGGTGTTTTATCACCGTGGGCAGCATGATCTGCTGCGCGAGTTGGCCGATTATGTGATTCGTCAGCATTACCCTCTATGTGCTGAATCTGCTCAGCCTTATCAGGCTTTATTCACTGAGATTTGTCGTCGTACTGCCTTGCTCATGGCCGATTGGCAGGCGGTGGGCTTTTGTCATGGCGTTATGAATACCGACAATATGTCGATTCTTGGTCTGACCTTGGACTACGGCCCATTCGGTTTTCTTGATGGTTTTGACGCGGGCCATATCTGTAACCATTCCGATCACCGTGGGCGCTATGCCTATCAGCAGCAAGCGCAGATCGCCTTGTGGAATCTGCATTGTCTGGCGTCGGCGTTTCTGCCCTTGGTGGCTGAGGATGTCTTACTGGCTGCTCTGCAGGAGTATCGTCACCATTTTGAGCAGGCTTATTTACAGCGTATGCGTGCAAAACTGGGTTTGCAGCAGGCGGAGGCAGAAGATGGTGAGTTGATTAGCGCGCTATTGCTGCTGCTGCATGCCCAGCATACCGATTTCACGTTGTTTTTCCGTCGTCTGGCGGATTTCCCTCTAGTAGCGGGTGGTGTCGAGGCAGTGCGGGATTTAGTGATTGATCGTGATTTATTTGATCAGTGGGCGTTACATTATCGCCAGCGTTTGCAACTGGAAAACAGCGTGGATGGCGAGCGTCGAATCCGCATGCAGCAGGTGAACCCCAAATATATATTGCGTAATCATCTGGCAGAAACCGCTATTCGACAGGCGGTAGAGCACAGCGATTACAGCGAAATTAACCGTTTGCAGCGCTGCTTGCAGCAGCCTTTTGCCGAGCAGCCGGAGTTTGAGGCGTATGCCGGTTTGCCACCTGATTGGGCGAGTAGCCTGAGCGTCAGTTGTTCTAGTTGAGGCTCAGGCTATTGATTTACATCTGCAGCGCTTCGGCTTGCAGATGAGTAGCATTGACGGTGGGGTAGCCTTCAAAGTGCAGGGTTAAGCCCTCTGGCCCGGCCTGATATTGTGCCGGGAAGCCAAGCGGCAAGGTGGTTTTGTCCCGAATATGGCCGAAGGGGATGCCGGTGAGTACCGGGATGCCGGTCAGGTAGCGGATCTCATTGATGACGGTGTCCAGATTGTAGAACTCATCATAGCTGTCCTGTTGGCCATTCATATTGAAGTTGCCCAGCAAAATGGCGCTTTGTTGCTTGAGAATACCGGCCTGATGCAGCTGGAGCAACATGCGTTCAATTCGGTAAGTGGCTTCGCCTACATCTTCCAGAAATAACAGCCCGCCCTTGATCGCCGGCAGATAAGGGGTGCCTACCAAGCTGCTGAGGACACTTAAATTGCCGCCCCAGAAAATACCTTCGCCACGAGAGGGCTGTTGGGGAACGTCGACGAATAGACGTCGATTCGGGGTAGTCGTTACCGAAAAAAACTCGTTCATGCTAAAGCTGCTGCTTGGCTTGGCGCCAAAATCACCCAGCATCGGGCCAGCAAAGCTGCCGACCTGGCCTTGGGCTAATAAGGCCAGTTGAATGGCGCTAAAGTCGCTATAGCCAATCAGCAGGCTGCCGGACTCTTTTAACATCGGGCACAGCTTGCGGTAGTTGATATTGGGCAGTAGCCGCGCTGCGCCGTAACCACCGCGAATAGCCAGGATGATTTCCGGCAGCTTTTCGCGCTCAAGCAACTGGTGAAGATCGTTCAGGCGCTGGCCATCGGTACCGGCAAAACGCTGAAAACGACGTTGTGTAGCCTCGATATTCTGCACGCTATAACCCGTTTGACTCAGGCGCTCAATCGCCAGGTCTATCTGGGCGCTATTGTTGATAAAACCGGAACAGGCCGCCAGGTAGAGCGTGCTGCCGGCGCCGGTGACCGGTGGCAGAGTTGAGGGTGATGAAGGTGGCAGGGTAGTGGAGTCGTGGTTTTCTACCATGGTGGTACATCCTTGCAAGAGTCCTGCTCCGATACCGAATGCACCCAGCTGGAGTAGTTGTCGGCGGGAGAGATCGGGGTTTGGGATCATTAAATCGATGAATGATGGAGTCTGAAAGTGCTTCTAAGTATACGAGAAAATGCGGTGTGGTTTTTTTTATCGTGATACCTCAGCCGCCAGATGGCTGCTGAGGTTAAGGCCATCCCCATCAGGCAGGGGGTAGGCTAAATGGTGTAGCGATCTGCTTATTGGCCGGGCATGGTGTAGCCGTCAATCTTGGCGGCTTTGACCAACTCGGTCAGGTAAGCATGGGTGGCATTGTTGTAGGCCACATTATTTAGGTATTGCTGTAGTTGTTCTTTGACTTCAGCAAAGCTCAGTGGCTTACCGGCCTGCCGCTCATTGACCTGGATAATATGGTAACCGAACTGGGTTTCGACCAGTTGTGGGCTAATTTGACCAGCTTCGGTGCTGAATACGGCCTGTTCGAATTCCGGCACCATCTGACCACGGCCAAACTGGCCCAAGCTACCGCCTTGCTGGCCAGACGGGCAGCTGGAGTGCTCGCGGGCAAGGTCGGCAAAGCGTGAGGGGTTGGCTTGTACTTCAGCCAAGATACCTTCGGCTTTGGCCTTGGCTAGGCTTTGCCCCAGGCCTTCGCCCAATGGGAACAGGATGTGGCTGGCTACAGCACTTTCGCTACCGGCAAAGCGTTCTGGGTACTGGTTGTAGAAGGCCTGGCAGCCGGCTTCGTCGATAATCTCCACTTGCAGTTCCTGATCCAGCAGCGTGCCGATGGCAGCAGCAGGTTCGCTGACGTCAAGATTAAGTGCCTGTGCTTTTTGCAGCAGGAGTTGGCGCAGTACCAGCTCTTGTATTGCTGAGTCGCGTGGGTTAGGGGTTTCGGCGTAGTGCGCTTGTTCTTCTTCAATCATTGCGTCGGTAATTTCGACACCGTTAACGGTAATAGCCATACTGATTACTCCTGAATTTAAGGGGGAAAAGGTGTCGTTACATCGGTATTGCTGGTGTTAAAAGCAGCCAGCTTGACCGCTTTTGAGTTTAGTTGCTGTCAGCGAATTGCTGTAAGGTTTTTCCGGCTAGCCGATAACGTATCCATTCGGCCTGCGGTTCCGCGCCAATAGATTGATAAAACTGAATGGCGGGTTCATTCCAGTCGAGTACGCTCCATTCAAAGCGACCACAGCCGGTATCGCAGGCTAGTTGCGCCAGATGACGCAGCAGTGCTTTGCCGGCGCCATGACCACGCGCTGCCGGGGTGATGTAGAGGTCTTCCAGATACAGGCCCTTCTTGCCCAGCCAGGTGGAGTAGCTGAGAAAGTAGACGGCAAAGCCGACAGCCTCGCCGGATATTTCGGCAATCAGTGCCTGGGCGGCTGGCGCTTCACTGAACAGCGATTGTTCAATACCGGCAATATCGGTTTTGACTTCGTGTTCGGCGCGTTCATAAATCGCCAGCTCGGTGATGAAGCGATGAATCAGGGCGGCATCCTGCAGGGTGGCGGGGCGGATCGTGAGGCTCAAAATCATTTCCTTATTTGGCTATTAGGCACGCAAACGGCGCAGCACTTCTTCTTTGCCGATCAAGGCCAGTACTGTATCAACTGATGGCGTTTGCGTGGTGCCGCATACCTGTACCCGCAAGGGCATACCCAGTTGACCCATCTTGATGCCTTCCTCGGCACAGAAGGGTTTGAACAACTGGTGGATATTGCCGGCGTCCCAGTCTGCTAACTCGGCCAGTTGAGTGGCAAAGCGCAGCAGGCGTGTGCGGCTGTCGATGTCCAGATGTTTGTCAATATCGGCAGCGGCCGCTTCGCGCTTGCGGTAAAAGTAATCGACTTCACGTGCCAGTGCGTTCAGATCCTGTACCCGCTCTTTGACCAGGGCAATCACGTCGGCGAGGGCTGGGCCTTGGGTGGTGTCGATAGCGGCTTTAGTCAGGCGTTCGCTAATCAGCGTGGCCAGCCGGGTGTTATCCGCAGCTTTGATGTGTTGGGCATTGAGCCACAGAAACTTTTCCTGATTGAAGCGGCTGGCGGAGGCGCTGACGGCTTCCAGGCTGAACCATTCGACAAACTGGGCAATATCAAAGAACTCATCGTCGCCATGGCCCCAGCCTAAACGTGCCAGGTAGTTGAGCAGCGCTTCGGGCAGGATGCCTTGTTCGGCGTAATCCACCACGCTGACGGCATCACGGCGTTTGGACATTTTTTGGCCGTCTTCATTCAGAATCATCGGCAGATGGGCATACACCGGTAGCGGGGCATTCAGCGCTTTGAGAATATTGATCTGGCGTGGGGTGTTATTGACATGATCGTCACCGCGAATCACATGACTGATTTGCATATCCCAATCATCAATCACGACGCAGAAATTGTAAGTAGGGCTGCCATCCGGGCGGGCGATGATTAAATCATCCAGTTCCTGATTGGCAATTTCAATACGCCCTTTTACTGCATCATCCCAGGCCACCACGCCATCCAGCGGGGTTTTAAAGCGAATGACTGGAGCGACATCGCTAGGGGTGGACGGCAGGGTTTTGCCGGTCTCCGGGCGCCAACGGCGGTCGTAGCGGGGTTTTTCGCCACGCGCCTCTTGCTCGGTGCGCATGACTTCCAGTTCTTCTTTGCTGCAATAGCAGGGGTAGGCGTGACCAGTGGCCAATAGTTGCTGGATAGCCTGTTTATAGCGGGGAAAGTGTTGCGTCTGGTAGAAGGGGCCTTCGTCATAGTCCAAACCTACCCAATGCATACCATCGAGAATGGCCTTGACCGATTCCGGGGTAGAGCGCTCCAGATCGGTGTCTTCAATGCGTAGTACAAACATGCCTTGATTCTGGCGGGCATAGGCCCAGGAGAACAGCGCGGTACGGACGCCACCAATATGCAGGTAACCGGTAGGGCTGGGGGCAAAGCGGGTACGGATCATGATGAGGCCGACTCTGTCAAAGAAACAAAGGCGGCATTGTACGCTGCTAGCTAAACAGGCGGCAAACCTTGCGTGTTTAAGAGGATGTGGTGGGAAAGGTGCGGCCTCACTTTTCGGATATAAGCCGGTTTAGTCATAGTGTAATGGGATGAATAGAAAAACACCTAACTCTATGCTAATAATATCAAATATGATTTAATGGTAATTAAATTTAATAAATAGCTAATTTGGTTTATTTAGATATATTTCCTGTTTGAAATTTATTCGTTGCGAGGGATAGCAAGTGATGCGTCAAAAATTAATTGCAACAATCATATCCGGTTTACTGGTTTCTAATGTGGTGTGGGCTGCCGAGGCAACGGTGACTACTGGAACTGTTACAGTAGGCACGGCAACTGGTACTGTTGTCGGTGGTGGTGGCGGGACTTATACAGCTCCTACTGGTAGCGGGACGTTTTCTAGTACTGTTGCAGATTCTTTAAATAGTTCGAGTAGCACTGCTACCACCATTGGTAATGGTACAGGTACAACCACTATTAATGGTGGGGCCGTTGATGTAAGTGGCGCAACCAATATAAACAACACTTTGGATGTCACTGGAGCGACTACTGTAAGTAATACTTTAGATGTCACTGGGGCGACTACTGTAAACAATACCTTGGGTGTTACTGGAGCGACTACGGTTGACAATACCCTGAGGGTCAACAGTAACGGAGGCGCGCAAGTGGCTGGCTCTGGCGCGTTGAATGTGCTCAATAATGGCAATGTGAATTTGGGTGTGGCATCTGGCGCTGCGACGATGGGGGGCAATTTCTCGGCAGCAGCTAACTCATCGGCAATGACCGTTAACAATGGGGCTTTTGGAGTGATGGCTACCAGTGCTGCTAATACTTCTGCTGCTACCGCTAATACAGTAAGCATGACGGCAGGGGCTAACTTGGCAAGCAATGGTAATGTCGGTAGTTATGCTCCAACAGGTTTTTCTGGTGGCTATCAGGCTTATGGATATGAGCAAACTGTCGGTGCTGGTACTAGTATCAATGACACCCTGCTAAATGCCCGTTATTTGAATAAAATCGCCGGTAATACATTGATTGATGGCGATTTATACATTAATGGCGCGTTAAATTATGTGTCTAACGATTCTGCTAATACGACGGTTACGGATGGCAAGACCACGGGTGCTACTAGTGTGGTTCTAGGAAATCACGCAGGTCCAGTGGTAGATGCCAATGGTAAAATATCGACAGGTGTTACCACGGAGACAACCGCGGCGGTCACCGTGACAAATACTGCGGGTGGGATGCATGGTTTAGTGGTTCAGGAAAGCAGTACCACGCTGTCTGGTGGAACAGGCTCGACAAGCTTGACGCTGAATGATAACGGCGCTCGTTTCAGCAATTCAAGAGATGGGGGAGCTGTCCGCGTAACCGGTATTGCCGATGGTAGTAATGACTATGATGCCACTAACTATCGTCAGTTAAAACGCGTGGCTGCCGGTGTGGCAGGTACCGCTGCGATGGCTAATATCCCGCAATTGGATCAAAAGAAGAAAATTTCTATTGGCGTGGGCCTGGGGCATTTCCAAAGCCAGAGTTCACTAGCATTAGGCGCGACCTTCCGGGTAAGTAATAATGGTGTTGTCCGGACTTCGATTGCTAGCCAGGGCAGTAATACCACCGTGTTTGGTGTTGGTGGTGGCTGGTCTTGGTAAGCAGCTAGTTGCCCTGTTGGTCTTGGGGTCTTGAGATGCGGTGGGCCAGCAGCTTAAGTCCTTAAGTCTGACAAGTTGATTCGCTATGCCTACAATGTAAAGTTCAGCAGCCTGTGTGTTGCGACTTTTCGGAAAGGAGGGTGTGATATGGAGGGTTTGAGTCAGATCACCGGACAAAATGTTAGCACTGGTGTGCAGATATTTGCTTTGAAAAAAGCCATGTCTGCCAATGCTCAGTCGGCTTTGTCGCTGATTGAAGGCGCGAGTGAGTCGTCGGCACAGATTCGCGCCAGTAATCCACCTAATTTGGGCAATAGCATCGATACACGCGCTTAATTTAAAGTGTGTGGGATGATGAGTTAAAAAGCGGCATATGCCGCTTTTTTTTATCTATATGGATGACTTGGCAGATAAGGGTGTTTTGCGGCCCAGTCGTCTCACCCATAGGCGCAGATTGTCTAGGTAGGTGTATAGCACCGGCAAAACAATCAAGGTGAGTATGGTTGAGGTGATCAGGCCGCCAATGACTGCATGGGCCATGGGGCGGTTGATCTCTGAACCATCGCCTTGTCCCAGCGCTAGTGGCAACATGCCAAAAATCATCGCCAAGCTGGTCATCAGGATAGGGCGCAGGCGTACCCGCCCGGCCTCAATGATGGCTTCACTACGTTCCATACCTTCCCGACGTGCATGGTTGATAAAGTCGACCAGTAGAATGCCGTTTTTGGCAACCAGCCCCATCAGCATGATGATGCCGATAATAGAGAACATATTGAGGGTGGAGCCAAATAGGAAGAGCGAGCAGAGTACGCCGACAAAGGCCAAGGGGAGGGCGACCATGATAGCGATGGGCAGGGTGAAACTGCGGAACTGGGCGGTCAGAATCAAATATATAAAGATGACACCCATGGCCAGTGCTTGCAGTGCGTAACCCAGTGATTCCTGCATGTCTTTTTGTTGTCCACCCTGTGTCAGTTGTACATTAGCTGGCAGATTCAGCTTGTTAATTAATTCACTCACTTCGGCTGAGACGGTGGCCGCATCACGGCCATCGATATTGGCTAGCACGGTGACTTCGCGCACCATGTTTACCCGCTCAATCTGTCGTGGACTGATGCCTGGCTGACTGTCTATCAGTGAGGAGAGTGGGATCATATAGGCGGCGCCATCGCTATTGGGGCGGCCAGCTACGCTGAGTTCATCCAGTAGCGCCTGACGACGTTCCGGTTTGGGGATATGGATGCGCACATCGTAGTTCTCGCCATCGGGCGCTTCCCAGGTGCTCACCGTGTTACCGGCCAGCAACATCGACAGGGTGTTGCCGACATTGGCAAGGTCTATGCCCAAGCTGGTAGCGGCATCGCGTTTCAGTGTCAGATTGAGGGTGGGGTCGCCCACACTGAGGCTGGACTCGATATCGCGTACGCCATCAATCTTGCCAAGTTGCGATGTTAATTGTTCGGCTACTTGATTCAACTCGACCAGATTATTGCCACGCAGGCCAATATTGATAGGCTTACCACTATTTTGCTGTTCATTAGCGACGGATTTGATCGTGATGCCAGCCAGGGTTCCCGCACGTTGCCGTGCCGCCGCAATCAACTGATTTAAATTGCGCTGGCGACCTTGCTTATCACCAACATTCACGGTGAGTGAGCCATCATTTTTGGCGGCGCCAAAGCTACCACTACCAATATTCATCGCAATGAATTGAATTTCAGGCATATCGGCCAGTAGTTGTGCCAACTCCTTACCCTTGAGGGTGGTGTATTCCAGTGATGAGCCAGGTAGTGTTTGGTACTGGATAACAAACTTGCCCTTGTCCTGTTCCGGCATGAATTCGCCACCAATGCGCGGCACCAGGGCAAAGCTGGCCAGAGTCAGCACAATAGCCAGGCTGAGGGTGCTTTTGCGGTAGCGTAGGGCCCAGTGAATAGCGCTAATGTAGCGCTCGGTTAGCCAGTCCAGGCCACGTTCAAAGCTATCCAGCAGGCGGCGTAGCGGGCCACGCGTTGTCCCCATTGGCGGATCGGGCCAGATAGACGAGAGCATAGGGTCCAGCGTGAAGCTGACCAGCATTGAGATCAGCACCGCCACCGCGACAGTTAAACCAAACTGGTGAAAGAATTTACCGATAATGCCGTTCATGAAACCAACCGGCAAGAACACGGCGATGACGGTGAGCGTGGTGGCTAACACGGCTAGCCCGATCTCATCGGTGCCTTCCAGCGCGGCTTGCCGGTGTCCCTTACCCATGCGGGCATGACGCACAATGTTTTCCCGTACCACAATCGCATCATCAATCAGCAGGCCGATAGAGAGGGATAGCGCCATTAAGGTCAGCACATTCAGGGTGAAGCCAAATAATTGCACAGCAAACAGCGTGCCTATCAGTGAAATGGGTAAGGTTAAGCCGGTAATCACGGTGCTACGCCAGCTACCCAGGAATAGAAACACGATTAAAACGGTGAGCAGTGCGCCTTCCAGTAGTGTGGATTCCACATTACGCAGTGATTTTTTGACATCTTCAGCAGCGTCCAGTGTGGTATGTACCGTGGTGCCGGCAGGCATTTGACTGCTTAATTCGGCCAAGCGAGCGCGGATGCCAGCGGCGACCGCTACCTGGTTGGCGCCTTGGGCTGCGCGAATGTCCAGGCCAATGCCAGGCTGGCCATTTACCAGCGACACACTGGTTTGTTCGGCATCGGTGTCGGCTACATTGGCAATATCATCCAGCCGTATTGGGGTGCCGTTGCGATAAGCGATAGTGAGACGGGCAAATTCATCGGCAGTTTTAAGCTTACCCATTACCCGTACTGACCATTCTTTGTTATTGGTGTTCACTGAGCCTGCCGGGAAGTCCTGATTGGCTACTCGTATGGCGTCGGCAACCTCTGGCAGTGATAATCCGGCCGCTTCCAGTCGAGGAGGATCGATATCGATACGAATTTCGCGACGGATACCGCCGATCAGTTTGATATCGCCTACCCCCGCAATCATCTGTAATTGCTTTTTTAAGACATTATCAACCCAATTACTGAGTTCACGCGCCTGGGTCTGTGTGGAGGTCAGCGTAAGGGACAGCATCGGCTTATCATTGGGGTCAATTTGTAGTACTACTGGGGTGTGGATTTCACGTCGAAACTGCCCCTGTACCGAACCCAGTTTGTCTCGCACATTCTGTACCGCGACTACCGGGTCCTCGGAGAGTTCAAATTGCACCACGACGGTGGAGTTGCCTTCCATCGAGTAGGAGCGAATTTCTTTGATACCGCTGATGGTGTTGACGGCCTCTTCCAGTGGTCTGGAAATTTCACTTTCCACCACTTCCGGCGAGGCACCAGGATAGTCGGTGCTGATGACGGCAATGGGGAAGCGAATGTCTGGCATTTCCTCCACTGGCAGGTTTTGCCAGGCAAACAGGCCAAGTACCACCAAGGTGAGCATCAACACAGTGGCAAAGTAGGGGTTGCTGATACTGATACGGGTTAACCACATAAGCTGGGCCTCAAGACTTGGCGGTAGGTAAGGTCATGGCATCGCCGGCTTTAACTCCGGGTAAAGCCAAGGCAATCACCCATTCCCCTGCGGCTACGCCCTCGATGGCTACTTTGCCCTCGCTTTCGGCACGTAAGCGCATCACTACTGGCCGGCGCACCAGTTTGCCCTGTTGCACCACCCATACCCAAGGTTGGGTAGCGGCATCCTGTATTGCCTGTAATGGCACGGTAATAGCCGAGTCCAAACGCTGCAAGGCAATTTGACCCTTGGCAAATTGACCGACTTTGAGAATTCCAGCCGGGTTTTTAACGCGGATATACAAGGTAAAACTGCGTGTGCCGGTCACGGCGACCGGATTGATGCGTACCACCTCGCCATGTTGTGGCGTGTCTAGGCCATCTATTGTGAACATAGCTGGCATGCCGGGGCGGATTTGCGCCACGGCATTGGCCGGAACCTGGGCGGCAATTTCCAATATGGACAAGTCGGCTATCGCAAACAGCACGCTGTTTTTGGCGGCCACTTCGCCCGGGTTGATCTTGCGTTGATAGACCACACCATCAATAGGGGCGCGAACCTGGGTATCTGCCAGCAAGCGCTTAGCCCGGCTTAATTGAGTGGCTTGAGCTTTCGCTTCTCCTGCACGCACACGGTAGTCGCTTTCCAGTTCGTCGTACGCCATTTGTGAGATAAAGCCCTGTGCCAGCAGTTCTTTTTGTTTTTCCAATTTGACTTTTGCCAGGCGTAAACGCGACATACTGTTCGCTACTTGAGCGTCTTGTTCTGCGACTGATTGCGCCAAGACTTCCGCATCCAGAATGGCCAATAGCTGACCGCGTTTAACAGACTCCCCCTCTCGCACTTTGACCTCTTTTACCCGGGCTTCTACTTCGGCGGCCACACTGCTGCTGCTTAAGGCGTTCAACGAGCCGGTAAAAGCCAGGCTGGCCGTGAAAGGCTGTGCCTGGGTTTTGATCACATCGGTAGTAGACAAAATACGAGCTTGCGTTACGGCAGGTGGTTTGTTGTTGGAGCCTTGTGGGTTACAAGCCGTGAGAAACAGCAAACTGAATCCAACGGCGATGCCATGTTTTTTCATAAATAAACACTTGTCTCAATAAGTACGAACAGCAAATGGCGTGAGTTTACTCAAGATCGAGCTGGGGGGATGGTCTTGCTTGCACCATTCAGCGGGCATAATGCCATAAGCTGCGCGGTTCAGGTATGGCTGAATAGCGAATTTCAATAAAGATATATGTGATGAAGATTATTTTTTGTCCGGATATTGCGAAAAGGATGACTAATGAAGATGGTTTAAATATGGCGCTATCTGCTGGTGTATTGCATACTATTAAAGCTAGGTTATGGCCTTGCTTTGCTAGTTGATGTCGCGCACTTGCAGAGATTTTGGTAGCGAATGGTTGCTATAGGCTGGATTTCTGTAGATGGGTTTGGTGTTTTAAATAATCTATTGGTATTTTTTTGTGATTTCTGCTGCGGCATATCTTGAAAAGATTTAATGTATTAAATGCGAAATTATAGATATCTATTATTTTAAAAGGATTATTTATGCAACAAAGCCAGATATTCTGAGGAAATCGTTTAAAATTTCACTATGCACAACCAATTAACAGGATAGGGGTATATGGCCGACGATAAAAAAGCAGAAAAAGCTGAGAAAAAAGCCGGGGGTGGCGGTAGTAAATTAATGTTGATTGTGATTTTGCTGCTGGTGTTGGTCTTGGCGGCAGTGGGTGGGCTGGCTGCTTATATGTTTACCAATATGAATAAACCTGCTGGTGCCGCCGGGGCACATACGGAGCAGCCTAAAGAACATGCCAAGAAGAAAAAGGAAGGGCCGCCTATCTTTGAGAAGCTCGAAACTTTTGTGGTCAATCTGTCTGGTACGGATGGCTCTCTGCTGCAGATCGATATGCAGGCTGAGTTAGCAGATGAAGAGGCCAAGAAAAAATTTACTGACTATGCGCCAAAGATTCGCAGCGCCTTA
Source organism: Neisseriaceae bacterium TC5R-5 (assembly GCA_020830965.2). Lineage (GTDB taxonomy): Bacteria > Pseudomonadota > Gammaproteobacteria > Burkholderiales > Chromobacteriaceae > Chromobacterium. The sequence continues at coordinate 34,530 of JACCFC020000021.1, forward strand.
ATACTATTGCTGTCCTCTAAGTCTGCGGTCGATTTGGCCACCCCGGATGGTAAGGTAAAGTTGAAAGCCCAAGTTAAACAGATTATCAATGAGTCGATGGACGCAGGTGAGGAGCAGCCGGTAGAAAGCGTGCTGTTTACTTCCTTCATCATTCAGAAGCAGTAAGGGTTATGGCTGACGATATCCTATCCCAGGAAGAGGTAGATGCCCTACTACGGGGCGTCTCCGGGGAGGACGAAGACGATAGCGCCGGCTCCGATGCTAAAGGCCCGCGTGGCTATGATATTGGCCGACAAGAACGCATTGTGCGTGGTCGGATGCCAACGCTGGAAATTATCAATGAACGTTTTGCGCGTAATTTGCGTGTCGGTTTGTTCAACTTTATTCGCCGTACTACCGAGATATCGGTCGGCCCGGTGCGTGTGCAAAAGTACAGTGAATTCATTCGTAATCTGGTGGTGCCGACCAATCTCAACCTAGTGCATGTCAAACCTCTTCGTGGTACGGGCTTATTGATTTTTGATCCTGACCTGGTTTTCTTGATCGTTGATAATTTGTTCGGTAGTGATGGCCGCTACCATGTGCGGGTAGAGGGGCGCGATTTCACGCCAACTGAGCAGCGCATTATTCGGCGCTTGTTGGAGGTGGTGTTTATCGAATGTCAAAAAGCCTGGGAACCGGTACATCCTATTGAGTTTGTTTATCTACGTTCGGAAATGAACACGCAGTTTGCGAATATTGCGACACCTACCGAAGTGGTGGTCGCAATGACCTTTCATATTGAGCTGGGTGCAGGTGGAGGAGATTTTCATATCTGCCTACCTTACTCAATGGTAGAGCCGATTCGCGATATGTTGTCCAGCACCATGCAGGCAGACCGAACAGAAGTCGATAACCGCTGGGTCAATTTGATGACTCATCAAATGCAGGCGGCAGAAGTGGAGCTAGTCGCTTCGCTTGCACAAACCAAAATTACCTTAGGAGAGGTGCTGAATTTAAAAAGTGGTGACGTGGTGATGTTGGAGATTCCCGAACAGGTAGAGGTAGATGTGTCGGGCATTCCGGTATTTGAGGCTAGTTACGGTACGGTGCGTGGGCGCTATGCGCTGAAAGTCGAAAAAGTCTTGGCAGGGGCTCATGATTTTACTGAGCCTTCAGGAGATGAAGAATAATGAGCGAAGAAGAATTGCAAGCGGGTGAGTCGGCCAGTGGAGAGGGTGCAGCTGCTGCATCGGAAGAAGACGTATCGATGGATGATTGGGCGGCGGCGATGGCCGAGCAGGAGGTAGAAGAAAGCGCTGCTGCTGTTGAGCCGGTACCGGCGCAAAATCTTTTTCAGGAGCTTGGCGCGTCAACGGTGGCGACTGGTGGCAGCGGTGGGGCGCCGCAGAATCTGGATATGATTCTGGACATCCCCGTGCAGCTTACTGTCGAGTTGGGACGTACCAAGATTGCTATCCGCAATTTACTGCAATTAGCCCAAGGCTCGGTCGTTGAGCTAGAGGGCATGGCGGGGGAGCCCATGGATGTGCTGGTGAATGGTTGTTTGATTGCTCAGGGGGAGGTCGTGGTGGTGAATGATAAGTTCGGCATTCGTCTGACGGATATCATCACCCCTGCTGAGCGTATTCGTCGTTTACAAAAATAATGCGGCTTATTCATTTCATAGTGTGCCGTTTGGCGTTTGCCATGGCGGCCTTGTCTGTTTGCCACAGCCTGTCAGCGGCTCCGCTGGCAGCTGTGCCACCTTCTCCATTTAGCAGCCTGTTACAAGTCATTATGGGGCTCGCCGTGGTATTGGCAGCTATTGTTGGCTTGGCTTGGTTATTCCGACGTTTTTCGGGTGGGATGCTAGGTGCTTCTAATCGCTTGCGTCTGGTGAGTGGGGCGATGGTGGGGCCAAAAGAGCGGGTGGTGATTGTGGAGTTGGAAGGAGAATGGCTGGTGTTGGGAGTAACGGCCAGTCAGGTAAATCTGCTGACTAAAATCCCTAGACCCGCAGATGCTGATCAATTGCCGGTGCCGTTAGACACGCCTTTTGCTGCCAGATTGAAAGCAGCATTGGATAAAAGCCGCTTACCAGGCGGGCAGGTGGAAAAATGAAGCGATACCGTTTGCTGTTGATCAGCCTAGTGCTGTGCTTGGGCCTACCTTTGATGGCGGATGCTGCTGGTGGTTTGCCCTTGATGACCAGCACTCCGGCTGGTAGTGGTGGGCAGAACTACTCGCTCAGTCTGCAAATGCTGTTGTTCATGACCGCCTTTACTTTTATTCCGGCCATGATGCTGATGATGACGGCGTTTACCCGTATTGTGATTGTGATGTCTTTATTGCGCCAGGCAATGGGCACCATGCAGTCACCACCTAATCAGGTGATTATCGGTTTGTCCTTATTTCTGACGCTGTTTGTGATGAGCCCGACTCTGGATCAGGTTTACAGCAAGGCATGGCAACCTTTTTCTGATGACAAAATCACGTTCCAGCAAGCCTTGGATGAGGCCAGCAAGCCGATGAAGGCATTTATGTTGCGGCAGACTCGGGAAAAGGATTTAGCGTTTTTCATCGAAATCTCTCAATCGGTCAAACCACAGACCAAGGAGGACGTGTCGATGAAGACGCTGGTGCCTGCCTATGTGATTAGTGAGCTGAAAACAGCCTTTCAAATCGGTTTCATGGTTTTTATCCCTTTCCTAATTATTGATCTGGTCGTGGCCAGTATTTTAATGGCGATGGGGATGATGATGGTGTCACCGGTGACCATTTCGCTGCCTTTCAAATTAATGCTGTTTGTGCTGGTGGATGGCTGGACTTTGCTGATGGGTTCGCTGGTGCAGAGCTTTTACACCGGATGAGCGCAGCAATGCTATTACCCTTGCAAGTAAACGACTTAGCAGCCTGCCATGCGCTGTTTTTGGAGAGTATTCATGCTCTGGCTGGCCACTGTTATAGTACGCAGCAATGTGCAGCCTGGGCCGGTGATCCGTGGGGCCGGGCATTAGCACAGACTTGGGAGATACGTCTGAAAAATGCCTGGGGAACTAAGTGGCTAGCGAGTGACGGTGTGCTGGCTGGGTTTGCCTGCTTAAGCCATGAGGGGGTGTTTGATATGTTATATGTTGCCCCCTGGGCGCAGCGCCAGGGTGGGGCGGGGCGGATGTTGTGTCTGTTGGAGCAGCAGGCGGCTCAGGTGGGTGTCGTGGCTTTGCATGCCTGGGCTAGTCACGCATCACGGCCAGTATTTGAGCGTGCCGGATATCAATATTTACGTACCAATAGCGTGCGCCGTCATGGTGTGGTGTTGGAAAACTACTTATTGGCTAAGGGCGGTTGGCAGGAAAGCCGCAGCCTTGATCAAGCGACTAGCAAGCAGGAGATTTTATGAGCCCGGAACTCATCATCAGTATTGTGCAAAATGCGCTGTATATTCTGATTATTGTCGCGGCACCGGTCTTGCTGGTGTCTTTGCTGGTGGGCTTGATGGTGAGTGTGTTGCAGGCGGCAACCCAGATTAATGAAATGACGCTGACTTTTATTCCTAAGTTATTGGCGATGTTTCTGGTGTTGGTCTTGGCCGGGCCTTGGATGCTCAATACCTTACTCGAATATACCACCCGTCTGTTTCAAAGTATTCCCGGTATGATTGGCTGATGTTTGTTATTTCTGATGTGCAGATTAATGCTCTGGTCGCGATGTTTGTCTGGCCATTCACACGTATTTTCGGCTTATTTTTAGTAGAACCTCTTTTTGCCTATCGCGGAGTGCCGCGTCGTTTTAAAGCCGCTTTTGCACTGATTCTTACCGTTATTCTGGCACCGTTACTACCACCACTGCCTGCAATACCACTGGTTTCAGCCGAAGGGATAGCCATTTTATTTCAGCAGTTGCTGATTGGCTTGGCGATGGGTTTTGTGATGCGTTTGGTCATTAGTGGGGTTGAGTTGGCGGGCTTCATTATCGGCTCGCAAACGGGTTTGGGTTTTGCCATGTTTTTTGACCCGATGCATTCTGCACAGGTGCCGGTGGTGTCACAACTGCTCACCATGTTTACCTTTTTGTTGTTTCTCGCTTTTGATGGTCATCAGGTGGTTTTGTCTACGCTGGTAGAAAGTTATCGCGTACTACCGATTGGTATGCCTATGCCGGAGCAGAGCATCAAAGCCTTAGCGTTGTGGGGTGGGCGTATTTTGGAGTGGGGCATTATGTTGTCGCTACCGGTAATTGCTGCGCTATTAATCACGAATCTGGCGATCGGGGTGATGACGCGAGCAGCACCGCAATTCAATATTTTTACTTTTGGTTTTCCGCTGACCCTGATGATTGGTTTTATCACCATTTATCTGACTTTGCCGATGATGGTGCCAGTACTGGAAAAAATGTATCGAGAGGGTTTTGTGATGATGTTGGATCTATTGCAAAGCAAATAGTGATGCAGGTCGGACGCAGCAGATTTTTAGTGGAATCCGCTCTTCTGTTAGAATAGCCGCCCATATTTCATCGACAATCCGGCTCGGGTGCGAGTCAGTAAACCGTATAGAGGCAATTATGGCAGGTCACAGTAAATGGGCGAATATCCAGCACCGTAAAGGTCGTCAGGATGCCAAACGAGGTAAGATCTTTACCCGTCTGATCAAAGAAATCACCGTTGCTGCCAAACTGGGCGGTGGCGATGTGAATATGAACCCGCGTTTGCGGCTGGCAGTGGATAAGGCCAAGGCTGAGTCTATGCCGAAAGACAATATCGAAAACGCGATCAAGCGTGGTACCGGTCAGTTAGAGGGCGTGGATTACATCGAATGCCGCTATGAAGGTTATGGCATTGGCGGGGCTGCTGTGATGGTGGATTGCCTTACCGATAACAAGACCCGCACCGTGGCCGATGTTCGTCATGCGTTCTCGAAATATGGCGGCAATATGGGTACCGATGGCTGTGTGGCGTTTCAGTTCAGCCACTGCGGTTATCTCGTTTTTGCTCCCGGTGTGGATGAGGATGCTTTGATGGAAGCGGCGCTGGAGAGCGGCGCGGAAGATGTATTGAGCAATGATGATGGATCGATTGAGGTCATTACTGGCCCATATGAGTTCAGTGATATCAAGCAAGCTTTGGAGGCCAAGGGTTTCCCCGCCGAGATGGGCGAAGTGACCATGAAACCACAGAATGAAACCGAGCTTGCTGGTGACGAGGCCATTCGCATGCAGAAATTACTGGATGCTCTGGAGGACCTGGACGATGTTCAGGAAGTCTATACCTCGGCAGTACTGGATTTGTAAATAATACCCGTCGCCGTCTTTGGCTGCGACCCACCTGCGTCTTGAGAAGCTCAACTGAATAATATGTTGAAACCATGGTTATGCTTGTTGCCGATTGTTGGTCTGTTTGCCTGCTCCACCCCTTCGCCACGTGGCAAAGTCACGGGTAGTGCTTCTTCTTCAGTGCTATCGACTCAGCCGGCAGCTTTGCCGGCCTGGAATCAACAGGCTTTTGGCGAGTCATTATTAGGTTTGCAGCAGAGTTGCAAAGCCATTGCCAAGAAACCTGCCTGGAGTGCCGTTTGTCAGCAGGCACAGCTACTGGCCAGTGATAATCTGGCGCTGGTACGACAGTTTTTTGAGAGTCAGTTCATCGCCTGGCAAGTTGGGGAGACTCAACAGCCTAGCGGCCTGATTACGGGCTACTACGAACCATTGATTAATGGTAGCCGCAGTAAAAGTGATCGTGCATCTTGGCCTATTTATGGTATTCCCAGCGATTTTTATAGTGTTGAGATGCCGGCCTCTTCCCGTCAGCAGACTCGTGTGCTGGCGAAAAAAACAGGGCCTAACCGTTTGGTGCTGAACCCTGCTGGTGATATCGAAATTTATCCTGCTGATTTTGCCAGCGATAGCGGACAAGCCCGCGTCAAAGGGCGCTTGCAGGGTAAGCGTTTATTGCCGTATTACACCCGAGCCGAAATCAATCAGGGTAAAGGGAGGGAGAATGCGCCGGTGTTAGCCTGGGCAGAAGACCCCGTTGAACTGTTCTTTTTGCAAGTGCAGGGCTCTGGTCGTGTTCAATTGGATGACGGTAGCTTTCTGCACCTAGGCTATGCCGAGCAAAACGGTTACCGCTATCAGTCGATTGGTAAGTGGCTGGTGGATCAGCGTGAGTTGAGTCTGAGTCAGGCATCGATGGAGGGGATCAAGGCCTGGTTGGGGCGTAACCCACAGCGGCAGCAGGAGTTGTTTGCGGTTAATCCCAGTTATGTATTCTTCAAGCCACTGTCTGGTAATGAAAAAGGCCCAATTGGTGCGCTGGGCGTGCCATTAAGTGGTGGTTATAGCATAGCGGTGGATCCTCGCTATATTCCTCTAGGCGCGCCAGTTTATTTGGCGACAACCTGGCCCTATTCGCAGCAGGCATTGGTCAGGCTGGTACATGCGCAAGATACCGGCAGTGCTATCAAAGGGGCAGTACGTGCTGATTTGTTTTGGGGCTATGGTACCGAAGCTGGCATGTATGCCGGAAAAATGAAACAGACGGGCAATTTGTGGATGTTATTGCCTAAGGGACTCAGTCCGAACCAGGCTTTGTAATGCTTGTGGTTGATATCGTTTGTACAGTTTTTTTAAAGCTTAGCTAGCAGCGTCTAAAGACAGATATTTCATCAGACGCTGCTAAGCATCATGTCAAAAAATTACTGATCAGCCGTCGAAAGCGACTGTTTACCCATGGTTACTGGATATTTCTGACGTAAGGTTTCCAGATAACTAGCCAGTTGCGCATCAGTATTCATGCGTCCGAGCACGGTGTTTAATTGCTCTCGTTCCGTATCGCTTATCGCAGGTGCTGTAATAACTTTATCAATACGATGGATGGCGTAAGCACCGTTGTCATGCTTCACGCCGACGAAGGCAGGCAGCTTATTGGCCGAAGTCGAGAAGATCGCGCGCATATCTGCGACTGGCATGCTAGTCGGAGCGCGACGCGAGAGGATTTGCGTTTCTCCCCAAGGCTGACTCTCTGCCTCTTTACCGGCTTTCAGGCTGGCTAGGAGTGCCTGTCCTTTCTTTTCAGCCAGCTTGGCTCCTTCTTTGGCGATCAGCTCTGCTTTGATTTGCTCACGTACTTCTGCCAGCGCTTGTTGGCGCTCGGGCTGATGTTCTGCCACGCGTAGCACTAGGAGCTGATTGTTGCCAATATCAATGGGCTCGCTATTATGTTTTTTGCTCAGCACATCCTCGCTGAAGGCTGCTTCGACTACCTTGGCTTGGCTTAGTATCGGATCGGCAGACGGTTGGTTACGTGTTAGCCAATCGGAGTGGCGTACGCTGAGCTTCAGGGTGTTTTCAATAGCCGTCAGAGAGTTTGCTTGCTGATAAGCCAGTTCCGACAGCTTTTCTACTTGGCTGCGGAATTGTGTTGCGGCTTTTTGTCGTTGCAGTTGCTCAATAATCGAGCTTTGCACTTCGGCAAAGCTTTGAGCCTTGATTTCTTCCAGTTTGATAATGTGATAACCAAACTCAGTGGTGACAATCTCACTGATTTGGCCGGGCTTCATTTTGAATACCACATCATCAAATGGCTTGACCATGGCGCCTGCGGCAAAAAACCCTAAATCACCACCATTAGCCGCTGAGCCGGGATCTTGCGATTTGCTGCGAGCCAGTTCGGCAAAGCGGGCAGGGTTGGCACGGATTTCTTTCAGCAATGCCTCTGCTTCGACCTTGATTTTGGCTCTTTGCTCGGCTTTAGCATCGGCGGGTACTGTCAGCAGAATATGGGCGGCACGACGCTGTTCATTGGCAAACTGCGCCTTATGTTCGTCATAGTATTTCTGCGCCTCAGCAGTAGATACCTGGATGCTCTGAGCAATATCATTCTGTGACAGCATGACATAATCAAGCTTGATCTTTTCCGGAGTGCGGAAGCGCTTCAGATTGGCATCATAAAAAGCCTTGATAGTGGCATCGTCGAGTTTGATCTCGGCAGAGAAGTCTGCAGGCTGTAAGAGTAGTGATCTGACTTCACGACCTTCGCCCAACAGTGAGGCTACCCTGGTCAAAATGGTTTTGGAGATGAAAGGTGAGCTTTCCAGACTGCTTAGCTGCCCTTGTAACAGTAGATTGCGGCGTAATTGTTCTTCGAATAGCTCAGCAGATTGCGAACGGTTTTGCAGGAACTGGCGGTATCGTTCCGGGCTAAACTGCCCATTATCCTGGAACTCGGGAACCGCTGCGATCACCTTACGTATCTGCTCTGCGCTTACGGAAGCGTTGCTATCGCGTGCGTCTGCCAGCAAGAGCTCCTGACGAATCAGGTTTTCCAGAGTGGCTTTGCGTGCCGCTGCATCGTTAGTAGGGCTACCTTCCATGGCGCGATCTAGGTCGCGCTGATAGATTTTGGTTTTGCCTACTTTGGCAAGATAAGGGTCGTCCGAGATAGCGCTATAACTGCCGACACCAAATCCGATGAAGGTGAGTGCGATGATCCCTAAAATAACCCGGATAAAAAATTTATTGTTATGAACAAAATCGAACATGGCGATTGGCGTGAGCCACCCTTGTCAAAAAAAAGGGTGAACGCAATATACCGTTCACCCTTTATGTGTGTTCTGGCGGAGTGGACGGGACTCGAACCCGCGACCCCCGGCGTGACAGGCCGGTATTCTAACCAACTGAACTACCACTCCAAACTTGTAAAAATCTTGGTGGGCGTTGACGGAGTCGAACCGCCGACATTCTGCTTGTAAGGCAGACGCTCTACCAACTGAGCTAAACGCCCTAACTACCTGCCTTATCAGCGTGGTGTCTGATAAGGCCGCAGATTATAACGCGTCTTTCAATGCCTTGCCAGCACGGAACTTGGGAGAACGTGCAGCCGGGATTTTGATGGTTTCGCCCGTTTTGGGGTTACGGCCACTGCGTTCAGCACGCTCGCCCACATAAAAAGTACCGAAACCCACTAGAGTCACAGTATCACCCTGTTTGAGGGCGTCGGTCACCGCTGCTACCATGCCATCTAGTGCTTTGCCAGCAGCTGCTTTGGAAATGTCGGCTTCGGCTGCGATGGCATCAATCAACTCAGACTTGTTCACGTAAGTCCCCTTTCGTCGTTCTCGGTCTACGTAATTCGGATAAAAACCGCTTGCTTTATAGCAAGAGCGAAATCCTTGTGTCAAGCGGCTTTGCTGGCAATTTTGTGATTTCTCCAATTCCCGTCAGAGCCGTAAGAACACAAGGGATAAACTAATTTACTAAGTCCATGATTCTTAATGCTTCAGAACAAATGGATTTTTTGAAGTGTCTGCACCAGTTGCGTGCAATTCTTCCGGCTTATCCTCTTGTGGCAAGGCTTCCGGTTGACGCTCCAAGGCCAAAGTGAAGACCTCATCTATCCATTTTACCGGATGAATTTCCAGTTTCTGCTTAATATTGGCTGGAATTTCTACTAGGTCTTTGGCATTCCCTTTCGGGATCAGCACATGCTTGATGCCACCACGGTGTGCTGCCAGCAACTTTTCTTTCAAGCCACCAATAGGTAATACCTCGCCACGTAGCGTGATTTCGCCCGTCATGGCGACGTCAGCGCGTACCGGAATGCCCGTCAGTACCGAGACAATCGCTGTGGTCATCGCGATACCGGCACTGGGGCCATCTTTGGGTGTTGCCCCTTCTGGTACGTGAATATGCAGATCGCTCTTCTCGTAGAAATCCGGCTTGATGCCCAGCGATCTAGCGCGGCTGCGTACAACACTCATCGCGGCGGTGATGGATTCCTGCATCACTTCACCAAGTTGGCCGGTACGGATGATATTGCCCTTGCCCGGTAAGGTGACGGCTTCTATCGTGAGGAGTTCACCACCCACTTCAGTCCAGGCCAGGCCGGTTACTTGGCCGATGCGGTTTTCATCTTCGGCGACACCATAGTCATAGCGTTGCACCCCCAAGTATTTGTCCAGATTTTTGGCTGATACCGTTACTTTAGCGGGCTTGGCGGTGCCTGTTTTCAGCGCCGATGCCGTGACCACCTTGCGGCAAATCTTGGCGACTTCACGGTTCAGGCTACGCACACCGGCTTCACGCGTGTAGTAGCGCACGATGTCGCGTAGTGCCGATTCCTGTACCGCCAGTTCACCCTCGCGCACGCCATTGGCTTCTATCTGTTTTGGCAACAGATATTTCGTGGCGATATTGACCTTTTCGTCTTCGGTATAACCAGCCAGGCGAATGATCTCCATTCGGTCGAGTAAGGCTGGCGGGATATTCAAAGAGTTGGCTGTGGCGACAAACATCACATCCGACAGGTCATATTCCACTTCAGCATAGTGGTCGATAAATGAGTGATTTTGTTCCGGGTCCAGTACCTCCAGCAAAGCAGAAGAGGGGTCGCCACGGAAATCCGCGCCCATTTTGTCTACTTCATCAAGCAAGAACAGTGGGTTTTTGACACCGGCTTTACTCATGTTTTGTAGGACTTTGCCTGGCATGGAGCCGATATAGGTACGACGATGGCCGCGAATTTCCGACTCATCGCGCACACCGCCCAAGGCCATGCGCACAAACTTGCGGTTGGTGGCGCGAGCCAGCGATTGCCCCAGTGAGGTTTTGCCGACGCCTGGAGGCCCTACCAGGCACAAGATTGGCGCTTTAAGCTTGTCGACACGCTGCTGTACCGACAAGTACTCAAGAATACGTTCTTTCACCTTTTCTAGGCCGAAGTGATCTTCGTCCAGGATCTCTTCAGCTTTGGCCACATCTTTGCTGATCTTGGTTTTTTTCTTCCAGGGCAGCTCAAGCAGGATATCAATGTAGTTGCGCACCACCGTGGCTTCTGCCGACATTGGAGACATCATGCGCAGTTTTTTCAACTCGGCCAGCGCTTTGTCGCGGCCTTCCTTGCTCATGCCAGCGGCTTTGATTTTGTTTTCCAGCTCATCGAGGTCGCTGACCTCGTCCATCTCGCCGAGTTCTTTCTGGATGGCTTTAACCTGTTCATTCAGGTAATACTCGCGCTGGCTTTTTTCCATTTGCCGTTTGACACGGCCACGGATACGTTTTTCCACTTGCAGAATATCAATCTCGCCTTCCAGTTGGGAGATCAGATGTTCCAATCTGGCGCGAGTGTCGAACATTTCCAGCACTTCCTGCTTTTGTTCAAGCTTAAGCGGTAAGTGCGCAATGATGGTATCTGCCATGCGGCCGGCATGCTCAATACCAGCTAAGGAGTTGAGAATTTCCGGAGGGATTTTTTTGTTGAGTTTGACGTACTGCTCAAACTGAGCCAGCAGTGCCCGGCGCATGGCCTCGGTCTCGGTCGATTCTTCGTTCTCGGCCGTGATGGGGGTAAAGTCGCCGAGAAAGCAGTCTTCCTGCTCGTGCACATCGTCGACCAGTGCCCGCTGGCGTCCTTCTACCAGCACTTTTACCGTACCGTCAGGCAGTTTCAGCATCTGTAATACCGACGCGATGGTGCCAACCTTATACAGGTCCTCAGCGGATGGCTCATCTTTGGTGGCCGATTTCTGTGCCACCAGAAGAATATGTTTGCCTTCGTCCATGGCAAGTTCTAGCGCACGGATAGACTTGGTACGCCCGACAAATAGTGGGATGACCATATTGGGGAAAACAACCACGTCGCGTAAGGGCAGTAATGGCAGCGTGGTTTCTTCTTTGGTTTTTTCGGGCTGCGACATATCACCTAACCTTGGCTTATAAAACAATGCTTGAGAGATGGGGTGAAGATATAAAAATTCAACACCCCGCATGCAACAGAGTACTTAATAATATCCGTAAAAAAACCGCCTGCAATTAGGCGGTTTCCGGAAAGCAGTTTGCCGCACGACTTATTTTAGGCCGATTGTGCTACACCATCTTGGTCACGGTAGACAAATAAAGGCTTCTCGGCTTTTTCGATAACCTTTTCGTCTATCACGACTTTTTCGACGTTTGCCATCGAAGGCAATTCATACATGGTATCCAGCAGCGCCCGCTCTAAAATTGAGCGTAGACCGCGCGCCCCAGTTTTACGAATAAAAGCTTGTTTGGCAATCGTTCGTAAAGCAGAAGGGCGTACTTCCAGTTCCACTGACTCAAGCGAAAATAGGCGCTGATACTGTTTGATCAAGGCGTTTTTAGGTTGCGTCAGAATACTAACCAGCGCTTCCTCGTCTAGTTCTTCCAGTGTGGCGACCACAGGTAAACGGCCAATCAACTCAGGAATCAGACCAAAACGAATCAGATCCTGCGGCTCGACTTCTTCAAACAGTGCCGTAATGTTTTTCCGTTCATCTTTGGAGTTCACTTCGGCACCGAAGCCGATACCCCCTTTTTCTGAGCGTCGCAGAATGATCTTTTCCAGACCATCAAAAGCCCCGCCACAGATAAACAGAATGTTGGTGGTATCGACCTGAATAAACTCCTGATTCGGGTGCTTACGTCCGCCTTGTGGCGGAATGGAAGCCACCGTACCTTCGATGAGTTTGAGCAGGGCCTGTTGTACACCTTCGCCAGCAACATCACGGGTAATTGACGGGTTTTCTGACTTACGCGAAATTTTGTCAATTTCATCAATATAGACAATGCCGCATTGTGCTTTTTCAACATTGTAATCGCACTTCTGCAGCAGTTTCTGAATGATGTGTTCCACGTCCTCACCAACATAACCGGCTTCGGTAAGGGTGGTGGCGTCGGCAATCACAAAGGGCACGTCCAGCAGTCTTGCCAATGATTGTGCCAGCAGGGTTTTGCCGGAACCAGTGGGGCCGATCAGCAGGATGTTACTTTTGGATAGTTCTACATCATCTTTGCCGGTCGGGGTATACAAGCGCTTGTAGTGGTTGTATACCGCTACCGATAGCGTCTTTTTGGCAAAGTCCTGGCCAATGATGTACTGATCCAGGTCGGCACGAATTTCCTGCGGAGTAGGTAAGGGCTTATCCGGAGCTTGAGCAATGGCTTCTCCTGATACGCCTTTTTCCAGTTCATCCCGAATAATATCATTGCATAGCCCGACGCATTCATTGCAAATAAACACTTGCGGGCCGGCAATGAGTCGTTGTACTTCATGCTGGCTCTTGCCGCAGAAAGAGCAGTACAGAAGTTTGTCTTTGCCGTCTTTATCAGCCATTAGTGAATTCCATTACTGCTTTAAGCGGCTACTTCCTGGCGGGAAGACAGCACTTTATCAATCAAACCGTAGTTACGGGCCTCTTCGGCAGACATGAAATTGTCGCGCTCAGTATCCGCATGTAAACGTTCGACGCTTTGTCCGGAATGCTTGGCCAAGAGCTCGTTCATTTTGGCTTTTACCTTCACCAGTTCACGCGCATGAATTTCAATGTCGGTTACCTGACCACTTAAGCCGCCTCCATAGAGCAGTGGCTGATGAATCATCACCCGGCTATTGGCCAGCGCAAAGCGTTTATCCTTGGCGCCTGCCGATAACAGGAAGGCGCCCATGCTGGCAGCCTGGCCGATACACAAAGTGGAAACATCCGGCTTGATGAAGTTCATGGTGTCGTAAATCGACATGCCTGCGGTAATGGAGCCACCAGGAGAGTTGATATAAAGATGAATATCTTTGTCCGGGTTTTCTGACTCAAGAAATAGCAACTGAGCAACAATCAGATTGGCCGACTCGTCGGTAACGGGCCCTACCAGGAATACAATGCGCTCCTTTAATAAACGCGAGTAGATATCATAGGCGCGTTCACCACGCCCGCTTTGTTCTACCACCATGGGCACCAGACCCAGGTTTTGAGCTTGCATCATCGATTTCATCAGCCACTCCAGTAATTATCAGACGTCGCTACCCATTAAGGTGTCGAAAGGTAGTGCCTTTTCTACAACATTGGCCTTGGACAGCACAAATTCAACCACATTGTTTTCTAATACCGTGGATTTAGGGCCTTCCAGGCGATCTGGACTGGCGTAGTACCAAGATAGAACATCGGCCGGCTGCTCGTAGCTGTCGGCAAACTCTTCAATGATAGCCTTAACTTGCTCTTCGGTGGCTTCCAGTTTATTGGCTTCCACGATCTGAGCCAGAATCAAACCCAGAGCAACACGACGTTCTGCTTGTTTAGCAAACAGTGCCGGCGGAAGTTTCAGGTTTTTCGGGTCCATGCCGCGTTGCTGCATATCGCGTTGTGCCTGCTCAGCCAGACGGCCAATTTCCAATTCCACCAGTGCCTTAGGCAGGTCGATTGGCGTCGCGTCCAACAGCGCCTGCATGACATTTTCTTTCGTGCGGGCTTGCAGACGGCGCTTGGCTTCGCGCTCGACATTCTTGCGCACCTCTACCCACATTTTTTCGACATTGCCATCGGCGATACCCAGTGTTTTGGCAAATTCTTCGTCGATTTCCGGCAAAATAGCTTCGGCAACATTTTTAACCGAGATGTTAAACAGCGCGGTTTTGCCGGCGACATCTTTACCTTGATAATCTTCAGGGAAGGTAACCGATACTTCGCGATTTTCGCCTTCTTTCAGACCGATAGCACCGGCCTCAAATTCTGGTAGCATCTGGCCCTGACCAATAACAAAGGGGTAGTTTTCAGCGGAGCCGCCTTCAAACGCTTCGCCGTCAATGGTGCCGCTAAAGTCGATGATCACGCGATCGCCATCAGCCGCTGCCCGTTCTACATGGTTAAAGCGTGTGCGCTGTTTGCGCAGGATGTCGACGGTTTTTTCGATTTCAGCATCACCCACTTCGGTGACAGGCTTTTCGATTTCCTTGCCATCCAACTCGCCAACGGTCACTTCAGGATACACTTCAAAACTAGCGGCAAATTTGAAATGCTCTTTGCTGTCATCCTGTGCGACGGCTTCAAAGCGTGGATAGCCAGCTATGCGCAGCTTTTGTTCAGCAGCGGCATTATAAAATCCTTGCTGTACCTGTTCATTCAACACCTCGTCACGAACTTGGGCACCGTAGTTCATTTCGACAATTTTCAACGGGGCTTTGCCTGGGCGGAAACCTTGAATCCTGGCGCTACGTGCCACGCGTTTCAGGCGCTCAACAATTTGGGCATCAATCGTTGCCATCGGCAGAGAGATATTCAGTCGACGCTCAAGATTACTCAATGTTTCCAGCTGTACTTGCATGTTAAATCCTTAAAATGAGACAGGTTCAGTCATCCGGGACGGTACGACGCCTAACAAACAGGCGCTGCGCGGAGTTACACCACGCACCCAATGGTGTGTAAAAGGCGGCGATTATAGCATGGGGTCGCCACTGACAAAAATAGCCGCAACTGTCATTGTGGACTGGTACTGGTAGTACCATCCTGACTAGCGCGGAAACAACGCTCCCAATACCCTGGCACCGACCGCGCCAGTAACGTCGGCAAGGTTGCCGGCCAGTCGCTGCCCAAAGCACCAGCCCAGCCAAGCAAACGCGGCAGCTTCCACCTGCTGGGGGGGCAGGCCCAAGCTGGCGGTGGTGCTGACCTTTTGCCCAGGTAAGTGCTGGCTGAGCAATTGCATCAGTTGGCTATTATTAGCCCCACCACCGCAGACAAAGACCGCTTGATTACCGGGGCAAAACTGCTGAATGGCCTGCGCCATGCTGTGCGCACTCAGTGCCAGCAGGCTGGCTTGTATATCAACCGCACTGGGTGGCTGTACCAGTTCACTGAGCTGATCTTCCAGCCAGCCGAGATTGAACAGGTCACGCCCCGTGCTTTTGGGTGGAGCTTGCTGAAAAAATGCCTGTTGCAGCAAACGCTCAAGCAGCAAGGGATGAACTTGCCCTTGGGCGGCCCATTGGCCATCGGCATCATAAGCTTGGCCACGATGGCGCAAACACCAAGCGTCCAGCAGCATATTGCCGGGGCCGCAATCAAAGCCGATGACAGCTTGCCCGACATGCAGACGAGTCAGATTACTGATGCCGCCAATATTCATGATGACGCGCTTTTCGTCGGCGCAGGCAAATAAGGCTTGATGAAAGGCTGGCACCAGTGGTGCTCCCTGACCGCCAGCGGCCAGGTCGCGACTGCGAAAGTCGGCAATCACATCAATGCCGGTGAGCTCAGCCAGACGTGCCATATTGCCGATCTGACAGGAATAGCCCGCCTGCGGCGCGTGGCGTATGGTTTGGCCGTGGCAGGCAATGGCACAAATCTGTTCTGGCTGCCGCGCCTGTTGTTGCAATAGACCCAGGCAGGCGCTGGCGTATAGCTCGGCCAGCGTATTGCTTAGCCGTGCGCTCCTATCCAGTTCATTGTCACCGACATCTTGCAGCGCCAGGATCTGCTGACGCACATCCGCCGGATAGGCGACAAATAAATCAGCCTCAACGCTCATCTGGCCGCTGGCAGTAAAGTGCGCCAGTAAGGCATCCACGCCATCCAGGCTGGTGCCTGACATCAATCCAATAAAAGCTTGCGTCTGTGTTGAGTGCATTTAATCCAAAGAGGCCAGGTTGGTGGGGATCTCACGTAATAAGTTTAACTGTGCCAATGTCTGCTGCTGACTGGTTTTGAAACGTGCTAACTGACCAGGGTTTAGCTTGGGTGCCGGTAAGGCATTACTGGCCGGATCAACGGCTTGCTCATTGATGCGCACTTCAAAATGCAAATGCGGGCCGGTAGAGCGTCCGGTGTTACCAACATAGGCGATCACCTCTCCGGCTTTCACCTTACGGCCCATCTGGCTGTTGGCGGCAAACTGACTGAGATGCGCATATAAAGTGGTAGTTTTGTCATTATGGCGCAGCTCCAGCATATTACCGTAACCATTTTCCTGGGTTTGTTTGATGATCACGCCATCTGCGGGCGCGAATACCGGGGTGCCACTGGCAGCGGCATAATCCACGCCGGCGTGCAGGCGCAGATTCTGCAGAATAGGGTGCTGGCGTAAACCAAAGCCCGAGCTGATGCGTGCATTCGCTACCGGCGCATAGCTGAAACCCTTCTTCAAGGGCTTGCCGTTGCCATCATAATAAGCGCCGGACTCGCTGTCATGGGCCAGATAAAATGCTTGGAATCGCTGGCCGCTACGCTCAAGCTCTACCGCCAGCACATTGCCTACTGCAATCGGCATACCGTTATAGAGCTGCGTTTCATAAACCATATTGATGCGATCACCACGCTTGAGCGAAGACAAATTAAATTGATCAGCAAAAATCTCGCTCAACTGCTCGCGAACCTCAGTTGGCACTTTGGCACGGTTAAAAGCCTGGGTGAGTGATGGCCCAATCTGTATCACCCGTACGGTTTGCAGCGTCTCGCTAGTCAACTGTGCCGCACTGGCGCGCCAGGCACCGTTAAGCTGCTCAATGGCGACCAATACCCGCTCACCGTTTTCGTCATCATTCAAGAAACGCAGGCCGAATAGCTCGCCGCTATCATTGGTTTGCACGCTGAGCGTGGCACCCACTTTGAGCTTGAGCAGATCTTTCGATAACGGGCTGCTCTGCAGCAGGCGTTGCGCTTCGCTGGCGCGAATGCCGAGACGGTTGAGCACACGCGCAATACTGTCGCCGCGTTGTACCGACTCATCGCGCCAGTAGCGGCTGGTGCTTGGCGTAAATTGGAAGGCGGGTAAAGCTAGCTGTTGCGTGATCTGCTGCTGTAAATCGGCCGGTGGCACAGCATCATTGCCTTGCACAATCGCCCAGGCCGTCGCCATGCCAAACAAGGGCAGGGCAGCGGCCAGGCCCAGCCAGTTAAAATGATGATTGATGAGCTTATGCACGCATTGGCGCGGCAAAGACAAGAGTTTGTGATAGCGCATGATGATCAAAAATAATGAATAAATAGCGTGGTACGGGGTTTGGTGAGCAATGAAATGCTAAAAAATATTTAGGCTAGCTTATTAGTGGCAACCGGGGTTTAGAGCCGAGAAAACAGATAAGTTCCAGCAGTCGTGCCAGCGGACACGTCGATGGCAATAAAAAACAGGTATCATAAGCCACCTTCGAGCAGAGGGCTATTTTGTAAGCGATTGAATTGTCAATCTTTCTTAAGATCGTTGCCCATCACTTCATTTTGCCTTGAGCAAATACCACTAAATTTTCGATGAAACTAACGCTAATGCTGCCTGGCCTAGCCTGGCTGGATGACGCAGAAGACGCCGCGCTAGAGCAAGGCCTGCAGTTGATGGCTTTGCAGCGCCTGCTGGCTTGTGGCCGCTATCAAGTACACACTTGCCGCCTCACTGAGTTATTAAGCCAACCCTGGGGCGGGCATTGTACCGGCCTGGCTAAAGCCTGGGCGCAGCAGGCCGGTTTAGCGGCAGAGCAGGGCGCCTGGCTACTGGCCGACCCGGTACACCTGCGCATTGACCGCGACCGCGCACTGCTGGCCGATGTCGGCGTGCTTAGCCTGAGTGAGCAGGAAGCCGCGCAATTTACTGCTGATCTCAACCAGCACTTCCGCGATGATGGCTGGTGCTTTCACCCCTTAGCAGCCGGCCGCTGGCTGCTGCAACTGCAAGATGCCCCCGCTGCCAGTTTTAGCCCCTTGCCCGATGTTGTCGGGGAAGACATCCACCAGCACCTGCCCACCGGGCCGCGTGGTCTGGACTGGAGCCGCTTGCTGAATGAACTGCAAATGCTGCTGTACACCCATGCTGGCAACGATGCCCGCGAAGCGCGTGGCGAATTAAGTGTTAACAGTGTCTGGCTGTGGGGCGAAGGCGAACCACCATCCAACTGGCCGCCCGCTCGTGCCAAAATTTTCAGTGATGATGGGCTGATGCAAAGCCTAGCGGCTTATTCTGGCAGTATGTGTGAAGCCGCGCCGCATGACTTTGCCGCCTGGCTGCGTAGCGAACCGGCGGCGGACAACTACCTGTTACTGGATGGCCTGCTGGCACCGGCACAATACCGCGATGCCTGGGGCTGGCGTGAAGCGCTGCAAGCACTGGAACATAACTGGCTGCAAGCGCTGCTGCCAGCATTACGCCACGGTCAGCTAAGTGAACTGACACTGCTAAGCCATGGCCCTTATGGTTTTAGCCTGACCGTACGTCCTAGCGATTTATGGAAATTCTGGCGGCGGCCACGTTCGCTTGCCTCCCTGCACTGAGAAACTATGTCGCGAATTATTTGCCGTGAAGTACCGCCACAACATCAACAACAACTGCAACAACAAGGCCTCAGCCCGCTACTAGCCCGGCTGTACGCTGCGCGTGGTATTGCCCAGGCCGCTGAGCTCGACTACAGCCTCAAGGCGCTGCTGCCGTATCAAAGCATGAAAAATATTCAGGCGATGGCGCAGCGGCTGGCCGATGCCATTGCCCAGCGTCAGCGCCTGCTAGTGGTGGCCGATTACGATGCCGATGGCGCTACCGCCTGCGCGGTGGCGATCAAGGGCCTGACTCTGCTTGGCGCACGAGTCGACTTCATCGTTCCCAATCGCTTCGAATATGGCTACGGCCTGACCCCGGAAATCGTCGCGCTCGCGGCGGAACAACAACCCGATATCATCCTCACCGTCGATAACGGCATTGCCAGCGTGGCCGGTGTGAAAGCCGCCAAAGCATGTGGTATTGAAGTGCTGATTACCGACCACCACCTGCCTGGCGAACAACTGCCGGATGCCCTTATCGTCAATCCCAACCAACTGGGCTGTGATTTCCCTTCCAAAAACCTGGCCGGCGTTGGTGTCATGTTCTACGTGCTGCTGGCGCTGCGCGCAGAAATGCGTGCCCGTGGCGGCTTTGCGCAACAAGCCGAACCCAATCTGGGCGAATTGCTCGACTACGTAGCCCTCGGCACAGTAGCCGACGTGGTTCAACTGGATCGTAACAACCGCACACTGGTCGAAAACGGCCTGCGCCGCATGCGTGCCGGGCGCATGGCTCCCGGCATCGCCGCGCTATTCCAAGTAGCCGGTCGCGCCCACGACAAAGCCAGCGCCTTCGACCTCGGCTTCACCTTGGGGCCACGCCTCAATGCTGCCGGCCGGCTGGACGATATGAGCCTGGGCATCGCCTGCCTGCTGGCCAATAACGAAGCGCAAGCGCTGCAACTGGCGCAACAACTCGACCAGCTTAACCGTGAACGACGCCAGATTGAACACGGCATGCAAGACGAAGCACTGGCAGCACTAAGTCAGATTGAACCGGCCAACAACTACACGCTGGCACTCTACCGCGCTGACTGGCATCAAGGTGTGGTCGGCATCATTGCCTCCCGCCTTAAAGAACGCTACCACCGGCCCACCATCGTTTTTGCCCCGGGTGAAAGTGGCGAAATCAAAGGCTCCGGCCGCTCCATCCCCGGCTTCCACCTGCGTGATGCGCTGGACTTGGTCTCCAAGCGCCAGCCCGGCCTCATCGCCAAATTTGGCGGTCATGCGATGGCTGCCGGCTTAAGCCTGCCGGAAGCGGCTCTGGCCGACTTTCAACAGGCTTTTGAAAGCGTCGCCAGAGAAAGGCTGGCCGAACACCACCTCACCCGCACCATCGAAACCGATGGCGGCCTTAACGCGCACGAACTCAACCTGCCGCTGGCCGAACAACTGGCCAGCGAAGTCTGGGGCCAAGGCTTTCCCGTGCCTTATTTTCACAACCGCTTTGCCGTGATCAGCCAGCGCATCGTCGGCAGCAAACACCTCAAACTGCGGCTAGCGCGCGAAGGCGAAGAATTCGATGCCATGCTGTTTAACCAAGCCGACTGGCTGCCCGACAATATCGACGCCGTCTACCAACTGATTGCCAACGAATGGCAAGGCAAAAAAGAACTGCAAATCTACCTACAACACTGGACAGCGCTAGCCGAAGGATAACCCTATGAACATCATCTTTGGCCTGCTCTGCGGGCTGGTACTAGGCGCCGCCATCGCCTGGCTGTGGCATAAACAACACAGCCAGGCCGCCCAACAGCAGGCCGCCCAACAAGCGCAACAAGAACTGGCCCAGCTGCAAGGCCAACTGCAAAGCAGCGTTGCCCTATTACAAGAAACCCGCCAGCGCGCCGAACAGGCGCAAAGCGAACTCCACAACCATCGACAACTGCTCAGCGCCAGCCAACAGCAACAATCGATAGACGCCACCCGCGCCCAGCGCATTCCGGCACTGGAACAAGCACTGAACGAACGCGATAGTCAATTGCAACAAGCCCAGCTCGAACTGCGCCAGCTTGCCGCGCTACTGGCCAGCAGCGAAGAGCAAGGCCGCCAACTGCACAGCCTGCGCGAACAACAAACCCAACTCAGCCAGGAACTCACCCGCCTGACCGCCCGCGAGCAGGAACTCAGCACCACGCTGCAACAGGAACGCCGCCAGAGTGCCGAAAAATTGGCGCTGCTGACCGAAGCGCGCGAATCGCTGGGCGCGCAATTCAAAAGCCTGGCCAACGATATTCTCGAAGAAAAATCCAAACGCTTTACCGAACAAAACCAGCACAACCTTGGCGCCTTACTCAACCCGCTGAACGAACGTATTCAGGGCTTTGGCAAACTGGTACAAGACACCTACGACAAAGACTCCAAAGAACGCCTGACGCTGGAAAACGAACTCAAACGCCTGCAAACGCTGAATATTCAGCTTAATAGCGACGCCGTTGCCCTCACCAACGCGCTTACCGGTGCCAGCAGCAAAGCGCAAGGCACCTGGGGCGAAATGGTGCTGGAACGCGTGCTGGAAACCTCCGGTCTGCACAAAGACCGCGAATACCGCGTACAAGTCTCCGACACCGTTAACAGCGAAGAAGGCAATAAACGCTACCAGCCGGATGTGGTGATTGACCTGCCGGAAGGCAAACAACTGGTGGTCGACTCCAAAGTCAGCCTCAATGCTTATGTGCGCTACACCGCCGCCACCGAAGACAGCCAGCGCGAACTGGAACTCAAAGCCCATGTCGCCGCCATCCGCCAGCACATCCGCACCCTGTCCGAAAAGCGCTATCAAGACCTGTACCAACTGCACACGCTGGACTTTGTCTTCATGTTCATCCCGGTAGAACCGGCCTACCTGCTGGCGGTACAGCAAGACATGACGCTGTTTAACGAAGCTTTCGAGCGCCGCATCATGATTGTCGGCCCCAGCACCCTGCTTGCCACCCTGCGCACCGTCGCCAGCATCTGGCGCTACGAACACCAAAACCAGAACGCGCAGGAAATCGCCCGCCAGGGCGGCGCCCTCTACGACAAATTCGCCGGCTTTGTCGGCAATATGGAAAAACTGGGCAAACAACTGGACAGTAGCCGCGACACCTTTGGCGATGCGATGAAACAACTCAGCAGCGGCCGAGGTAATTTACTCACCAGTGCCGAAAAACTGCGCAAACTGGGCGTACGCACAAACAAGCAACTGGCCAAGCTGCCGGGGGTGGCAGAGGGAGTGGATGATGAAGAAGAAGTGGCGGCGGATAGCTAGGTAAGTTGACAAAAATGGATACAAACGTTTGATAAACTTAGAACGGAGGTATCACATGAAGCAACGAATTTCCAACGGGATATACAACAAAGAATTTAGAGAGCAGGCTGTGAAGCGAGAGAATGAAGAAGGCTTAAGTGCAGAAGCTTCAGATATGGGTCGGAGACATTAGCTATCTATTATTGACGACCAACCTCAGTCTGCACTGGCTTCAAATATGAGCGCTTCTGACCTGTCCTGACAACCGTAGACACACCTTGCTCAAATACCGACCGCCTGTTTGCTAAATTTTTGTGCAAACACGGCCGGTGCCAGATTGCCAAGGCGCGAGTGGCGCCGCTGGCGATTGTAGAAGATTTCGATGTACTCCCGGATCGACGCTTCCGCCTCAAGCCGGGTGCCATATCGGTGATGATGCACCAACTCGTTCTTCAA
>JACCFC020000022.1 GCA_020830965.2 Neisseriaceae bacterium TC5R-5
ACAGGACAGTGAAACGCCTTAGCGCCGATGATAGTGTGGCATTCGCCATGTGAAAGTAGGACACTGCCAGACACCCATTCCAGCCCCGGTTATCTAAATTATTAGATAGCCGGGGCTTATTGTTTGGCACTAATCAAAAAAATTAAATACTATTTAAGAATTTTATTCTTGTTAGATGTTTTATCGTCTTACCAGAGATATAGTAATCCTTTCATATAACTTCCCTATATTTTGTTTAATAATCCATCATAAATAAATACGCACATTAAATGTATATTTAAAAATATATGAATATGCGGTAATTATATTTGATTGTCATTAGTTTATTTCCCCCCGTGATCTATAGTGTTAAACATACTGTCTTGCATTGTACAGGGCTGTTATGAGGATGTCGGGGAAGAGCTATGAAAAAAAATATTTGTGGTTTAGGTGTCCTGTTTGCTGTGGTTTTAACCTCCAATGCTCAAGCTTCTTTGGGGCAGTATATTGCCCCCAATGGGGAGACGATTAGAAGCTTTTCGGTGCTTAAAACCGTCGAGATGGCTGGGTATAGTATTCAAGAAAGCCAGGATGCGGCAGGCATGTTGATTCGGGAATTTGTTTCTTCAGAAGGTATTGTCTTTGCGGTTAGTTGGAGAGGTAAGACGATACCTAATATGCAACGATTATTGGGTGAATATTTCCCAGTATATGCACAAGCGCAACGTAATAATCGTGCGGGACTGAATATGTTACAAGGTGTTCAATCTGGTTTGGAGGTGAGTTCTGGGGGAAGAATGGGGGCTTTTTATGGTGTGGCTTATGTCTCGGGTTTGTTGCCAGCAGGGTTAACCATGGATCAATTTCAGTAAGGAGCCTCGGCCATGAATATAAAGTTCTTATTCCAACTGCTGTTTGTGTTGAGCGTATCTTCTTGCGGAGGTGGCGGTGGAGGTGGCGGGAGTGCCAGTGAGAATAACATTGTCGTGCCCCCTCCTACCGTCCTAGCAAATTCTGTGAAAATGGTTGTTGATGGTGGTCCTGCAGGGCGGTCGGTGAATCAACCTTTTGTTTCTGTGACGGTTTGTGAGCCTGGTGGCAATGGTAATTGTCAAACAATAGACCATGTATTGGTTGATACGGGTTCAAGTGGTTTGCGTATATTTAATAGTTTGCTAGGCAGCAGTTTAACTAGTGCTTTGCCTAATCAGGTCGTAGGTAACAGCCCCGTGGGGCAGTGTGCAAAATTTGTTAGTGGGTATCTATGGGGGTCACTTAAATTAGCTGATGTGAGGTTGGGAGATTTCGTAGCTCCACGTATTCCCATTCAGCTTATTAGTGACCCAGCTTTGGGTTCGATCCCTAGTGGCTGTAGCAGTGGTGGGAGCAATATGGGTTCTGTTTCGGCTTTGGGGGCAAATGGTATTCTAGGTGTAGGATTATCTCAGCAGTTTTGTGGGAGTTACTGTGGTAACTTTTCTTCGGCAAATATTTATTTTCAATGTCCAGCTGCTTTGACTTGTCAGTCGACAGCCTTACCTGTTGCACAGCAGGATAGTAATCCTGTTTTTAGTTTTGCTAGTGATAATAATGGTGTTTTATTGCAATTGCCTAGTATATCTTCTAGTGGTGCGAGCGCGGCGGCGGGAACATTGTATTTTGGCATTGCAACGCGGAGTAATAATGCATTAGGAGCAGCAAGCGCTTTTTTTACTGATTCCCAAGGGTTTATCTCTACTGTTTATAATGGTGTTTCTAACAGTAATAGTTATATAGATAGTGGATCAAATGGATTTTTCATTCCAGATGCTAGTATCACAAGTTGTTTTTCTGGTGGTGCAAGTGGTTGGTTTTGCCCTTTGTCTTCATTAAATTTAACAGCACAAATTAAATCAATAGGATCAAGTAATTCAGCCAATATTAGTTTCAACATTGATAATTCCCAATCGCTTTTTAATACGACAAATAAAGCTTTCGCCAACTTGGGTGCTTATCAAGCGAATGCTTTTACATGGGGGTTACCGTTCTTTTATGGGAAAAATGTTTTCATTGGATTTGAGGGGAGGACTAATCCGGCTGGTACAGGTCCAATGTATTTATTTTAACAAAGGATTGTTTTCGATAAAAATTTGAGAGTTGATGTTTAATAAAAACAAAGCCAAGAATAATTTTATTCTTGGCTTTGTTGTTGCCTTGTTAGAGACTAATGACCGTGCTAGCTGTTGCTATTTAAGTCAAATTAATCTCTTTTGAAATTATAAAGGCTGAATGTTCGTTGCTGCAGGTCCTTTTTGACCCATAGCTTTGGTGTAGCTTACTTTCTGGCCGTCGTGCAAAGATTTGAAACCATCTGCTTTAATTTCAGAAAAGTGAGCAAACAAATCGTCGCCACCATTGTCTGGAGTGATAAAGCCAAAACCTTTTGCATCATTAAAAAACTTAACGGTACCAGTTTCCATTGTGTAATCCTTTTAAACAAGTTGAAAGAGCAAAGTGCTCAGATGGCAAGATATTCAAGGAGTGATATTTGAACAATGGAGCACCGCTTTTTTGATAAGAGACACACGATGTAACGAAATAGGCATATAACTTGAAAATCCTGCATGGGTGTATTTATACGCACTATTTTAGCTGGAGTCAAATTTTTTTGCGAGGCAGGCTAATTACGTTGTTTATTTTTTTAGAGTGGGCTGGGCGTTACATTTTTTTCTTTTGCATTCATACATTAGAGTATCCGCGTCATTTAGTAATAATTCTAGAGTGTGGTGTTTGACAGGATTGTAGATCATGCAGCCTAGGCTGAAGTAGATATCGTAACTCTGGTCGTGATTATTATTAAATTGGGTTATGGCTTCTTGTAAGCGCTGTTCCGCAGACCTAGTATCTTCTGGTAAGCAATTGGCCATTAAAACTACAAACTCATCTCCTCCTAGCCGTCCGATGACATCGGATTCCCTAAAGGTTTCAACCAGGATTCGTGAGAAGTTGATTAGCGCTTTGTCACCCTCTGCATGACCAAAATTATCATTAATTAGCTTGAAATGGTCTAAGTCAATGAATAGGAGGGCAGCAGGTAAAGACAGGCGAGTACACATATTTAGCGTGTACTGTCCTAGAGTGAGAAAGCCGCGCCGGTTAGATAGATGGGTGAGCTCATCTATGCTGGCCAGTTGTGTGGTGATGATCTCCTGCTCCACAAGTTTGGCTAAATCATGCAAAACAGCGCAATCATCTTGAGTAAAATTTCTGGGCTTGTCATCTATTAGGCAGAGCGTACCAAGTTTACTACCATTCAATGCTGTTAATGGGCAGCCTGCATAAAAACGGATATGGGGCTCATTAAGAACTAGAGGGTTGTCTTGAAATCGTTCGTCTTCTAGGCTATCCGGTACTAATAAAATTTCGTCTTTCAAGATCGCATGAGCGCAGAATGAAATATTTCGTTCTGTTTGAGTGGCGGTGAGGCCATAAGCGGATTTAAACCATTGCCTATCAATATCTACAAGACTGATGAGCACAATTGGGACATCAAACAGGCGCTTAGCTAAGCGTGTCAGTCTGTCAAAACGCTCTTCTGGCAAGGTGTCTAGTATCTGCAAGGAGCGTAAGGTGTTCAGTCTGGACACTTCGTCTCTTGGCAGTTGGGGGGTGATCACAATTCAGCCTTCTTTGGATTAATGAATTGGTATGGATATAACTATGATAGGCATTTCTGTGAGGACTGCCTATGTTATTGATTGGATCGGGAGTGTTTGAATGGAGTATGGCTTGGTAAAGATAATATGGTGGTGGGCTGGCTTTGGGATACTGACAGGCTGCTGCGCTGCGGCAGCCTGTGTTGGGTGGGGAGAGCTAGTGTGGAGCTAGTGTTTTGTGTCAATATTTTTTTAGAACAAACGCGCCAGTAAAGCTTTATCCAAGCCGTGCATGCCTGGGATTTTTACAAATATACCATTGCCAGCCGCGAGATCGACGGGTTCTCCTTTGCGAGTCATGCGCTGTAACTCGATAATTCGATTACCAGACGGATGGATGATTTCCAGTTTGTCGCCTACCGCAAAACGATTTTTGACTTCAATTAGTGCCCAGCCATCGATATCGACCTCCAGAACGTTACCTACATATTGGCTTTGTTTAGCTTTGGAGTGCCCGCTCAGGTAGTTTTGATATTCTTGGGTTTGATGACGCTCTAAAAACCCTGGTGTGTAGCCACGATTGGCTAGGCCATCGAGCTCGGCTAGTAATCCTAAATCAAATGGTTTGCCAGCTACGGCATCGTCTATCGCTTGGCGATAGACCTGGGCGGTTCGTGCAACGTAGTAGAGACTTTTGGTACGACCTTCAATTTTGAGTGAGTCAACGCCGATTTTGACCAGCTTTTCCACTTGCTCCACTGCGCGTAAATCTTTCGAGTTCATGATGTAGGTACCATGCTCGTCTTCGATAATGGGCATGAGTTCGCCCGGTCGGTTACCTTCTTCTATCAGATAGGTTTTGTCGGCTAAGGGGTGGCGTTCGGCACCACCACAGGCGGCAAAGTTTTGGTTGGCTTCTTCGAGGGCTTTATTGAAATCAAACTTGATGACTTGCACGTCACCAGCATCATCAGTTTGCGTGTCATGCATTTTGTAATCCCAGCGGCAGGCATTGGTGCAGGTGCCTTGATTAGGATCTCGGTGATTAAAGTAGCCCGACAGCAAACAACGACCGGAGTAGGCAATGCATAAGGCCCCGTGTACAAACACTTCCAGCTCAATATCCGGGCATTGCTGGCGAATTTCGGCAATTTCATCCAAAGATAGCTCGCGCGACAGAATAATGCGCGACACTCCCAGCTTTTGCCAGAACTTCACCCCCATATAGTTGACGGTATTCGCTTGTACCGATAAGTGAATCGGTACTTCTGGCCATTTTTCACGCACCATCATGATCAAACCCGGGTCGGCCATGATTAGTGCGTCCGGCTTCATCGCGATAACCGGTTCCATATCGGCCATATAGGTTTTGATCTTGCTGTTGTGCGGTAATAAATTGCTGGCAACGAAGAACAGTTTGCCACGGGCATGCGCTTCTTCGATGCCGATGCCGAGTTCTTCCAGTTTGAAGTCGTTATTGCGGGCGCGCAGGCTGTAACGTGGCTGTCCAGCATAGACGGCGTCTGCGCCAAAATCATAAGCGGCACGCATTTTGTCCAAGGTGCCAGCAGGTAGTAAAAGTTCGGGGGCTTTCATGTGTGGGCCGGTAGGTGATTAGCTAGGAAGAGAAGATTAGTGCAGGAAGCAGGACATGGGTAGAGATTTTTTATCTGGTTCGATGAATGCTCTGCGTGCGGGCTCATCATTCAAGCGCTCGGCAGAGTAGTGCTCCAGAAGGACAGCGCGGCTATCCGTCACTAAATCAGCACAGCATGTTAACAGGGTTTCCCAGTCATCCAATAGTTTGGGGTTGGCTTCTATTCGGCTATAGAGTAGTACCAGAATAGCCATGGTGAGGGTGTGGTGGTACTTCATCGCCTCACCATTCATCATCGCAAAGCGGGACAGACTATACGCGCAACGGGCGGCGGCTTCTGGTGCCGGATATTGACGACGATAGGCCCAGGCCGCATATAAGTGCGCTTGATGATCAAATTCAGACGCAGGCAACGCATTGCTTTCCAGCTGGCGCAGGAAGGTTTGGTAACCCATAAAACCGTTTCTCCAAAAACCCCAAAAGGAAAGGCTCCACATATTAAGAGGGGAGCCTCAACCTTGTTCAGGTAACAGCGGCGGATTATGCGCGGGCTACCTATAGTCGTCAAGAATTTACTATTAATTAAGATAATTCTTAATTGTATGTTTTTAATGGGTTTTTTGCTTTGATGCTTTTGCTGGCCTAGTTTGTAAAATACTTAGGTAGTTTCTCTAAGTTGCAGTGCGGCCACTATATCGACTGCTACAATCCGGCTTACCCCTTGTTCCTGCATGGTAACGCCAACTAGTTGTTCGGCCATTTCCATGGTCAGGCGGTTGTGTGAGATGTAAAGAAACTGTGTGCGTTGCGACATTTGTTTGACCAGTTCGCAGAAGCGACCTGTATTGGCATCGTCCAGTGGTGCATCGACTTCATCCAGCAAACAGAAAGGTGCAGGATTCAGCGAGAATAGTGAAAATACCAGGCTCACGGCCGTGAGTGCTTTTTCTCCACCGGATAATAAATGAATTGTGCTGTTTTTTTTGCCGGGTGGCTGGGCAATAATTTGGACGCCGGCATCGAGCAAATCGTCCCCTGTCAGCACTAGTTCTGCTCGCCCTCCGCCAAACAAAGTAGGGAAAAACTCCCGCATTTTGGCATTAACTGCATCGTAGGTGGCCTGCAGCATGTCGCGAGTCTCATTGTCTATTTTAGCCATGGCGGTTTCCAGGGTGCTCATCGCCTGATTCAGGTCATCGGCTTGATTACTCAAGTAGTCGCCACGTTGTTGTGCCGCTTGCAGTTCCTCCAGCGCGGCCAGATTGACTGCGCCCATATTTTCTAACGCACGGGCCAGGCGGCCAATTTCTGCTGCCAGTATATTGGGTTTGATGGCATCGCTTAATTCGCTTAGTAAGCTAGCTTCATCGGCACCGGCCTGGCTAAGTTCTTCGCTAAAACGCTCCATCGCCAGGCGAGCCTCTTGATGCTTTAGCAGATAGGCAGAGTGCGCTTCGCGTAGCGCAGGGAGGGTGGTATTGGCGGTTTGTTGCTGCTGTGCCAGCGTACGCAGGGTTTCGGTGAAATAGTTGAGCTGGTCGCGGGCGCTGCTGAGTTGTTGTTCACCTTGTTCCCGGTTTTGTAAGGCTTGGTTTAATTTGGCGGCGGGAATGACATCGGCGATATTTTCTGCCTCGGCAAGCAGATTGGTCTGGCGCTCTGCCAGTTGTTGTTGACGTGCCGACAGCTCGTTTTGACGACGGCCTAGTTCGATTGTTTTTTGCTCTGCGCTGTGTAGTTCGAGTTGAATTTGATGGTGAATACGTTCGGCATCACGTGCTTTGTGACGAGCTAACTCCACGCCAGTTTCGGCATTCAGCCGCGCCAGGCGTAAATCTTCCAGCTGTAGGCCAAGTTCTTCTAGTGCCAGGTTGCTTTCTTCTTGTTGTATTTGTGTGTCCGCGATACGTTGTTGCGTTTGTTCCCGCTCATTTTGAATCTGTTGGCTTTCGCGTTGCATGGCCGCGAGTCGGTTGGCGCCCTGATGTGCGGCTTGTTCAAGCTTCACTTGCTCCAGTGTCAGTGCATTGAGTTCGGCTTCCTGCCGCGTCAAATTATTCCTTTGTGCTCGAATCGCTTCGGTCAGCATAGCCGCCTGGCTTTGTTGCGCTTCTCGTTGCTTGATGAGCTTGGCTATGGATGCTTGTAAGGAATCTGCTGTTTGCTTAGCGGTCGTTAATTGTGTTTTGCGCGCCATGATGCCGCTGCTGTTCGCTTTGGCATACCAACTGATGTTGCTGGCATAGATGCGGTGCCCTTCTGGTGTGAGTAAGCATTCGCCGACAGACAACTGCTGCCGCTGGCTCAAGGCGCTTGCCAGATCGTTTGCTAGGTAAACCCCGCTTAGCCAGTCATGTAATGCGCGGGTAAAGGGAGGGGCGATAGTGAGTAGTGAAAGCAGGCTAGGCCATGGGGTGGCACTTAGTTGTACCAGGCTGTCTTGTTGATCAATCAAGGTCAGGCCTGCCGGGGGCTGACTGGTGGGCAGCGCAGCGGCACGGGCATTGAGGCGCTCGCCTAGCGCGGCTTCCAGTGCCAGTTGCCAGTGTTCATCTATTTGTACGGCCTGCCATAGTTGTGGAGCTTCGCTTAGCTGATTCTGTTGGAGCCATTGTTGTAGCTGCTCGTCGGCAGCTTCACGTTGCAGCAGGCTATTGAGCGCAGCGGCTTGGGCTTCGGCATGGGCCAGTTCACTGCGCTGCTGATGGAGTTGTTCATCGATTTGTTCGCGAGCGGTAGTCATTTCCGCTTGCTTTTCTTCATCGGCTACTAAGCGTGCGCGCACGGTTTCTACTGCCTGACGAGCTTGGATGACCTGCTGCTGGACTGCTGCCTGGCTGGCCTGGTCCGGCAGATTGAGATCAGCGAGTTCACGTTGTAAAGCCTGCTCGCGTTCTGTGAGTTGTTGCAGAGTTTGTTGCAGATGTCCGAGTTGCTGGCGTGATAGGTCGCGCTCACGTACTAGTTCGGTTTGTCGCGTGCTTTGTTGTTGGAAGAGCTCGGCTTTCGCGCGGAATTCCGCTTCTACCTGTGGTAATTGTTCATTGCCATCGAGCAGGGCGAGTTGCGTTTCTTCCAATTGCAATTGGGCTTCTTCGTGGCGTGGTTGCCATTCTTCCAACTCGGTGGCTATTTGTCGCAAGTCCGCAGTGACTCGTTGTTGTTCTTCGCTAATGCTTAGTTGTTCTCGTTCTATACGGCTGCGGTTCTGTTCCTGGTGACGTTGTGCCTCTTCCATGCGCGCTAATTGAGCATTGGTTTCAGCCAGTTGCTGTTGTGCGCTATGGAGTGCATCGTTGGCTGCAAAATGGCTTTCGCGAATGGTGTTGGTTTCGCTTTCCAGCCTGGTAACGGTTGCGGCCAGGGCGGCTTCTTTTGTGCTTAGTCTTGCCAGTTCAATTCGTGCTTGTGCTTCGTCCCGTGCCGCTTCTTCGCGTCTGGCCAGGGCCAGCAGATTTTGTTTGTGACTCAGGCTGGCGCGTAGGTCCTGATAGCGCGCAGCAAGCTCGGCTTGCTCACTGAGCCGCACTACCTGACGTTCCAGTTCCTGCTGTAAATCGCCGATACGCTCAAGGTTGGCACGGGTATCGGCCAGCCTATGTTCAGTTTCGCGGCGGCGTTCTTTGTATTTGGAGACACCGGCCGCCTCTTCCAGATAGGCGCGTAGTTCTTCTGGTCTGGCTTCGATGATGCGCGAAATCATGCCTTGCTCAATAACTGCATAGCCGCGCGCACCGACGCCGGTACCCAGAAACAAGTCGGTGATGTCACGACGGCGTACTTGCTGATTGTTGATGTAATAGCTGGACTCTCCTTGCCGGGTGAGGACGCGTTTGATGGCCACTTCACCATATTGTCCCCAGGCGCCGCTTAAAGCATTGTCACTATTGTCGAAGATCAGTTCTACCGAGGCGCGGCTGACGGGTTTGCGATTGGAGGAGCCGTTGAAAATAACGTCCTGCATTGATTCGCCGCGCAATTGTTTGGCCGAGGATTCGCCCAGTACCCAGCGTACCGCGTCAATCACATTGGATTTGCCACAGCCATTGGGGCCAATAACGGCGACTAACTGCCCAGGAACGGCGATAGTGGTGGGGTCGACAAAGGATTTGAAGCCGGAGAGCTTGATATGGGTCAGGCGCAAAATATCCTCGCAGAGCTCAAGAGCAGAAAAGGCTGCATTTTAGCAGTGAAAGTTGACTTAGGCGTTTAACCTTATTGCTTTCAGGGTTGCAATCTCAGTCATTTGCCGCACACTAG
This sequence comes from Neisseriaceae bacterium TC5R-5, assembly GCA_020830965.2. Lineage (GTDB taxonomy): Bacteria > Pseudomonadota > Gammaproteobacteria > Burkholderiales > Chromobacteriaceae > Chromobacterium. The sequence continues at coordinate 9,472 of JACCFC020000022.1, forward strand.
TAAGCTCGTTTATTCATTAAGAATGGAGTCTGTGATGGCATCAGTAACACTGCGTGGCAATCCGGTAGAAGTCGGTGGCTCATTGCCGCAGAAAGGTGCTCATGCACCCGCTTTGCAGTTAACAGGAGCAGACCTGCTTGAGGTGACCTTGCAAACCTATGCCGGTAAAAACAAGATTCTCAATATTTTCCCTAGTGTGGATACACCAACTTGCGCGACTTCGGTGCGCAAATTCAATCAGGCGGCCAGCAAGCTGACGGATACGGTTGTGTTGTGTATTTCCGCCGATTTGCCGTTTGCACAGAAGCGCTTTTGTGGCGCTGAGGGTTTGGATAATGTGTTGACGCTCTCTACCTTCCGTAATCCACAGTTTTTGCAGGATTATGGTGTTAGGTTGGCAGATGGACCGCTAGCAGGCTTAACCGCACGTGCGGTTGTGGTGCTGGATGCTCAGAATAAAGTGTTACATAGTGAGTTAGTCACTGAAATCGGCGAAGAGCCAAACTACGATGCGGCCTTAGCGGTATTGTAAGTCGCGTGATAATTAGTACAACCCGCCCCAAGCCGTTTGGCGTGGGGCGGGTTGTGTTTTGTGTGACTAGGGATGAACAGAGAGAGTAGGTTTTTTGCCGGTGTTGCCGGCAGATCGATGTTTGTTGAGTACCTGTCCTGTTAGCCGCTTATCGCTTTAGGCTTTAGGCTAAAGTGAGTACACGGGCTTGATATTATTGCTAGATAGTCTGTTGTAAAACAGCTTGCTAGAACTATTTTTATGCTGCGACGCACAAATATTGCTTTACCCACCCTAACTACTCAAGATACATTCGCGATGGCACATATAAACAAAGGGAAACGTCAATTGAAGCGAGCCGTGTATGCCGGAAGCTTTGACCCTGTGACAAATGGTCATTTATGGATGATACGTGAAGCAGTAGAGCTGTTTGATGAGCTTATTGTTGCCGTGGGTGTCAACCCGGAAAAGCAGTGTACTTTTAGTGTGGAAGAGCGGGTGGCATTACTGCGTGCGGTGACCAGCAGCTTCAGCAAGTTGCGGGTAGAGGTGTTTGGTAACCAGTTTCTGGTGAACTATGCGCAAAGTATTGGTGCCAATTACATTATTCGCGGTATTCGCACCGCTAGTGATTATGAGTATGAGCGCACGATGCGTTATATCAACTCAGATTTGCATCCTGACATTACCACCGTTTTTCTGCTGCCGCCGCGTGAATATGCCGAAGTGTCTTCCACCATGGTCAAAGGGTTGGTTGGGCCACATGGTTGGGAGAGCGTGATTCGTCAATATCTGCCTGAGCCGGTGTACCACCAGATGATTACCATGTATTCGGGTAAGTAAAGCACTTTGTCACATTGAGGAAAAACGTTGGATCCCAGCCCATTTGCCAATCGTCTGGCTAAAAATTACAAACATTATGCAAAATGGTCGCGACGCCAAGGTCTGCAAGCTTGGCGTGTTTATGATAAGGATGTGCCACAGTTTCCTTTTGCTGTTGATATCTATGCTGAGCGGGTGCATTTGCAGGAATACGATACTGGCTGGGAAATGGCTGATGAGGCGTATCTGCAATGGATAGAGGCGGTGGTAGACAGCATTGCTCAGGTGACTGATTTGCCGAAGGCAGCCGTTACGCTGAAGAATCGGCGCCGCCAGAAAGGCATCAGTCAGTACGAAAAAGTAGGCCAGTTGGGCGATGATTTCATTGTTAGCGAGTTTGGTCAGCGGTTTTGGGTGAATCTGGATGCTTATCTGGATACCGGTTTGTTTCTGGACCATCGCAATACTCGCAAGCGGGTGTTGGAAGAAGCCGCTGGCAAGCGGTTTTTAAATCTGTTTGCCTATACCGGCAGTTTTACGGTTTATGCCGCAGCGGGCGGTGCGATCAGTTCTGAAACGGTAGATATGTCCAATACCTATCAAGACTGGTCACGGCGTAATTTTGAGCTGAATGGTTTGAACCTGGCTGCCCATCGCTTAGTACGAGCCGATGTGTTTCAGTATCTGGAAGAAGCGGTTGATAGTGGTAAACAGTTTGATTTGATCGTGATGGATCCGCCTACCTTTTCCAATTCCAAAAAAATGCGCGATATCCTGGATGTGCAGCGTGATCATGTCTGGTTAATTGATTATGCGATGAGTTTACTATCACCAGGTGGTACGCTGTATTTTTCCAATAACCTACGTAGTTTTGTGTTGGATGAACGCCTGATAGCGGATTATCTGGTACGTGATATCAGCATGCAGTCGGTACCAGAAGACTTTCGTAATCGTCAGATTCATCAATGTTGGAAAATTTCTCATAAACTGGGCAAGGAGTCGATGGTTAAACTATTTTTAACTAAGTAGATAACTCTTACGGCTTTGAGGTGCTTGGTTATCACACTGAAAGGGTAAGAATGTTATCTAGCGTTTGGAATACGGCTTGGCTTTTTTTCTGGGGTTTTGCCTTGGTTGCTTATCTCTTTACCTTATTCGCGGTAGTAGGTGATTTGTTTCGCGATAGAGAGTTAGGTGGTCTTGTTAAAGCTATCTGGTTTGTTTTTATGTTCTTTTTGCCTTTTGTAACAGTCTTGGTGTATGTGGTTTTTCGGGGGCGGGGAATGGCCGAACGCCAGCAGCATACGCTTAAAGCCGCTCAGGCGGCGATGGATAATCACATCCGTGAAGTAGTACATAGTAGTCCTGCAGATGAGATCGCTAAGAGTAAGGCGCTGTTTGATGCGGGTGCGATAACGCAAGCTGAATATGACAATCTAAAGGCTCATGCGCTAGCTAGAGTAGTGTAAACGCAGGGCTGCTAGGGGGTTTATTGCTATCCAAACGATTTGTCACGGTGCTTGGATAAGGCCGTGATCAATCAGTTTGTTTTATAAAATGACCTTTTGGTGCGGAGTTCTGATGATTCAACTCGACTTTTATGAAACATTAGTGGCGGCCTCCTTGGTATTACTATTAGGCCGCACCCTAGTAGCAAACATTACTTTACTCAGAACCTACAATATTCCCGAACCTGTGGCGGGTGGTTTGCTGATTGCCTGTGTGCTGTTGGTGCTGCGCCAGTTTGGCGGTATTGAAGTGCGCTTCAACGGGTCTTTGCAAACGCCGCTGATGCTGGCGTTTTTTGCGTCAATTGGCTTGAATGCCAATTTGGCCAGTTTAAAACGTGGCGGTAAAACCGTGGCCGTTTTTCTATTGGTGGTGGTAGGTTTATTACTGGTACAAAACACGCTGGGCATCGCGCTTGCTACACTGATGGGTTTACCCCCCTTGATGGGCTTGCTGGCCGGTTCGATTACTTTGTCCGGCGGGCATGGTACTGGGGCAGCTTGGGGGGGGATATTCGCGTCACAGTATGGCGTCAATTCTGCCGCCGAACTGGCAATCGCTTGTGCCACCTTCGGTTTGATTCTAGGCGGATTAATTGGGGGCCCGGTAGCACGCTTTTTAGTAAAGCGCGTGACTGTGCCTGGTGTCGGACAACAGGTGGACGATACCCCTTTGGCGTTCGAGCAGCATGATGCGCAGCGTCTGATTACACCACAGTCTTTTATTGAAACACTGGCTTTGATCGCCGTATGTTTATCTGCCGGCACTTATTTGGGGTCTGTGCTTCGCGGGACGGCGTTTGAGTTGCCAACTTTTGTTTGTGTCTTGTTTATTGGTGTGCTGATCAGTAATACGCTAGCCGCCTTCGGTGGGTATCAGGTTTTTGAGCGCGAAGTTTCGGTGCTGGGTAATGTCAGCCTGTCACTGTTTTTAGCCATCGCTTTGATGTCCTTGCGCTTATGGGATCTGGCTGCCTTAGCCTTGCCTATCTTTGTCTTGTTATTTGCTCAGGCTGCGGCGATGGCTTGCTATGCGATTTTTGTGACCTTCCGCGTAATGGGTAAAAATTATGACGCGGTGGTGTTGGCCGCTGGCCATTGTGGTTTTGGTCTGGGAGCGACGCCAACGGCAATTGCTAATATGCAGGCGGTGACACAACGTTTTGGTCCTTCACATGTTGCCTTTCTGGTAGTGCCTATGGTGGGTGCGTTTTTTATCGATATCGTCAACGCGCTGGTTATCAAGTTCTATCTAGCTTTGCCCTTCCTTAGCTGAGCATGGCTGCGAGCGCCATTGCTTGCAGCGGTGCCGGCTATCCTCTGCGAGATGGCACATAAACAGCTTTGTTGTGAAACAACAGTCTGCGGGTGCCAGCAGTATTTGGTGTAGAATCTTGCCATCATTAACCCTGTGATGGATAAGTGAATATGTTTGCTGCTGACCAAACTCTTGCCAAATTTGACCCCGAACTAGCTGCTGCGATTCAGGCTGAATGCCAGCGTCAGGAAGACCATATCGAGTTGATTGCTTCGGAAAACTACACTAGCCCGGCGGTGATGGAAGCGCAGGGATCGCAGTTGACCAATAAATATGCTGAGGGTTATCCCGGCAAGCGTTTTTATGGTGGTTGTGAACATGTGGATATTGTTGAGCAATTAGCGATTGATAGGGTAAAGCGCTTGTTTGGTGCCGAATACGCTAATGTTCAGCCCCATTCGGGTAGCCAGGCCAATCAGGCGGTGTATTTCTCTATTCTCAAGCCGGGTGACACGGTAATGGGGATGAATCTGGGTCATGGCGGCCACCTTACACATGGTTCTCCTGCTAATTTGTCCGGCAAGATGTTCAATATTGTCGCTTATGGTCTGAATGAGCAGGAAGAAATTGATTACGACGAGATGGAGCGCGTTGCGATGACTACTCGGCCAAAGTTAATTATTGGTGGCGCTTCCGCCTATGCTCTGCGCTTCGATTTTGAACGCATGGGTCAGATTGCCAAACAGTGCGGTGCCTATTTTATGGTAGATATGGCGCATTATGCTGGCTTGATTGCGGCAGGTGTCTATCCCAATCCCGTTCCTCATGCCGATTTTGTTACCTCAACTACCCACAAAACTTTGCGTGGCCCACGTGGTGGTTTGATTCTCGCCCGTGCCGAGTTTGAGAAAAGCATCAACAGCAATGTCTTCCCAACACTGCAAGGTGGACCGCTGGAGCATGTGATTGCTGCCAAGGCCGTTGCATTTAAAGAAGCTCTACAGCCGGAGTTCAAGGTTTATCAGCAGCAGGTGTTGAACAATGCCGCTATCATGGCCAAGACCTTGACTGAGCGTGGCCTGCGTATTGTGTCCGGACGTACTGAGAGCCATGTTTTCCTAGTGGATTTGCGTGCCAAGGGCTTGACCGGCAAAGTGGCTGATGCCTTACTCGGTCGTGCGCATATTACTGTCAACAAAAATGCTATTCCTAATGACCCGGAAACACCGTTCGTGACTTCCGGTATCCGTTTGGGTTCGCCAGCGATTACTACCCGTGGCTTTAAAGAGCCGGAGGCTATTCAGGTGGCTAATCTGGTGGCTGATGTGCTTGATCATCCCAACGATGATGTACTGATTGCCCGTGTTGCTGAGCAGGCCACTGCTTTGTGTCACCGTTTCCCGGTATATCAGAAGTAAGTCCGGAGGGGTAAGCAGCTAAAAGCGCCTTTCAAGCAGGCGCTTTTTTTATTGCTAAGAGCCGCTAACAACACCCCTGATCCAGCGTTGTGTCTCCTTGCTGTACTACTGCTACTGTCTGCGCCGGCGCGCCTCGGCTCAGGGACTCTTCGAGGTTTTGTTAGCCGCTCTAAGTGATAGTGGATAGATTGCCAATAGCATCAGTCAGTTTGTTGCTGCTAACATTCAGATCAAGAAAACAACAGGACAAGCTCATGAAATGTGCTTTTTGCGGTAATGTTGATACACAGGTGATTGATTCTAGGGTCAATGAGGATGGCACCAGCATCCGCCGTCGCCGCCGCTGCCCGGTTTGTGAAAAGCGCTTCACGACCTTTGAAACGGCCGATGTGCGTATGCCGCAGGTCGTGAAAACGGCCGGACACCGTGCCGAGTTTGATATCGAAAAAGTTCGTACCAGCTTTTTGCGTGCCTTGCATAAGCGCCCAGTACCGACAGGACTGGTGGATGAGGCAATCGACCGTATTTGTCACAAGCTGCTGCAATTGGCCGAGCGTGAAGTGTCTAGCCGTCAGATTGGGGAAATGGTCATGAACGAGCTAGCTAGGTTAGACCAGGTGGCCTATGTTCGCTTCGCCTCGGTCTATCGCAGTTTTCAGGATGTGTCCGAATTCTCTGACGCAATCAAGGAAATTCAGAAGAGCGGGCGTTAAGAGCACTTGTCTACAAGCGTTTTTGGGGGAGAGCAAGAATGGGGGCTTATAGCGCCGCTGATTATCAATACATGCAGCAGGCTTTGCGTTTGGCAGAGGCGGCCACACGAAGGGCTGCTCCCAATCCTGGTGTCGGCTGTGTGCTGGTGCGTGCTGGTAAGGTGATTGGCCAGGGTGCCACTCTGGCTGCAGGTGAGGATCATGCCGAAATTCAGGCGATTAAAAATTGTCTGGCGCAGGGTGGTTCCCCGCGTGGAGCAACGGCTTATGTCACGCTGGAGCCCTGTAGCCATTATGGGCGCACGCCGCCTTGTGCCGAGCGTTTGATTGCTGAGGGTATTAGTCGTGTGGTGGCGGCCATGGTGGACCCTTATCACGAAGTTGCCGGGCGAGGTATCGCGTTATTACAAGCGGCGGGCATCGCGGCCAGTGCTGGTTTGATGCAGGCCGAGGCACGCCGTGTGCATCGCGGTTTTTTGTCGCGGGTAGAGCGCGCGCGTCCCTGGGTATTGCTGAAGGTCGCCGCGACGCTGGATGGCAAAACTGCCTTGCTCAATGGCAATAGCCAATGGATTACCGGCTCGGCGGCACGGCGTGACGTGCATCAACTGCGCGCGGCACACGATGCCATTCTCACCGGCAGTGGTACCGTATTGGCAGATAACCCCCTGTTGACGGTACGTGAGGTGGAAACAGCGCGTCAGCCCAGACGTGTGGTACTGGATAGTCAACTGCAAACCTCTCCACAGAGTCGTATCTATCAGGGGGAGAGTACTTTGGTGGCGACCTGTGCTAGCGACCCCGCACGGCAGGTGCCCTATCTTGCCGCCGGTTGTGAGTTGTGGACGCTGCCGCGTTTGGGGGAGTATGCCGATTTAACGGCGCTGTTGCAGCAATTGGCACAGGCTGGTGTCAATCAGTTGATGGTAGAGGCCGGGGCTGGCTTGAATGGTGCCTTGCTACAAGCTGGCTTGGTGGATGAGCTGGTGCTATACCTGGCACCTTGTTTGGCGGGCGATGCCGCGCGTGGCTTATTCGTCTGGCCAGCATTACAGGATTTGGCCGATAAGCAGCATTTGACCATAGATGATGTACGGATGGTCGGTGCAGATATTCGTTTACGTGCCAGTTTAACGATAGAAAAATGAGAGAGGCATCATGGCCAATACCGCAGCTTATCAGCAATTAACACATACCTTCGCCCGTCTGCATCGTTTTGGTCATCTAGGGGCCATTGCAGGTTGGGATCAGGCAGCAATGATGCCGCCGAAAGGCAATGAAGCCAGAGCTGCTGCGATGGCGGAGTTGCAGGTATTGATGCATCAGATCATTACCGATCCTAGGATCAAAGAACAATTGCAAGCGGCTGAGCAGGAAAATCTGAGTGAGTTGGAATGTGCCAATCTGCGCGAGATGCGCCGTGAGTGGGCGCAAGCCAATTTGTTGCCAGCTAACTTGGTTGAAGCTAAAGCGCTGGCTGGTGCGCGTTGCGAGCATGCTTGGCGGCAGCAGCGGCCAGCAAATGACTGGCCGGGTTTTGCTGCTAATCTGCGCGAGGTGGTGCGCTTATCGCGCGAAGAAGGTCGCCTGTTAGCACAACATACGGGTTGCAGTGTTTATGATGCCTTGATGGACAAATACGAGCCAGGTAGCTCTAGCGCCGAAGTAGAGCAGATTTTTGGCGATATTAAAAACTGGCTGCCAGCTCTGATTGAGCAGGTACGTAACAAACAGAGCTCCGAAAAGGTATTGCAGCCACAAGGTCCGTTTCCAATACCGCAACAACGCGCTCTTGGCTTAGCGGTGATGCAGTTATTGCAGTTTGATTTTGACGCCGGTCGTCTGGACATCAGCAGTCACCCGTTTTGTGGTGGTGTGCCGGAAGATGTGCGCTTGACCACGCGTTATCGTGAAGATGATTTTGTGCAAAGCCTGATGGGTATCATTCATGAAACCGGCCATGCTCGTTATGAGCAGAACCTGCCCCGTGAGTATGTGAGCCAGCCGGTAGGGCGTGCTCGTTCGATGGCTATTCACGAAAGCCAAAGCCTGTCTTTTGAGATGCAGTTGGCGCGCAGTAGCGGCTTTCTACAATTGATTACGCCACTGATCTGCCAGCACTTAGGCTCACAGCCAGCCTTTACTGCCGACAATCTGGCATGTCTGTACACCCGGGTGGAGCCTAGCTGTATCCGGGTGGATGCCGATGAGTTATGTTATCCGGCCCATGTGATTTTGCGTTTTGAAATAGAACGCGCACTAATGGATGGTGAAATTGAGGTTGAAGATATTCCGCAGTTGTGGGATGAAAAAATGCTGGCTTATCTTGGGGTGGATACCCGTGGCAATTACCGCGATGGCTGTATGCAGGATATTCATTGGACAGATGGGGCGTTTGGTTATTTCCCCAGCTACACCTTAGGCGCGATGTATGCAGCACAGTATTTTGCTATTTTGCGACAGCAGCAGCCGGAGCTGAATGCTCAGGTGGCAGCAGGGCAATTGACACCCATATTCGACTATCTGAACAAGTCCGTTTGGAGTCAGGCCAGTCGCTGGACCCGCCCGGAGCTTATCCAGCAGGCAACTGGGGAAATGCTTAACCCCGCGTATTTCCGTGCTCATTTACAGCAGCGTTATCTGGCAACATAGCGCTTATTGGCTAGAGTAAACGCAGGGGAAAATATCCGTTTGTGCAAAGTATGATGTTTTTGCAGTGATAGTCGGCTTGCTCTGTGTAATACCTTGATTTACAAGTCGCCAAGCTACTTGCTATACATACTTATGGCATTAACACTATTCTGCATCCGCGTATTAGACGTACTCGTGGCGGCCTAACCAGAAAGTAGATAAGCGATGTTGGATTTTTTCTCAAAGCGTGTGTTGGGGCATCATGATCCGCTGGCAAATGCTGCAGCGGCTAAGCTCTATGTTGAGTCGCTGAAGCAGGAGTACGGCGCCGCCGCACATGATCGGGTGCTTGATATTCTCGAGTCTTTCGACTTATCCGCTATTGATTCATCTGTTGACAGGCTGGAGGTACTGCTGACGCTGAACCTGGAAACCCAGACACTGCATGAGAGCCTTTGTGCCCAATATCTGATGAATGCCCGCATGCCTAAAATGATGGAAAACCAATTACGTGGGCAAATTCTTAACTATGGCCGGCAGTTTATTGATTGCTATCAGTATGTGTTATCGATTGAGTTGAATTCGGTAGAAGGTAAAAAAATTGCCGCGTTATTGCCTCTGGTCATGGCGCGCATGATGTATTACCAGTGCGAGTATGCGCGCTGGCAATATCTGAGAAACTTTAATCCGGATGAGGTTTTCTGGCTGAATGTTAATCAGCTCTATCGCTTCGCTGAACAAATAGGTATCGATTCCGTACCGGTTTTTTTGTTTGGTGAGCAAGCGCTGGCGACGACGCTGCAGGATCAATACCTGACTCTGCAAATGCTAGGTTTATTATCCAGCGGCAATTTAAGTATTCGACAATTCAACTTCGCTTACCAACTGCTGGTGTTGTTAAGTAACCGGATGTCTTTGCAAAAACTGTATTCTGATAAAGCCAGCTTTGTTGTGCAGCTCAATAGCTCCCTGCCTGCTGGCCGTGCTAGTGGCCCCTTGGGTAATGATGGTGCTCGTTACTGGAGCACCGCCGATTTCGTTGAAATTCTGCATGGTTGGGCGACTACTCTGGAAGGTGGGCGGACCCCCTTTGAATTGAAAAAACTGCTCGAACCCAGCTTTGACGCTGCTTTTCTCAAACTGCTCACGCGGGAGTGGGCGGCTCAGTTAACCCGATTTGAACGTTCGCAGCGGGTGCCTGTGTCCAATAGCAGTATAGAAGTGGCCTATCGCTTACCCTTGCTGCATAGATTGATTCGTATGACAGATGACAGCCAACCCAGCATTACACAGGCACAGGAAGGCAATTTTGACGACGCGGCCAATATTCGTATCTATGGCTTTGTTACCAGTCGCAAGCGCGATAAAAGTACCCTTTCTCCCAGCTTGGTTAAAGGCACTGACAGTAGCAAGTCGGAAGCTAGGCCAGCGCTGCAAAAATGGGAAGTAGAGAATGTCAGCCAAACTGGTCTTGGCGTCTCGGTAGACGCTTTGGGTAATGAATGGGTTGGTCTGGGGGCGCTACTAGGTTTTCTGGATGGTAGTAGCGAGCAAGATAACTGGAGCCTGGGCATCATCCGGCGTATCAAGCGTAATGAACGTGAGCGTATTTATCTGGGTATTGAAACGCTCAGTCGCAAACCGATTGCAGCCTCCTTACGGCCTACCGATACGCGGCTGATTGACCCTACCTTACCACCGGAGCAGGTGTGGCTAGGTGGCCATATCGGTTTGTTTATGCCTTGTAATCGAGCAGGTAAAACCGTCAATGCGTTGATCCTACCACTTTCGCTCTACACGCTAGGCAGGCAGTTTTATATGACGGCCAAGAGTAAACACTTTCAGATAGCATTAGGCAAAGCCCTAGAAAAAGGTAGCGATTGGTGCTTGGTGGAAGTGGAGTTGGTGAAAGTTCTAGAGAAACTGCCAATTACCATGTAGTTGCTGAATGGGTGGTGCTGTATTGACGCTTTAAGCGCGGTGCTATTGCTCAAACCTAGGCTATAGGGGTTTGCCAGTCTTTTACTGGCTATCAGCTATCGCACCAATATCTATCGTGATATTTTTATTGTTTTTTTCATTTTTAATGTTTATTATGAATTAAAGCTGGCGACAGGGAGTTAACTGACAAAGATTGGCAAGCTCTGTGTTGGTGTATACGGGGAAATAAGCAGCTGACAAACCATAACAATAAATGAAGCAAGTTGTTGAAAGGGCTCCCAAAGTGGGGCCCTTTTGTTTCTTGCTTGAGCACTAAGTGGACTGGCGTTTACCAAACCATCTGAATAATGTGGCCCCTATCAGGATCATCGGCAGGCTCAACCACTGGCCCATGCTGATGATGTCAGATTGACCAAAAATACCGGCATCAGGCATGCGGAAAAACTCGCAGCAGAAGCGGGCTAGGCCATAACCCATCAGGAATACTGCTGAAACCTGCCCACGCGGACGCTGACGAGAGCTAAACAGCCACACTATGATGAACAGCGCGATCCCTTCCAGTGCAAACTCATAGAGCTGTGAGGGGTGTCGTGGTAGCCCGCCATATTGTAACAGTGTGATCATCAGATCCGACGAAGACTGGGCTTGTTGCAGATCTTCCATCTGTGCCTGTGGGAAAAGCATTGCCCAGGGTAGTTTAGGATCAGCCACCCTACCCCAGAGCTCACCGTTGATATAGTTGCCGATGCGACCTGCTGCCAAGCCCAGCGGCACCAGCGGCGCGATAAAATCGGTGACCTCCCAAAAGCTGCGGCCATGTTTACGAGCAAACAGACCCATGGCAACTAGCACTCCCAGGAAGCCGCCATGAAAAGACATGCCGCCCTTCCAGATCATCAGAATTTCCAATGGCTGGCTAAAATAATAGCCAGGTTTGTAGAACAGTACCTCCCCTAGTCGGCCGCCGAGTACGACACCCAACGCCCCATACATGAGTAGGTCGTCCAGCATGGGCGTAGTGATAAAGCTATGACCTTGCTTGATACGATAGCGACCCAGTAATAGAAAAGAAATAAAGCCTAGTAGATACATCAGGCCATACCAGTGTATCGCCAGCGGGCCCAATTGAATGGCTACTGGGTTGAACTGTGGATGAATGAGCATTTGTCAGTTGGCTGTGTTTACGGTAAAAGAATGTGGACGAATTATATGGGAAAGTGTTCCCTGTGCGCCGGGCTATTTGTTCACGGTGATGTCGCAGAGTGTTTCTCGACTTTTTTTCGCTACCTATAAAAAGGAATGTGTATGCCTCAGTATCGCTCCCATACCTCTACTGCCGGTCGTAATATGGCAGGTGCTCGCGCTTTATGGCGTGCTACCGGCATGAAGGATGGTGATTTTGGCAAGCCTATCATTGCCATTGCCAATAGCTTTACCCAGTTTGTGCCTGGTCATGTGCATTTGCACAATATGGGGCAGTTGGTGGCGCGCGAGATTGAGCGCGCTGGTGGTGTGGCTAAGGAGTTTAATACTATCGCCATTGATGATGGTATCGCGATGGGACATGGGGGCATGTTGTATAGTCTGCCTAGTCGTGACCTGATTGCTGATAGCGTTGAATATATGGTGAATGGTCATTGTGCTGATGCCTTAGTATGTATTTCTAACTGTGACAAAATTACTCCTGGCATGCTGATGGCGGCTTTGCGTTTGAATATTCCGGTAGTGTTCGTCTCTGGCGGGCCGATGGAGGCAGGCAAGGTGCAGTGGGGTAACGATATTCGCAAGCTGGACTTGGTAGATGCGATGGTAGAGGCTGCCAATGCTGCTGTGAGTGATGAGGATGTAGAGCGGGTAGAGCGTTCCGCTTGCCCGACCTGTGGCTCCTGCTCGGGCATGTTTACGGCCAACTCGATGAATTGTCTGACCGAAGCTTTGGGTTTGTCCTTGCCTGGTAATGGTAGTCTGGTGGCGACGCATGCCGACAGAAAAGAGCTGTTTTTACGTGCGGGCCGCACCATTGTCGAGATTACCAAGCGCTATTATGAGCAGGATGATGCTTCGGTCTTGCCGCGTGCCATCGCCAGTAAGCAGGCATTTGAAAATGCCATGACACTGGATGTGGCGATGGGGGGCTCTACCAATACGGTTTTGCATCTGTTAGCGGCAGCCAATGAGGCTGGTGTGGATTTCAAAATGGCAGATATCGACCGCCTTTCCCGCAACGTGCCCTGTTTATCTAAAGTAGCTCCCGCTACCCAGAAATATCATATGGAAGATGTACATCGTGCCGGTGGGGTGATCGCTATTCTGGCGGAACTGGACCGTGCCGGGTTAATCCATCGCGATATTCCTACCATTCACAGCGCTAGCTTGGGTGCAGGCCTAGAGGCTTGGGATATTTGTCGCCACGGTGCGGATAGTGAGGTGCATCGTTTTTATCGTGCCGCTCCTGGAGGAGTGCCCACCACGATTGCGTTTTCACAATCTATGCGTTATCCGGCCGTGGATGATGATAGGGTGGAAGGTTGTATTCGTGATCAAGCTCATGCCTACTCTCGGGATGGTGGCTTAGCGGTGCTGTACGGCAATATTGCTGAGCGTGGTTGTATTGTCAAAACTGCTGGTGTTGATGATTCCATTTTGCAATTTACCGGGCGGGCTCGTATTTTTGAAAGTCAGGATGATGCGGTAGCGGCTATTCTGGCGGATCAGATTATCGCTGGCGATGTGGTGGTCATTCGTTATGAAGGACCTAAAGGCGGGCCGGGTATGCAGGAGATGTTGTATCCCACCAGTTATTTGAAGTCTAAAGGTTTGGGCAAAGCTTGTGCCTTGTTAACGGATGGCCGCTTTTCTGGCGGAACTTCCGGCTTGAGTATCGGCCATGCGTCACCAGAAGCGGCAGAGGGGGGGGCAATTGGCTTGGTCGAGGAGGGGGATACCGTCGAAATTGATATTCCGGGGCGGCGGATTCATTTGGTGATTACCGAGACCGCCTTAGCTGCGCGTCGTACCGCTATGCTGGCGAAAGGGGGCAATGCTTGGAAGCCGGTGGATCGTCAGCGTGTGGTGAGCCCGGCCTTGCGTGCTTATGCCGCCATGACCACCAGTGCAGATACTGGTGCGGTACGTGATGTCTCGCAAGTAGAGCGTATTTAAGCGCTGTTTTGTTGCTCGCTTTGGATAGAAGCTGGCGGTGCGTTATGTCGCACCGTCAGTTTGTTAGCTTAATGGTTTATTGCTTTGGGATATGTTCGAAAGTGAATATGCTGATAGTGACAGCCGACCGAGGCAGTTATAGAGCGAAGTGAATAAGAGGTGTGCTTGGTGAGAGTCGTTTGAGGGAAATAAACCCTTAGGCCAAAGCTTGTGAATAATATCTATCTATTTGTAGATTAAGGTTTTCCTTGATTAAGGGCAAAAAAAATGCGCGGTACCGTGAGGCCCGCGCTAAGTCTACAAAGGAGAAATAGAGGAGAAACTATCAGGGAAACAGAGACTGCCCCCTGACAGAAATCATTATGCTGCATTGCGATATCGAATGTCAACCTGTCCATTTTCGAAAATTGTGAAAGAGTGTTACCGAACGGTGCGCTGTGTTCGCGGCTCACTATTTGGTGGCTAAGCTGTGCCACAATAGTTGTTTTTGATCGAAGCAGGACGCCGCGTAATGAGCCCTATCCGTCATCATCTTCCTGACCCACGCCAGTATCATCCTGAAGTGGCGCTGACCAATCAACTGATTTACCAGATCCAAACTGCGCTAGAGGCCAGCACCGCGCAGGAGCGCGACAACTGGCTGGCGGCAGCACGTGATGCCTTAGTGCAAAGGCTGGAGCGTCATGAGCTTTTGTCTATTTCCGTCGCCCTGGCCATGGTGCCATCGCAAGCATGCTATCAACTATTGTGGCAATGCTTGCGGACAGCCGTGGAGGAAACGAATGGCACACGTGCCATGGTATTTGCGATGCCGCTTATCTTGGTTGCCGGGAGCAAACAGCAACAGACACTGCCAGGAGAGATTGCGGATGTGGCCGGCTTAAATGCCTTATTGCGTCAACATAGTGTCTTTGCTGAGGATGGCGAGGTGTTTATCCAGGGGGCTTTAGTGTCAGCGGATAGCTTGCTGGCGCTGGATGCGGCCATGTTGTTCCAGTTAAATCACGACCCGAGTAAGGCAAAAACCGGTCTGCCACAGCAGGCGGCGCCGATTACAGTCAAAGAAGAGGGCGTCTTCTTGCGTTATCTATTAGGCGTGGCCATACAGCCTGAGGGCGCAGACGTACCCGTACGTCTGGGTGGGGAGGTCGGTGCCTGGGGTATGCCCTTGATGAAGTTTCTCAACGAGCAGCTGCATGGCGATGGGGTGACTTTATTCCCAATAGCTCGCCCTCCCTTACCGGCGATGCAGGCGATGGTAGCGGGTCATTACGCCCGTTTTGAAGTGGCGCTGCAGGTATTTGTCAGCAGTCAAATTCGCCGCTTGCGCGAGTTGAATCTGGAGCCAGTGGCTATTTTGGCGGCACACCAAAATGGCGAGTTGCACATCACCTTGTCGGCTGTCGGGGATCAGCGTTCCAGGGAAGGTTTTGCCTGGCCACTGGCCCCGCTGGATAGCGTGCAGCTCATTGAAGAGAACTTTCGCGAGTTAATGGCCGAGTGTCGGGTACGTGAAGTGCATGTGTTGGCACAATTGCAGGCAGAGCTTCGTGATGGGCGGCCTTACTTTATTGTTGCTGATGATTTACCACAGCTTGGTGAGCCGCAAGAGTAATCGCGCGGTATTCAATTAGAGCTAATCTAAAAAAATCACTATCGGTTAATAGCTACTGACCGATAGTGATTTTTGTATGGTGAAGCTGTTTATTTGCGAGTATTTCAGCGGCGCTGACGGTTTGCTTGAGATTCATCGCGGCGAATACGGATGGGGATTAATTTACCGGGTTTGTCGACAGGTGTACTCAGCATAGTGGCGATGACGGCAACCCCTGCGATAAAAAGTGAAAGAAGAATGGCTTGCATGGCGTTAACTCCCCGTGACAGATAAAGGGCCTAGTAAAGGAATCACCCTTTAAGGATTTTATTCTGGATCATGATCGGCTCTGACCCAAGAAGAAAGTGGCGCCATTTACTAAAAAATCAACAAATATTTCACTTTAATATTTCTGTTGCTTGGTCTATCTAAGCAAATTTAATACCATCTGCTCGGATGAATGGATTACTCATGGGGTGAGTTCAGCTCTATTTCATGTCGCTTTAGCTGGCTGGGTGGTATATAGATGGAGTGTGTGGTGGGGATCTGCAGAGCCGTTAACAGCCACCCGAATCCAGCGTTGTGCCTTCTTGCCGTTGTCTGCGTCGGCACGCCATTCGAGGTTTTGTTTGCGGCTCTTAATGTGATATCGATCGGCAACATTCGTATTCGGCTAAATAAGCAAGCGTGTTTAAAGGGGAAAACTAAATGCAAGCTACTGCAGAATCTGCTGGGCAAACTGAAGCATTGACCGCTGATTTTAACGATCTACATCGATTGAGCCGTGAGGTGGTTTTTCCTGCTCTGGAACTAAGGCAGGACTGGTTGCATAAGCTGATGTGCCTGATTCAGGAAAATAGTCAGTTATTGCAGGAGGCTGTCAGCCAGGACTTTGGACATCGTAGCACGGTAGAAACCCGCCTGGCAGAGCTGTTCCCTGCGCTAGAGGCTATCCGGCATGCCCATAAACATTTACCGCGTTGGATACGTGCCGAGGGGCGTGATGTGTCGTTTTGGTTTTGGCCGTCTAACAATAGCGTGATGCCGCAGCCCTTAGGTGTGGTCGGCATTATCGTGCCGTGGAATTACCCGCTGTATTTAACGTTTGGCCCTCTGGTAGCGGCTCTGGCGGCGGGTAACCGCGTGATGATAAAAATATCGGAGCTCACCCCCAGCACCGGCGCGTTATTGGAGCGACTGTTGACTCGCTATCTAGGTGCGGATGTGGTGCGGGTAGTGAATGGTGACACTGAGGTGGCGCAGGCATTCACCCGTTTGCCCTTTGACCATTTGTTGTTTACTGGTTCCACCGCCGTGGGGCGGCAGGTGATGCGTGCAGCGGCGGATAATCTTACTCCGGTAACTTTAGAGCTTGGCGGTAAGTCACCGGTGTTGGTAAGCAGTGGTGCGCAGTTGGAGCGTGCTGCTGCCGCCATTGTTACCGGCAAAATGTTAAATGCCGGGCAAACCTGCGTGGCGCCGGACTATCTGCTGGTGCAGGAAAAAGACGCTTATGCTTTGTTGAATGCTATCCGGCGTGCTGCTGCTAAAAGCTATCCAACGCTGGCTGATAACCCTGATTACACCGCCATCATCAATGAACGTCACCATCAGCGCTTATTAGCCTGCTTGGAAGAAGCCAAGGCAGCGGGTGCCAGTGTGGAGCAAATCAATCCAGCGAATGAAACGCTGGCGGGTAGTCGCAAGTTTCCGTTGACGCTGGTGCAAAACTGCCCGGACAGTTGTCAGTTGATGCAGGAAGAAATTTTTGGGCCTATCTTGCCGGTAATAACGTATGACAAGTTTGAGGATGCGCTTGCCTATATCCAGGCACGGCCTCGTCCATTGGCTTTGTATTTGTTTGATGACGACCCTATCCGCATTCAATGGGCACTATTGGCGACGATTTCTGGCGGGGTAGCGGTTAATGAAACCGTCCTGCAGGTGGTGCAGGATGATCTGCCCTTTGGTGGCGTCGGGCCATCCGGCATGGGGCATTATCACGCGCAGGAAGGGTTTTTAACTTTTTCCAAACTCAAACCCGTTTATCGACAGAATAAGTGGGCAGCGACCTGGCTTACTCGCCCCCCCTACGGCGCAAAAATAGAGTTTTTGCTGAAGTGGATGCTGCGCGGCAAGGTGCGCAAATAAGCTTAGCAGTGCCGCATCCAGAGTAGGTGCGGCGCTGCTTGTTCGAAGCCGTTTTTTAGCGGAGTGGTTTAAAAGCCTGACGTGCTTTATAGGCTAAATCAGGGTAATTCGAAAACATGCCATCCATCCCCATTTCCAGGTAAGTTTGGTATTGGGTAGCCGCTTCAGTGGGGTCGATTTTATTAAAGGTCCAACCATGTACTTGTAAACCAGCTGCATGGGCTTGATCGATAAAGGCTTTGGTCACCGGATAGTCTTTACTGCCTATGCTCAGGCCCACACCTTCCGCAAAGCTGGCTACATCCTGTAGTGTCAACACGGTAGGAGTAGAGCCAACCATCAGCCCAAGGCCAGCCTTGCCATTGCTATCTATTACCGCAGCTCCCAGCATAATCTGTGGCATTTTATTGTTTTGTGTCAGCTCTTTTTTGCGCATGCTACGCAGGGTTTCATCGCTGAAAGACTGGATAAAAACCTTGCTGCTGCCGTTGTAAGCATTGCTTTTTAGGGCTTGCAAAATACCATCTTCCATTACCGGGTCGGCTTGTTTGGCTTCCGGGTAAATTCCCACAACACGATTATTCAGCTTGCTTTGTTGCTGGGCAAAAGTGATTACTTCCTGGAAAGTTGGGATATGGAAAGGATTAGCCATACTTGGCGTGAAATCGGGGTAGCTACTTTTTGCTGTGCCAACAGGCTTGACCTGCAGGGTTTGAATTTCAGCTAGGGTGAAATCAGCGACTTTATAGCCGCCGTTGCGCGGTTCAAACAGCTCTGCCACATTGGTGGTGCGATTGAGTGTGTCATCATGCATCGCCACCAACTGATTATCTTTAGTGAGTTGTAGGTCGGGTTCAATATAATCGGCCCCCATTTTTATCGCTAACTCATAGCCTGCTAAAGTGTGCTCCGGTAAATAACCGCTAGCTCCACGATGGGCAATGACTAAGGCGGGCTGATTTGGCCCGAAGCGATTGAGGTTGGTACTGCTAATACCTGTACTACCGCCACCGCTATCACCACAGGCGCTCAGCCCAAACAGAACGAGTGATAAGGCCAAGATAAGTTGCTTCTTCATTAGGTCATCCCCTTGCTGGTTAGATTGCAACGATTCCAATGTTTTTTGTTAAAAGCCGCTAACATAATCCCTGATCCAGCGTTGCGCCTTCTTGTCGTACCACTGGTACCGTCTTCGTCGGCGCGCTTTGGCTCAGGTGCTCTTCGAGGCTTTGTTAGCGGCTCTAAGTTCTACTGGAAGATGCCAGATTATCAATCTTCAATATGACGAGCTAGTGACATAGTGTTTGTTTTTGGTGCTAAAAATGCTTTTGTCTTGACGTGAGGCGTAAAAAAGGGGCGAATGCCCCTTGATGATGATATTTAAAGTGAACTGTTAACCTGCAAAGTTCTTAGCAACAAAGTCCCAGTTTACTAACTTCCAGAAGCTCTCCAGATAGTTAGGGCGGCTGTTACGGTAGTCGATATAATAGGCGTGCTCCCACACATCACAGGTCAACAAAGGCTTTTTGTCGGTGGTGAGAGGAGTGGCAGCATTGCTGGTAGAAACCAGATCAAGTGAGCCATCGTTATTTTTTACCAGCCAGGCCCAGCCAGAACCGAAAGTACCGACGGCAGTTTGAGTAAAAGCCTTTTTGAACTCATCAAAAGAGCCCCACTTGGCTTTGATGGCGTCGGCTAGTGCACCACTGGGTTCGCCACCGGCATTTGGTGCCAAGCTAAACCAGTAGAAGGTGTGATTCCATACTTGCGCGGCGTTATTGAAGATACCACCAGAGGATTTTTTGACGATTTCCTCTAAAGAGGCATTTTCAAACTCAGTGCCTTTGATCAGATTGTTCAGATTGGTGATATAAGTCTGGTGATGTTTGCCATAGTGGAATTCCAGAGTTTCTTTAGAAACGTGTGGAGCCAAGGCGTCGAGTGCGTAGGGCAGTTCCGGTAGTTTATGTTCCATGATGCTCTCCTTGTTGAAGTAGTGATGCCGCATAGGCAAATGCAATTTCGCAGTGTACTGGAATCGGAGAGTTGTCGCCAATAGTTGACTAAAAAGCTAAAGTAAAGGCCAATCCCTTGCAGTACGACGTTATCGTAATAGGTGCCGGCGCAGCCGGTTTGATGTGTGCTGCGACTGCCGGACAGCGCGGCCGGCGTGTTTTCGTGTTGGACCACGCAAGCAAGTTGGCGGAGAAAATCCGTATTTCCGGCGGTGGTCGTTGTAATTTCACTAATGTTTATAGCCGCTTTGATCGTTATTTGTCGGCCAACCCTCATTTTTGTCGCTCGGCGCTCAGCCAGTTCACGCCACAGGATTTTATTGCCATGGTAGAACGTCATGGTATTGCCTATCACGAAAAGAAGCTAGGGCAGCTATTTTGCGATCAGAGTAGCGAGCAAATTATTCAGATGCTGGTCAGCGAATGTGAGCAGGCTGGTGTTCAGCGGCAGATGGGGGTAACGATTGAGACGGTGATGCAACAGCCGGGTGGATTTCAGTTGCAGACTACACAAGGTCGCTTGCAGAGCGAGTCCTTAGTCGTCGCCACCGGCGGTTTATCTATTCCGCAGATTGGCGCCACCCCGTTTGGTTATCAATTGGCCGAGCAGTTTGGCTTGCCACTGACGACCCTGGCACCGGCATTGGTGCCACTGACTTTTCATGTTGAAGATGTTACTTATTTTGCCGATTTGGCTGGTGTGTCACTGGATGTGGAAGTTGCCATTGGTAAAACCAGTTTCCGGGAAAATGTGCTGTTTACGCATAAAGGATTGTCCGGCCCGGCAATTTTGCAGATTTCTTCATATTGGCAGCCGGGGCAGGCCTTAAGTCTGAATCTGCTGCCAGATCATGATGCCAGCGATTGGTTGCAACAGAAAGCGAGTAGTGAGCAACTGATCGCCAATGCGTTGGCTGAATTTGCCTGGCCCAAGCGTTTTGCCGAAGCCTGGTTGGCTCGATTGGACTATGCTGGGCGGCGACTGAAGGATTTGAGTCCTAAGCAACGGCGACGACTGGCTGAACAATTGCATGGCTGGCAGCTTAAACCCAACGGGACCCAGGGTTATAAAAAGGCCGAAGTCACACTGGGTGGTGTCGCTACCCAAGCATTGTCCTCTAAAACCATGATGGCCAATACGGTGCCCGGTTTGTTTTTTATTGGGGAAGTGGTGGATGTCACCGGTTGGTTGGGTGGATATAACTTTCAGTGGGCCTGGTCATCCGGTTTCGTTGCCGGGCAGCATTGTTGAGCGTTGTCGCTGTAATGCCCAATGTACTGATTCGGCGACCATCTCATCGGGGAAATTCAGCCTGGCTTCAAGAGCCGCGATGATGGCCGCGCTGCTGGTGGCATTACCTAAGCCGATGGCCAGATTGGATAGCCACTTGAAATAGCCTATGCGGTAGATTGGGCTGCCTGCCATTTTCTGTTTGAATTCGGCTTCACTCCAGCCAAATAGCTCAAGCAGGCTAATATCATCCAAGCCATGTCGCACGGTGAAATCACTTTCGGCACTGGTGACGGCAAAACGGTTCCATGGGCAGTACAGCTGGCAATCATCGCAACCATAGACGCGATTGCCAATCAGTGGGCGCAAAGCCAAGGGGATGGCCGTTTTTAACTCGATGGTTAAATAGGAAATACAGCGCCGCGCATCAACGGTATAGGGCTCAGTGATCGCACCCGTGGGGCAAACATCGATGCAGCGCGTGCAGCGGCCACAATGTTCGCTATCTGGCGGGTCGGTGGGTAGTGGGAGATCGGTAAATATTTCCCCCAGAAAAAATAACGAGCCTTGATCTTTATTTAGTAGCAGTGTGTGTTTACCGCGCCAGCCCAGGCCTGCCTGACTGGCGAGGGTGACCTCGGCAACCGGCGCACTATCGGTGAAGACGCGAAAACCAAAGGGGCCAATGTGTGTCTGAATACGTTCGGCTAGTGTTTGTAAGCGGCTGCGTAACACCTTGTGATAATCACGTCCCAGTGCATAGCGTGACAGATAGGCTTTATGACTATCCGCCAGCACCGTTTCCGCATTTTTGGCCTGTGGCCAGTAATTCATACGGACTGAAATGATTGTTAAGCTGCCAGGTACTAACTCTGCCGGTGTACGCCGCAAATCAGCATGGCGTGCCATATATGCCATCTCACCGTGATAACCGGCGGCTAACCAGTTATTGAGTTTCTGTGTGGCGCTGGCTGATAGCATGGCCGGCCCTATGCGAGCGTCAGCAAATTTTAATTCTTGTGCCCATGCTTTAATTTGCTGGGCCAATTGGCGATAATTCAATTTTCTATCGGGGCTTTGCGTCATGGTGGTAGATGATAGCAGCGTTTGCAGCGCTTACTTAAAAGACGAGTCCGCTACTTTGGCGTTGGGTGGTGTTTTTGCACAAGTGGCCAGTCCCGGCATGGTGATTTACTTATTAGGTGATCTTGGCGCAGGGAAAACCACGTTTACACGCGGTCTGCTGAATGGCTTAGGGCATCAGGGCAAGGTGAGAAGCCCCACGTATACGCTAGTGGAAAGCTACGATATTGCGCACTATCAAGTACATCATTTCGATTTATACCGTTTTGCTGATCCCTCCGAGTGGGAGGATGCGGGTTTTCGGGAGTATTTTAGTCCGGATAGCCTATGTTTGGTGGAGTGGCCACAACAGGCCGCTGCCTTGCTGCCTGCGCCAGATGTGGTACTGGAACTGACTCTGGCGGAATCGGGTCGTCGTTATCGTTTAATTGCTCATACGGATACTGGAAAGTCATGCCTGATTTCTTTCGCCGCAAATTGCTAGGTGCTGTAGCAGCTACTTTTCTGTTATCAATTTCGCGTGTTGGCTTTGCGGCTAGCAGTCAAATTGTTGCGTTACGTATTTGGCCTTCCAGCACTTATACCCGGATTACATTGGAGGCCAGTGAATCGATTCAGTTTAAACAGTTCACAATTGCCAATCCCGACCGATTGGTGATTGACCTGCAAGGTGTGAGGCTGAATAGTGTGTTGAAGGATATCGGCCGCCAGATTGCGGACGCTGACCCTTATATCAAGACCGCACGTGCCGGTCAGTTTGATGCCACCACGGTGCGTCTGGTGTTGGAGTTAAAAGCCGAGGTCAAGCCGAATGTGTTTGCGCTGGCTCCAGTGGCTGAATATAAGCATCGTCTGGTTGTTGATCTTTACCCGGCTGGGGTGCAGCAGGATGGCTTGTTAGCACTATTGCAGGGTTCCAGCAAGGATAAGCCGGAACCGGCAGATGTGCAGGAGCAGGCTAAGCCTAAAAAGAAAAATGGTAGCCGCACGATTGTGGTGATGCTGGACCCAGGTCATGGTGGAGAGGACCCCGGCGCTGTCGGTTTGAATGGTACGCGGGAGAAAGATATTGTTCTGCGCATTGGTAAACAGTTAAAGCGGCTGATTGATGCCGAAGGCAATATGAAAGCCTATATGACGCGGGAGGAGGATGTGTTTATCCCGCTGGCGGTACGGGTGGCCAAGGCGCGTAAACTGGGGGCAGATTTATTTGTTTCCATCCACGCTGATGCCGCACCTAATCGCAGTGCGAAAGGCTCATCGGTTTATGCTTTATCAGAAAAAGGTGCGACCAGTGTATTTGCCAAAGCATTGGCGCAAAGTGAAAACAATTCAGACCTGATCGGTGGGGTGAAGGTGGATGGAAAAGACCGCTACCTGGCACATACCTTATTCGATCTGACACAAACGGCAACGATCAATGACAGCTTGAAACTGGGCAAGACGGTGCTAGGGCATTTGGGCAATCTCAACAAACTGCATAAAAACAGTGTCGAACAAGCTGGTTTCGCCGTACTGAAGGCCCCGGACATTCCTTCCATTCTGGTGGAAACGGCCTTTATTTCTAATCCGGAAGAAGAGCAAAGACTGTTAAGCAGCGATTTTCAGCAACAAATGGCCGAGGCGATTTTCAAGGGGCTGCAGGGCTACTTTGCGAAAGGCGCGGCGCTGGCAGTGAGAACATAAGCGCAACCAAGGTTGCACTTAGTCGTCTAGCTTTATTTCGCTGCCTGGTGACTCTTCCTGTGCGGCCACTCGGTAGCGCTCACTAGCCCACTCCCCCAAATCAATTAAACGGCACCGTTCACTACAGAAAGGGCGATAGCGGCTTTGTGCCTCCCAACGCACGCTAGTGCGGCAAGTAGGGCAAGCAACGGTGCGGACAGATTCAGACATGGTTAATTTTAGAACTTGCAACTGGTTAGCTGAAACTCCACATCCTGTTCAGTCTGGCGTGGGCGGGTTTCACCGGTGACAGCACTGATAAAGCGGATGTTGAGCGCGTATTTATTGGCAGATAACTCCGGTAGTAGCTCCAGACTATCATCGTAAGCCACACGGATTAACTGTACGACTTTACCGCCGGACATCTGCTGGAATGAGCCTTTGCGTGCAGTATATTGGTGCGTCTTACCGCTGTCGCGTAATAAGGTCAACAGGATGGCACTGGCTTCTGCCGTCGGCATCAGGGGGCTGGCCCAACGCTTAATCGCTTGTCGGCGGATTTCTGGCGATTTCTGCTGCCATAAGTGATAGGAGGGCAAGTCAAATTGGCAAGTTCCGCCCGGAATGCCCGCACGTTGCTTGATCGCCATCAGCCATTCATTCTCGCGTAAGTGCTGACCAAATTTACCGGTTAGCGCTAACAGATGACCGGACGTTTTTTCGATATCATCCAACACGTTTTCCAGCGTGTCTGCTGCGACATGCGGGTTTTCACGCAAGGTTTCCAGCGTTTGCTTTTGGCGCTCCAATTCTTGCAGTAAGTCTGCTTTTAAGTCTGCTCTGGAGGCGGTCTCCATTAATTCAAACAGGACCAGCAAGGCAGCGTGATGATCATGGGGATGATCTTTGTCGATAAAATAAGCGAGACGAGCATATAAATACTCGAGACGGAGCAAAATTCGTGTTCGTTCGGTGACGGGAAACTCAAAACTAATCACGGCACATCAGCCCTTCTGCTTGGCTCATCAGAGCCTTGTAATGGTCTATTAGCTAGCGTGGCAACATAATCACGGTGTTTGGCATCCACTTGCTGTCGTAAGGCGGCGAGGGTGTCATTATTAGCAATGATATCATCAGCCAGCGTACAGCGTTGCTGTCGTGATAATTGTGTGGCCATAATTGCCCGCACGGCATCAGCACTAAGCTGATTACGTTGCATCACTCTAGCTAATTGTTGTGCTTCACTACAGTCCACCAGCAAGGTTCGGCTGGTCATCGCTAAATAGTGTCCGGTTTCAAATAATAGAGGCACAACCAAAATGGCATAAGGCCCCTGAGCTTGTTGTAATAGATGGGTGCTATGTTGTCGGATCATCGGATGCAGGATCGCTTCCAGACGCTGCCGGGCTGCTGCATCAGCAAACACCAATTGTCGCATCGCTTGGCGATCCAGCGCGCCTTCTGCATTAATCAACTGCGAGCCAAACGTATCGTGAATAGCAGGGATGGCGGCGCCTGCTATGCCGGTTAATTGATGCGAAATCTGATCGGTATCGATGACGGCTATGCCCAGCTCGGCAAAGCGACTGGCTGCGGCGCTTTTACCCGAACCAATGCCGCCGGTTAAGCCAACCACCTTAATAGCCATGCAGATACCACGCCACCATGTCTTTACCCCATAACAAGGTTATCCAGCCTGCAGCAGCCAGATAAGGACCGAAAGGTAAGGGCTGTCCACGGCCTCGTTTAGTTAAAAATATCAAGGCGATCCCCACAACAGCCCCAACGAGTGAAGAGAGCAGAATAATCAAGGGCAACATGCTCCAACCCAGCCACGCACCTAAAGCGGCCAATAGTTTAAAATCCCCATAACCCATCCCTTCTTTGCCGGTAATGAGTTTGAAACCATGAAATACCAGCCATAACACCACGTAGCCGGCCATGGCACCGAGAACGGCGTCTTGCAAGGGAATGGTGGCCGTGATCAGATTAAACAGCAGTCCACCCCACAGCAGGGGCAGGGTGAGGCTATCAGGTAGCAGCTGGGTATCGGCATCAATGCAGCTTAACGCGATTAATACCGCAGTGAAGGCCAGATAGCCTGCTAATTGTACACTCCAGCCAAAGTGCCAGCTCAAAAAAGCAAATAACAACCCGGTACTCAACTCTACAAGAGGATAGCGTGGACTGATTCGGGTTTTGCAAAGATGGCAGCGCCCGGCCAGTAATACATAGCTGAGTAAGGGGATATTTTGCCAGGCCTGAATGGCTGTCTCGCATTGTGGACAGTGTGAACCCGGCGTCATCAGGTTGTAAGGCGGTGTAAGCAGTGTATGAGTACTATCATCCTCTGGCTGGCAATTTTGCTGCCACTCGGCTTCCAGCATCTTGGGGAGTCGATGAATGACAACGTTGAGAAAGCTACCTATGACTAGACCCAATAGCAGGCAGGTAGCGGATAATAGAGTAGGTGAGTTGGCCCAGAACGCGTACCACATTAGCCCACCACCTGTCCCATCTTGAAGATGGGCATGTACATGGCAATCACCAAGCCGCCAATCAATACCCCCAGTACCACCATAATCACAGGCTCCAGCAGACTGGATAAGGCGGCGACAGCGTTATCCACATCCTCTTCATAAAAATCTGCGACCTTATCTAACATTAAATCCAGCGCCCCGGACTCTTCGCCAATTGAGGTCATCTGTAACACCATATTGGGAAACAAATTAGTCCGCTGCATGGAAAAACTTAAGCTGGAACCGGCACTGACATCGGCCTGAATGCGCTTACAAGCATCGGCATATACCTGATTTCCTGACGCGCCACCTACTGAATCCAGTGCCTCTACTAGTGGAACGCCAGCCGCAAATAAGGTAGACAAGGTACGTGCCCAGCGAGCAATAGTAGCTTTACGGATAATATCGCCAAGCACCGGCAGGATCAGCAAGAGGCGATCTACCTTTTCCTGTAGCTTGGGCGTGCGTTTGAAGGCATAAAGAAAGCCGAAAATCCCGCCAAAAAGCCCGCCAAAGATGAGCCACCAATAATGGATGAAACCATCCGATAGCCAAATAACAAACAAAGTTGGGGCTGGTAGGTTGGCGCCAAAACTGGAAAACAAATCTTTAAAAGCCGGAATCACATAAATCATGATAACAGCAGTAATGATGAAAGCTGTAGCAATAATGGCGGTGGGGTAAATTAATGCAGATTTGATTTTGGCTTTAATCGCCATGACCTTTTCTTTATAAGTGGCGAGCTTTTCCAGCAGGGAATCCAGCACACCACCAATTTCACCAGCAGCGATAATATTGCAAAATAGCTTATCAAAATAAAGCGGACGTTTACGAAATGACTCTGCCAGTGACAAACCGGTTTCTACATCCGCGCGTACCTCCAAGAGCATTTTGGTGACTGCGGCGTTGCTATGGCCTTTGGCTGCAATATCGAATGCCTGTAATAAGGGAACCCCAGCCCGCATCATGGTAGAAAGTTGCCTAGTAAACAAGGCAATGTCTTTTTCCGTAATTCTTTTACCAAAACCGACGCGACGTTTTTTTATTTTGACAACATTAATGCCTTGGCGGCGTAGTTGAGTTTTTGCAACATTTTCCGATTCGGCCCGAAGTTCACCACGTATAATCTTGCCGGCTTTATCTTTCCCCTCCCATTCCCAAATAAAACCTGGGACTGGTTTTTTAATTACCGGTGTTACCATTAGGTTTTTCTTTCTTCTGTGTCAGCACGAGTATCTGAGTTAACAACTATAAAGCTTGTTCTATTCATTAGTAATGGCCTCAACTTCCACCAAGGAGGTCAGTCCCGCTTTGACTTTTAATAAACCAGAATGGCGCAAATCCACCATGCCCTCTTTGATGGCTAAGTCACGAATATCAACAGCGGTACCATTTTGCATGATCAGCCGGGTCATCGCTTCTGTAATCGGCATTAACTCATATAAGCCGACTCTGCCGCGATAGCCACTGTTGCGGCACTCCTCACATCCTACCGGGCCATAGGGCTGCCAACTGCCATCTAGTTCCTCTTTGACAAACCCGGCACGCAGCAAGACATCTTCTGGTATGTCTACGGGTTTCTTACAGGCCTTGCATAAACGTCTGGCCAAGCGCTGTGCCATGATCAGTAAAACGGAACTTGCTACATTAAATGGTGCCACTCCCATATTCAACAGACGGGTTAATGTGGCAGGTGCATTGTTGGTGTGTAAGGTGGAAAAAACCATATGGCCCGTTTGGGCGGCTTTAATGGAGATATCAGCGGTTTCAAAATCACGAATTTCGCCAACCATGATCACGTCCGGGTCTTGGCGTAAAAAAGCTTTTAGCGCAGCGGGAAAAGTTAAGCCGGCCCGCTCATTCACATTCACCTGGTTAATGCCGGGTAAGTTTATTTCTACCGGATCTTCGGCAGTGGCGATATTAATATCCGGCTTATTAAGAATATTCAAGCAAGTGTAGAGCGAAACAGTTTTACCACTACCCGTTGGCCCGGTAACCAATACCATACCATAGGGCCGCTCAATAAGACTGAGTAATAGTTTTTTTTGCTCAGGCTCGAAACCTAGCTGCTCAATATTCAGTGAGGCAGCCGAAGAATCCAGAATACGCATCACGATTTTTTCGCCAAACAACGTTGGAAGTGTGCTGACCCTAAAATCAATGGCACGGGTTTTTGAAATAACTAATTTCATCCGACCATCTTGCGGTACGCGTTTTTCAGAAATATCTAATCGAGAAACGACCTTAATACGAGAGGCCATTTTCTCCTTTAATATTAAAGGAGGTTGTGAAATTTCTTTTAGAATGCCATCTACACGGTAGCGAATACGGTAAAATTTTTCATATGGCTCAAAGTGAATATCTGAGGCGCCAGAGTTGATGGCATCCAGTAAAACTTTATGAATAAATTTGACAACAGGTGCATCATCTACTTCAGAGGATTGATTACTGGTATTTTCTTGTGGTGTATCCGGGTCGGCAAATTCCAGATCGCCAAAATCTTCACTCTCTAATGCCTGAATAACTGCGGTAGAGTTGTTCTTGAACTTGTTAATAACCAGCGTGAGCTTATCGTCTTCCACGATGACAATTTCAACGGCCATATCGGTTTTGAAGGTAATGGCGTGATAAGCGGCAGTTTGTGTTGGGTCGGATGTTCCGATATACAACTTATTGCCGCGCTTGAGTAAAGGCACCAGGCGACGGCTGAAAATTAATGTTTCATCGATTAGGCCTTTGGGGAGCTGCTCGGTATCTATCGCAGCAATATCCAGTAATGGATAGCCAAAAGTACTGGAGGCAAAAATAGCGATTTCTTCGGCAGTCATTTTCTTGCTAATAATCAACTGCTCGACAAAACTAATATGAGATACCTGCGATTGTTTCAAAATTGCATCTGCATCTTGTTGTTGTAATACGTTGTTTTGTACTAGGGCACGGCCCAACCCTGAAATCCCCGCTAAAGCTTCCATAAGCCAGTCACCTTATTGGTTGAATGCATCGAGCAACAAGTGTTGATATTATTTCAGTATTATATGCAAAATGTCGGCCAACACTTGATTCTATTTTTTATCAGATAAGCCGTGGCCTTTCATCCGCGAATGGTTAGAGTTTTTCTGGATGGTTTATAACCGTTCTCTTTAATAAACAAAGACTGCGAAAGCAGTCTTGTTTATTTATTAAAATCCTAGGGTGGACGATTAGAAGCGGTGGATTACCCCTAAGCCGAAAGAGTTTTCGTTGTCCAGGTTGTCAAACTTCCACTTTACGTGACCGTAGGAGGTGTGGACGTTAGTGCGCTTGGACAAGTTATAGCTCAGCGACAGCACGTACTGATCATAACCACTGTCGGTAACACTACTGCCGTTCTGACTGACGTTATAGCCCTTGGCATAAGAGAAGTAGGGCGTCAGCGCCCCGAAGCTGTAGCCTAGAGTGACTGCAGCTTCCTTGGTTTTTAAGCTTTGCTGATTGATGTTTGCTTGGGAAGTGCCGTTAGCAAGTAATGCTGCATTTAAAGCGGCTACTGGGGAACTGCTTGCAGATGCCAGGCCATTGTTGCTGTTGTTGTAATAGCTGCCCAGACCATAGCCTTCAATTTGTTGGTAGCCTAAAACGGCGTAAATGTTGTTGGCGTTGTAACCGGCTTCAACACGATGCCAGGTTTTCGTATTGTTGCTGTATTTAAAATTAGCCGCTTCGTTACCTAATGGGCCAATGGCAGCGGCTTTCTGTGCATCTCCCCAATTCTCGTAGTTGTATTTGGCAAAGAAGCCCATTGGGTGTTCGTAGCTCAAGCCAAGGTTCCAGGTTTGGTTGTTGGTATTTGAGCCCGAGCCATCATTGGCTAGTACACGTTTTTCATCGGTACCATATAGCGCGATAAAACTAAAGCCTTCCCAGACTGGGCTGTCATAGCGAACAGCGTTTGTCACCCGGTCATCAATACGGGTGAAAGAACCTAGGCCGGCTACGCTCTTGCCTGAGTAATAGCCGGGGTCAATCAATCCCATGTCCGAATTGGCGTAGTTAGACAGTTTACCCAGGCGAAGTTTACCCCAGTCATTGCCGGCAAAGCCGATAAAGCTATCACGAGTAGCAAAGCCGGTGCTGTCTGCTCCATCAATATAAAGCCTGCTTTCTACCTGCCAGATGGCTTTGAGGCCATTACCTAAGTCCTCCCCACCCTTAAAGCCAATGCGGGAAGTCCAGTCGTTAATTTGTGAACTGCCAAGCAGCTTGCCTTCGCTATTTCTATCGAGGCCACTACTGTAGGTTTTGTTGTATTCGTAAGCGCCACGGATTTCGCCGTAAATCACTACGTCAGCAATTGCCACGGTAGGCAGCGCTGTCAACGCAAGAGCGATGAGCTTATTGTGCATGTGTTGTTCCTTTCAAGTCGTTGATATTATTCTGATGGCTTGGCACTATTTGTAGTGATTGACTCGGACTGGATATCTATTGCCGATATATTCCCGCAATCGCTGCTGGCAATAGTAAGGTGCGTTTTGCGAAAAAACAAAAGCAGAAAGTGAGTTTTATGGCTGGGGTAGGTAATGGGCGGTCTATTTTTTTGTAAATATTTGTTTATATTTAATATTTTTCTTGAATGGGTGATGTATAAAAACAACAAAATGAGCAGGTAACTATTGATTAAGAGATTTTGATTAAACATGTACTAACTTACAAAAGCTGATTTTTGGATATATATACGCTGGTTAATTTTTGGTTGGTGTGCGGTTATAGAGCAGGCTTAAGTAGAGTAAAAAATAAGGACTGCCGGAGCAGTCCTTATTAAATCATTCAAACCAACTTGCTGATGATTAGAAGCGGTGTACTACACCCAAGCCAAAGGAACTTTCGTTATCCAAGCCATCAAGTTTCCACTTTACGTGACCGTAAGAAGTGTAAACATTAGTGCGTTTGGACAAGTCATAGTTCAAGGCCAATACATACTGATCATAGCCGGTGTCGGTAACGCTGTTGCCATTAACACTGGCGTTATAACCTTTAGCATATGAGAAGTATGGTGTTAGTGCACCAAAGGTGTAGCCTAAAGTTATGGCCGCTTCTTTGGTTTTTAAGCTTTCACCGACTGCAGGTGTTAATGCAGTAGTTAGGGCTGTGCTGCCCTTAAGCAGAGCTGGGTTATAGTATGTATCCGTGCCATAACCCTCCACTTGTTGATACCCTAACACTGCGTAGATATTGTTGGCCATATAACCAGCTTCTACACGATGCCAAGTTTTAGCAGTAGTACCTGACTGAGTAGAAGTTAGGCTTTGTGTGTTAGCTGCTGCAACTGTTTCTTTTGCGTCATTCCAATTTTCATAGTTGTACTTAGCAAAGAAGCCCATGGGGTGTTCATAGCTAAGACCAATATTCCAAGTTTGGTTGTTTGTGTTGGATCCAGTTGTTGTGTTGCGCAAGCGCTGTTCATCTGTACCATACAGGGCCATAAAGCTAAAGCCTTCCCAAACAGGACTGTCATAGCGAACAGCATTTTTGACACGTGTGTCCATACGAGTGAAGTAGCCTAAGCCAGCTACACTCTTGCCATCTGGGTTATACCAACCTGGGTCAACCTGCTCCATATCGGAGTTGGCATAGTTAGACAATTTACCTAGGCGGAATTTACCCCAGCTATCACCAGTAAGGCCAATAAAACTATCTCTAGTAGCGAAACCGCCACCGTTAGGATGATTTTCGCCATCAATGCGTAGGCCACTTTCTACCTGCCAGATAGCCTTCAGACCATTGCCCAGATCTTCGCCACCTTTAAAACCAATGCGGGAGTTCCAGTCATTGATCTGTGAGCTGCCAACCAGCTTGCCTTCGTTATTACGATCAATGCCGCTACCGTAGGTTTTGTTGTATTCGTAACCGCCACGGATTTCACCGTAGACCACTACGTCGGCCATAACGGCGGTAGGGAGAGCGGCTAGTGCAAGAGCGATAAGCTTCTTGTTCATGCGTAATTCCTTTCAAGTCGGTTGATATTGTCCTGAGCGATTTACTGCTAGTCATTGCGAGTAATCCGGACTTTATGTGCTACCGGTATATTCCGGTAATTGCTGTTGCCAATATAAGTCTAGCGTTGCGAAAAAACAAAAGCAGAATGCAGGTTTTGTTTGGTTGTTATTCATAAAAATAGCGCAATATTTTTTAAGCAATTGTTTTTATTGAGATTTTTGTTTTTTTGTGGACGTGCATAAAAACAACAAAATAAAGATTACTGTGTCAAAATTACAACAGATTAAGGTGAATTAGCAGAAGTCGTTGCAGAGTTGTCGCCTTGTTTTGCGTGGACGAGGCTGATGTATGGGCATGCTTTTATCGGTATGGTGGTTATTTTGGGAGGAAGTATGGTGTCTTCAGTATCTTTGTGCTGGCTGCGGCGGGATTTACGTTTACAGGATAATACGGCCTTATGTCGCGCTTTGCAGTCGGGCGGTTTGGTGCAGTGTGTCTTTGTTTTTGATACTCGTATTTTGTCCGAGTTAGCATCTGATGATCGGCGGCTGGCCTTTATCTGGCTCGCTTTGCAGCAGTTACAGGCAGAGCTTACTGCTTTGGGGGGCAGTTTGTGGGTGCTACAGGGTGATCCGGTGGCGGTGATACCGGCCTTGGCTAGGCAGTTGAGTGCTGGCGAGGTGTATGCCAATCGTGATTATGAGCCGTATGCACGTGGCCGTGATGAGCAGGTTAGTCAGGGCCTAGTGGAGGAGGGGCGCCGTCTGCTGTTGTTTAAGGATCAGGTGATTTTTGAGCAGGATGAGTTGCTGACCGCCGCCGGTAAGCCTTACACCGTGTTTACCCCTTATTGTAAAACCTGGCTGCGAATGGTGACGCCAGCGCATACTGCTTGTTGGGAGGCTGTATGCCGTGGGCGGTTACGAGTTGGTGCAGCGCCAGCGCTGCCAAGTCTGGCTGAATTGGGGTTTGCGGAGGCGCAGGTGGATGTTGGCAAGATGCCGATTGGTAGCGTGGGGGCGCAACAGTTGCTGGTGGACTTCCAGCACAGAATGCCGCGCTACCATTTGCAGCGCGATTATCCTGCGGTAAAGGGGGTTTCCTATTTGTCCACCCATCTGCGTTTTGGTACTGTCTCGATTCGTCAACTGGTTGGGCTGGCTTTGGCTGATGGTGGTGAGGGGGCCATCTGTTGGTTGAAAGAGTTGATCTGGCGCGAGTTTTATCAGCAGTTGTTATGGCATTTCCCTCAGGTGGTAGAGCAAAGCTTTAAGCCGCAATATGTTGATTTGGCTTTTCCGAACGACCCGGTTTATTTGCAGTGCTGGCAACAGGGGAAGACCGGTTATCCCATTATTGATGCCGCAATGCGGCAGTTGAATCAAACCGGTTATATGCATAATCGCCTACGCATGGTGGTGGCTAGTTTTCTTGTTAAGGATTTACTGGTGGACTGGCGTTTGGGTGAGCGCTATTTTGCGCAGCAACTGCTGGATTTTGATCTGGCTGCCAATAATGGTGGTTGGCAGTGGGCGGCTTCGACCGGGTGTGATGCGCAACCTTATTTTCGTATTTTCAATCCACTTAGCCAGTCGCAGCGGTTTGACCCGAAGGGTAAGTTTTTGCGCCGTTACCTGCCGGAGCTGGCTGAACTGGATAATAAGGCGATCCATGCACCATGCTTGGCCAAGCAATTACCTGCGGGCTTTAGCCTGGGGAGAGATTATCCGTGGCCGATAGTGGATCATGCTCAGCAAAGAGAAAAAGCTCTGGCTTTGTTTGCCAGAGCCTGATGTATTGGTGGCAGGCTGCTGCTAAGGTTTGGCTTTGGCCGGCGCGGGTGGTACTGCCGGTTTGGCGCCAGGCTTGGCGTTTTTATTGGCGCCAGCCGGGGCTGCTCCGCCACTGACCGTGATATTACTACGTAGAGTTTCCAGGGTTTTGTCGCCAATACCGCTCACTTTTTTTAAGTCATCCACTGCTTTGAATGGGCCGTTCTTGGTGCGGTAATCGATAATGGCTTTCGCTTTAGCCGGGCCGATGCCGCTTAGGGTTTCCAGTTCCTGTGGAGTGGCGGTATTAAGGTTGACGGCAGCAAAAGCCGAACTGCAAATTAGCAACAAGCCTAACAGGAATGCGTAGAGCTTTTTCATATGATCTCCTTTGGGAGTGGGTGCAAGGCTCTGCCCGAGTGTCATCTTAGCGCTCAGGTGCGATGCAAAATCAATTCTAAAACGACTTTGCTGCCGATGTAAGCTAGTAACAAGGACAGGAAGCCAGCTAAAGTCCAGCGCACGGCCACTTTGCCTCGCCAGCCTCTGAGACGGTGTCCGACAAGCAGGCTGCCGAATAGTAGCCAGGAAAGAATGGCGAAGACGGTTTTATGACTCAGGCTGGCGGCATAGCCGAGCAGTTCTTTCGAGAAGACCACCCCGGTTAATAGTGAAATACTAAGTAGTAAGAAGCCGACACGAATGACCTGAAACATCATTTTTTCCAGGGATAGCAAGGGCGGCAGTTGTTGGGTGAGTGTAGAGTTGTGCTTACCATGTAGCGCACGTTCTAAAAACAGCATCATGATGGCAATCAGGGCGCTGATGGCAAACAGGCTGTAGGCCAGTAGCGACATCAGAATATGCAGGATCAGCGCTGGGTTGTAGACGTTGTGCATGATGTGCTGGCCGGGTAGTACTTGGGCAAAGGCCAGGGTCAGCATCGCCAGCGGCATCATGAATAATTGTAGGCCTTCTACCCTGTAGAAGAAGCTGCAAGTCCAGTAGATCAGCAACATCATCCAGGCCATTAGCGCTAATACATGGCCAACACCAAGCGAGAGCAGGGTTCCCTGGGTTAAGGGTAGTAACACGGCGATAGCCTGTACTAATAATAATATCCCCAGCAGGCTGTGTTCCCGACGTGGTTGTCGTGGCCAGCGGGCTGTGCCTTGCCAGTGTGTCAGATAGTGCCAGGTGAACACGCCATAGCAGCCGATGAGGATAAGGGAGAGGACGAGCGGTAAGCTATTCATGATTAAGGTTTTATCAATTACGGGTGTGCGCCCGGTGGCTCGTGGTAAAATCGACGGTTCTAAAGTCTACACCAAGCTGCCCGCTGTTGGCAGGTCGTTAAGGATGTTCCATGTTAGACAACTTGACTAGCCGGTTATCCGGCGTAATGAAAAATCTGCGCGGTAATGCGCGTCTGACTGAAAGCAATATCCAGGATGCCATGCGCGAAGTGCGTATGGCCTTGCTTGAGGCTGATGTGGCATTGCCAGTAGTAAAAGTGTTTATTGCCCAGGTGAAAGAACGGGCACTCGGCCAGGATGTGATGGGCAGTCTGACACCGGGGCAGGCGCTGATCGGCGTGGTGAACGAGGAGTTAACTCGCCTGATGGGTGAGCAGAATGATGCCCTCAATCTGGCTGCGGTACCGCCGGCAATTGTGCTGATGGCCGGTTTGCAGGGGGCAGGTAAAACCACCACGGTGGGTAAACTGGCTAAATTGCTGAAGGAAAGTAAAAAGAAAAAGGTATTGGTAGTGTCTGCCGATATTTACCGCCCGGCTGCGATTGAGCAATTGCAGTTGCTCGCCACGCAAGTCGAGGTGGAGTGCTTCCCTTCCGATAATACCCAGCAGCCCGTGGCGATTGCTCGGGCGGCGCTAGATCATGCCAAACGCCATTTCTTTGATGTGCTGATTGTGGATACGGCCGGTCGTCTGGCTATCGACGAAGCGATGATGGCGGAAATCAAGGCGTTGCATGCTGCACTCAATCCGGTGGAAACGCTGTTTGTGGTGGATGCGATGCAGGGGCAGGATGCGGTGAATACCGCGCAGGCCTTCAATGAAACCTTGCCCTTGACTGGGGTGATTCTAACCAAGATGGATGGCGACTCACGCGGTGGCGCGGCGTTGTCGGTGCGTCACGTTACCGGTAAGCCGATCAAGTTTATCGGGGTGGGTGAGAAGGTGTCCGGCCTGGAGCCATTTTATCCTGACCGGATGGCTAGCCGTATTCTGGGTATGGGTGATGTGCTGTCGCTGATCGAGGATGTGCAAAAAGGCATCGATCAGGACGAAGCCATGGCGATGGCGAAAAAGCTTAAGTCTGGCAAAGGTTTTGATCTTGAGGACTTCAAGGCGCAGATGCAGCAGATGAAAAAAATGGGCGGCATGTCCAATCTGCTGGAGAAAATGCCTGGCCAACTGGGCCAGATGGCTAAGGGTATTCAAGGCGAGGAAGCGGAAAAGTCGATGCGGCGGATTGAGGGCATTATCAATTCGATGACGCCAGCCGAGCGCCGTAAACCCGAGCTGTTGAAAGCCAGCCGTAAACGTCGCGTGGCGGCAGGGTCCGGGGTGACGGTGCAGGAAGTGAACAAGCTGCTGAACCAGTTTGAGCAGACCCAGAAGATGATGAAACAGTTTTCATCTAAGGGCGGCATGATGAAGCTGATGCGCGGTATGAAGGGCATGCTGCCGGGGATGTAAGCTCCACTGGGGCCGGGTGTTTTTGAAGGGTGATGATGTCGTTTGATTTGGTCGTGCTCACGGATGCGCGCTGGCTGGTGTTAGACCAGGCCGATTGGTATAGCCGCCAGGTGCATCAGGAAGATGGGCTGGTGGTCGCCGCGCTGGAGCAAGAAGGTCTAACTGTGGTGCGCAAGGCTTGGGATGATCCCGCACTCGATTGCTCGCAAATGCGTTCGGCGCTGTTTCGTAGCACTTGGGATTATTTTGATCGTTTTGCCGAGTTTTCCCGGTGGTTAAACCGCGTCACCAAACAGCTGCGCCTGTTTAATGGTGCCGAGCTGATTCGTTGGAATATCGACAAGCATTACCTTGCCGACTTGGCTGCCAGCGGCATTAATGTGGTGGCTACTCGCTATTTGCACCTAAATCAGCCACAAACTCTGGCGCAGTTACTGGCCGAGCAGGGGTGGGATGAGGTTGTATTGAAGCCAGTGGTGTCTGGCGCCGCACGCCATACTTACCGTTTGCGTGCGCAAGACGCGTCCGCCCATGAATGTTTATACGCTGAGTTGATCCAGCTGCAGCCGATGATGTTGCAAGCTTTGCAACAAGAGATTCTCACCGCAGGTGAGCTGTCGCTGATCGTCATTGATGGGGTGTTTAGTCATGCGGTACGTAAAACGGCGAAAGCCGGCGACTTCCGTGTGCAGGACGACCATGGTGGCCAGGTTCATGCCTATACTCCTAGCCAGCTTGAAATAAGTTTTGCTGAGGCCGCCGTCGCGGCGGTGCCGTTTGAGGTGCTATATGCACGTGTGGATATGCTGCGTGACAATCAGGGACAACTAGCTATTATGGAGTTGGAAATGATTGAACCCGAATTGTTTTTCCGTTTCTGCCCATCGGCAGCGCAGGTCTTGGCCAAGGCGCTGGCTCGTGCGTTGCGGTGAGATGTTTTGATATTTGTAAGCCGTTTTTTCCTGAACCCCGCCAGAAAATTGGCACTATCTGTTTGGAAATCCCTAGCATGAATTTGACGACGCTGACCGCTGTTAGCCCTTTGGATGGCCGCTACGCCAGCCAGGTTGAGGATTTACGCAATCTGTTTTCAGAATACG
Source organism: Neisseriaceae bacterium TC5R-5 (assembly GCA_020830965.2). Taxonomy (GTDB): domain Bacteria; phylum Pseudomonadota; class Gammaproteobacteria; order Burkholderiales; family Chromobacteriaceae; genus Chromobacterium. The sequence continues at coordinate 47,264 of JACCFC020000022.1, forward strand.
GCCTGATGAAGTTCCGTATCAAGGTGGAACTGGAATGGCTGAAGATGCTGGCAGCTGAGCCCGGCATTGAGGAAGTGGCTCCTTTCTCGGCGGCGACTGTGCATGAAATTGACGATGTGATCGCCAACTTCAGTGTGCAGCATGCTGATGAAGTGAAGGAAATCGAAAGCCGTACCAATCATGATGTGAAAGCGATTGAGTACTGGTTGAAAGAACGTCTATCGGGTAACCCGGAGGTGGTGGCGGCCAGTGAGTTTATTCACTTCGCTTGTACCTCGGAAGATATCAATAATCTTTCACATGGGCTGATGCTGAAAACAGCGCGTAACACGGTGTTGCTGCCTTTGCTGAATGATCTGATTCAGCGCTTGCAAAAACTGGCGCATGAATTTGCTGAGACACCGATGATGTGTCGCACGCATGGTCAGCCGGCTACGCCTTCCACGATGGGCAAGGAGTTGGCTAATACCGTGTATCGCTTGAAGCGGCAGCGCGAGCAATTAGTACAGCAGGAAATTCTGGGTAAAATTAATGGCGCAGTGGGTAATTATAATGCGCATTTAATTGCTTATCCGCAGATTGATTGGGAAAGCCTGTGTGGTCATTTTGTTACCGGTTTGGGTTTAACGTTTAATCCTTATACTATTCAAATTGAGCCGCACGATTATATGGCTGAGTTATATCAAGTGATGGGGCGTATTAATACGATTTTGATTGATTTAAATCGTGATGTCTGGGGTTATATTTCGCTCGGTTATTTTAAGCAGAAAGTTAAAAAGGGTGAAGTGGGTAGTTCTACCATGCCGCATAAAGTTAATCCTATCGATTTCGAAAATTCGGAAGGTAATCTGGGCATGGCTAATGCTATTTTGGGGCACTTGGCGGAAAAGCTGCCAATCTCCCGCTGGCAGCGTGATCTGACCGACTCCACCGTGCTGCGTAATATGGGGGTTGGTTTTGGCTATACCTTGTTGGGCTTTAAATCCTGCCTGAAGGGCTTGAACAAGCTGGAACTCAACCCGGCCATGATTGCCGCCGAGTTGGATAATAGCTGGGAACTGTTGGCTGAGCCGGTACAAACCGTGATGCGGCGCTATGGCGTGCCAAATCCTTATGAGCAGTTGAAGGAGCTGACGCGCGGCAAGGGTGGGATTACCCGTGAAGCCTTACATGCCTTCATCAAGAATTTGGAATTGCCAGCAGCGGAAAAAAACCGTTTGTTGGCGTTAACACCGGCTAGCTATATTGGTACTGCTGCAGACTTAGCCAAACGAATTTAATCTAATTTGATTTGTATCAATAAAAAAACCGCAAATTTGCGGTTTTTTTATTGTCAAAATTTTTTGCGTTTTAAGCGAAAAATATTGTTCTTTAATGCTTTTATTGTTTCCATCTACAATTAAAGTCAGTTATTTTTGTTGACCTACCATTAAAAACAGCGCGGAGCATTTTTATTATGAAGAATATTAAGGCAGAACCTTTTGATTTCTCTTTCAATCCGGCCACCAGTGCGCTCATTATTATTGATATGCAGCGCGATTTTGTTGAGCCAAATGGTTTTGGTGAGTTATTGGGTAATGATGTCGCGCTATTGCGTTCGACAATTGAACCCTGCCGTAAAGTATTACAGGCAGCCCGCGCTGCTGGTTTGATGGTAATTCATACGCGGGAAGGGCATCGGGCCGATTTGACCGATTGCCCGCCAGCCAAGTTGACCCGTGGCGGTAAAACGGTGATTGGCAGCGCCGGGCCTATGGGGCGCATCCTGGTACGCGGAGAACAAGGCCACGATATTATTCCTGAGCTGTATCCGATTGCCGGTGAGCCGGTGATTGATAAACCCGGTAAGGGCGCCTTCTATCAAACTGATCTACATTTGATTTTGCAAAGCCGTGGCATCAAGTCGCTGATTATCTGTGGTGTGACCACCGAGGTATGCGTTAACACCACGGCGCGTGAGGCCAATGACCGTGGTTATGAATGTCTGATTCTCGATGATTGCACGGCTTCTTACTTCCCCGAATTCCACCAAGCGGCTCTCGATATGATCAAAGCCCAGGGCGGCATCGTTGGCTGGGTCTCTTCCTCTGCTGAGCTGGTGAGCACGCTAGCAAAATAATGCACTACTTGGCTGGGCTGTCGCTTGGTTATGCGGTGCCTCGCAATATCGCCGGACAGGTACATAGTGTGTTTGATCGGGCCTGCAATATCCTCTTATCGGATGGTGCTTTATTCAGCCTGTTCAGCCGTCAGTTAGCCAATGCGCCGCTGGCGTTACGGCTGGATATTGCGGGTGGCCTGGAGGCCTGGTTTGTGCCCGGGCAGCCTTTTGTGCTGAGAAATGGCAGTTGGCGCAGCCCGCAGTGCCAGGGTAGTACGCATGCCTTGCCGATCTGGCAGCCTGAGCGTCAGCCGTCGCAACTTAGTCACGCTGCGTTGAGGCGTAATGTGCAGCAGGTGCAGCAAGCCTGGTGTGACTGGCAGCAGACACGCCCGCTGTTGGCGCTGCCAACTGTATTGCTGGCCTTATGCCAGCAGCTGCAGCAGGGGATTGCGCAGCAGGACACATCCGCCGTGTTGGCCTTCAGTGAACAACTACTAGGCTGGGGACAGGGTCTGACGCCTAGTGGGGATGATGTGCTGGTGGCTTGCCTGGCCGTATTGTGGCGCTGGCGTGAACAGCAAGCGGTTGCCCGGCATTTACTGCACGCCTTACAGGCTAGCCTGCCAACCCAGTTGGCGCGAACCCATTCGATTAGCCAGCATTATTTGCGCCAGGCATTGGCCGGGCAGTTTAGTGAGCCCTTGGAGCAGTTGCTGGCGCAATTGCTGACGCAGACGGATGCAGTGGCTTTGCAGCAGGCTGTCGCGCAGATGCTGGCGCAGGGTGCCAGTTCCGGTGCCGATGGGTTGTATGGGGTATTACTGACTTTACAGGCGTTGTTGCCGCCTTTAGATGGAGAGAATGAATGAAACTGTATTGTAAAACCTACCCCAATTTATATAAGGACTCCGTCTCACTGATGCAGATTTCTGCCAGCCTGAACGGGGTAGCTGGTGTCAGCCAGGCATCAGTAGCCATGGCAACCGAGGCCAATATCGCACGCATGCACGATGCCGGTATGGCGGTAGCCGTGGCGGTTAAGCCGAATGATTTGCTGATTGCCTTGCTGGCGGGCGAGGCGAGCGCGGAAGAAGCGCTCGCCTTAGCCGATAGCTTGCTCAAACCTAGTCAGGACAGCGCTGGTGAACAGCGTGAGCAGCGTGCTGCCAGCAGTATTGCGCAGGGAGTGGAGCGGATGCCAGCGGCGAATATGGCGCTGATTTCTGTACCCGGTAGCTATGCCGCAGCCGAAACAATGAAAGCGCTACGACTGGGACTGAACGTGATGCTATTTAGCGATAACGTCAGCGAAGAAAATGAAATTTCGCTGAAAAACTATGCCAGCCAGCAGGATTTGCTAGTGATGGGGCCAGATTGTGGCACGGCTATTGTCAATGGCTTGCCCTTAGGCTTTGCCAATGTGGTGCGCCGTGGGGCAATTGGTCTGGTGGCGGCCTCAGGCACTGGCTTACAGGAAGTGAGCTGCCGCATTCACCATTTAGGTGAGGGCGTCTCGCAGGCGCTGGGTACGGGCGGGCGCGATCTGCATGAGGGTATTGATGGCCAGAGCATGTGCCAGGCTTTGAAAATGCTGGCGGCCGATGCCGACACGAAATTGATTGTCTTGATTTCCAAGCCGCCAGCCGCCAGCGTGGCGAACAAAGTGCTGCGATTAGCCGCTAGTTGCGGCAAGCCAGTAGTCGTGCATTTTCTGGGTGCCAAGCCGGAAAGCCTGCGCGAATACGCGGTGACAGCCAGTTCCAGCCTGCAACATGCGGCGGATACCGCCGTTGCGCTATTACGGCACCAGCCACTACCGGTGGCGGTGGTGCCGGATGCTGCGCTGCTAGCACAAGCCCAGGCCAAGGCTCAGGGCATGGAGGCCAGTCAAACACAATTACGTGCCATTTTTGCCGGTGGTACTTTCTGTTATGAAGCGCAACTGGCTTTGTTGCAGCAAGGGCTGTGCTGTGAGTCGAATGCGCCGGTACAAGGCGCGCAGCCTTTGCGTGATCCGGCGCACTGTCATGGTCATAGCCTGCTGGATATGGGCGACGATGAGTTTACTCAAGGGCGCCCGCATCCGATGATTGATCCCACTTTGCGGAATGCGCGTCTGCTGCAAGAGGCTGCGGCTGCCGAGACCGCCGTTTTACTCTTTGACGTGGTACTGGGCTACGGCGCCAGCATGGACCCGGTAGCTGAGTTGCTGCAAGTATTGGCCAAGGCTAATGCTGAGGCGGCACGACAGCAGCGGCAACTGCTTTATATCGCTCATGTCTGCGGTACCGAACTGGACCCGCAGTCACGCCAACAACAGGTACAAGCATTGCAACAGGCGGGGGTGATCGTCGCCGACAGCAATGTGCAGGCGGCACAATTGGCCGCCCAGATTATTCAGTCTCGCCAAGGGAGCCGTTAAATGAACCCATTATTCCAAGAAAAACTGCAAGTTATTGGCCTGGGTTTGGCTGGGTTTTCCGATAATTTGCGCCAGGCTGGCGGCGAAGTGCTGCAGCTGGAATGGGTGCCACCGGCGCAGGGTGATGCCGCGGCGAATTGGCAGTTAGCCAATCTGTTTAACTGCCCGCAGATTGAGCAGGCTAATGAAACTGCGCTGCAGCGTTATCTGGATGCGCAGCCGGTATTGGTGGGGATTGCCCCTGCTCATGAATTGATTCCGGCGATGGCCGAGGGGCAGCGTCGTATCCTGCATTCCGGGCCGCCGATTGCCTGGGCCGATATGTGTGGCCCGGTACAGGGGGCGATTGCCGGTGCCATCGTCTTTGAGGGCTGGGCTGATGATGTGAGCGCAGCGATGGCGCTGGCAGCACAAGGTGGGATTGCCTTGGAACCCTGCCACCATTACGCCGCTACCGGGCCGATGGCGGGCATTATCAGCCCATCCATGCCCTTGTGGGTTGTCGAAAACCAGACCCATGGCAATCGTGCGTTTTGTAATCTGAATGAAGGGCTGGGCAAAGTATTGCGTTTTGGTGCCAATAGCCCTGAGGTACTCAATCGCTTGCGCTGGATGGGCGAGGTGCTGGCACCGACGATTGCTCAGGCCCTGGCCGTTTGCGGCGAGATTGCACTCAAGCCGCTGATGGCGCAGGCGTTGCAAATGGGTGATGAGGTGCACAACCGCAATACTGCCGCGAGTGGCTTGTTCTTCAAACGCATTGCACCCGCTATTGCCGGCTTGCCGGACGCCGCCGCAGTACTGGAGTTCATTGCTGCCAATGATCACTTTTTCCTGAATCTATCGATGGCGGCTTGTAAGGCCATGCTGGATGCGGCAGCAAATGTTCCCGGCAGTAGCATGGTGACTGTGATGGCGCGCAATGGGGTGAACTTTGGTATCCGCCTCAGTGGTACCGGTGAGCGTTGGTTCCAGGCGCCGGCTAATCCGGTGAACGGCTTGTTCTTCCCCGGCTACGGCGTGGAGGATGCGGCGGCTGACCTGGGTGACAGTGCCATTACCGAAACGGCCGGAGTCGGTGGTTTTGCCATGGCGGCGGCACCTGCCATTGTCAAATTCGTTGGCGGCACCCCGGCGGATGCGCTGAACTACAGCCGAGAAATGATGGAGATCACACTCACTCAGCACCCGGTTTTTACGCTGCCTAGCCTGAACTTTATGGGCTCCGGTTGTGGTATTGACGCTCGTAAAGTGGTGGATCGTGGCATTTTACCGGTGATCAATACCGGTATTGCGCACAAGCAAGCTGGGGTCGGTCAGATTGGGGCGGGCGTGACCACGGCCCCGCTGGCCTGTTTTATCGAAGCGCTGGCCGCGCTGGCAGACACCTTGGAGTAAGGCATGACTAAAGCAAAATTGGCGGTGGTGGCGGTGGGGGGGAATGCCCTGATTCGTTCCGATCAGGAAACTAGCCTGGCCCAGCAGTATGCAGCGGTGGCAGAAACCGCCAAACATGTGGCGGAACTGATTGCCGCCGGCTGGAAAGTGGTACTCACCCATGGTAATGGCCCGCAAGTCGGTTTTATTCTGCGCCGCTCGGAAATTGCCGAAAACGAAGTGCCAACCGTTTCGCTTCCCTTTGCGGTGGGGGATACCCAGGGCGCCATTGGTTTTATGTTCCAGAACGCCTTTGGTAATACTTTGCGTCAGCGTGGCCTGACTACCCAGGTGGTTGCGCTGGTCACACAAACTTTAGTAGCGGCTGGCGATAGCGCTTTTAGCCATCCGGATAAACCGATAGGCGCGCATCTGCCGCAAGCGCAGGCCGAAGAGCTGGCGCAACAGTTGGGCTGGGTGGTACGCGAAGACGCTGGCCGTGGCTGGCGACGGGTGGTGCCGTCACCGCGACCGCTACAAATTATCGAGGCTCCGATTATTCGCCAATTGCTGGACAGCGGCGTGCTGGTGGTGGCCTGCGGCGGTGGCGGGATTCCGGTGGTGCGGCAGGCGGATGGTAGTCTGGATAGCGTGGATGCGGTGATCGATAAAGATCGTGCCTCGGCCCTGCTTGCTGCCGAACTGGGGGCCGATATGCTGCTGATCCCCACTGGCGTAGAGCGGGTGGCCCTACACTTTGGTACACCACAGCAGCGCTGGTTGGATCAGCTCTCGGCGCAAGAAGCGCAACAATTACTGCAAGATGGCCATTTCGGTGCGGGCAGCATGGGGCCGAAAGTGGAGGCCATGCTCAGTTACCTGGCCAAATGTCCGCATGGTATCGGTCTGATTACTTCGCCAGAAGCGATAGGCCGCGCCATCAAGGGTGAAGCAGGGACTCGTTTTAGTCATCCGATCGCCGTCTAACTAAGTAAGGAACCATCATGAGTGAAGCAACAGTATTACTGGCGGTAAATGGCACGCTAATGCGTGGCCTAGAACTCAATCCCAATATGCTGGCGGTGGGTGCCGAGTTTGTTGCTGAGGCCAATACCGCAGGCTGTTACCGTATCTGGTCGATTAATGACCGCCACCCGGCAATGATGCGTACCCCCGATGAAGGTAGCAAAGTTGCGCTGGAGCTGTGGCAGGTACCCGCTGCCGGTTTGGCACAGATTCTGCAGAATGAGCCGGCTGGCCTGAGCATAGGCAAAGTGTTGCTGGACGATGGCCGCGAAGTGCTGGGGGTATTGGGCGAGCCGTTTCTGTGTGCCAATCGCACCGAAATTACCGCGCTGGGCGGCTGGCGTGCTTATCGGCAATCCCGAGGACTGAATCCGGATAGCGGGAAGGAGGCTTGATATGGCCCGTGTCGTCGCAAGCTCGACTACTGCTCCCGGCTGGCGTATCGCGCTAATTGTGCTGGGTATTGCCATGACCCCGGTGTTGTTGGCTTCTTCCAGTCTGGGCAGCCGCCTGGCGCTGGCTGATGCGATACAGGCGATTCTGCTGGGCTCGCTTATCCTGGCGGCTATTGCTTGTGTTACCTGCAGCATCGGCACACAAGCACGCATGAATACCTATCAACTGGTGCGCTTTGCCTTTGGTGTACAAGGCGCCAGGGCGATAAATGCTCTGCTGGCCGTTAGTTTATTAGGCTGGATTTGCGTGACGGCCAATGGCTTTGGTATCGCTTTGCGTGATTTGCTGGCCTACAACGGCATTCACCTGCCGCTATTGCTGCTGGTCAGCCTGGGCTGCGTTATCTTTGTCGGGGCTACTGCTTTTGGTTTTGAGGTGCTCAGCAAAGTGGCCTTGTATGCGATACCGGTGATCTCCTTGCTCTTGCTGTACAACCTGTCGCAAGTGAATGTCAACGTGACGCGCCCACCGCTAGTGCCCGGCCAGGGGATGAGCATGGGTGTCGCCATCTCTACCGTCGTCGGTACCTTCATGGTGCTGGTGGCCACCCTGCCGGACTTTGGCTCGTTTGTGCACAATAAGCGGCAAGCGGTGATTGGTGCCCTGCTGGCATTGGCACTGGCTTACCCCTTGCTTTATATCGCCGGGGCGATTCCTGCCACACTCACTGGCAAAGCCTCGCTAATTGAGGCAATGACGGTGTTTAACAGCGTGATTCCGGCTTTATTGCTGATGCTGTTTGCTACGGTAACCGGTAATGCCGGCAATATGTTTCAAGGCACGCTGGTTACATCCACCTTGCTGCCAGAGCTACGCAAGCCGCTTATCACCGTCTTGCTGGGCATCGTTGCCGCTATTATTGGCAGCAGCAATGTCACCAGCTGGTTTATCCCCTTCCTGCTGTTCCTAGGTATTACCACGCCACCGGTAGCCGGTATTTATATTGCCGATTTTGTCCTTCATCGCCGTGCTGGCTACGATGAAGCGCATTTGGAGCAGGTGCCAGCGGTGCGGATAACTGCCTTTATCGCCTGGCTGCTGGCGTCGCTTTTGGGTGGCTTAAGCTCGCGTGGCATGCTCACGCTGACATCTATCCCATCGCTGGATGCCTTGCTGCTGGCCGCGGCGCTGTATGCTTTGCTGGATAGCTTATTAACTAATAAAGGTTAGGCTGCGTTCTGAGACGGTGCCGCTCACGGACTCATTGTTGCGGCCGGTGAGCGGCATTGATCAGTTGGGTGACTGTTGCGCAGGTTCGACGGATAGCCGCATACCAACGGTGTTCAAGACCGCCAATAGCGTTTTAAGTGTTGGGTTGCCTGTGGGTGAGAGTGTACGGTACAGCGTCTCGCGGCTGATGCCAGCCCGTGTTGCTACCTGCTATAGCCCGCCGTAGGCTTCCGCTATAGTACGTAGCGCTCATCCGGGTTGTCGAGCGATTCCATTGCCGCTTTCAGATATTCAACCGCTAAGAGCCTGTTCACGATTCCTAAATGCTGGAAAATAAGGAGATGCGAACAACAAAATATCCAAGCGACATCAGTCCAGAACAATTTGAACAAATTCGTCCTCTGCTGGAGAGTGTGCGCAAG
>JACCFC020000023.1 GCA_020830965.2 Neisseriaceae bacterium TC5R-5
ATGGTCAAGTGGCAGAGCTGCAAGTGCGTGCTGCCATCTTGAACCGCTTCAGCATGCTGGGCCGTCCGTGCACGGTGGCTATGGCATAAACCTGTTTGGGGAAAGGGGAAGCTCGCCCTACCTAAAATTTATGCAACAGAGCCGGTTTTTAGAAGTCTCCATTAGGGAAGGTTTTTTGAGCTTACCTCAGGGAGGGCTAACAGCATCTAGCTCTTCCTCATTATCCTGATCAGAAGTGATACCATAAACATTAGGTACTAAATATTTAACGCTACCACCGCTGCGTAACTGGCTGACTATTTTTTCTGCCTTGCTATACTCACTAATTCTTTGCAACATATAAGGAAAAAATGGATTAGAAGAAATACGCGATAAGGTATCCATATTCAAAATCAAAGCACCACGCTCCCCACGTGCCGTCAGCGTTCCCAAACTTACGCCAAACTCATCCTTGGTTTTAGGGTCAGGTTCAACCCCATATAAAGGATCATCCATCGGAAAAGGCAAGGCGATATGGGATAGTGAAAAAATATTAGCCGGATAAGATAATGCCAATGGACGAATTACTTCCAACGTAGTGCCAGGTATAATAGAACGCTCCACAACTGCATTATTATTATCAGACGAATTGGCAATAACGGTAATGCGATAATTCTGTGGAGGTCTAGGTAATAATCGGCTTAAGGCTCTGTTAGCATTAGCGCGTAATAAAGGATTAAATTTTACAGAGCGATTCACATCAAACAACACTAGTTCGCTATTATTTTTAGGTAAATAAGCATATAAACGAGAAATAATAGCAGAAGTGCTAACTGTATAATCCATTACCGATTGAAACGTTAAGATTGGTGGCACTTTCAATAAATCACCGCTGCGAGCCAAATATGCAATCTGCTCCTGCAATGCTTCAGTTAAACGATGGGACTGTCGAGCACCATTCACTGGAAAAGAATTATATTTAAAAGGATTAAATTCGGGAACAATGCCTAGCCAAGCAGCCTTAGCAAATGCAGGCAACATAGCCGGCAGGCCAGCCAGCCCGGCAAACCGAGCAAAGCGAGTGACACCTATCATTGGTGAAATTAAAACCAATCGATCAGCCTGGCGTAATTGAGGGTTTTGCAGCGCATCCAACGAATATTTCATCGCTAATGCCCCGCCATTAGAAAATCCAACCAGATGCAAAGGCATATTCGCATCCAAATGACGTTGCGCCTCTCGCACTGCCAAACGAGTGGCGGCCATCCAATCCTCCCACTCGACCTTACTAAGTCCAGCTGGCACCGTGCCATGACCAGGCAAACGAATAGCAACGACAACAAAACCATGCGCTTGATAACTCTGTGCAATATGTCTCAAGCTATAAGGAGAGTCGGTTAAACCATGTAATAACACCACAGCACCAACTGTCTTACCCGTTGGCATTAACAGATAGGAACGATTCCAATCCTGTGAAAAATTTCCGGGATAAATTGGGCTACCTTTAAAATAACGATTACCCAAATTCTGCTCACTCGGATTGAGTTTTTCTGTCACTTGCGCACGTACTTGCTCAAAAATACCATTCTCAGCATTAATATATTGCTGCCAATTCATTTTATCTAATTGTTCAGCAGTTAAATCATTAGGAACATATTTATGCCAAATTTGAAGTGGCGAACCATTTTGAGTAGCAAATATACGTGCAGTTAAAAAACCTACCAATAAAGCAATAAGCAATAAGATGCTTATCTTAAAAATTCTAATTAACTTCCTTCTCATTACGCCCACCTCAAGTATATATTTAATTTTAGTTATCAAATACTAATATTCCCTAAAATTAAGCTATACAAACCACACATAGCCACAATAGAAACAATGGCAAATATAAACCACTCTGATTTAGAGAAAATTACTTGGCCCTGCTCTTTTCTCGCAATAAAAAACAATATGGTACCTATTACATAAATAATGGCTGACAGCAATAAGAATTTTGTGCCTCCAGCAGCAATCATTATTAGAGCATAAATACTAGCAACAGCACTTCGCAGCAAATCTACTTTCCGAGAATGTTCTTCTATCGATTGATACCCTTCCTTACTCCAGGCAAGCTTTGCTCCATATGCAGCCACCAAAAAATAAGGCACTAAAGTCATTGCACTAGTCATTTTCAGGGCTAAAAGAAAAGCATATTCTGCAAAAGGACTAATAATAAGAAATGCCTGAATAACAATATTTGATACTAACAAAGCAGCAATAGGAGATTTATTATTATTTTCTTTGGCTAAAAAGGCTGGCATCGTTCCACTTTTAGCTGAAGAAAATAAAACCTCTGCCGCAAGTAAAGACCACGACAAATAATTACCGAGGATGGAAACAATTAAACCAATACTAATAAAAACTGCACCCCAAGGTCCAACGATGGCAGCCAATACACCAGCCATTGATGGCGTGCGCAAAGCAGCCAATTCTGGTTTTAACATTATTCCATAAGATAGCATGGTAATTAATACTAACAAACATAGCACACCCAAAAAACCTAACACTGTTGCCACACCTACATCATGGCGATTTTTAGCATAGCGGGAGTAAACACTTGCCCCTTCAATACCGACAAACACAAAAACGGTTATCAGCATAGTATTTCTAATTTGATCAAACAAAGAGCCAAAACTATAATCTGTAACGCCTAGAAAATTAATAGCAAAGATATCTGCTTTAAAACCAATAATCACAAAGGCAATAAAAATAAATATGGGTATTATTTTTGCAACTGTGGCTATTGTATTTAATGCTGCAGCCTCACTTACCCCTCGAGCAATTAGAAAATGTACTCCCCACAACAATGCGGAAGCACCAATGAGAGCCGGGATAGTTGTACCATCACCAAAAACAGGAAAAAAAGCTCCTAATGTTGATTTTATTAAAAGCAAGCAAGCCACATCTGCCAAGCAACAACCTGCCCAGTAGCCTAGTGCTGACGAAAACCCTAAATAGTTACCAAATCCGGCTTTAGCATAAGCATAAATACCGTTATCTAAATCAGGTCTTCTACGTGACAAACTTTGAAATACAAAAGCCAGCATTAACATACCACCGCCAGCAATTACCCAAGCAATTAGTGCACCTAATCCACCTGTAGATCTGGCAAAGGCTGATGGCAGTGCAAAAATACCAGAGCCAATCATGGAGCCCATCACCAGTGCAATTAATGCTCTCAGCGAAAGCTTCTCTGTATCAGATATATTCATTATCTTATTCCCAACGTTTATCACCCGTTATGCAAACGGAAAACCATGTTGGATCATTTTTTAATCCTAAGGCTTGCCAAATACGTTCCCGCAAATAATCCTGCTCACTAATTTTTTGCAATTTAAAATCATCAGACACAACCATATTTATTTCTATAAAATAGGCTTTACCTATTTTTACGCTATGCGCAGAATGACTAAAAACTCCATAGTCATTTTTTATTGCTTTCATTACGCTTTCAATACGTCCAACTATTTCTTCATCATCATTTGTTATTCGCAAAACTTCTTTAGTATTATTTTTTAAAATAGCAAAAGGTATTGGCATGACCATAACAGCCATAACAATTACCATAGCCTGATCTGCATACAATGCCCAAGTAGATTTCAATGGTTCATTAAGTAATGGTAAAACAGCAAAACCAATTAGAGTAATCGTGCTAAAACCAAACTCCATTAGCCAGCCTTTAGCATCGTTTAATATCAATTGAGATTTAGTTTTTTTGAAAATGGACATTTCATATAACCAAATCCCAAAACAAACCACGGCAGTAATGATGCCATACAACATGACTCCTTCGGCATCAACAATATTTCCGCCAGATTTTATTCCCTTAATACCATTAATAAATGCATAAACACAAATACTCAATAATATTAAGGCATTAATACAATGAACTAATGGCTCCAAATGCCAATAACCATATTGAAATCTTTTATCAGCAGGTTGAGCAATTAACTTAGCAGCAATTAGACTTAAAGCAGAGCTCAGCAAACTAATAAAAGAAAAAATACCATTTAATATAATAAGTTCAGACTGAAGATAAACTCCATAGATGAGTGCTCCAACTGCTAAAAAAACAATACACACCAAAGAAAGCAATAGCGCTTTTTGTTCAAGGTTATTATTTTTTTCTACAGCATCAATCATTTGTTTTCCTGTTTTAAAAACTCAGCAACCATGATTGATAAAACAATTAATTAGTCACCATAATCGATTACGATTATGGTGACTATTTTATTAAAAATCTACCGGGTCTCTAATTAATGGGCAGGTCATACAATGACCACCACCACGACCACGACCCAATTCACTACCAACAATCGTAATCACCTCGATTCCTTCTTTTCTCAGTAAGGTATTCGTAAGCGTATTACGGTCATAAGCTACAACGACACCAGGTGACATGGCCACCAGATTGGCACCGCTATCCCATTGGGTACGCTCACGGTTATAAGCATTACCCCCAGTTTCCACTACTCTTAATTTTTTCAAACCTAATGCTGAAGCGACAACATCTACAAAAGGCTTGGTTTCTTTTCTTAACTCAATACCTGGTGCTTTATCACTAGGCCAATAAGAGAAAGTCCCGACATGATTCATAATATCGGGATAAAGCAAACAAACATCACGATCAGCAAAAGTAAATACCGTATCTAAATGCATGGCTGCGCGTAATTTAGGCATCGCACATACGATGACGCGGCTGGCGGCACCTTGGGCAAACAAAGACGCGGCAACTTGGCTAATGGCTTGCCGGGAGGTTCGCTCACTCATCCCGATTAACACGACTCCCTTGCCAATCGGCATCACATCCCCTCCTTCCAGAGTGGCTGAGCCATGGTGTTTAGTCGGATCGCCCCACCAAACTTTGACTTTATCCTCTCCAAAACTGGGGTGAAATTTATAAATAGCCGTGGTCAGGATAGTTTCTTCATGCCGTGCAGGCCAATACAAAGGATTGAGCGTGACGCCGCCATAAATCCAGCAAGTAGTATCTCGGGTATAAAGTGTGTTAGGTAGTGGCGGTAATAAATATTCAGTAATACCTGCCGCTTCTTTTACTAACTTTAATGCCTCACCACCATAAGATTCGGGCACTTCAAGAGTGGATAAACCCCCAATTAATGTTTCTGCTAACTGCCTTGAATCTAAACTATCCAGAAATGATCTGATTTCATTGACTAAACCTACTCCAATTTCATCAGGTACAATTTGCTGATCGAGTATCCACTTACGTGCAGCGGAATTATCTAGTGTTTCTGCTAGCAGATTATGCATTTCTACCACTTCAACACCACGCTCGCGCATTTTATTCATAAAATCAAAATGATCTCGCTTGGCATTTTCCACCCACATAACGTCATCAAATAATAAATCGTCGCAGTTTGTTGGCGTTAATCGACTATGTGCGATACCAGGTGCACAGACCATTACTTTACGCAAGGTTCCTACTTCTGAATGAACTCCATAGGGAACGGATTTATTGTTTGCAGGCTTGACCATAAACACTCCTGTACTTAAAGAGATTTACCAAACAGACTTCTTATTTAAAGCTCCAATCATTTTGTATGATTAAGACTTTAAATTATCATTTTTCCAGAGGCTAGTGCGTAAACTGCGCCAAATGCTGTAATCACAACGATGCCAAATATTATCCGTTCTATCGGTGTAAATATTTCGGCATTTTGTTCACGACGCGCAAGATAGTAAAGAACCGACCCAGGAACATAAATCAGAGCTGAGAGCATCATATGCTTAGCGCCCCCCGCATACATCATTCCAAGTGCGTAAATAGTCGCAATGGCTGCAAAGCCTAGCTCTTTATTTCTATTTGCAGGATCATTCTCATAGCTTTCTTTTGTCCATGCTAATTTAAGCGCATAACCAGCTACTAATAAATAAGGGATTAAGGTTAAAGAGCTAGTTAATTCCAGCGCAATGGTGAAAGCATCACGAGAAAACATGGTAATGATCAAGAAAAACTGAATAGTGATATTAGTTAACCATAAGGCAGCAGATGGCACTTTCTTATCATTTTCAGTCGAGAAAATCTTAGGCATGGTATTCGTTTTAGCAGAAGCCCATAATACCTCAGCACAAAGTAAGGACCATGATAGATAAGCACCGAGTACCGATATGATTAGACCGATACTGATAAATTTAGCCCCCCAAGGCCCAACAATCGATGAAAGCACTCCTGCCATTGATGGATTACGTAATGCACCCAAATCAGGGCGTAGCATAATGCCGTAGGAAAGCATAGTCACCATCATCATCAAACATAGTACGCCAACAAATCCCATAATAGTGGCCAGGCCGACATGAGAGCGTTCTTTAGCATAACGTGAATAAACACTAGCTCCTTCAATACCAATAAAGACGAATACCGTAATCAACATCGTATTACGTACTTGACCGAATAGGCTCTGCCAAGATGGCATTTCACCACCCCATATATTAAGGGCAAATACATCGGCTTTGAATCCAAAAATAATAACAATAAGAAATAGACCTATTGGCAATATTTTTGCAACGGTGGCAATCGTATTTAAAGTAGCAGCCTCTTTAACGCCACGTAATATTAAAATATGAAAAGCCCAGAGTAAAACAGAGGCAACTAATATAGCTGGCAGAGTATTACCATCACCAAAGATAGGGAAAAAAGCTCCCAATGTAGATTTAATCAGCACCCAGTAGGAAACATTACCGACACAGCTGCCAATCCAGAAACCAAAAGCAGAGGCAAAGCCTAAATAATTACCAAATCCTGCTTTAGCATAAGAATAAATACCGGCATCCATATCTGGTTTACGTTGTGCCAAGCTTTGAAAAACGAAAGCGAGCATTAGCATACCGGTACCAGCAATAATCCAAGCTATTAGAGCGCCTAAAACCCCTGTGGCTCGCCCAAATGTTGATGGTAATGAAAAAATACCCGCCCCTATCATAGAACCAACAACTAATGAGGTAAGGGCTCCGAGCGAAAGCTTTTCTGTTGTCGAGGAGGTCATCACGTGCTCTTTATTTAAGAATAATGCTAACTTGTTTTTAGACGCCTCTAGCTATGAATGCCAAGTTTTCAGATGGAAATCTTTCAACTCGATGCTTTTTCAATCATTTTGGCAGGTGATCTTTCAGAGTTTTAGATGCATAGGCTTATGAATGTCAGCTCGTAGAGATATGGTTTTGTTGTTGACTATATGCGTTTTTACAAAAACTCATGTCTATGCAATTGGACAGCAAGAAACTGGCCGAAACGAGCAGCAGCCCAGGCATACAATGGGGATGATCTTGAGAAAATCTGACAGCAGTGGTGTTAGCTATTTAAGGGCACCTCGAAAATTTATTATTTCGATACAAAAACATAAGCAATTGATTTTTATTTAAAAATCTTAACTTATGAGGTTTTCCGAGGTGCCATTGAGAATGGATTTGGTGCATCAGTCGTCATCAGATGCTTATCCAAGGTAGGCTGTAATAATGAAGCAGGCAGGCCTTACCAAGGCGATAGGGGTGAGGCGCCAGCCTCAGCTATAACTGGGCTCAATGCTAGCGCAATAGCAGCACAAACCGTTTGATGAGCCGTAACAGACGCAAAATTTTGATTGAAAATTGTCCCGACTCAGCCACGGGGAATCGCTGCCAACAACTTACGGGTGTAGTCATGCTGTGGCTGCTGATAAATCAGATCGGCATCAGCCTGCTCCACTACCCTGCCCTGATGTAATACCAGCACTTGATCTGAAATATGCTTCACTACCGCTAGGTCATGCGAAATAAACAAATACGATAGCTGAAACTCATCCTGTAAATCCTGTAACAAATTCAATACTTGCGCCTGCACTGATACATCCAGCGCGGATACCGACTCATCACAAATCAACACTTCGGGTTGCAAGGTAAGGCAACGCGCAATCGCAATACGCTGGCGCTGCCCGCCAGAAAACTCATGCGGATATTTGGCCAAGGCCCGTGTCGATATGCCCACTTTATCTAGCAAACTGCGCGCCAGTTGCCGCCGCTCGACTGCATGCTGACCAATCGCGTGCAATAACATCGGTTCACACAAGATCTGCTCTACGCTAAAACGTGGGTTCAAGGAAGCATAAGGATTCTGAAAGATAATCTGGATACGTCGCTTATAAGGATAGAACTGCCGATGACTCATCGCCAGTAAATCGACGCCATCAAATAGCACTCGTCCGGCATTTGCTCGGTGCAAACGCACTAAACTTAAACCGATTGTGCTTTTGCCTGAACCCGACTCACCAACAATACCCAGTGTTTTGCCACGAGCTAATTTAAATGACACATCCTGCACTACTGGAACACTGCGTTTGCCAAACCAGCCCTGACGCGAGTCAAACGACTTACACAACCCCTGCACTTCCAGCACAATCGGGTCATCAGGCGCATAGCCACGCTGGCGTGCTGGCGGCTCCTGATACGTTCCCGGCTGTAGAAAATCCTCAATCACCGCCAGACGTTGCGGCCGGCTTGCCAGCCGTGGGCGACAACGCAGCAAAGCCTGGGTATAAACATCTTGCGGTGAGGTAAAAATGTGCTCCACCGCACCCTGTTCACGAATTTCTCCATCTCGCATTACGATTACCTGGTCGGCAAATTCTTTGACTACGCCTAAATCATGGGTAATGAACAATACCGACATGCCACGCTTTTGTTGCAAATCGCGAAGCAACTGTAAAATCTGCTGCTGGATGGTGACATCCAGCGCGGTAGTGGGTTCATCGGCAATCAGCAACTTCGGCTCACAGGCAATAGCGATGGCAATCATCACGCGCTGCTGCTGCCCTCCAGATAGCTGATGCGGATAACTATCCACTTTTTGTGCTGGATCCGGCAGGCCTACCTCGCCCAATAGAGCAATGGCTCGCTGTCGAGCCCGATGCCTGCCTAAGCCGCCATGCAACATCAGCACTTCGATTATCTGCTCTCCCACACTGAATACCGGGTTGAGCGAGCTCATCGGCTCCTGAAAAATCATCGCGATGTCTTTACCACGTAAAGCACGCATCTGATTAGGGGAAAAATCCAATAAATTACGGCCCTGGAACAGGATCTCGCTATCACGAGCAATCACGCTGATTTGTGGCGGCAATAAGCGCATGATCGCCATAGCACTGACGGATTTACCGGAACCGGACTCGCCCACCAGCGCAACTGTCTGCTGAGTAGGAATATCAAAGCTCACGCCTTTAACAGCGACAAATTCGGCAGCCTGCTCCTGACGAAAACTAATGCGTAAATTGCGCACAGCCAGCAACGGCGCGGTCAAGTCATCCATGCGTATCCTCCTCAGGCTTAAGCGACAATCTGCCGCGGGTCCAATGCATCTCGCAGCGCATCGGTCAGCATACTGAATGCGGTCACCAGCGTGGACATAAATAACACAACCATCAACAACTGCCACCAATAACCCTGTAACAGTTCTTCCGGCACCTCGGCCAGCATCGATCCCCAACTCACCTGCTTCACATCCACCCCAAAACCCAGAAAAGACAAAATCACTTCATATTTGATTAAGCCCACCATCAGCAGAGAAAACTGTACCAGCAGCAAATGCGATACATTGGGCAGGATATGGATGAACATACGTCGGCCATGGCTGGCTCCAATCGCATCAGCTGCCTGCACATATTCACGGGAGCGATTTTTGATGAACTCGGCCCGCACCAAACGGAAGGTGCCTGTCCAGGTGGTGAGCGATAGCACTAGGATAATGGTAGCAATGCCACGCCCAGCTACCGCGGCAAATGCCAGCAATAGCAGCATATCCGGTACCGAGGTAAACACGCTATAAAACCACATCAAGCCGTCATCTATCCAGCGTCCCCAATAACCGGCCAAAGCACCCAGCGCAGAACCAATCAGAATCGAGAGTAAGGCACCTAAACATCCCACCAGCAAAGACGTTGCCGTACCTTTCACCACCTTAGCCAAGATATCGCGTCCACGCTGGTCTGCACCAAAAGGTAAGGACGCAAGCTTTTTCACCTCAGGCAATTGATAAGCCATCTTGCTTTGTTCGGCCTGCTGCAACCAGTCAGCAATCGGATCTTCCGATGGCTTAAGCTTTTGTATAGAGCCGGGCACTTGCGGCACAACCATCTGTTCCGGCGCTGCCGTGATACGGCCTAATAATAAGGTGGGCGGCGCATAGGACAGCGCAATTTCATCGCTCCAATTCGCTGCCAGCAAATTCAACCAGCCCGCCAGCGCCATCAGCATGAAAAGCAGCACCACCCACAAAGAAATAAAGCCGACACGATCACGACGTAAACGCTGCCAGCCTAAAGCCCATAAACTGCGTGAGGGCGACTCTGGCACGTCCGCTGTACGATTCTGTAAAGTTGTCATCTTTTTGTTATTCCCTACTGAAGCTGTACGCGTGGATCAATCCACTGGTAAATCACATCGGCCAACAGGTTAAATAGCATTGCAGCCATGGCCACCAGCACCGTAATCGCCTTAATCGTTGAGAAATCACTTTTATCTACTGCCATCAGCAACTCATTACCCATGCCAGGAATCCCAAAAAAACGCTCCAGCAGCATGGCCCCCAGCAATAAAAATGGTAAGGACATCATCACCGCAGTGACAATTGGAATCAGCGCATTACGCAGTACATGCTTGAACAATACCGTACCCTCGCTCAAGCCTTTGGCACGCGCAGTACGCACATAATCCTGGCCCAATTCTTCCACGATAAAGCTACGATAAAAACGCACATTCGGTGCCAGCGATACCAGTAAGCCCAAGATCAAAGGGAGTGGCAAGTAAACCAGGAGATTGCGCAAGGGGCTGTTATCGTCCCAGCCCATGACGGGAAACCAGTCAAATTTATACGCCAGCCAGTACTGACCAACAATGATGTACACCAAAGAACTGACCGACATCGCCACAGTACAAATCAGCGTGACAATTCGATCTGTCAGTTGTCCGCGAAAATACGCTACCGCCACCGCAATCGGTAAAGCGGTAAGTAGCTCTAATATCAGCAGGCTGCCAGTCAGCATTAAGGACGGCCCTACCCGCGCCGCCAAGGTTGCCGTCACTGACTGCTGCGTAGCCCAGGAGTTACCAAAATCAAATGTCAGTACCTGCTGGATAAATAATAGGAACTGCTCCGGCAAACTTTTATCCAAGCCCAGTTGCAAACGGATATTCGCCAACACCTCCGGTGCCAAACGCTTGCCTGCCAGAATATAGGAGGGATCGCCCCCGACCCAGTTAAACAGAACAAAAACGAGTAGCATCACTCCGAATAAAGTCGGAACCATCTGCCATAAGCGACGAATAATATAGGCCAACATAAAAATCTCCAGAGATGGGGCCGGCAGCCAGATAATAGGCGCTATGTTTTTTAGCTATGACAAAACACTGTAGGATAAGGCAAAACATGCCTAGTAGAATACCTAGGAATCAAATCTTCTACCCGCACAACTTGATCTGAAAGGGCATTATGTTAACGCAAGCTCAATATCCCATTACCGCGCGCTGGCCAGCACAGCACCCAGAACGCTTACAACTCTACTCGCTACCCACACCTAATGGCGTGAAGGTTTCCATCATGCTGGAAGAAATCGGCCTACCATATGAGGCCCATTTGGTTGATATCATGCAGAACGAAAGCAACACTCCCGCGTTTCTGTCACTGAATCCGAACGGTAAAATTCCGGCGATTATTGACCCACAAGGCCCGGATGGCAAGCCATTTGCCCTGTTTGAATCTGGTGCAGTTTTGCTGTATCTGGCAGAGAAAAGCGGCTTGCTGTTACCGTCAGCCGCAACAGCACGCTATGAAACGATACAGTGGGTATTTTTCCAGATGGCCTCAGTTGGGCCGACGTTTGGTCAGCTCGGCTTTTTCCATAAGTTTGCCGGACGCGAATATGAAGACAAGCGTCCACTAGAGCGCTATCGCAAAGAATCCCAGCGGTTATTAGGAGTATTGGAAACACGCCTGCATGACCGCGAGTGGATTATGGGCCAAGATTACAGCATTGCCGATATTTCATTGCTGGGCTGGGTGAACAATCTGGTTGGCTTTTATCAGGCGGCAGAACTGGTGGGATTCGATCAGTTTCAGCATGTTGGGGAATGGCTACAACGCGGCTTGGCGCGTCCGGCGGTACAACGTGGCTTGATGATTCCAGCCAGAAAATAGACTTTTTCGTCATACGCTGTTACGACCCAGCCCAAGCCATACCAACATTGAGGCTCAGGCTGGGTATTTATACTAGAACTAGCTCAAGCCAGCTTATTCTGGCTGCTTGACAGATACGGTAGCATCCCGAGTCAGCATGGCAAATAACACTTCAAAGCCATACTGCATCATACGATTTGCCAGGTAGGCGCCAGCTAAACTAAGACGATCATCATCAGCCGCATTCAGTACATCGGAACCAAACTGGGCAACACATTGCACCACCTCAATAGCCTGCCCCCCCGTTAATACTCTATCCAGTTTTGGAATAGAAACTTCAAGCACATGGCTAAGAGGGACCCGATTCGCCTCGGACCAAAAAGCCAGTGTGGCGGCAAGCAACGCAAAGTTCGACGGTTGACGCAACTCAAGCAAGGCTGCGGTTTGCTCACCACTCAGTCTAGACATGGCATGACCCAGCGCTATATCCAGTTTTTCTGTATTACTTTTGCGCAGTACTGCTAAACGCTGCTGAATTTCTGGGGACGGTTTGGGCAGCCCTTCAAAACGGGCTAATTGCTCCAACAGATGGGTTTTACGGATATGATTAAAATCAAAAGCGCTGCAGGCATGCAAGCGTCTTTGCATCTCCAAATTGTATTCATCCTGCTTGTTCATAAAATTAGCCTATAGCTGTTCATTAACCGCCGACACAATAGCCAGTGTACCGAGCTAACGCAAGTGCCAACTTTTGTACCATTGTAGCCAATCCAAAGATTATTTTTTAACTGTAAAAACAGTGCACTACTCCGGCCTAAGTTATTAACATAATCCTTTAGGACAGTATAATTCCCCCTATTTTTGGAAAATAGTGCGCTATGAGGTTTGAATGCGTGATGGAAATTAGACTATTATATCGGCTGAGCGTTCTGCTCGATTTCAACGAACATGGATATACACGCAATGGCAACTGGTACTGTTAAGTGGTTTAACGACGCTAAAGGTTTCGGCTTCATCACTCCTGACGAAGGCGGTGAAGACCTGTTCGCACACTTTTCCGCAATCAACTCCAATGGCTTTAAGTCACTGCAAGAAGGTCAGAAAGTTAGTTTCGATGTAACCACCGGCCCTAAAGGCAAACAGGCATCAAATATCAAGGCTGAGTAAGCTGTAAGGCTCTCCACCTGAAAAAACCCCGCTTCGGCGGGTTTTTTTATTGCTCTTTGCACACATTTTCTGTCTATTTAGTACAGGGAATGTTAGCAAACTGACCTATTATGGTTTTCATGATTCTCAAGTTTAGCTGGAGCAATTTTGAACAGCATCAAAGTAGCGACTTACAATATCCATAAGGGTATGTCACCGTTAAATCGTTACGTGCGTGTTGAAGACATGGCCGTCGCCCTCAAATCACTCGCGGCTGACATTTTATTCCTGCAAGAAGTCCAAGGAAAAAACCTGGACCGTGCCCTAAAGCATGCCAGTTGGCCACCATTAGCACAGCATCACTACTTTGCCCAACAGCTTGATCATAAAGCTGCCTACGGCCTAAACGCCGCTTATACACGTGGTCACCACGGCAATGCGCTGCTGAGCCGATTTACCATTGACACATGGTGTAATCGCAATATTTCAGTGAATCGATTTGAACGCCGTGGCCTGCTACATTGTGTACTCACCCCAGAAGGATGGACGAAACCGATCGTAGCGCTATGCGCGCACTTTAATTTGTTAGCACATGATCGACGCAAGCAATACCGTGACCTAATACGTTATATCAACCAAAATATCCCATCAGAAATGCCTTTAATTCTGGCGGGTGATTTCAATGATTGGCGTGAAGAAGCCAATCAGCATCTCATGACAGAATTAGGCTTACACGAGGTGTTCGAAACCTTATATGGACAACATGCCCGCAGTTTTCCTGCCCGCCTACCTGTGCTGCCATTAGACCGTATTTACGTTCGCGGCCTACGTCCGCTAGAAGCCAATGTGATGCAAGGAAAGCCATGGTCGAGGCTCTCCGACCACCTGCCTTTATGTGCTCGCCTAGTACTGCTTTAGATTGGCGAATAAAACTTCACCTTGTTTGCTCTTGACTAAAAACGAAAATAGATGTTCAATCTCGACCATAATTTTTATTCGCCGATTTGAAACAGCTTGCGGGCGTAAAACAGCTAAAGCGTGGGTGGCCGGACTCAAACGCAATGATTGCGAGAGTGCCGACCATAGCAATCTTAGAGACATAGATTCCCATGCAAGGCCCGCCGCATGTTTATCGGCGGGCCTTGTGTTTTTGGAGCTTTCCGAATGATTCATTTACAAAATGTGCGTAAGCGCTTCCGCCATCCAGACGGTAGTTGGTTTGATGCCGTTAGCGAAACTTCTTTATCGATTCATGCTGGTGAGATTTTTGGTTTGATCGGCTTTTCCGGTGCAGGCAAGTCGACTTTATTACGACTTATCAATTTACTGGAACGACCAGAACAAGGAGCCGTCATTGTTGCCGAGCAAGACTTAACTAGTTTATCCGCCAAGGCCTTACGTAAAGCACGACAAAATATTGGTATGGTATTTCAACAATTTAACCTACTTGCCAATCGCACCGTCGCGGGTAATATTGCTTTCCCCTTAGAAATTGCTGGCTGGTCTGCCGAGAAAATCACACAGCGTGTAACAGAATGTTTGGACGTCGTTGGTTTGCAGGATCGTGCCAATCATTACCCGGCACAACTCTCTGGGGGGCAAAAACAAAGAGTTGGTATTGCTCGTGCGTTAGCGCCCAACCCTAAAGTCATCCTGGCCGATGAGCCCACCTCCGCACTAGACCCCAAAACCACACAATCAATTCTGGATTGCCTGCAAAGTATCAATCAACGATTTGGCGTGACAATTGTTATTGTTACGCACGAAATGGGCGTTATCCGTGCCATTTGCCAGCGAGCTGCGGTACTAGATGCCGGTAGTATTATAGAAATTGTTGGGGTAGAAAATCATGAAGTGCAGGCTAAATCTACCTTAGCCCGATCCTTGCTGGAGGCCGCATAATGGATAGCCTGACCCTACTCGAAGCGTGGCAAAATCTTAGCGATATGTCACCGGAAATCTGGCAAGCCTGTCAGGAAACCATGTTAATGCTTGGTATAGGGCTGAGCGCTGCTGTTTTATTAGGTGGCCCATTGGGTATTATTTTATATCTAACCCAACCACAGCAATTATTCGCTCATCGCACCATCAATGGCATTCTAGGCTGGCTGATCAACTTGGTACGTTCATTTCCATTCATTATTCTGATGTTCTCACTAGGGCCTATTACCGGCTTACTGGTGGGCACAACAATTGGCCCTATTGCCGCTTCTGTACCACTGGCCTTCGCCGCCATTCCCTATTTTGCTCGGTTAGTGGAGCAGACCTTACGCGAAATCCCACGCGGCGTTATTGAAGCGGCTGAAGCGATGGGAGCCAGTCCAATACAAATCATCTTCAAAGTATTGCTTACCGAGGCTCGCTCAGGCCTAATCTCCAGCTTTACTATTCTTACGATCAGTTTCCTTGGCTATACAGCGGTCGCGGGGGTAGTTGGCGGTGGCGGCATAGGCGACCTAGCTGTTCGTTATGGTTACTATCGCTATCAAACTGATGTAATGGTAGCCATGGTGTTATTGCTTGTCGTTTTAGTACAACTCATTCAATTGCTAGGAAACCGCCTGGCATCAAAATTAGATAAACGTTAAATTTTCGGAGGAAACTATGCGTAGATTAATTCTTAAAGCAGCTTGTGTATCAGCATTAGGCCTTGCGCTATCCAGCACCGCTTTAGCCGTTGACCCGGCTAAGAAAAATATTGTAATAGGTACGACTGTTGGCGACTTTGGCGACATGGTTAAACAATCAATCAAACCCATTCTGGAAAAGCAAGGCTATCGCATAAAGCTGGTAGAGTTCACCGACTATGTACGTCCCAATCTTGCTCTGCAGGATGGATCTATTGATGTCAATGTATTTCAGCATAAGCCCTATTTAGACAATTTTGCCAAAGAACATAAGCTGAGCCTCAAAGAAGTCTTCCAAGTACCAACAGCACCACTGGGAATCTACCCTGGTAAAGCGAAATCATTGAAAGATGTTAAAGCTGGTTCTACTGTTGCTACTCCAAACGATCCATCTAACTTTGCCCGTGCACTAATTATGCTAGCCGATCTTGGCTGGATAACACTGAAGCCTGGTATTAACCCCCTTACTGCATCTGAGCGTGATATTGCTCAGAACATTAAAAAAATTAAGATCATCCCACTGGAAGCTGCTCAGTTACCACGAGCACGTAAAGATGTAGACTTTGCCGTCATTAACGGTAACTTTGCTACGAGTTCAGGCATGAAGTTGACTGATGCCATTTACCAAGAAAAGAGCTACGCTTATGTTAACTGGGGAGTCATACGTGCTGGAGACCTCAACAAACCATGGGCAAAAGATGTCATAGCGGCTTATAACTCAGCGGAGTTTAAAAACTTTGCCAAGCAAAAGTATATGGGTTATAAATTGCCGCAAAATTGGAAGTAGACTTAATTGATCTTGCAAGTAATGGTGATGTAATCATATTTTGGCTGCGCCACCATTACGATAGGTATGCTCTAGCCGTTCGACCACAAGCGTTTATTCATATAGAATGACAAGCTTGACGTGATGCAAAAATCATATACAGTTCAACTCACGCTACAGCCAATATGTTGCCAACAGTATATTGGCCAAAAAAGTAGCGGCCTCATCAGCAGATGAGACTAATACTTAGCAAGTCCAATTGTTGGGTAGTACAAGTGTGGGAGCGGCTGGTAAGCCGCAAAACAATAAATTACTAGGGTTAGCATGCGTAAACTTTTACAAATCATCTTGACCGTCTTTGTTATGCAAGCTGCGGTAGCATGGGCAAGCTCTTATGAGGCCTTGCCTCCAATGGAATCGCTCAAATACTTACCGCCAGGCCCAGAAGCCATACAACAACTTGAGCAGCGAGTTCGCTCTCAGGAAAAAGAAATGGCTATTTTTAAAGAAGTAGTAACAACTCGCCTTAACGCTCAGGACAAACGTATCAGCGACCTTGGGCTATCAATCGGGCAGCAAGCCAACAACATAGCAGGCTCCACAGACCAAACTACTCATCTAGGGAATTTAATTCTCATAACTGCAGTTCTTATAATTTTGGTATCGATAATTACGGTTTTTGTTGTTCTAAAAGGCACACAAAGGGCCATTAGAGAGGCACGCCGAGCCGCAGAATCCTCTGCCGAAAAGTGGTTCTCTACAAATAGTGAAAAACTGACGCAAAATATCAAGGCTCTACAAAAAGAAGTTGGTCTTACTGCGCACAACATCGACGAACATAAGAAAGTTGTAGCAGAACGCACAGAGCAAGCCGATAAGGATATTCAAGAGGCTAATCTGAACTTTATACAAGCCATCATAAATTTAGACAATGAATCGTATAATTTTTATGCAGACAAAGACTCAATAAACAATATTCAGCTTGCTAGTGAATCTCTTAAATTCAAAACTGAAAGCCAATTCACGGCAAGTGACTATTTCGCTCGTGGACTGAGCGAACTTTCTGAACGCCGCTTTGATTCAGCTCTTATCGCCTTTAATCATGCGTTAAAGCAACAACATCCTCTAATGACACCTGATCTGTTATTAGCCAAGGCCATCACATTAGGCCAACTTGACCAACACGAAGAAGAACTGGCTAATTACGGCCTAATTGAGCAGCGTTTCAGTCAAGACAAAGATCCTTTTATCCGCCAAGTATTAGCGAAAGCACTGAGCAATAAAGGCTTTGTCTTAGCGCAACGCGAAAAACATGAGGAAGAGATTGCTGTCTACAGCTCAATTGAACTGTACTTTGGACAAGATACCTCCCCCACTATAAGTGAATGGCTAGCAAAAACTTTAATTAACAAAGGATTTGCCCTAAGCCAGTTGAGCAGAAGTGAAGATGAGATCAAAGTTTATGATGTAATTGATCAACGCTTTGGTCAGAAAAAGCAAATATTTATACGTAAACAAGTACTTACTGCTCTGATTAATAAAGCATTTGCATTAAGACAGTTAGGTCGTAGCGAAGAAGAACTTGCTGTCTATAATCTGATCGAACAGCGATTTGCACAAGACAAGGACGCTGCGATTCGTAAACTCTTAGCGATTGCCCTACTCAATCGAGGCGGTACGCTGAATCAACTTCAGCAATATGAAGCAGCTATTGTCACCTATGATTTAGTCCAACAACGCTTTGCTCAAGATAAAGAGCTCGCTATTCAAGAAATACTGGTGACGGCCTTAGTAAATAAAGCTATCGCTCTGGGCAAGCTTGGGCGCAACAGTGAGGAAATTTCTACTTGTGATTTAGTAGAGCGACATTTTGGTGAGGAAACAGACCCAGCAATTCGTGAACTTGTTGCGCAGGCACTACTGAATAAAAGTGCTACCTTAGGTCAGCTCGGGCGCATGGAAGAGCTATTAGAGGTTTGTGACTTGATAGAAATACGTTTTAGCGAAGCGGCAGAAACTGAAATTCGTGAATTACTTGTTACCGCTCTGATTAACAAAGGTCTAGCGCTAAGTCAACTTAAGCGCAAAAATGATGCCATCGCGACCTACCGCTCAATTGAGCAACGCTTTGGTGAGGATAGCGAACCTACTATTCTACGGTTAGTAGCCGTTGCATCACAAAACAGAAACTTGATACAGAACAATCAGCCACTTTCTCAACAAGAGAAACCTAGCACGTCAAAGAAAAATGGCTCTCCAAAAAGTCCAACGCCTTTGCCATCAAATATGTGGAGTTAGTCGCTAAGGGTATAAACAATAAAGAGCAGAATCATCCTGAGATGATTCTGCTCTTTATTTAGTGGTTAAATTAAGCTACAGCTGGCTCCCTTAGTAGTAAGGTAAGCAGATCTGCGATCTTGCGTTTCAATTCACGACGATCAACAACCATATCCACCGCGCCTTTTCCCAATAGGAATTCAGCGCGCTGAAAGCCTTCCGGCAAGGTTTCGCGAACAGTTTGTTCAATCACCCTAGCTCCTGCAAAACCAATACGGGCTTTGGGTTCAGCAATGACAACATCGCCCAAAAAAGCAAATGAGGCAGAGACGCCACCCATAGTTGGATCAGTCAATACTGAAATAAACGGCAGTTTAGCATCGGTCAATAATTGCAAAGCAGCGCTGGTCTTGGCCATTTGCATTAACGAATTCAACCCCTCTTGCATACGAGCGCCACCTGAAGCGGCTACACAAACAAAAGCCGCTTTGGCTTCTACAGCCGCCCGCACCCCTCGTACAAAGCGCTCTCCAACCACCGAGCCCATTGAGCCACCAATAAACTTAAATTCAAATGCCACAACTACTGCGGGCACGCCACAAATACTACCTTGCATGACGACCAAAGCATCATCTTCACCAGTATCGGCCTTAGCTGCAGTCAAACGATCCGCATATTTCTTACTATCTTTAAATTTAAGAATATCAATTGGCCTGACTTCTTCTCCAATTTCTCTGCGCCCCTCTTCATCCAACAACACATTTAATCGCTCACGTGCATTTAGCGGATGATGATGATTACATTTCGGGCAAACCTGAAGACCTTTTTGCAGATCGGTGTAGTACAAAACAGCTTCACACTCTGGGCACTTACACCATAAGCCCTCCGGGACAGCGGATGGCTTATCGGTACGATTATCACGCTTGATCTTCGGCGGCAGCAGCTTATTCAACCAGCTCATGCAAACTCCTTAGGTATTAATAGATGATCTCAACTAAAGAGATCACCGTTGTATTCAAATTGCTGCCTTCAGTTCAGTAACTAGGCTCGTTAATCGCGCCCTCGCCTCTGCCGGCGCGGCAGCCTCAATTTCCTGCACCAAACGGCTACCAATAACTACCGCATCCGCAGCACTAGCTATTGCTTTTGCTGTGGCCGCATCGCGAATACCAAATCCAACTCCAATAGGTAGCCGAATATATTCTCTGAGGGATGCGATTTTACGCGCCACTTCATCAATGTCCAGATGACCTGCTCCGGTTACCCCTTTTAAAGAAACGTAATACACATAGCCACGTGCTAATTTCGCGATCTCAAGCACGCGACTATTCGGTGTGGTGGGGGCGATTAAGAATACCGGATCCAAATCCACCGCACACAAAGCTGCCGCCAAATCTACAGACTCTTCCGGCGGTGAATCAACCGTTAAAACACCATCCACCCCCGAGCTTTTGGCGCGCTCAGCAAATTCAGCGTAGCCCATCGCAAATACTGGGTTAAGGTAACCCATTAAAACGACTGGAGTCGTCGTATTGCTTTGACGAAACGCCGCTACTATGTCCAATACTTCGCGTAAGCCTACCTTATGTAATAATGCACGTTCGGAAGCTCGCTGAATAACCGGGCCATCAGCCATTGGGTCAGAAAAAGGCACGCCCAATTCAATAATATCTGCACCGCCATCAACCAATCCATACATCAATTCAACGGTTAACGCTGGTTGCGGGTCACCTGCAGTAATAAAAGGAATTAGCGCTTTGCGGCCAGCCAAATTGGCAAAACATCTGGCAATACGTGACATAAAACCACCCCTTACAGGCTAATACCGGTTAGTCCGGCAACAGTATTGATATCCTTATCACCCCGACCAGACAAGTTAACCAAAATAACTTGATCTTTAGTCATTTCCGGAGCAACTTTCCCAGCCCAAGCTAAAGCGTGGCTGGACTCCAAAGCCGGAATAATCCCTTCTAAGCGGCAACAGTGATGAAATGCCTGCAGTGCCTCATCATCGTTGATGGCAACATATTCAGCCCTACCAATATCTTTCAAATGACTATGCTCAGGCCCCACACCAGGATAATCGAGACCGGCAGACACCGAATGAGTTTCTACGATCTGACCATTGCGATCCTGCATCAAATAACTTTTGGCCCCATGTAACACCCCCACCGCAGCACCACTGGAAATAGGAGCAGCATGGCGCCCAGAACTCAAGCCGTGACCACCAGCTTCAACGCCTACTATGCGAACTCCAGGCACATCAATATAAGGATGAAACAGGCCAATCGCGTTCGAGCCACCACCAACACAGGCCACGATCACATCGGGCTGGCGGCCAATCAACTCAGGCATCTGCACCTTAGACTCTGTCCCTATAACTGAGACAAAATCCCGCACCAACATGGGGTAAGGATGTGGACCTGCCGCCGTACCCAAAATGTAAAAAGTACTATCGATATTGGTTACCCAGTCACGCATAGCCTCATTTAAAGCATCTTTTAAAGTCTGCGAACCAGACTCGACAGGAACAACCGTTGCACCTAATAATTTCATGCGAAACACATTGGGAGATTGGCGCTTAATATCCTCCGCACCCATATACACCACGCACTCCATCCCATAGCGCGCAGCAACCGTTGCCGAAGCGACACCATGTTGACCAGCACCGGTTTCGGCAATCACACGTTGCTTACCCATCCGCCTAGCCAAAAGAGCCTGCCCAATTGCATTATTGATCTTATGGGCACCGGTATGATTTAAATCCTCGCGCTTGAAGTAAATCTGTGCACCACCCAGAGCATCCGACCAGCGTTTTGCATGATAGATAGGACTCGGTCGCCCCACATAATGCTTTAGTTCATAGTGAAACTCCTGCCAAAAAGCCGGATCCGCTTTCACACGAGCATACTCATTTTTTAACTCATCCAATGCGGTCATCAACGTTTCGGCAACATACACGCCGCCGTACTGGCCAAAATGGCCGCAGGCATCTGGAAAATTATAACGATCCATTCTTTGCTCCTGATATAAATGCTGCCATTTTGGCTGCATCTTTTATTCCTTTAACAGCTTCCACGCCACTAGATACATCGACAGCTGCTGGTCTTACTTGCCTAACGGCTAGCGCAACATTATCTACATTCAATCCTCCAGATAAAACCAGCGGCAAAGACAAGTGCTTAGGCAGCAAGCTCCAATCAAAGGTTTTACCCGTTCCGCCATGTGCTCCCTCAACAAACGCATCAGCCAATATCGCACGAGCATCTGAATATTGTTCTGCCCATTCCGCCAAGTTTAAATCTGGCTTAATTCTTACCGCCTTAAGATAGGGACGCTGAAAAGAACGGCAAAACGCTGCACTTTCCTCCCCATGAAACTGCAAAATATCAACCGCACAATTGGTCAGAACTTGCTTTACAAAATCAGGCTGCGGATTCACAAACAAGGCCACAGTGGAAACAAAAGGAGGCAAAGCCGCAATGATTTCTTGTGCCTGTTCTAATGTTACATGACGTGGACTGTCTGAATAAAATACCAAACCAATGGCATCTGCACCTAAACGAGCGGCTTCTTTTGCGTCTTGTGGGCAAGTAATTCCACATATTTTTACTCTTATCATGCGCTCACCTCCATAAAGACAAACGACTCAGATTAGCTTGTGAAGGTAGGTCAAATACTGCGGGATAGCTTACTCCCGTCAAATACAAACCATCAGGCATAAAGGTAGGAGGAGCGGTAGTGCGATCACAAGCAGCAAGTAAACTAGCCATATCATCAATCATCAACGCCCCTTTGCCGACATAGACCAAAGCGCCTACGATATTACGCACCATATGATGCAAAAAAGCATCCGCCTTAAAATCAAAACGTATAAGCTCATCTTGCCAACAAATATCTAATTGCTGTAAATCTTTAAAAGATGACTTGGCCTGACATTCGGCAGCACGAAAACTGGAAAAATCATGACGCCCAAGCAAATGTACTGCAGCGGCCTGCATCGCATCGACATTTAATCGCTGATGAAACCAGCCTACTTTACCTGCAAGCAAACAAGAACGAACCGGGCTATTTAATAAGAAATAACTATAGGAGCGTGCGGTAGCGGAAAAGCGTGCATGGAACTGAGGTATAACTTCTTGTGCCCAAACCACTGCGATGTCATCTGGCAGAAACGCATTGACGCCTCGAATCCAAGCCGTTAGAGGTCGCGAGACTTCCGTATCAAAATGCACCACTTGCATCGCTGCGTGCACGCCAGCATCCGTTCTACCTGCCGCTATTGTCCTAGAAGCATCATCTGCAATTTTAGCAATCGCCTGATTCAATTTGTCCTGGACAGTATTGCCATGCGACTGACTTTGCCAGCCAGAAAACGCCCGCCCATCATACTCAATGCCGAGCGCTATTCTCATATATACACCTTGATAAAATTTGCAGAGCAGTAAATGAAGCCGCAACTTTATCCTATCCAAGCCCATCTACGCTATATTGATTTTCTTTGAGACTTGAGGTTACACGGAAGCTATCGATATAGCTTATGTGCAATAAGCTATTTGGAAAAAGACAGTTGAAGTAAAACAAGATGAAACGCTTTAGTAGAAAACAGCCGTCGGTTATACCATTTCTGTTAAATAGTTAAAATTCGAGATCAAGCAGCAGAACGCCCGACAGAGTTTGCAGATAGTTCGAGAATGGCTTCTTTACGCAATTGATTAGCTAAGCAAGCGCATTTACCACAATCACTAGCAACGCCTAGCCGGTCACGAAGATGACACATTTTAGTCGCTCCGTTGCGTACGGCCTCACGCAACTGCTGGTCGGTTACGGCATGGCATAAACAGATATACATGACCACCTCAAAATGTAATTGAGAATCCTTCTCAAAGGATAGTTTCAAAAATAGGCACTGTCAATACACTCCATCCTTAACAGATATGTCTTTTTAATACAATGCTAAAGAATTTAAAAACAACAACTCAACTCATTTCCAAATTAATCACGCCAAATCTATAAACATAATGTAATATTTACGCAAAAGATGATAATGCCTGTAATTTGAAAATATTAAAAAGGAAAGTAAATGAACAAGCTATTCATACCTGCAATATTGGCATTGCTAGGCTGTCAAAATGCTTTGGCTAATACTCAAAGCTTGCCAAGCTCAGTATTAAATGATACAGCCATGTATGACTCAGGCTGGGCAATTGGTATTGGAGCAGCAATACAGTCACCGCCTTATAAAGACTATGACAATCAAACTAGGGCTCTACCCATTATTTCTTATAAAGGTGAACACTTTTATATAGAGGGACTTTCTGCCGGGGTTTATTTGTACAAAGACAAGCAGCAATCCATCTATGCTGATATCAGTTACCAAGGTCTTAATTTTGACCCAGGTGACACCGACAATGCGCAGCTACGCCTACTAGATAAACGCAAATCAACGGTTATGGCTGGGCTGGGTTACAACTACAAAGATAGCTGGGGAAGCTTGGGTATCCACGCCGCGGGCGATACGCTTGGCCGTAGTGACGGCTTACTGGTCGATCTGAAATATAGCTACCCATTCCTTATCGATAAGTTACAGCTAGCCCCGAGTGTTGGTGTTGAATGGGCCAATAGTAAGCACAACGACTATTATTACGGCATAGACAATAACGAAGCTAGTAGGAGTGGTTTACCAGCTTATAGTGTTGGTAGCACAGCTTCCCCTTATCTTGGCCTATTCGCGGGTTATCAAATTAATCGCAATTTCAGTGTTTTTATGAACGGTCGAGTTATGTTTCTACATAGTGACATCAAAGATAGTCCAATGGTTGATGCGAACCAAAGTAGTGCTGTGGTCTTAGGTGTGCAGTACCGGTTCTGATTCCTCTAGTAATAGGATGATGCGGACACTCGACTTGCATCATCCCATTAATATTACTGTGCCGTTGAAGCCGCACTACCGCTTATACCACCCAAAGTTTCCAATACCACCCACTTGCCATCAACTACTTTATAGACAGTAATACCGCTGTCCTGAAGGTTTCCTTTGGCGTCATAACTCCAATTGTCAGTCGTTACGCCAGCATGATGAATGTTTGCCAATCGAGACAAGTAAGCTTTGGGATCAGTAGAACCGACCTCCTGCATAGCTTGAATCAAAGCGCGAGTAGCGTCATAGCTATAAGGTGAATAAGTCGCCACATTCTCTTTGAAACGTGCTTTATAACGACTTTCATAATCCTTACCCTTGGGCATTTTCTGTAAAGGTAGGCCCGGCAAAGAAGCAATAGAGCCTTCGGCATCTTTGCCAGCCAATTGCAGAAAGGTAGGCGTTTTGGTCATTTCCCCAGAAACCAGTGTGGCTGCCATGCCCAAGCGCTTCATCTGTTTGGCCATTGGTGCTGACTGGGCATCGGCACCACCATAAAAAATCACATCCGGGTTGACCGCCTTCAATGCCGTTAAGATAGCGGCAAAATCACTAGCCTTATCATTGGTGAACTCACGCTTGAGAATCTGCCCACCAGCAGCTTGCACCGCTTTGGCAAACTCATCTGCTAAACCCTGTCCATAAGCGGTGCGATCGTCGATGATAACAATGCGTTGTGCTCTGAGTTTGTCTACCACAAACCGCCCCATTACTGAGCCTTGTTGTGTATCAGAGGTCATCGACCGAAAGGTATTTTTAAACCCCTGTGTGGTATAGGCCGGAGAAGTAGCCATCGCAATCATCGGTATGCCGGCATCGGCATAGACTTTAGAGGCGGGAATGGAAGTGCCCGAATTAAAATGCCCGATAATACCCGACGTTTTGTTATCCACTAATTTTTGGGCAATTTGCGTCGCTGTTTTTGGATCGGCCTGATCATCCTGACTGTCGATTTCAAACTTTACTGCTTGACCACCAATGCTGGGTTTACTGGCATTAACATCTTCGAGTGCTAGCAACACTCCACGTTGATAATCCTCACCATAATGCGCCTGTGGCCCGGTTAAAGGCGCAGCAAAACCGATCTTCACAACTCGATCGGCTGAGCTAGTCGCCGCAGTTCCGGACGCTGGCTCCTGTTTGCTGCAAGCTGATAAGGTGGTAGCTGCGATTGCTGCGATGAAAAAACTTGTCAGCCTGATACCGTGCATCTTTGATCCCTTAATGTTTTAACTTTACTTGCTGCCCGGCACAACGTACGTGGAGGCCTCACCGGCAGACTATTTGAAACAAGACAATATACAACAAAATAGAAATTGTTCGCGACTTGGCTACGCCTTACTCACTCATACTCATCAAGGAAGCATTCCCGCCAGCAGCAGTAGTGTTGACGCTCAATACTCGTTCCAGCACCAAACGATGCAAAGGATAAACGCCTGCCTCATCCGCTAACAGCAAGGGTAGCAAGGCCCCGCTACGTGCAGCTAAAGAAACACGGGCCTGATCTGCTCCCGTAGTATCGCCCGACCAAAGTAGAGCATGAATATCGGCGGTATAAACATCTTCGCTCAACTCCACCTGCCCTGGCAATTGTGCAGCAAACCATTGCCCCATTTGATTTTCCGGTAAGACTACCTGGTTGCCAGTGGCAAACACCGCCACCAATTGCGCGACCAGCGCTTGTTGATTATCCGCTACACAGGCAACTTTGCCGCGTGGTACAAAATAGAGTGTGTTGCTCTCACCAGTCGGGCCAGGTAAAGCTATTCTCTGGCCCAAAGGTGTAGCCCGCCTAGCGGCAGCAAACTGTTCATCGAGCGACAAACCCAAAATATCCGCTAGCTTCGCTAAAGCATCTAAAGCCTGCAGCTCCGCAGTAGAGACCATCTTCCATTGCGCTTGCCAGCTACTGCGACTTAAACGAGGCAGATAAAACGGCCCACCAGCTTTCGGGCCGGTGCCAGACTTACCCTCACCACCAAATGGCTGCACCCCCACAACCGCACCTACCATATTACGGTTGACATAGATGTTACCTGCTTTGATTCGTTCAACAATGTATTCGATGGTTTCATCAATACGGCTATGAATACCATGCGTCAGACCATATCCAGTAGCATTAATATCCGTAATCACCTGCGCTAATTCACTGGCTTTAAAACGCAATACATGCAGAATGGGGCCGAATACCTCATGTCGCACATCATGCAATGTCGTGATTTCCACCAAGGTTGGGGCGACAAAGGTGCCATGAGTACAATCGCCTGGTAATGCTGTCTGGTAAAGGCTAGTAGCCGTGGTTTGTATATCCTCGATATGCGCTAGTAACATTGCTCGTGCGCCCTCATCAATTACCGGGCCAATGTCCGTGTTTAATCGGGCGGGGTTGCCTACGGCCAACTGAGTCATCGCTCCTTTAAGCATAGTCAGGACCTTATCGGCAATTTCTTCTTGTAGATACAAAACACGCAAGGCCGAACATCGCTGACCTGCTGAATCAAATGCCGAGAGCAATACATCAGCCACTACCTGCTCAGGCAGCGCAGAACTATCAACTATCATTGCATTCTGCCCGCCCGTTTCAGCCACTAGCACCGCATCTCCACCACGTTTGGCCAAGGTACGGTTTATAGTACGTGCTACCTCAGTAGAACCGGTAAATAACACACCCTGCACACGTGTGTCTGCCGTTAGCGCTGCGCCGACTACCTCGCCCCGTCCAGGCAATAATTGCAAAATGGCACGCGGCACTCCGGCTTGATGCAATAAGCGTACGGCGTAGGCTGCAATCAGGCAGCTTTGTTCGGCTGGCTTGGCCAAAACGGCATTACCCGCTGCCAAGGCGGCAACGACTTGCCCCACAAAAATGGCCAAAGGAAAGTTCCACGGACTGATACAGACCACCGGTCCTAAAGGAGATAAAGGCTGATCGGCAAACTCAGTTTGCAGTTGTAAGGCATAGTAGCGGCAAAAATCCACAGCCTCCCTTACCTCATGCAAGGCATTCGGCAAGGTTTTACCCGCCTCACGTACCATCAAACCCATTAGCGTTGGCAGGTGGCTTTCCAGTAATGCCGCCATACGTTGCAGACAAGCGGCACGTTCTGCCACAGGGGTGCTTGCCCATTGGCCAACTGCTTTTTCCGCCAGCGTCAGTGCTTTGTTCACATCTTCCCGGCTAGCTTCAATCACTTTGCCAACTATATCGGCATGATCAGCGGGATTGATGACTTTTAACACAGGCCCATCGCTGACATCACCGTCACCCAACAACGGAAAAGCCCCCCAGGGATGCTGCTCAGATGCGCTTAAGCCACGCTGTAGCATACTGAGCACATGTTCATTTGATAAATCCAAACTTTTGGCATTGCTACGCGTGGCACCATATAAAGCCACCGGTAACGGGATTTTATGGTGGGCTTCCCCGCCATGACAGACAGCCTCCATGACTGGATCAGCCAGCAAATCATCCAGTGCGACTGTCTCATCAATAATACGATTTACAAAAGAACTATTTGCCCCATTCTCCAACAAGCGTCGTACTAAATAGGCTAGTAGGGTTTGATGCGAGCCTACTGGTGCATAAATACGGCACGGTTTGGCCAACTCGCTGCCCCCACCAACTACCTGATCATATAAAGCCTCACCCATGCCATGCAGGCACTGAAACTCATATTCTTTACCCTGCCCAAGTTGCACAATGGCCGCCAGGCTGTAAGCATTGTGGGTGGCAAATTGCGGATAAACAGCATCCTGAGCTGCTAATAAACGCCGGGCACATGCTAGGTAGGCTACATCGGTATGGGCTTTACGGGTATATACCGGGTAGCCCGACAGCCCCTCAGTTTGCGCGCGTTTGATCTCAGCATCCCAATAAGCCCCTTTCACTAGTCGCACCATAAAACGGTGCCCACTGCGCCGGGCCAGATCAATTAGATAGTCAATCACATAAGGACAGCGCTTTTGATAAGCCTGCACGACCACACCTATACCGGCAAACCCCCGCAGATCTTCGTCCAAAGCCAAGGCTTCCAATAAATCTAAAGACAGTTCTAGCCTATCTGCTTCTTCCGCATCAATATTCAGCCCGATGCCATATTGTTGCGCCAGGACAAATAAGCTTTTCAGCCTGGGCAGTAATTCTGCCATCACCCGTTCCCGCTGCGCGCGGCTATAGCGCGGATGCAGAGCGGATAACTTAACTGAAACCCCAGGGCCAGCATATACACCACGCCCGGCGGCAGCTTTGCCCACAGCATGGATCGCTGTAATGTATTCTTGCAAATAGCGCTGTGCATCCGTCTCAGTCATGGCGGCCTCGCCTAGCATATCGTAACTAAAACGATAACCAGCGACCTCGCGTTCACGACTGTGCTGCAATGCCTGGTCGATGTTCTCACCCAGCACAAATTGTTTACCCAGCATACGCATTGCAGCATCCACACCTTTGCGAATCAGTGGTTCGCCACCTTTGGCGATCAAACGCCCCATCGCAGCAGATAAGCCACGTTCGCTATGAGAGGACACCAGCTTATTACTTAACAATAAGCCCCAAGCAGCGGCATTCACGAATAAGGATGAGCTATGCCCCAAATGAGACTTCCAGTCACCATGCGAAATTTTGTCACGAATCAATTTATCAGCCGTGGCTTGATCTGGGATCCGCAATAAAGCCTCTGCCAAACACATCAACGCAACACCCTCGCTGCAATCCAGAGAAAACTCATGCATCAATGCATCCACCCCATTGGCACGACTGCGCTCACGACGTACTTCAGTCACCAGCAGGCGCGCCAGTTTCTGCGCCGAGTCAAGCTGCTCGGCACTCAGTGTTGCTGCTGCTAGCAATGCCTGCACGCACTCAGTCTCATCTCGGCGATAAGCCGCAGTAACAGCATCGCGTAGCGCAGACTGTGGCTGGGCGAAAACACGAAATTGCATGAAGCTCTCCAAGAAATTTCACAGCTAGACAAATGCGAATAAAACAAAAAAATCAAAGATCAAAAAGCTAAGAAA
Organism: Neisseriaceae bacterium TC5R-5; assembly: GCA_020830965.2. GTDB lineage: Bacteria > Pseudomonadota > Gammaproteobacteria > Burkholderiales > Chromobacteriaceae > Chromobacterium. Next base: position 29,934 of record JACCFC020000023.1, read on the forward strand.
ATCACTACTATTTAGAACATCAATCAATACAAATAGTGTCAACGCCGCAACCTTACCACCATATCTAGTCGTTGGAGCAATTACAATAAAATAATTCCAAACGATTAAAACAAAGGTTTTCTATTGCAAAAAATGACAAAGAAAAATACAATAGGACATATAAATTTTCAGCACTTGAAAACAAAAAATATCATACATAAAAACGTAGTCATCAGCATACGCAAAGCCCAAACGGGGGTTAACCTTAATACAGCCATGCATCACATGGCTGTTTTCTTTTGTCTGGTCTTACCCACTTATCGCGGGCATAGCTCAGTCAGGCGAGCAGGCTGCCCCACCAAAAAATTGCCCTCCCCCTGTAACTTGATAATGCGCTGGTTGCGCTGCTGCTCCCAATTTGTTATCGGGTACTGGCGAGCCCAAACACACATCAACTGCCTGTCCTGCTGACTCATACGCAAATCATAGCGTTGATGCATATATAGTGTAATCCTGGCTGCCGCACCGCGTACCTCTTCTCTAGGCTGAAAACGCTTGTGAGCAAAATCCACCACAGATTGACACTGACCATACATTGGCTGTGGCTGGCGGGTCCAGGCTGAATAGGCGAAATTACCACGGTCTCCGTTCACCTCTCCTACTGCTGGCACTAAATTGTTCAAATCTCCCTCAGCCATACGGAACATTGAATCGCTGCTAGTACAATGCTTACGCCCACCATTTTGCCAACATTGACGCTGGTGACCCAAAGTCCATGCCGGTACCACATGCTCCCACTCGATACGCTTGGCACGATTCTCCGCTTTACGCGGTTTAAAACCGCAACTACTCCAGTCCACGGTTTTACCCTGATAACGACAAGCACAATAGAAATCCTGCTCCATACCGGCAAAAACCTGCGGTAAAACCTTTTTAGCACCATTAAAATCACGGTGTCCGACCTTGCTACTACCGGTAACCAGAGGTTCGACAGAGGGTGCTGATTGCTTGCTTACTTCAGCTTGATCTAGGTTGCGGATAATTGACTCCCCCACCTTGGCCAGAATTTTTACCTCCTCAGATTGGCTAATTTTGGATAGGTTACTTGCATCACAAGCAAGTAGTAAAAATAAAGTGAGAACTACGATGAAATAAGGCATGGCGGCCAGTGTAAGGACACCGGAGATACCCTACAAGATACTAACAAAAATATTACTTAGTCATAAAAAATACATGCGCAACATTTTAGCTAATCGCCATCAGCACCTTGACATTTTTTGCCAGTCAACGAGTTACCCAGCCAGATAAATATCCGCTCCATAATCCATATTTTCAGTAGCAGAACAAAGCCGCCCTGAATTTTGGTCGAGATATGGCACTGCCGTTTTAGCACCTTATGGACAAACTGTAGCGTCGTACCACGATAAACTGTATCCGCTATACGAGCCAAGATCCGTGGCGCGGCCTTGGTTTTGGCGAAGTATGTTACCAGCAGCAGATTTTGCCATCTTACTGGCTACACCGAGGACTCGATGAGGACAAAGATAAAAAAGGGGTCTGGCCGCTTGGCGATGTGCATATCATCGCGCCAGATGGGCGTGAAGTACCCTGAAAACCCTAGATACACCTGTTTGGTAAAATTGAGCCAACAGGAGGCAGAAGTGAGTAGAAAGAGTAACGCAGAGTTATACACCGGAACTCCGGACAGAAGCCATAAAATTGCTTATTGAGCAGGGCCTGTCAGTTGCAGATGCAGCTTCTAAGCTAGGGGTGAGTCATGGCACGCGAGCCTATTGGGGTACGCAAGCACGCAAAGGTACGAAGGCGGACTCTGTCACACAGGGAGCACAAAGCGTTGACGCGCTGATCGCTGAGGTTCGCCAGCTACGCAAGGAGCTAGCTGAAGTGAAATGGAAAGAGAAGTATTAAAAAAAGCAACGGCGTACTTTGCCAGGGGGTCGCTGCCCGGTACGCGTTCGTGAAAACCTGGCGACTCCATTTCCCTGTGAGGCTGTTGTGAATCCACCCCGGGTTTATAGGAGAACAATTTGTTTGAGTCAGGCCGCTTTGGCGACTTCCTCAAACCGCCTATAATACGCCAGTTAGGCTTCTGCTGGCGGGATGCCACCGATCGGATCGAGCAATCGTTTATTGCTGCCCGGGCTGGCGTAGCCTAATTCAAAAGTATCCGAAAAAACCACACCAACATCAGTTGGTGTTGCCACATGCAGGCATCCGTAGAAGCCAAGTTAAATTATTGAGAAATGGCATTAAGCTGTTGACTAAAAAATACTAATTCCGTGTTTGTAAATACCGTAATGCTTTCAAAGGCGAGGATTTTTCCTAATTACACTTTATTCATAAAATCCGCTAAAATAGCGCGTTTTTCGGAATTTTTTCCGACCTTAATTCAAGTGTTTAGGACTTTAAAGTAAATGAAAACCGCTCAAGAACTCCGCCCAGGCAATGTATTTATGGTGGGCTCCGACCCTATGGTGGTACAAAAAGCCGAATTCAGTAAATCCGGCCGCAATGCTTCCGTGGTCAAAATGAAGATGAAAAATCTGCTGACTGGTGCAGGCACTGAAACGGTTTATCGCGCTGACGATAAATTTGATGTGGTCTTGCTGGATCGTAAAGATTGCACTTACTCCTACTTTGCCGACCCTATGTATGTGTTCATGGATCAGGAGTTCAATCAGTACGAAGTAGAAGCAGATAATTTGGGGGACACCCTCAACTATATCGTCGATGGCATGGAAGAAGTGTGCCAGGTAACTTTCTATGATGGCAAAGCCATTTCAGTAGAGCTCCCCACCACCGTGATTCGTGAAGTGGAATACACTGAGCCTGCCGTCCGTGGCGACACCTCAGGCAAAGTGCTCAAGCCTGCCCGTCTGGTTGGCACAACTTTCGAAGTACAGGTGCCGGCTTTTGTCGAAATCGGCGAAAAAATCGAAATTGATACTCGTACTAACGAATTCAGAAAGCGCGCCTAAGCTGAGTCAACAAGTACCCGATCAGGGTCATGCCAGTCAGCTGCTGCTGACTGGCATTTTTCATTGTGCACCAGTAGCAACGCCACTCAAAAACAACAAGAAAGCGCGTGGATTGAGCATAAATTAACAGCTATACATGTAAAGATAGTCAAGACGTTAACCACAAAGCCACTCACCACCCGGAGCCTTCCTCATGATTCTACTAGGCGTCAATATCGATCACATTGCTACCCTGCGCCAGGCACGTGGCACCCTTTACCCTAGCCCGATCGAAGCGGCATTGGTTGCAGAAACCGCCGGGGCAGATCTGATTACCCTGCACTTGCGTGAGGATAGGCGCCATATTCAGGATGCTGACGTGCGGGCCATGCGCCAGGTTATTAAAACCCGACTGAATCTGGAAATGGCTATGACAGAGGAGATGTTGGCTAATGCGCTGATGGTCGCACCGCAAGATGTCTGCCTAGTACCGGAAAAGCGTATTGAAGTCACCACCGAAGGCGGCCTGGATGTCATCAATTACTATGCCGATGTTTGCCACTATATCGCCCATCTGCAGCAGGCCAATATCCGTGTGTCGATTTTTATTGATCCGGAACCCACGCAAATTCAGCGTGCTTGGGATGCGGGTGCTCGCGTGATCGAACTCCATACTGGGGCTTATGCCGATGCGACACAGGCACTTGATCGACAGGCGGAGTTAATGCGTATTCGCAGCGCGGCCGAGTTTGCCCACTCGCTGGGTATGGTGGTCAATGCCGGGCATGGCCTGAATTATCATAATGTGCAGCCTATTGCGACGATTCCGCAGATTGCCGAGCTGAATATCGGCCACGCGATTGTCGCGCAGGCGCTGTTTGTTGGCCTAACACAGGCGGTAAAGGATATGAAAGCGCTGATGCACGCTGCCCGCACACGCCAATTTTCTATTTAAGCCGCATCAAATTCATGCCGACTATTTTTTCCCATGCCGTGGCCGGTAGCTGCATTGCTTACCTGGCCCTGCCTGCTAAAGCACCTCCAGCGCAACGAAACAAAGCCTTATGGCTCTGTGCTCTGTTAGCGATGCTACCTGACTTGGACCTGCTCACCCTGAAGCTGGGAATCGCTTATACCAGCCCATGGGGGCATCGCGGTTTTTCTCACTCCATTGCATTCGCCGTAGCTGCCGCCGCCATGGCGGCTCTGCTCAGCCGCCAGTTGTGGCAGCGACTCGGCTTTAGCTTGGCTACCGCCTGGCTATTGCTGAGCCTGGTGATACTCTCTCATCCATTGCTGGATATGTTTACCGATGCCAGCTATGGGCCAGCCTGGTTACTGCCATGGGGTAAGGAACGCTATCTGGCCGACTGGCGCCCGATTACCGGTGCCCCGCTTTCGCTGCATCGCTGGTTAGGCCAACAAGGTTGGCGGGTATTCACAACCGAACTGCTCTACATCTGGCTGCCTTGCAGCCTGCTCTATTTGACCAAACGTCAACTAGTCAGAAAGCACACCACATGATCTACGGTATCGGTACCGACCTAGTCGCGATTGCCCGCATGCAAGCTTTGCTGCAACGCTGGGGCAGCCGGCTGGCACAACGGCTACTGGCTGAGGCCGAATTAGCGGCCTTTGATCGCAGCAGCGACCCGGCGCGTTTTCTAGCCAAACGCTTTGCGGTCAAAGAAGCTTTCGCCAAAGCTGTCGGCACCGGAGTGCGTGCGCCAGTACTACTGAGCGCAATCTGGATAGAGCACGATGTCTTAGGCAAACCGGTATTAACAGTCAGTGCTTTGTTGGAAGATTTTTTATGGCAGCGTGGCATCGCAGCACGCCATGTCTCTATTAGCGACGAACGTGATCACGCGCTGGCTTTTGTCATACTGGAACAACAAGCTAACACTAAACTTTGAGGAACATCACCATGCCACACCCTACCATGCAGCTTGCTCGCGGCCCGGTTATGCTCGGCGTCGCTGGCCTGACGCTGAGTACAGCGGAACGTGAGCGTCTATCCCATCCTTTAGTCGGCGGCGTCATTCTCTTCCGACGCAATTATCAGAATATTGAGCAACTCAAAGCGCTCACCGCCGACATCCGCGCACTGCGCTATCCGCAGCTATTAATCGCCGTCGATCATGAAGGTGGCCGTGTGCAACGTTTTCTGGAGGGTTTTACCCGCTTGCCGCCGATGCGCATACTGGGTGAGCTCTGGGATAAGCACCCCTCACAAGCTACCCAACAGGCCGAACAAATTGGTCAAGTACTGGCGGCGGAACTCACCGCATGTGGTATCGACCTCTCATTTACCCCGGTACTGGATCTGGACTGGGGACGCAGCGCCATCATTGGCAACCGCGCCTTTCATCGCCAGCCACAGGCGGTACAGGAGTTGGCACTGGCCTTGCAGCGTGGGCTGGCTAGCGGTGGCATGAGCACTTGCGGCAAGCACTTTCCGGGTCACGGCTATGTTGCTGGTGACAGCCACCACCTGATTCCGCAAGACGAGCGCAGCCTGGCACAACTACAAGCGGATGACCTGCAACCCTTTGCCCGGCTGGCACAAGCCGGGCTGGGTGCGATCATGCCGGCCCATGTGATCTACCCTGCCATCGACAGCCTGCCAGCCGGTTTTTCGCGCATCTGGCTACAAGACATTCTGCGCGGGCAATTAGGTTTTGACGGGGTGATTTTCTCGGATGATCTGGAAATGGAAGGCGCTGCCGGCATGGGGGGATTCCTAGCCCGAGCAGAAGCAGCCTTGGCAGCGGGTTGCGATATGGTGCTGGTCTGCAATCAAGCCCAAGCTGCCGATGAGGTACTGGCCGGTTTACAACCGCCCGCTCAGCCGGAATTGGCCAGACGCCTGGCGGCGATGACAGCTACCGCCGACAGCACGCACTGGCAGCAGTACCTCGGCTCCGCAGCGTTTGAGAGCATCCGGCAACAAGTCGCCACACTGGCGCTACCGGCCGACTCTCTGCAAGGCCCCACCGTAGGGGAAGCCTGCTAATACTCTGGATCAGCATGGCCTGCCACCCGCAAACGCCATGCTGCCGGTAAAAAGGAATGCCATGCCCCGCCGTCTCGCTCACTGGCTCAAACAGCCGCGTAAGCTTGGTTCGTCAAGGATCAAACGCCATCGTAATCTGTATGCGTTTCAGCAACCCCGCTTGCGCGATGTCATGCGTTGGCATTGGCAGCGTGGCAAACAAACCCATGCTCCGCATCGACTTGAGCTGATCCCACGTACCCAACCAGATCTGCTGGCCTTGCAACAGAACCGTACCCGCAGCTCAGTCACCTGGATTGGTCATGCCTCCAGTCTGATCCAGTTGGCTGGCTTGAATGTGTTAATCGATCCAATCTGGTCACAACGCGCCTCACCGGTACAATGGGCTGGCCCGAAGCGGCAGGTACCGCTACCGATGCAATTACATGAACTGCCCGCCATTGATCTGGTTCTGATCAGCCACAACCACTATGACCACTTGGATTTCCATACCATCCAGCAACTGGTTCGCCTGCAACAACACACACCGCAATTCGTGGTGCCCGCTGGTTTGCGCCGTATCTTACGCCGTGCAGGCGTCGCCAATCATCACATCCATGAGCTAGGCTGGTGGGATAGCTATCGATATGCTGAACTGGAAATTATTCTGACCCCGGCACATCACTGGAGTAAACGCTGGCTGATCGGCGATGAAAACCGGGCCTTATGGGGCGGCTTTGCCATTCGTGGTGCGCAACAGCAACTGTGGTTTCCCGGCGACACCGGCTACCACCAGCAGCTGTTTCAGCAAATCGGCACCCGCTTGGGCGCTATCGACTTGGCGCTGCTGCCGATTGGTGCTTACGAGCCACGCTGGTTTTTGCGCCAGCAGCACGTCAATCCGGCTGAAGCGGTACAAATCCTGCTGGATGTCGGTGCCCATCATGCCTGGGCAGTGCACTGGGGCACTTTCATTCTGACCGATGAGCCGATACAACAACCGATGATCGATTTGCAATTGGCACTACAACAACAAGGTATTGCCAGCGAGCGCTTTCAATTGCCGGCAATAGGCGAAACCCGCTGGCTATAAGACAAAAGCCCAGCCTTGTTGGCTGGGCTTTTCGCTGTTGGCTCCCGATTACACCAAGCCGCGTTCCTTAATCGTCTGTTCAAACTTAGCCACACAGCGAACAGCCACAGCCAGCATCTCATCCACCTCGGCCTTGGTGATCACCAAGGGCGGCGCACAAACGATGTGATCACCACAAGCACGCATGATCAGATTATTTCTGAAGAAAATATCACGGCACAAAGTCCCCATCTCCCCCTCATCGGCGAAGCGCTGTCGGGTAGCTTTATCCTTCACCAGCGTAAAGGCCTGAATCAATCCAACGCCGCGCACATCATCCACATGAGCAAACGGCGTAAACAGTTCGCGCCAGCGCTGCTGCATATACGGCCCCACCTCCTGTTTTACCCTAGCCACAATGCCCTCATCCCGCAAGGCCTGTACATTGGCATGCGCAACCGCGGCCGCCACCGGATGACCGGAGTAAGTAAAACCGTGATTAAAATCACCACCGGCCAGCAAGCCCTGTGCCACCCGCTCACCGACAAATACGGCTCCGATAGGCTGATAGCCGGACGATAAACCTTTAGCCGTGGTAAACAGATCCGGCGTAAAGCCAAAATGCTGAAAGCCAAACCATTCACCGGTACGGCCAAAACCACAGATCACCTCATCGGCCACCAGTAACACATCATACTGACGGCAAATACGCTCCACTTCAGGCCAATAGCTTGCTGGCGGAATAATCACGCCGCCGGCACCCTGGATAGGCTCCCCGACGAAGGCGGCCACTTTATCCGGGCCGATTTCGAGGATTTTCTGTTCCAACCAGCGCGCAGCCAGCAAACCGAACTCGTCTGGCTTCATATCTTTGCCATGCTGATACCACCAGGGCTGCTCAATATGTGCGATGCCGGGAATAGGCAAATCACCCTGCTCGTGCATATATCTCATTCCGCCCAGACTGGAGCCACCAATGGTAGAACCGTGATAACCATTCCAGCGGCCGATCAACACCTTTTTCTCTTTTTTCCCCTGGCCATCCCAATAGTGGCGCACCATGCGAATCATGGTATCGATGGCTTCGGAACCCGAATTGGTATAGAAAATATGCTCATAACCAGCCGGAGCCACTTGCGCGAGTAGCTGTGACAACTGCGCCACAGCAGGATGCGTGGTCTTGAAGAAAGTGTTGTAGTAAGGCAATTCCAGCATTTGCTGCTTGGCTACTTCCGGCAAATCCTGACGGCCATAACCAATATTGACGCACCAGAGCCCGGCCATACCATCGGTAATACGCTGGCCATCTGAATCCCAAAGATACACGCCCTGCGCCTTGGTAATCACACGCGCCCCCTGTTGGTTCAGGGACTGCGCGTCGCTAAAAGGGTGTAAGTGGTGGGCAGCGTCCATCGCGCGCCATTGCTCGGTTGTATAGTGTTTTTTCATAAATAATCTTTCTGGGGACAACAAGAAGAAACGATCCATTTCTCCTGCTTGCTAGCTTGTCGTTGCACTCCGCAGCCCTGACGAATGCACAGCGACTAGCCAACAAGGCAGTGCTTACACGTGTAACAGCAGGAATTTACGTTCCCATGGGCTAATCACCCGGAAATACTCAGAAAACTCTTTTTCTTTCATGCCGACATACATACGAACAAACTGCTCACCCAGTACTTCCGCAATTTCAGTACACGCCGCCAATTGCTCCAACGACTCTTCAGAAGAATTAGGGAACTGGTACGGTAATTCGTAAGCATCCGTCTGACGCGGCTCACTAGGTTTGATCTTGTTAATAATGCCCAGATAACCGCAAGCCAGTGTCGCCGCCATCGCGATATAAGGATTGACATCCACACCGGGTACCCGGTTTTCGATACGACGCCCTGCTGGCGAAGAATGCGGGATACGCAACCCGACCGTGCGGTTATCGTAACCCCACTCGACATTGGTCGGCGCTGCGGTATAGCGTGACAAGCGACGGAAGGAGTTCACATAGGGCGCAAACAAGGGCATGGTTTTGGGTATATAGGTTTGCAGACCACCAATAAAATGAAAAAACAGCTCCGAAGGGCTGCCATCATCATTGGAAAATACATTCCGCCCGGTGTTTTTATCACACAGGCTTTGATGCATATGCATGGCGGAGCCCGGTTCATTTTCCATGGGCTTAGCCATAAACGTGGCATACATATTGTGTCGGAATGCGGCTTCACGCACGGTACGCTTAAACAGAAATACCTGATCGGCCAAATCCAGCGGATTACCATGCAGGAAATTGATTTCCATCTGTGCGGTACCCACTTCGTGAATCAGCGTATCCACTTCCAGATTCTGTGCATGACAGTAGTCGTAAATATCTTCAAATAGCGGGTCAAACTCGTTGACCGCATCGATGGAGTAAGAACGACGTCCAAACTCGGCCCGGCCGGTTCGCCCTATCGGGGGGGCCAATGGAATATCCGGGTCGGGATTGGGGGATAACAGATAAAACTCCATCTCCGGCGCCAATATCGGCTCTAAGCCCATCTCATCAAACAAGCCCAGCACCCGTTTCAGTACATTGCGTGGCGCTACACTTACCGGGCTGCCATCGGCATGCAGGCAGTCGTAAATCAGTTGCGCCGTTGGATCAACAGCCCAAGGGACAAAACGCAAGGTATTCGGATCGGGCACCAGCACCATGTCCGGATCAGTCAAGTCCAGCATGCTGTCTGCCGGGAAATCCCCGGTTACCGTCTGTACCAGCACCACCTCGGGCAAACGCATTTCCGGATCGGACACAAATTTGTCTTTAGGGACAATTTTGCCACGGGCCACACCGGTCATATCAGGAACAATACACTCTACTTCGGTAATACGATGCTCGCGTAACCATTCATTAATCTGATGACTCATACCACTAATCCCCTCATATTATTTTGGCCTGCAACACAGCCTGTCATGACACAAAAAACAATAATGACCCTTTACTTCCCAGCCATCTGGCGGCGCTGACGTCGTTCACGGCAGGCATCACCAAAAGCTGTAAAAATAGCACTGGACAATGGGTTATCCCAGTACTGCCATTCCGGGTGCCACTGCGTGGCAAAGGCAAAGGCTTTGGCATCACTCACCCGATACGCCTCAATCAGCCCATCTTCGGCCACTGCCTCACAAACCAAACCATCGGCCAGACGCTTAATACCTTGCTGGTGCAAGGAATTCACCATCGCAGAGCTTTGCCCGGTCCAGCGACGCAAGCAGCTATCCTCGGCAAAGGTGATGGAATGTGCCAAACCATACATTTCTTCCAAATGCGGGCTATCCACCTCGCGGTGATCACGCTTGCCTGCTAGCTCTTGCACATGCTGATGCAATTCCCCTCCCAACACCACATTCAGTTCCTGGAAACCACGACAGATAGCTAATAAAGGAATGCCCTCTTCTAATAGCAGCTTGATCAAAGGCAGCGTAGTGGCATCGCGTTGCGGATCATGTAGCGTTCCCTCCCGGCTAGTCGCCCCACCATAATGATGAGGCTCGATATTAGAAGCCGAACCGGGCAGTAACACACCATCCAGCAAAGATAAGCTGGCACGTAACATCGCCTCATCGCCCAAAGCAGGCAACAGGACCGGACAAGCACCCGCTCCTCCGGCGACCGCCGTAATATATTTTTCTCCTACCACATGAAACGGCAACGCACCTACCATTTTGACATCACAAGGGATGCCAACTACAGTCGACAACATAGTCCTGTCCTTATCAGTTCAAGAATTGGCTTTGAGGGCATCCAGCGGGTCAACATAGGAATAAGATAAATCCTTGGCCACGGCGGGATGCGTCACCTTGCCACGACAGATATTCAAACCATTACGCAGATGAACATTATCCAGTAAAGCTTGCCGCCACCCCTTGTCCGCCAACTCGAAAATATAAGGCAAAGTAGCATTGGTTAAGGCTTGAGTAGAGGTCAGGGCAACACCACCGGGCATATTGGACACACAATAATGCATGATGCCATCTACCTGATAGATTGGGTCCTGATGGGTGGTGGGACGGCTGGTTTCAAAGCAACCACCTTGGTCAATCGCCACATCCACCAAGACCGCTCCTGTTTTCATCCCCTTAAGCATGGCCCGCGTCACCAGCTTGGGAGCAGATGCCCCTGGAACCAGCACCGCACCGATCAATAAATCGGCTTCGCGCAGACAGCTCTCAATATTACTGGAGTTGGACATTAAGGTTTTAATCTGCCCACCAAACAGTAGGTCAATTTCTTTCAAGCGAGATAAAGACTTATCCAGGATAGTGACATCTGCGCCAGCACCGCGCGCCATCCGCGCGGCATTCAAGCCCACCACACCAGCACCCAACACCACCACCCTTGCCGGTGCCACCCCGGGCACACCACCCAGTAATACACCGCGCCCACCCTGTGCTTTTTCCAGCGCATGCGCACCGGCCTGAATCGCCATACGCCCAGCGACTTCAGACATTGGCGCCAATAACGGTAAGCCACCTTTGTCATCGCTCACGGTTTCATAAGCAATGGCAATGGCATTGGATTCCAATAAAAATTTGGTTTGCTCAGGATCAGGGGCAAGATGTAAATAGGCAAACAGAATCTGGCCAGGATGCAGCAGCCTGCTTTCCGCCGTCTGCAACTCTTTGACTTTAACGATCATTTCACTGCGTTCAAATACTTCTAAGGCATTAGAAACAATAGCGGCACCTGCCTGCAGATAATCTTCATCGGCAAAACCAATCGTCAAACCCGCTTGGGTCTGCACTAAGATCTGATGGCCTTTGGCAACCAACTCACGCACGCCCGAAGGAGTCAGACCCACCCGATATTCATGATTTTTAATTTCTTTGGGTACACCGATTAACATCATTTCTCCTTTTGGTTTTATGCAATGGCTACCTGCAGAACGTTTAAAAAAATGTACATCAGACTTGCCACGCTCAACTAATTCTGGCTATAAACGCCTAATCATGCAAAGGCATTTCATTTTGCAACGCAACAAGCAGGCCAATTTACGCGGTAAAGAGCAGGGTGACAGATGTCTAAGATTATTAACATCGAACCAGGATAAGCAGCATGGACGTTGGCACAAGATTACGTACCATCAGAGCCCATTTCGGGCTCTCACAACGAGAATTGGCTAAGCGAGCAGGGGTAACCAATGGCACGATTTCTTTGATTGAGCAAAATCGTGTCAGCCCTTCGGTGAGCTCACTAAAGAAAGTACTCGGTGGACTACCCATGACTCTAGCCGATTTTTTTACCTTTGATGCCGCCCCACAACAAACCAAAGTATTTTATCAAAGCCAAGAATTACCCAATTTGGGCAATGAGCAAATTCAACTGCTGCTGATTGGCACCGCCCACGATAAACGCGACATCGCGATTCTGCGCGAAGTCTACCAAGCTGGCACGGATACCGGCCCAGATATGCTGGTACATGAAGGACAGGAAGGCGGCGTCATCATCAAAGGCAAGATCGAAATCACCGTCAATCAGGAAAGCAGAGTGTTAGGCCCTGGCGATGCTTATTACTTTGACAGCAAGTTGCCGCACCGTTTTCGCAATATCGGCGATGAGATGTGCGAACTGATCAGTGCCAGTTCCCCGCCGACATTCTAAGCACCCAACGGAGAAAACCACCATGACACGTACCTTAGCACAATGGCAACAACTGGCGAGTGAACTCACCATCGAAGGACGAGCTTTTATTGCCGGTTCTTATCGACAGGCAGCCGACCAGCGCACATTCAGTTGCTTAAATCCCGCGACAGGCCAGAAACTGGCGGATATCACCTGGTGCGGCCAAGAGGAGGTCGAACTGGCCGTTAAAACCGCACGGCAGGCTTTTACCGCCGGATCGTGGTCTGAGCTAGCCCCGTTGGAGCGCGGTAGAATCTTGAAGCGCTTTGCTGCTTTGATCCGTCACCATAACGACGAATTAGCATTGCTAGAAACACTGGATGCCGGTAAGCCAATTAGCGATACCACCAGTGTTGATGTCCCCGGCGCGGCCTATTGCATGGAATGGTTTGCCGAGGCCATCGATAAGATAGGCGGCGAAGTGGCACCGGTCGACCCTAAACTACTAGGGCTGGTCACACGCGAAGCAATTGGCGTAGTCGCTGCGGTGGTGCCCTGGAACTTTCCCATCCTGATGGCCAGCTGGAAATTCGCTCCCGCACTGGCAGCCGGTAATGCCCTGATTCTGAAACCCTCGGAAAAATCTCCGCTCACCGCGATCAGACTGGCCGCCCTTGCTCAGGAAGCCGGTATTCCCGACGGGATTTTCCAAGTCCTCCCCGGCGGCGGTGATGTCGGTAAACAGCTGGCACTGCATATGGACGTGGATTGCCTGGCCTTTACCGGCTCTACTGCCGTCGGCAAACTGATTGCCGGTTACGGGGCACAATCCAATCTCAAGCGTGTCTGGCTGGAGTTAGGCGGCAAATCACCGAACATCATCCTGCCCGACTGCCCGGACTTGAGCCAGGCTGCACGCAGTGCTGCGGCGGGGATTTTTTACAATATGGGTGAAATGTGCACGGCTGGCTCACGAGTTTTAATACATAAAGACATCAAAGAACGCTTTCTCAGTGAACTACAGCAAGCAGCCAAAAACTTTTATCCGGGAGATCCACTCGACCCGGCCACCAGCATGGGGGCGATTGTCGATCAAATACAGTACGACAAAGTACTGTCTTATATCGACAAGGGTCAAAGCGAAGGTGGACGACTGCTATTAGGGGGAAAAGCCACCCATGTGCAACAGGGACTATTTATTGAACCCACCATATTTGACTGCCCTAACCCGCAATTGAGTATTTGCCGTGAAGAGATCTTTGGCCCGGTGTTGTCTGTTATTACCTTTGACAATCTGGAAGATGCTATCCAGATTGCCAACGACTCCGAATATGGCTTGGGTGCGGCGGTCTGGACAAGCGATCTGAGCACAGCGCACCGGGTATCCCGCCGCCTGCGCGCCGGCACCGTTTGGGTGAATTGCTATGATGAGGGCGGCGATATGAACTTCCCGTTTGGCGGGTTCAAGCAATCCGGTAATGGGCGTGATAAATCGCTGCACGCACTAGAAAAATACACCGAACTAAAAAGCACCCTCATCAAGCTTTAGGAGAGCATTCCCTTAAAATCAATAACTTAAATTCATGATTTTTTAAGCTTACTCTAAAACCTACGCTGCGGGCTTGGTGAACATTCCTACCCTATACCCTCGCCCGTAGCGCGCTCAGCGTAGCGTCAATCCCCAATTTTTTCATCTTATCCTTCGGCACCAAAAACCGGGGAAAATCCCCATCACAAGACAAGGACATGACTGAGGTTGGCTGCCTCAATAACTGGCAGCACAACCTTTGCTAATTTCTCTACACTAATGCAACAAATCCCGCGCAGAGCCCTATTCTGCGGATACGGCGGTTCCGAATGGGTTATCAATAACAACCTTCCAGCCACCGTCAGCACCACGGCGAGCGACATCCGCCACGGTACCCTTAATGTGAACCGGGGTACCATCAGGAGCCTTCCCATCCATCGTCCAGTCAGCAACAACCAGTCCAATGTCACCACTCTCATAAGCATGACGAACGGTCAGCACAACTGGAATGTTCAACTCAAGGAACTGACCTAGCTCCTTAATGACATTCTTCGGCTGCACCACTTGACCCGGAGCAGGGATAAAGATCCTGCCCTTCTCAGCGATAGAGAGCATCCCCTCAATGTCCTTGGCGTTGAAGTAGTTAGCCCAAGCTACGTGAAGGTCAGCGAGATTCGTAATTTTTACCGTGCTGGCCTTTTTCTCTGCCATTTTCACTTTATGGATGGTCTGTGTAGGAACACTGGTTTTTCCCTCGGCAAAGCTGTTGATTGAGAGGAGACCCAAAGCCGTACCCAAAATTAATGACGTCAGTTTTAGTTTTTGCATATCGAACCCTTTGGAAAATAAAAGCGGATTACATCTTGGCTAAGCACATAATTTTTGCCTTCACTCAATCCGCATAATAATGTCAGCAGCGATGCCCTTATTGTCCTGCAGGAGACGAGCCGTCACCGGCAGGACAGAGCATTTATTCTGCTTTTGCTAAAGCTACAGAAGCTTATTTTGCAGGAGGGGGAGGAGCAAAGTGCAAGCCGCCAGCGATACGATTCCAGACATTAATAGCCCCAACCGCACTCGTCAGAGAAATGATTTCTGCCTCACTGAACTCGGCCTTTAGCTCGCTATAGACCTCGTTACTGATTGGCCGATTAGCCATCAAGGTTAGCGCTTCTGCCCAGTTCAACATGGCACGCTCACGGGTCGAGAAGAGCCCTACTTCACGCCATACTGCGACCAAGTCTGTCTTGGTCGAGGACAAGCCAATCTCTCTTGCACCATTCAAATGGTACTGCACACAGAAGGCACAGCCATTTAGCTGGGAAACACGAATTCTCATTAATTCAAGCAGTGAGCCATCCAGCCCAGAGTTATCGATTGCCTTACCCAGCATATCCATTGCTACAAGCACATCAGCAGCATTTTTTTCAAAAGCAGGCCAGTTAACACGTGGTTGAAAATCAGACATGATATTTTCCTTAGATTAATGTTACAAATAAAAATGAGACCATCGTTGATGCCAATCCATCACTCAATTGAGTATTTCAGTCAACCATCTCTCGACATTGCGTGGAGTGACATCCAGAAGTTGCTGTGCGCTTGTGGCAGGAGAAAGAGTATTGCTGCGAATCTGCCACATAGCTTGATAAAATCCCGTCACGGCTCCCGTAGCAGGTCCGAGCAGTGGCTGGAGCAATTTGCCAAATTTTTGTGGTTCCATCTCCTCGAACGTGACTGAGCGACCAAAATATTTGGAGAAGCCTGCAGCCAGTTCCGAGCCGAGTATTCCTGGGACGTGGCCCACACCAACAATGCCGGTTATGTCGGGCCTATTGAATAAATGTTCAGCAACTTCGGCCACGTCAAGGTGTGAGCTCCAAGACACAGGGATGTCAGCCCGAATGGGATAACGTAATACACCTTCCGAACTGACGGGATCGAATACCAGCGGTAGCAGCAGGTTTTCCAAATACACTTTGCTTGCGATAACGGCTGTAGATACCCCCGTTGTTTTTAGGCCTTCTACTAGGATAGCGATCGCTGAGTCGGCAGACACTTGCAACGGCGAGCTAGGGTCATCAATAGTAGAGCCACTGGTAGAAACAACGACGCGCCCAGGTTTAGCTACCTTGACCGCTTGGATGACATTGCGAGCGTAGGCCACTCTGTCTGCTTCCGCTCCCATCGGTAAATGAAAAAACACCCCATCGGCACCACGGTAGGCAGCAATCAACGAATCAACAGAAGCATTATCAATCTCTACGGTTGGCCTGCCGGAAAGCTTGTCTGAATGCCGTACTGCGGCAAGCGTCTGCTTGCCTGATTGAAGAAGGCGCTTGAACAAGGGAGCGCCTTGAGCACCTGTTGCACCATGAACAATATAAGCCATAAAAACTATCCTAAATGAAGTAAAAAGGTGTGAAGTAATTTACTGAAAACCGATTGTTGCATACAATGCACCAGTTACATCAACTGCACTAATGGAAAATTATTTATGTCGCTATCTGAACTGCCATCTTGTGGTGTAGCCAGATTTCTCATTCTTCTGGACGGTCCTTGGGCTACGCTGATCATACGTGAGCTATTACACGGTCCTCAGCGCTTCACTGAATTGCGCAAAGCTTTGCCAGGTATCAGCGCACATACGCTTACTCATCGGCTGAGGCAATTCGAGAGTAGCGGTCTGCTAACACGCAGTGCTTTTGCTGAAACGCCACCGCGGGTCGTCTACGACCTCACCCCACTTGGGCAAAGCTTGCGCTCTGTATTGGAATCTATGCAACGCTGGGGAAATGCTTTGCCTGTTATTAAAGATCCAATGGATGATCGTTCTTCAGACGCTTGAAGCTTGTCTAGTGAGATGGCAGTCGTTGTACCGGCATGATCAAGCGTGACGGTAGCAGCGGCCAAGGCAATCTTAGACTCTAGGGCAGGTAATCGAGCTCACCACGCCGGTTACAGGCATAGTGGTAACAAACGAGGCGATGTTGACCAAATCTTCTTGGCATATAACATGGATAAACTTGCCCGCAATCTGGACGACCTCGGCGGCAACACATCCAGTGTCGTGCCAAGCCGAAACAAGCGCTATCTGAAACTCGGGCTGGGCGTAACCGGCGCATCGCTAGGATCCGTGCGCGTGGTAAACATCCGTTCGCTGGTCTGCGTGCTTTGGGGCGGCGAGTTTCTGCGCTGCGTGGGCTGGGCGCGGGTGACCTTGCAGTTACACCTCGCTCACGCCGTCGTACCACCCGACGCCTGTACGAATGTTTATGTGAACAGGGTTACTAGGGAGCCTATGACAGCATTCAACGCTTTATTAAATGCTGGAAGAAGCTGCACCAAGGCCCCAAGGTGACGGAAGCTTTTGTCCCGATGACCTTCTTACCGGCAGAGGTTTGCCAGTTCGACTGGAGTCACCAGTGGCAAAGGCAATTGTTGGGACAATGCGGTGATGGAGCACTTTTTCCTGAACTTGAAAATGGAACGGGTTTGGCGGCAGGCTGACGCCAACCATTGGGAAGCCGGGAAAAGACGTCACCGGGTACATTGTCGGCTTCTACAACTACGTGCGTTTACACTCAGCCAGAGGCAATCTACCCCAACAATTTATGAACAAGAAATAGCTGCAAAAACCCATCTTGGTGTCTGCAAAACTTGACCACTACAGACAGTCAACGCTAGATCAGGGGTTTGGTTAGCTGCTCTTAAAATGGTGCTGCCACATCAAATACCAGATGTTCGCGGGTAATCGGGTGCCAGAAACTGAGTTGAGCCGCGTGCAGTAGCAGGCGATCAGCCTGGGCTAACACGGCAGGCGACGCATATAGATCGTCACCCAGAATCGGATGGCCCAGGCTACACATATGCAGGCGCAGTTGATGGGTACGACCAGTGAAAGGCTTGAGTTCAACGCGACTGCTGTGGCCTTGGGGATCACGGTGAAGTACACGATAGTGGGTAAGCGCCTCCTTGCCCTGTTCGAAATCAACTTTCTGCCGTGGCCGGTTAGGCCAGTCGATGATGAGTGGCAGGTCGATACTGCCACTATTGCTTTCCACAATTCCAGCTACTACCGCCAGATAGTGTTTGTCTACCTTGCGATTCATAAAGGCGACGGAAAGCTCGCGCTGCATCGCCGCGCCGCGTCCCAGTACAATGAGTCCGGAGGTGGCCATGTCCAGCCGGTGAACGATGAGTGCATCCGGGTAACGCTGCTGCACACGACTAATCAGGCAATCGGCCTTATCTTCGCCGCGCCCCGGCACGGAGAGCAGACCGGCAGGCTTGTTCAGTACCAGCAGACAATCGTCCTGATAAATCAGGTCCAGGCCTTCATCTGCTGGCGGATGGTAGTGTTCTAAATGGTGTTTAAGCGTCATACATTGGCTTTGTCGGCTAGAGAGCGATGGTGGGCGATTATCTGTGCTAACCCTGCTAAGAACAAGAGTTGTTTGCCAAGCGCTACTACTTCCTTTATTTTTAGCGCCAATCCGGCGATGATAGCGGGCTTACTGATTTCCACTACCCAAGCCCTGATCATGAAAATTTTTCCCCCTACCCAATTAAGCACCCTGGCCCAACAATACGGTAGTCCGCTTTGGGTGTATCACGCCGACACTATCCGCCAACGTATTGCTGCGCTGAAGTCTTTTGATGTAATCCGCTACGCACAAAAAGCCAACTCCAATATCCATCTTCTACGCCTGATGCGTGAACAAGGCGTATCGGTGGATGCGGTATCGCTGGGTGAACTGGAACGGGCGATAGCGGCAGGTTATCAGGTGAACTCACCAGAACCATCAGAAGTGGTGTTAACCGCGGATGTACTGGATCGAGCTACTTTGCAGCAAGTGGTAGCACAACAGGTCGTGGTAAATGCCGGTTCTATTGATATGTTGCGCCAGCTTGGACCGCTATCGCCAGGACACCGTATATGGTTACGTATCAATCCGGGCTTCGGTCATGGTCATAGTCATAAAACCAATACAGGTGGCGAAAACAGCAAGCATGGTATCTGGCATGCCGATCTGGCAGAGGCTTTGACGGTCATCCGGCAATATGGTTTACAACTGGTGGGCTTGCACATGCACATTGGCTCGGGCGTCGATTATGCACATTTGCAGCAAGTGTGTGGTGCGATGGTACAACTGGTCACTGAGCTCGGCCAGGATATTGAGGCTATCTCTGCCGGTGGTGGCTTATCGATTCCCTACCGCGCGGGTGAAGGCCGTATCGATACCGAACACTATTTCACTTTATGGGATGCTGCCCGTCAGCAGATTGCAGCGCAACTAGGGCATCCGATCCGTCTGGAAATTGAACCAGGCCGTTTTCTGGTAGCTGAGGCGGGCGCCTTGGTTGCAGAAGTACGAGCGGTGAAAAATATGGGCGGGCGCCGTTTTGTGCTGGTGGATGCTGGCTTTAATGATCTGATGCGCCCTTCCATGTATGGCAGCTATCACGAAATTTCGGTATTAAGCCCCACTGGCGAAGTAAAAACCGGCGAAGTAGCCACCGTGGTGGCCGGGCCTTTGTGTGAGTCTGGTGATGTGTTTACCCAGCAGGAAGGCGGCATTGTCGAAAACCGTACTTTAGCCGCTGCCGAGGTGGGGGATTATCTGGTCTTCCATGATGCCGGTGCTTATGGTGCCAGCATGTCATCCAATTACAACAGCCGCCCGTTGTTAGCGGAAGTGCTACTTGATGGGGCGACGGCGCGTCTGATCCGCCGTCGCCAGACCATGGCAGAGCTGCTGGCACTGGAACAAGTATAAAACACGGTCTACGGCTGCCGTCCCAGCATGCGGCTCAAGGTATTGTCCTTCAGAATCATGTGATGCCAAAAGCTAGCAAAAACATGCAAAATGGCAAACCAGAGCAGCACATTACCCAACCACATATGCAGATCTTTCAGGGAGCCGGCAAGAGCGGTTTGCGGAAACAAGCGTGGCAGCGTGAACAAACCAAAAAAGGAGACCTCACGCCCGCCACCTTGAATGAAGGCAATCCCCAGTATCGGCAACAATATCATTAATGCGTATAAGCACCAGTGGCCGATTTCGGACAGTCGCCGGCTCAATTGACTGGGAGGCGGCACGATATTGGGAGTGGTATTGATTGAGCGCCATACCAGGCGCGGAATGGTAAGCAGCAAGACGATGAGACCCGCCTGGATATGCGCAAAACCAGCACTGCGGCGTAGGGGAGTTGGCAAGATACCACGAACCTCTATGAAGACCAGAGCCGCAATAATCGCTAAGGCAGTGAACCAATGTAAGGTGCGGGAGATAAAACCGTACTTCCATTCTGAATTAAACAGCATGTCGGATATCCATATTTAGTAGGGAGATACTATGGATGTTAGTTCAAATTTTCGGCAAAGCGGCTTCTTTATCTGCCAAGATTGTTACATTTTGCTGCAACAAATACGCTCAGCATCGCCAACAAACAGCATCCGCCATGTAACGACCCGACACAAGGCAGCAGCAGGCTTTTACCCGGCAACTTTCAAATAATGAAGGAGTGTTGACATGATCAGTCATCTGGATCACCTGGTTTTAACCACAGCACACGAAGAAGCGTGTATCCGGTTTTACACTGAAGTACTAGGCATGCGATTGGAGGTGTTCGGTGCCGGGCGTAAAGCTTTTCGCTTTGGTCAGCAAAAGATTAATCTGCATATCCAGGGTCACGAGTTTGAGCCCAAGGCGCACGTGCCGCAGCCCGGTGCGCTGGATTTGTGTTTTATCGCCAATCGGCCGTTAGATGAAGTCATCACCAGCCTACAGGCCAAGCAGGTAATGATTGAGGAAGGGCCGGTCGAGCGCACAGGGGCCACAAGCAAGCTGCATTCGGTGTATGTGCGCGACCCGGACTTGAATCTGATCGAAATTGCAGAGTGCTTATAAGAGCCGCTAACAAAACCTCGAAGAGTAACTGAGCCAAGGCGCGCCGACGAAGACAGTAGCAGTGGTAAGGCAAGGAGGCGCAACGCTGGATCAGGGGTTTGTTAGCGGCTCAAGCATAGGGGCAAAACCATCACGCACTACTCAGACTCTGTAGGCCGACAATCCTCATCCTCACTCTCTTCCGCCTGCCGCAACCAATGACGCAACATGGTCAGGCCAACAGCCAGCAGAGTGGGGCCGATGAACAGGCCGATAACCCCCCATGCAATCAAACCACCAATCACTCCGATAAAGATCACGGATAGTGGCATTTGCGCGCCTTGGCTGATTAATAAGGGCTTGATGACATTATCAATGGTATTGACCAGCAAGAAACCCCAGACCAACAGGAAAATAGCCAGGCCGGTTTCGCCGATATAAAACACCCAGATTGCTGCCGGTAGCCAGACGATCAAGGTCGGCAATTGCGCAACCGCAATCACAAAGCAGAGAAAACCCAATACCAGACTACCGGGCACCCCGGCAATCAGTAAACCAATCACACACAGAATGGTCTGTACCAGCGCCGTCCCAACCACGCCTGTCGTCACACTACGAATGGTTCGAGCAATCACCTGCGGTAACTCACCGGCCGGGGCGCCACCCAATTTGATCACCATTTGCTCTACGGTATGCCATAACTGATCGCCATTGATCAGCAATAAACCTGCCACCACGATGGCCAGCACAATCTCCAGCAAGCTGATACCCAAATTAGCCCCACCACTCAGCATCCACAAAGCAACACTATTAATGGCCGGGCGGATTTTTTCCAAAAAGCCTGGTAAATCGACTTGCACGCTATGCCAAAAGCGCAACACGGTTTCACCGACCAACGGTAGATTAGCCAGCCAGGCAGGTGGACTAGGCGGCGTAATCGTCGTGAGATCATGCGCAAGATCGGATAAATAGGGCAAGGTATCGGCCAGCGTCATCACCATCAAACCAATTGGTGCGGCCAAGGCCAGGCCGAGCGTCATCACAATCAGAACAGCAGCCAATTTGTGCCGTCCGTGCAAGCGTCGTTGCAAACGACAATATAAAGGCCAGGCAGAAATGGCAATAATGGCAGCCCAGGTTAAGGCACCTAAAAATGGCTGGATAACTTTAAGACAGGAAATAACCAGTAAAGCAACAGCAGCAACTCTAGAAACAGAAAGAATAGTCAGGCCGGGAAAAGCTCTGCGGATCGCCATAGCGGGTCTCAAAAATAAAATCAGGGCGAAATGCCAGCCCGATTCTGCCTGTAAATGGCAAGTTTATTCAAGCATCAGCGTGCTACCACTTGTAACACCCCGGCAAACTCCGTTGCTGGGCTAAACCCTAGCACCCGCTGTTTCTGCTGCCCTTTACCATCAAACAGAATGATGCCGGGCGGCCCGTACAGGCCAAATCTTTTCAATAAGGCCTGATGTTCCTTACTATTGGCGGTCACATCAACCTGCAGCAACATAAACCCCTGCATGAGTGCACCAACCTGTGGATCAGAAAACGTTTCGGCTTCCATCTCCTTGCACGTCACACACCAGTCTGCATAGAAGTCCAGTAAAACCGGCTTGCCTTGCTTACTGGCACTTGCCAGCAGCACATCCAACTCCTTATTAGATGACACTGACTGAAAAGACAATGTATTACGGTCACGCATCTCAGCGGTCATCCCCCATTTCAGCGGATAACGCGGATTACTCGCGCCAGCCAATACCCCTGCTAACTGCGCCACCCCGACTAGAAACAATAACAAGCCTAGAATTTTAGCTAAACGCTGACTTACGCTGTCACGGTTGGTAAGCGCTTCGAATGTGTTGAGAAAAACAGCACAGCCAATAAATAGCATCGCCCACAACAGCATCACCCAAGCAACCGGCAGAAAAGGACTGGCCAGCCAAATCGCCACTCCCAGCATCACCACGCCAAAGCTAGCCTTAACCGCTTTCATCCAGCTACCTGCACGCGGCAGGATATGACCACCAAACGCCCCAAGCAGCAGCAAAGGCAAACCGATACCCAAAGCCAGCACATACAAAGCCACTGCGCCCAGCAATGCATCACCACTACTACCGATATAGCCCAAAGCCAAAGCAAGTGGTGGCGCCACACAAGGCCCAATCAATAAGGCCGAGAACACGCCCATCAGAAATACGGTAGCCACCCTGCCACCGGGCAAACGGTTGGAGGCCTCTGCTAAGCTCGATTGCCAGGCCGTAGGTAGCTGAATGGTGTACAGATCAAACATCGATAAAGCAAATAGCACCATCAAACCACTGGCCGTCAGCACGACTGCCGGCTGCTGCAACCACACCGTCAATAAGGAACCGGTTAAACCGGCAATGACGCCAATAACGGTATAGCTGAGCGCCAGACCCTGCACATAAGCAAAGGACAAGCCAAACCCGCGCCAGCGGCTAATATGACCGCCTTGCCCCACCAGCAATGAAGAAACGATCGGCAATAAGGGATACATGCAGGCGGTAAACGCCATCCCAACACCCGCCATAAAAAAGGTCAGCAAGATGCTCGGCCAACCATGCGAGGCCGACAGCGCCGCTAATTCATGGCTGTCGGCCTGAGTCTTTCCCGCAGGACTACCCCCTGATAGCCAGTCGTGCAACTTATTCGCTACTGGGCTCTTCCCACCCACTGTTAATTGATGAGTGTAAGGCGGATAACAAACACCAGACTCTGAGCACCCCTGTAAACGTACCGTCAACTGAAACTGCGGCGGGGCATCCTGGCGCAATGGAATAATAATTTCCTGTTTGCCGGTATAAATCACCTGCAGGCCAAAATAAGGGTCTTTTTTTTCGACCCCCACTGGCAGGACAGGCTTATCCGCTAATACCGGTGGTGTACTACTGATACTGATGCGATCACGGTATAGATAATAATCCGGTGCCACTTCCAGCATCAGCCGCAACTGATTACCTTCACGCAACACGCTGGCAGCAAACGCTTGCTCGGCAGGCAGCAAATCATCCGGGTTGACAGCGAAGGCCGGACGCATCAGGCCAAGGCAAAATAACAGCGTAGTCAACAACAACAGTAGTCTGGCAAACCATGAAGGCAAGAAATTAGGCACGATAAGATTCTTTTATTGAGGGAGGAGCAGGGACTACGCCAAGTATCGATGGTTCCCGCTGTATCACACCATCAATAAACAATAGGCACTGGTCATCGACAATAGCAAAATCAGCACCGCTCGCCAGAGCGAACGAAAACTCAAGTTCACGACCTTGCCGGATACCGGTTTATAGCCGGTAATCATTGGTGTCACCAGGTTTTGGCGCTTCAAAATTCTATATGCCAGAATCGCCGTAATATGCAAGGCCACCAGCCCCAGAATAATGTTGAAACTACTTTGATGTATGGAAGTAAACGTTTCGGCCCAATCACTGGAAAGCAACTTTGCCAGCGGCCCATCATACAGATAGCTATCGACATCTGCCGCAAACAAGCCTGTCACCACCTGAACCAGCAAAGCCAATAACATCACCAGCACCATCAAGCCACCTAGTGGGTTATGCCCCAGTAGCTCGCCCTCTCCGACCTCTCCCCGCAAGTAACGGACAATATTACGCGGCCCCTTGATGAAATAACTAAAGCGCGCCGTTTGACTCCCTACCAAGCCCCAAATCAAACGGAATATCAGCAGACCCGCAATGCCCAAACCACACCAGATGTGGTATTGCAAAAAATCCCCCCCTTGCTCACCGCTGTACCACATGCCAGCTAGCAAGAGCACTAAGCTCCAATGAAATAATCGAGTGGGTAAATCCCATACTTTTACTAACTGCGACATAAACACCTTCCCTCAAAAAGTTATTGCATTGCAATATCGATGATAACGCGCTCACGCTGAAGACAACAAATTTAGCCAACGCCCATGCCACAGGTAATGTATATAGCAACAGACCTGTTAGCGCTTGACCTGTCCTGACAACCGTAGACACACCTTGCTCAAATACCGACCGCCTGTTTGCTAAATTTTTGTGCAAACACGGCCGGCGCCAGATTGCCAAGGCGCGAGTGGCGCCGCTGGCGATTGTAG
>JACCFC020000024.1 GCA_020830965.2 Neisseriaceae bacterium TC5R-5
GGCAGTGCTTGCTTGATGGTTAAATCAGCGCGCGAGCGCATCGGGTCGTAATCGTTGTGCTCATATTGACCCGAGCAGAGCGTTTCGCTGACGGTGACTTTATGCAAATATTCTTGATCGACATACCCCTTGGTCGGGTGATAGGATAGCTGCCGATAGCCACTGGCTGGCAGACGATGGGCGCCGCCCTGATCCGCTAAAACCAGCCGGTGAACACTGTCCTGATGCTCAAAGTAGTAATAAATCCCGTACTCTTGCATCAATCTATTAATAAATGAATAGTCACTTTCGTTATATTGAACTTGAAACCATCTGGGTTCATTGTTTGGGCTATCACTGACCACTTGGTACTTCTGCACATCCAAACGCCGTTCCACCGGATAGGGATAACGCTGCAACACCTGATCGAGAATCCCGACGACGTTATTGTCCTGATAAATCTGACAATCCTGGTTCTTGGTCAGCAGGTACAGCCAAGGGCGTAGCGTCAACTGATACACGCTATGGCGGCCTTCATCCTGATGCAAAAAGTGCGCGCTGGTCACCAAGCCGCTGATCTGTCTTTCCTCGTCCCCCAACTCGTCCAACTGAATATGCACGGTCATTTCTTTGCCGAGCAGCGCCTTGATGTCGAGATTACCGCTCACCGCTAGCGGTACGTCGTAGCTGTCCGGCGTCGCCAGTTCCANGGTACGTCGTAGCTGTCCGGCGTCGCCAGTTCCAAGGTGTATTCATAGAGCTCGCCCAGGCTTTCATCACCGCTCAGGCTGACAAAGCGCAGCGCATCCTGGCCTAGCCATTGCGGCATTGCCGGGCTGCTGATAGAAACGGTACGGCTATGCAGAAAAGAAAAGGGATTGGGTGGCGGCGCCGGGAGGGTGGGTTCGGTAGACATTAGCTTTCCTCTTTTGTAGACAATAAAAAGTTTGCTTGTCCCGTTTGGTACCGATTCCCATCGATTAGTTATGGGAATGAAAGGAGGTGCGGGAACATAGTCAGCAAGGAGTAAAGCTTAACCTATATTCTCGATTTCTTATGAATAAGCCAGGGGGGGTGTTTTGACTATGGATTTTTGAATTTTCGTGATATTCTGATCGGTTATTATTTAATTTTTTCCATGAAAAATGATTAACTTTCTGTTTTTAAAGTAATTTTTATAGTTCATAACACGTACTATTTGCGTATTTTTTATGCAAAAACCGCTGCCAGTCAGTTGGCAGTTGTGAGGCGAAAAATAAAAAATTAGCTGGTACGAAGGCGATGCTGACTTTCACAAGTCGCCTGATGGTGTTTCAGTCATGAGCTATCTGGTCATTTTCACGCCTTTGGTGCGTTGCAATCACCTTGTTTCTGTTGCAGTGAGTGTGGTTTTTTGATCGCTTGTTGTTTGTGATAGCCCGTTTATTTCTTCCCCGTTCATGTTTGTTTGGCCAGACATGAACGGGGAGTGTTCTTCGATCTAACGGGCTGGTACGGTGCCCATGCGGTTGCGTAAGGAAATGTTGGTGTGACCAAAGGTGCTGGCGTAGTAGGCTGCGTTGGCCATTACTTTTTGGACATAGTCACGGGTTTCATTGAAAGGAATGGTTTCCGCGTAGATGGTGCCGTCCAGCGTGCGGTCGGTTTGCCAGGCGCGGGCGCGGCCAGGGCCGGCGTTGTAGGCAGCTGTGGCCAGGATTTCATTGCCGTAGAGCTGATCCAGTACGTGACGCAGGTACCAGGTGCCGATCTGGATATTGTGGTCGATGTCATTGACCGAGAAAGTGCTCAAGCCCATTTTTTTGGCGGCCCATTTGGCGGTGGCCGGCATGAGCTGCATCAGGCCGGAGGCGCCGACACCGGAGCGGGCCATGGTGATGAAGCGGCTTTCCTGACGAATCAGGCCATAGACCCAGGCGTCGTCGATGTCCATTTTTGCTGCATAACGTTGGGTGATGTCACGGAAGGGGGTGAGGTAGCGCAGGCTGAAATCATGTTCGGTGACGGTGCGTTCTGCGCTGTAGATCGCCATATCGTAGAAGTTGACCCGACGAGCAACTTCGGCCGCAGCCAGCAGTTCGAGATCGCTGCGTTTGCGCATCGCCCAGCGCCATTCGCGTTGTGCATCGGTGCGGAACTCGGGCTTTTTATGACGCTCAGCCAGGCTTAATAGCGCCAGCGAGCGGCGAATGGCCGGTTCTGCCTGCATCTTTTGAATGTCGGCTTTGTTGGGGTCGAGTTTGCTGGGTGGGGTGGACAAGCTATTGCCCAGTTCTTCCAAGGACAGCAGCGCGTAGTAGTGGTGGCCGCTGCTGTTTTGGCTGAATAGCGTGGTGGCTTGTTTGGCTTGGCCTTGTTGTTGCAAGGCTTTAGCGCGCCAGTAGCGCCAGGCGGGTTTGCCAGCGGTGGCTGCTGGCATATTGCCGGTGATTTTTTCCAGTTGGCTCCATTGCCCTAGTCGTAGCGCGGAGCGTGCCCACCATTCCCATTGTTCGCCGGTGAGTTGTTTGTTGTCGGCTTTGTCAAACCAGCCGAGGGCTTGGGCTGCTTGTTGTTTCCGTGCCATCAGCAGTGCTAACTGCCCCCAGGCAAAGCCAGCGCGTTCGCGGCTGAGGGCGGATTCCACTTGGCGCAGTCGCGCCACTCCTTGATTGATGTCGGTTTTGCCCTGGCGTATCAGGTCGTAGACCACGGCTTCCTGGCCGCCGGGGGTGTTCGGGTTGGCGCTGGCCGGTTTGTTGAGTGCGGCATTGTCTAGCGGCAGCCCGGTATCGGCGGCCATTTGGCGGGCGAGGGAGGCAAAATTGCCTGCCAGTAGCAAGCGGGCACGTAGCCATAGCCAGTCGGTTTTGAGGATGCCTTGTTTGGCGGCCGCACTGATCAGTCGGTTACAGCCTTCCGGGGTGGTGCGGCTTTCCAGGAAACGATCAAGATCGGTAGGGGCTTTGCCTTGGTTGAGGTCAAGCAGTTGTCCGTAGCAAGTGGATTCTTCGTCACGCCCTTCGAGCGGAAGTTTTTTCCATTCTTCGCTGAAGCGGGGCCAGTTTTGGCGCTGTCCTAGCATTTTCAGCCATTCATTGCGCACACGCTCTGGCATCAGGCCTTCATTGACACGATTTAAAAAGGCTTGGGCTGGGCCGTCGTCGTTATTGTCCAGTGCTTTGAGTGCCAGCCAGTAGGCAGGGTAATCGCGTAGCGGCTCATTGGCCGGCATTTGCTGGCTGAGGCGGGTGAGTTTGCTGACATTATTGCTGCGATAGGCATCGCGGGCGGCAATCAGGTCGGCGTCCATATCGGCATTAGCGGGTAAGGCGGTGGATAGGCCAAGCAGCAGGGTGGCAAGGTGCAGGGAGCGAGGAAGCAGTCTCATGAGGTTTCCGGTTTGATGATAGGCGCGGCGTCGTCCGCAGTGGTGTTTGCTCGTGACAGAAACAGTGTGCTGATGCTTAGGGCGGCCTGATGTGTGTAGGTGTTGTGTCTTTGGGCAGTAGTAAGCAAGATTTTATCTGTGTGCAGGGAGTTTCATAAAAAAAACAAATCACAAGTTTAATAATAATCAATTAGACCAATCGATATTGCGTCGTCACAATGCTACGAATCATTATTTAACTTGATCGCAACCTTAATGAAGGAGCTTGCTATGTTACAAAATCGTGAAGGTCAACGGGTACCGAATGTTACTTTCCATACCCGAGTAAATAACGAGTGGAAGGATGTTACCACTGCCGATTTGTTTACGGGTAAGACAGTCGCTGTATTCTCGTTGCCCGGTGCGTTTACGCCTACTTGTTCGTCTACGCATTTGCCGCGTTTTAATGAGCTGGCCCCTGCTTTCTTTGCCAATGGTGTGGACAGCATTTTGTGCGTGTCGGTGAATGATACTTTTGTGATGAACGAATGGGCCAAGGATCAGGATGCTGAAAACCTGGTGATGGTTCCGGATGGCAATGGTGATTTCACTGCCGGTATGGGCATGCTGGTGGATAAGCAGGATCTGGGTTTTGGTAAGCGTAGCTGGCGCTATTCGATGTTGGTGAAAGATGGTGTGGTCGACAAGATGTTTATCGAGCCACAGGAGCCGGGTGACCCATTCAAAGTGTCCGATGCCGATACTATGCTGGACTACATCAATCCTGCTGCCAAGAAGCCGGATCAAGTAGTGGTGTTCTCGAAAGAGGGCTGCCCGCATTGCTTACGTGCCAAGGCTTTGTTGACTGAGCATGGCTACCACTATGCTGATGTTGCTTTGGATAACAAGGTTCGTGGCAAGGTATTGGGCGCTATTTCTAGCGAAATGACAGCACCGCAAGTATTTATCAATGGTCAGCTGATTGGTTCGGCTGAGGCGCTGGAGAAGTATTTGGCTAAGTAAGCCGCTGCCAGGCTCTCTCTCGGTGGTTTCTGCCCTGATACCACCGAACTTCCGGCTGGTTTTACCAGCCGTTTTTTGTCGGAATACGCAACGTCATGGTGCGCCGTGCCGTGCCGTGCCGTGCCGTGCCGTGCCGTATCCCGGCTTACTGTTATGAAGGATTGAATAATGCAAACATTACATATTGATGTGGCTGTTATCGGCGCGGGTACGGCCGGTTTGGCGGCTTATGGTGCTGCCAAGGCACAGGGTGCCAGTGTGGTGATGATTGAGGGTGGGCCATATGGAACGACCTGCGCCCGTGTTGGTTGTATGCCTTCAAAATTATTGATTGCCGCTGCCGAGGCAGCGCATAGCGCTGAGCATGGTGCGCAGTTTGGTGTGCATGTGAATGGCGAAGTGTATGTTGATGGCCGCGAAGTGATGGCTAGGGTGAAGCGCGAACGGAACCGTTTTGTCGGCTTTGTCGTGGATAGCGTGGATAACTTGCCGGCGCAGGAAAAGTTACGCGGCTATGCCCGTTTTATCGATGCCACGACTTTGCAGGTTGATGAGCACACGGTGGTGCACGCCAAGCGAGTAGTGATTGCTACCGGTTCCACCCCGGCTGTTCCGGCACCGTTCAAAGCGTTGGGCGATAGTGTTGTCGTTAATGATGATGTGTTTGCTTGGGATGATTTGCCCGCTAGCGTAGCGGTGTTTGGGCCTGGTGTGATTGGCTTGGAACTGGGGCAGGCTTTGTCCCGTCTCGGTGTGAAAGTGAAAGTGTTCGGTGCTAGCGGCAGTGTCGGTCCTTTTTCTGACCCCGTGGTACGTGACTACGCACTGAGCACTTTGGGCTCGGAGTTTTATTTGGACCCCAAGGCGCGGGTATTAGCGATGGAGCAGGTGGATGGCAAAGCGCAGATTCGCTTTGTTAATCTGGATGGTGAGGAAGTCAGCGAAAGTTTTGACTATGCGCTGATCGCTACTGGCCGCCAGCCGAATGTGCGTCATCTGGGGCTGGAAAATACCGGTTTGCAGTTGGATGCGCGTGGGGTGCCGCTGTTTGACCCGCAAACATTGCAGTGTGGCGATAGCCCGGTGTTTATTGCTGGTGATGCCAACGAGTTGTTGCCTCTGTTGCACGAAGCTGCCGATCAGGGCAAAACAGCCGGTGACAATGCGGGTCGCTACCCGCAAGTGCATGCCGGTTTCCGCCGCTCGTCCATTGCGGTGGTCTTTTCCGAGCCGCAAATGATGATGGTGGGCAGCCGCTTTGCTGATTTGCCGGCGGATAGCTTTGTAATAGGCGCGATTAACTTTGAAGCTCAGGGCCGCAGTCGGGTGATGGCGGTGAATAAAGGTCTGCTGCATCTATATGCTGATAAACAGACCGGCCGTTTCTTGGGGGCGGAGATGATAGGCCCGCGTGCGGAAAATCTGGCGCATTTATTGGCTTGGAGCCATCAGCAGCAATTAACCATTGCGCAGATGCTGGACATGCCGTTTTATCATCCGGTAATCGAAGAGGGCTTGCGTACCGCTTTGCGTGATGCGGCAGCCAAACTGGTGTAGGTTTTTGCTGTTACGGAGCTGAATCAGGTTCCGTAACAGTGTCTTTGTTTATCCTCATACAGCCTAAAATCGCCTGCTAGAACAGGCCCAAGTATTGCAGCGCTTTGGTTGCCAGTTGTAAGCGCAGCTTTAGATCACTCTCTTGCCGGATGTCTATATTCAGTGCAAAGGTATAGCGCTGGTCTGTCGTTTCTACCCAACCTACTAGCCAGCCGGTACCGGCTTGGCGGCGATGGCTGGCCCAGCCAGTCCAGCCAGTCCAGCCAGTCCAGCCAGTTTTAAAGAACAATTTGCCCTTGCTACTTTGTTGGGACGGCATGATGTTATGCAAATGTTGCAGAGTTTGCGCCGAAAAAACGGGCTTCTTGGTACTCAATAAAGCATCCAGAAACTGTGTTTGTTCGATAGCTGAAATTTTCAGCGGGCCTTGCAGCCAGAACCGATCCACTTGTGTGCCGATATCACCGTTGCCGTAATGACTTTGCTGCACAAATTTCCGCATGCGTTGCAGGCCAATTCTGCGCGCGATCTCCTGGTAAACCGTGAGGTTAGAGACGGCAATAGCCTCGCCGATAGTCATGTCTTTTTCCCAGGATTTGAGATACTGCGGCTTGCCGTTGTAATGAAAAATTTGTTGTTCACTGCTGATCACGCCTGTTTCAAAGCCGATCAGGCTGTTTAGGATTTTGAACGTAGAGGCTGGGATAAAACGCTGTTTCGCCCGTTTGTGATTGTAGCCGTACAGCGTTTGCCGATCCGGGTGTGACAGTACAAAACTACCGCTGACACCGGCCTGGTCAAATAGCTTGCCCACTGCTGGTACCTCCTGCCATGGCTGAGCCTGCACCATGGTGTTTAGTAGGGTTAGCCCACAGGCAAGTAGCAGGTTATGGAGTTTGCTTAAACGAATCATGGGTGAGATGGGCAGCAACACAGTAAAGGCTTAGCAATTATTTGAAACCACGGTCATCTTGGAAGAGCTTTACCGCAGAGACTACAGTGATATTCGTGACTGAGAAATTTGCTAGGGCTGGTAAAAAATTGGCCAGCGATTTAGGCCGTCTAGAATTTTGTTGGTGCACCCGACAGGGATCGAACCTGTGACCTTCAGCTTCGGAAACTGACACTCTATCCAACTGAGCTACGGATGCGCTGATGCTTGTATTTGTGTTGAAGCAGGCGCGCATCATAGCTCAAAGTGTACGCGCTAGTCTAGTGTAGGGATTTTGCCTTGCTTCTCAGCTTGCCGTATAATCGCGCCATTTTAATTGTCATTATTTTCTTCAGGCGAGGCTCATAAATGAGTGATGAGAACGGAATGGCTCCTGGCCAAGTGATTAAGGTGCTCGCTGGCGTCACTGTCTTTATCGTGGTGGCAATTTGGTTGTTGGCCAAGTTGGCGACCAGTGGTTTCAATGTAGATGCCGAGGTGATGACTAAAGAAGCTGTTGCCGCTCGTCTGAAGCCGGTAGGTCTATCTGTCGTGAGCGATGCGCCACCGGGGATGCGTAACGGCGAGCAGGTTTTTAAAGCGATTTGTATTTCCTGTCATGGTACCGGTCTTGCCGGTTCGCCCAAGTTTGGTGATGCGGCTGCTTGGGCGCCGCATTTGGCCAAGGGTTGGGATACGCTGGTTGATCATGCTTTGAAAGGTTTTAATGCGATGCCGGCTAAAGGTGGCTCGCCGGATTTGACCGACGATGAAGTCAAACGTGCAGTAGCTTATATGGGTAACGCTGCCGGTGCCAAATTCACCGAGCCGCCATTAGGTGGTGCGGGTGGCGCGGCAGCCGTGGCTGATCCGGCCGTCGTGGGTAAAAAAATCTACGAGAGTCTGTGCATCACTTGCCACGCTGCTGGTGTGGCCGGTGCTCCTAAGTTTGGCGATAAAGCTGCGTGGGCCATTCGCTTGAAGCCGGGTTTGGATGAGGTGATTAAGATTGCGACCAAGGGTTTGAATGCGATGCCACCTAAAGGTGGTTATACCGGTAGCGATGCTGAATTCCGTGCCGCAGTAGAGTATATGGTGAATAATTCCAAGTAAGTGCATGACAAATGGTGGTTTGTAAAATACCCGGTGTTTTCACCGGGTATTTTCTTTTGTGGTTTTTATGAATTGTAAATGTCAAAACGGACAGGTGTGATGAAAGCAGATTTGCGAGAAGATGCGCCATCTGTTGAGCGACAAGGCTTAGTGGCAAGGTGCTAGTTGGGCTCTACACCTTGTGACTGCTGGGGTGGGTGAACCTTGTCGTGACGGAGATGTTCCTCATTACATTTAATATGGCGCCTGCTTGGCGCCATTTTTTTTGGCTGTATTGCTTTCATTCAGCATAGTTGAGTGCTTGGTATATGCCAAGCCGGTTGCGCTTGTTAATCCATCTGGCTGTTCTTGTGGCCAGTTTTTCCGGGTGATCTGGCATGAACTCAGAACAGCGGTTTTGTATCGAGGCTCTATTACAACAGTATCAACATCTACCCGGTGCCTTATTGCCGCTGTTACAGGCTATTCAACAGCAGCTGGGCTATCTTCCGGATGCCTCCATTCCTCTTATCGCTAATACCCTGCAGTTATCGCAAGCCGAAGTGCATGGGGTGATCAGCTTTTATCATGATTTTCGTCGTCAGCCGCCAACCCGGCACGTGTTGCGCTTATGTTGTGCCGAAGCCTGCCAATGTATGGGAGCGGCGGCGTTGGCTACGCTGGCCGCCAAGCTGGCGGATAAAGAGGTAGAGCTGCGGCCAGTGTCTTGCCTGGGAGCTTGTGCCTGCGCACCGGCGGTAGAGTTAGATGGTCAATTGCATCTCAGAGTGGATGCCAACAAGTTAGATCGTCTGCTGGTGAGTTGTTTGTTTGAGGACGCCACATGCTGACATTGTATCTACCGATGGATTCGATTGCCTGTGCCTTGGGGGCGGATCAACTGGCGCTGGCCTTACAGCAAGAGGCCGAACAGCGCGGGTTAGCGCTACAGATTAAACGCACCAGCTCGCGCGGTTTATTCTGGCTGGAGCCTTTGCTGGAAATCGATAGCCCGCAGGGACGGCTTGGTTTTGGGCCGCTGAGCCTTGAAGCCGTGCCAGAGCTGATGTTTCTGTTGGCTAAAGGCGAGAGCGCTAGCCGACACCGGCTGGCGCTGGGCCTAGTTGAGGAAATACCTTATCTGGCCAAGCAGCACCGTTTATTGTTTGCGCGTGCTGGCATTACTCAGCCATTAGCTATTGATGATTATCTTACCCACGGCGGCTATCAGGGCTTGCAGCAGGCTTGTGAGCTAGCCGCAGATGACATTATCGCTACCGTGCAGGAGTCTGGCCTGCGTGGGCGCGGCGGCGCGGCTTTCCCAGCGGGGATTAAGTGGCGTACTGTGCGTAGCACGCCGGCGGCGCAAAAATATGTGGTGTGTAATGCCGACGAGGGCGACTCAGGTAGTTTTGCCGATCGTATGCTGCTGGAGGGTGATCCCTTTTTGCTGATTGAGGGCATGACGATAGCGGCGTTGGCTGTGGGCGCCAGCTATGGCTATATCTATATCCGCTCTGAATACCGGCAAGCGGTGGCGACCTTGCGTGAGGCGATACAGATTGCGCGCGCGCATGGTTATCTGGGGGCGAATGTGTTGGGCAGTGGCCTGGATGTGGATCTGGAGGTCCGCGTTGGTGCTGGTGCGTATATCTGTGGTGAAGAGACGGCGCTGCTGGCCTCGTTGGAAGGGCGTCGTGGAGAGGTGCGCGCCAAGCCGCCGCTGCCGGCGGTGCAGGGCCTGTTTGGCCAGCCGACCTTAGTCCACAATGTGCTGACCCTGGCCGCTGTGCCGCTGATTCTGGCGCATGGCGCGGCTCATTATCGCGGCTTTGGCTGTGGGCGCTCGCTGGGCACCATGGCGTTTCAGCTGGCGGGCAATATCCGCTACGGTGGCCTGGTGGAGTGTGAGTTTGGGCTGAGTCTGCGTGAGTTGATTGAGGATTACGGTGGTGCTTGTCTCAGTGGCAGACCGGTAAAAGCCGCGCAAGTAGGTGGTCCGCTAGGGGCTTGGTTGTCGCCAGCGCAGTTTGATACGGCATTGGATTATGAAGCGTTTACTGCTATTGGTGCGATGTTGGGGCATGGCGGGGTCACGGTTTGTGACGACAGTATCAGCCTGGCGCAGATGGCGCGTCTGGCTATGCAATTCTGTGCCGCAGAATCCTGTGGCAAATGTACCCCCTGTCGCTTGGGCTCCACGCGTGGAGTAGAAGTGATTGATCAATTACTGGCGGCGCCAGATCAACAGGGCAAACAGCAGCAGCTTACCTTGTTGACCGATCTATGTGAAACCCTGCAATACGGCTCTTTATGCGCGTTAGGAGGCATGGTGCCTTTTCCGGTGCGCAGTGCATTACAACAGTTTCCGGCAGACTTTGGTCTGGTATAGCAGATGCTATTGCTAGCCAGCAAAGCGTAAAACACAGTCGTTTACAAAACGAACAAGCTTTAACCCTGCAAGGAGAAGCACGGTGAAAGATTTGGACTTGGGCACCCCGGCGCGGCTAGGACAGCGTATCAATTTGAGCATAGATGGGCGCTGCATCAGCGTACCCGCCGGTACCTCGGTGATGCGGGCGGCAGCTTTGCTGGATACGGCTATTCCCAAACTCTGTGCCACCGATAGTCTGGAGCCATTTGGCTCCTGCCGTATGTGTCTGGTGGAAATTGAGGGTCAGCGCGGTTATCCGGCTTCTTGCACCACCCCGGTGGCTGAGGGCATGGTTGTTCGTACGCAAAGCGCTCAATTGAGCAAACTCAGGCGTGGGGTGATGGAGTTGTATATTTCTGATCACCCGCTGGATTGCCTGACTTGCGCGGCTAATGGCGATTGCGAACTGCAAAGCGTCGCCGGCCAAGTGGGCTTGCGTGAAGTGCGTTATCCGGCACAGGGTGCCAACCATCTGCAACAGCCCATCGACGATTCCAATCCGTATTTCTCCTTCGATAGCAGCAAGTGCATTGTCTGTAACCGTTGTGTGCGTGCCTGTGAGGAAACGCAGGGAACGTTTGCATTGAGTATTACCGAGCGTGGCTTCGCTGCTAGAGTCAACGCGGCCGGTGGCGACGATTTTTTCGGTTCCGAATGCGTATCCTGCGGTGCTTGCGTGCAAGCTTGTCCTACTGCCTCGCTGCTGGAAAAAAGCGTCATCGAACAAGGACAGCCGCAGCGCAGCGTGGTGACCACCTGTGCTTATTGTGGCGTTGGCTGCTCTTTCCGGGCGGAGTTGCAAGGCGAAACGGTGGTGCGCATGGTGCCGGATAAAAATGGCCAGGCCAATCATGGCCACTCCTGTGTGAAAGGCCGCTTTGCCTGGGCTTATGCCACCCATCCCGATCGCATTACCACACCGATGATCCGTGCCAGCATCGACCAGCCCTGGCAGGAGGTGAGCTGGGAACAGGCGCTGACTTATGCTGCTGCTGAGTTTCGCCGCATCCAGCAACAGTATGGGCGCGATGCTATCGGTGGGATTACCTCCAGTCGCTGCACCAATGAAGAAACCTATCTGGTTCAAAAGCTGGTACGTGCCGCTTTTGGTAATAACAATGTCGATACCTGTGCTCGGGTATGCCATTCCCCCACTGGCTATGGTTTGAAACAGACATTGGGTGAATCGGCTGGTACCCAGAATTTCGATTCGGTCATGCAGGCGGATGTGGTACTGGTGATTGGTGCTAACCCGACTGACGCGCATCCGGTGTTCGCTTCACAACTGAAGCGACGATTGCGGCAGGGGGCCAAGCTGATTGTGATGGACCCGCGTCGCATTGATCTGCTGGATGCGCCGCATGTACACGCCGGTCTGCATCTGGCGCTCCGGCCTGGCACCAATGTCGCGATGCTGAATGCGCTGGCACATGTGATAGTCAGTGAAAGCCTGCTGGATGAAGCCTTTATTACTACCCGCTGCGAAATGGAAGCCTTCCAGCGCTGGCGTGACTTCGTGGCCCAGCCGGCACAATCGCCGGAGCAAGTGGCTGCGCTATGCGGGGTGGCCGCCGAGCAGATACGGGCTGCGGCGCGTGTGTATGCTTCGGCTGATAATGCGGCCATTTATTATGGCCTAGGCGTCACCGAACATAGCCAGGGCAGCACGGCGGTGATGGCGATTGCCAATCTGGCCATGGCTACTGGTAATCTCGGACGGCCAGGCGTTGGCCTCAACCCGCTGCGTGGTCAGAATAATGTGCAAGGCTCTTGCGATATGGGTTCCTTCCCACATGAACTGCCCGGCTATCGCCATGTCGCTGATCAGCAGGTGCGTGCGCAGTTTGAGGCCGCCTGGGGTGTCAGTCTGCAAGCCGAGCCTGGCC
Source organism: Neisseriaceae bacterium TC5R-5 (assembly GCA_020830965.2). GTDB lineage: Bacteria > Pseudomonadota > Gammaproteobacteria > Burkholderiales > Chromobacteriaceae > Chromobacterium. The sequence goes on from JACCFC020000024.1 coordinate 12,252, forward strand.
TACGTATTCCCAATATGTTTGAAGCGGCGCTGGATGGCAGTTTCAAAGGGCTGTATTGCCAGGGGGAAGATATTGCGCAGAGTGATCCCAATACCCAGCACGTTACCGCTGCGCTACTGGCGATGGAGTGCATCGTGGTGCAGGATATTTTCCTGAATGAAACGGCCAAGTTTGCGCATGTTTTCCTGCCCGGCAGTTCCTTTCTGGAAAAAGACGGTACCTTTACCAATGCCGAACGTCGTATTTCCCGCGTGCGTCAGGTGATGCAGCCGCTTTCCGGCAAAGCCGACTGGCAGGTGACTGTGGCGCTGGCCGAGGCTCTCGCCTATCCAATGCCTTATCAGCATCCAGCCGACATCATGGACGAAATTGCCAGCCTCACCCCCACCTTTGCCGGGGTCAGCTATGCTAGGCTGGAACAGGCAGGCAGTCTGCAATGGCCGTGCAATGAACAGGCCCCCGATGGCACACCGGTCATGCACATTGACCGCTTTGTGCGTGGCGAGGGGCGTTTCATGCTCACCCCTTATGTGGCTAGCGAAGAAAAGGTTAACCGTCGTTTTCCGCTGCTGCTGACTACCGGGCGCATTCTCAGTCAGTACAATGTTGGTGCTCAAACCCGGCGCACACTGAACAGTCACTGGCACTCGCAGGATGTGCTCAGCATCCATCCCAGTGATGCCGAACAGCGCGGTATTGATCATGGTGACTGGGTGGGCATTGTCAGTCGTGCCGGTGAAACGGTATTGCGTGCTGAACTGACCGAACGGGTCGCCCCCGGTGTGGTGTACACCACCTTCCACTTTCCGGAATCCGGAGCCAATGTGATTACCACCGATAATTCCGACTGGGCGACCAATTGCCCCGAATACAAAGTCACCGCCGTAGAGCTTAGCCGCGTGGCGGAACCCTCCGCCTGGCAGCAGCGTTACCGTGACTTCCAGCAGCAGCAACAACAATTCTGGCAGCAACGCCAGCGCACGAAAGAGGTGCCGCAATGAATGGTGACAATCTGATCAAAATGGCCAATCAGATTGCTGATTTTTTTGCCAATACTGCCGAGCCGGATCTTGCCGCCGTCAGTATTGAACAACATCTCAAGCTGTTCTGGGCACCACGCATGCGTGAACAATTGGCCTTGCTATCGCAACAGCCTAGCAGTGGCCTAGTGTTACACCCGCTGCTGCAGCAGGTATTGACCAGACAGCAGCACGAATAGCGGCTAGCCGCCGTGATAAAGCCGACATCGCCATGAATGCCGGCAAGGGGAAAATACCGCGTCCAACTGAGCGGATGCGACGAGCAGAGCCCGTCCGGGCCTATCATGCAATGGAGAGAGAAATGGCTGAAACTCTGATCAAAGTCGACCTGCAGCAATCCCCATATGAAAACCCGCAAGTCCATAATCGTTGGCATCCAGACATTCCGATGGCCTGCTGGGTCAAGGCTGGCGACGATTTCATTCTGGAAAGTTACGACTGGACCGGTGGCTATGTGCAGAACAATAACAGTGCCGATGATATCCGTGATGTCGATCTGAGCACCGTGCATTTTTTATCCGGGCCGGTGGGGGTGCATGGTGCCGAAGCGGGTGATCTGCTGGTCGTGGATTTACTGGATATCGGGAGCTTTGCCGATAGCCAGTGGGGCTTTAATGGTATTTTTGCACGCAGCAATGGCGGAGGTTTTTTAAGCGAGCATTTTCCGCATGCTCAAAAAACCGTGTGGGATTTCCATGGTATTTACACCTCCAGCCGCCACGTACCCAATGTGCGTTTCGCCGGTCAGATCCATCCGGGCCTGATTGGTTGCCTGCCTAGTCAGGCTTTATTGCAGGAATGGAACCGACGCGAAGCGGAATTGCTGGAACGCGAGGACAAGGCGGTAGCGCATCTGCCGCTGGCGGCGACCGCCCATATGGGACAGTTGTGCGGGGAAGCGGCGCGCCGTGCTGCCTGTGAGGGGGCACGCACTGTCCCACCGCGTGAACACGGCGGTAATTGTGATATCAAAGATCTGACACGTGGCGCGCGTATTTATTTTCCGGTCTATGTCGATGGTGCGGGCCTGTCGGTAGGTGATTTGCACTTCAGTCAGGGTGACGGTGAGATTACCTTTTGCGGGGCGATTGAAATGGCCGGCTGGGTGCATATGAAGGTAGAGCTGATCAAGGGCGGGATGGCAGCCTATGGCATCAAGAACCCGCTGTTCAAACCCAGTCCGCTGACGCCAAACTACAATGACTACCTGATTTTTGAAGGTATTTCGGTGGACGAACACGGCAAACAGCATTATCTGGATGTGCAGGTTGCCTATCGTCAGGCCTGCCTGAATGCCATCGAATACCTTAGTCGCTTCGGTTACTCACGCGCGCAGGCCTATAGCATTCTTGGTACTGCCCCGGTGCAGGGCCATATCAGTGGCGTGGTAGATGTGCCGAATGCCTGCGCGACCTTGTGGCTGCCAACGCAGATTTTCGACTTTGATATTCGTCCCCAAGCCAGTGGCCCGCAGCAGCTTGTGACGCCAGGTGTTGAGGTGCCGCTATCTTATGATCGTGAAGGAGGCAGCCATCGTGCCTACTTATGACTATATGTGTGGCCATTGTGGCCAGTTTGCCTTGCTGCGCGCTATCGCCGAGCGTGACCAGCCGCTGCCTTGCCCACAATGTGGTGCAGCTTCACAGCGACAATTACTGTCTGCTCCGCAACTGGTGTTGCCTGGTCATAGCAGCTACGCCCAGGCGCGTAATGAGCATGCTTGCCACCAGCCCGCCTGTCACCATGGCAGCCAGACTAAAGCAGCTAAGCCCAGCCAGTCGGTCACGACTAAAGTTAAAGCCTATCCCGCTGCCAGACCGTGGATGCTAAGCCACTAAGAGCCGCTAACCAAACCCCTGATCCAGCGTTGCGCCTCCTTGCTGTACCGCTGGTACTGTCTTTGTCGGTGCGCCTTGGTTCAGGGGCTCTTCGACGTTTTGTTAGCGGTTCTAATAAGCAGCAGCAGGTGCAGCTATTCCTCTGGTGCCTGTTGCAGGCTGATTCAGATGAAGGTAGAGACTTTCCGTCGCTGGCGACTTGCTGTTACTCTCTTGTGCTGAGAAAAAACCACGAATAGAACGAAAGGTTGGTTATGCACAAGCAGCAAGATTATCTGGAGCGTATTTTAACCTCGCGCGTTTACGAGGTGGCGATTGAAACTCCGCTGGAGTTGGCGACCAATCTGTCACAGCGTTATGGCAATCGTATTCTGCTTAAGCGCGAAGACTTGCAGCCGGTGTTCTCCTTTAAGTTGCGTGGCGCTTATAACAAAATGGCCAGGCTCAGTCAGGAACAACTGGCCCGTGGCGTTGTGACTGCCAGTGCCGGTAACCATGCGCAGGGAGTGGCATTGTCGGCTAATCGTCTGGGTTGTGAGGCCATCATCGTGATGCCGCAGACGACACCACAGATCAAGATTGATGCCGTAAAACGTTATGGCGGACAAGTCGTGCTGTCCGGCGACTCCTTCAGCGATGCTTTTCAGCATGCGATGAAACTGGTTGAAGAGACGGGTAAAACCTATATCCCGCCATTTGATGATCCGGATGTGATTGCCGGTCAGGGCACGATAGGCATGGAAATTCTACGTCAGAATCCGGGTGAGTTGGCGGCGGTTTTTGTGGCAATTGGTGGTGGCGGTTTAGCGGCCGGAGTGGCCAGCTTTATCAAGCGTTTGCGGCCCGAAGTGAAGGTGATTGGCGTGCAGGCGACCGATTCTGACGCGATGCGTCAGTCTATTGCCAAAGGCGAACGCGTTGAATTGCAAGATGTCGGCCTGTTTGCCGATGGGGTGGCGGTGAAGCTGGTGGGGGTGGAAACCTTCCGTATCTGTCGTGAGTTGCTGGATGAAATTATTCTGGTGGATTCGGATGCGATGTGTGCGGCGATCAAGGATATTTTTGAAGATACCCGCTCTATCGTCGAGCCTGCCGGTGCATTGGCGGTAGCTGGTGCCAAAGCCTATATCGAGCGTGAAGGCTGCCAAGGGCAAAATCTGGTAGCGATTGCCTGCGGCGCCAATATGAATTTTGATCGTTTGCGCCATGTGTCGGAGCGTTCCGAACTGGGTGAGCGACGTGAGGCGATTCTGGCGGTGAGTATCCCGGAAAAACCCGGTAGCTTTAAACAGTTTTGTGCGGTGATCGGCAATCGTAATATCACAGAATTCAATTACCGCTTTGCTGGTTCCGAGACGGCCCAGGTCTTTGTCGGCATGCAAACGCACGGTCGTGACGATATCGCGCAGATTGTAGCCAAGCTGAAGAGCCACGATTTGCAGTGTCTGGATCTTACCGATAATGAACTGGCCAAGCTGCATGTGCGTCATCTGGTCGGAGGTCATGCCCCGCAGCTCAAAGATGAGCGGGTATTCAGCTTTGAGTTTCCCGATCGGCCGGGGGCATTAATACGTTTCCTGGAGGCGATGAGTACTGATTGGAATATCAGTCTGTTCCACTATCGCAATCATGGGGCTGACTACGGACGGGTGATGGTTGGCATTCAGGTACCTACTCAGGATTACCCGCAATTTCAGCAGTTTCTGAGCACAGTTGCTTATCCCTATGTCGATGAAACCGATAATCCGGCTTATAAGCTGTTTTTAGGTAAGACGCTATAACTCTGTAACCCACTCTAATGAGATGAAATTATGATCAAGGCCGTTTTGTTTGACCTGGATGGCACCCTTGCCGACACCGCCCGTGATTTAGGGGCGGCATTAAATCGCCTATTGGCCGAAGAGGGCTTACCGCCGCAACCCTATGCGGCGATTAGACCGCTAGCCAGCCATGGAGCTCGCGGCCTGATCAAACTCGGTTTGGGGCTTGAGCCGGAACACCCGCGCTTTGAGGAGTACCGATTACGTTTTCTTGACCACTACGAAGCCAGTTTTACCGATCAAACCTGTTTGTTTGATGGAGTTAATGAGTTATTAGATGGCTTGCTTAGCCGTGATCTGCGCTGGGGGATCGTGACGAATAAGCCTATGCGCTTTACTGATCGCCTGATTCCGCTGTTACCGTTTAGCAGTACGCCGGCAGTGACGGTGAGTGGTGATACGGTAGGAGTAGCCAAACCAGACCCGCGTCCAATGTTTTATGCGGCGGAGCAAATAGGTATGGCAGCGGAACACTGCCTCTACGTGGGTGATGCCGAGCGCGATATTGTAGCTGGCCGTAATGCTGGTATGCGGACAGTTTTAGCTAATTGGGGCTATATCGCGGCAGATGATCAGCCACAGACATGGGGGGCAGATGTGACGATTGAGCATCCTTTAGATTTGCTCAAGTACGTATGATGAAATGCCTACTTTACTGTTCAAGGAATAAAACACCATGAAAAATATCAGGCTGGGGGATAGCCAGTTATACGCTTCTGAGATTGCCTTAGGTTGTATGCGTATGGCTGAACTGAGTGTGTCTGATGCCCATGCCAATATTGCGTGTGCGCTAGAGCAGGGGATCAATTTGTTTGATCATGCCGATATCTATGGTGCGGGTAAATCGGAAGAAATTTTTGCGGCCGCACTGCAGCATGGTCGCATTCGGCGTGATGATATTATTCTGCAGACTAAGTGCGGCATTCGTGAGGGCTTTTTTGACTTTTCAAAAGAACACATTATCCAGTCGGTAGAAAGTAGTTTGTCTCGTCTTAATACTGATTATATTGATGTGTTGCTGCTGCACCGCCCGGATACCCTGTTTGATGAGGAAGTGGCAGCGGCATTTGATGCTTTGCAAGACAGCGGTAAGGTTCGTTACTTCGGGGTGAGCAATCAAAAACCGTTACAGATGGCCTTGTTGCAGAAATATGTCTCGCAAAAGCTGATTATCAACCAGCTGCAGTTCAGCCTAGCGCATGCGGGCATGATCGATAGTGGCTTATATGCCAATATGAAAGTGGCCGCGGCGACGGATCATGATGGTAGCGTATTGGAATACTGCCGTTTGAACGACATCACGATTCAAGCGTGGTCGCCGTTTCAATATGGTTCTTTTGCCGGTACCTTTTTGAATAACCCTGACTTTGCCAAGCTCAATCAAGTGATTAATGAGTTGGCGCACAGTCACTCAGTCTCTAATTCCGCTATAGCCATTGCCTGGATTTTGCGCCACCCGGCCAAGCTGCAAGCCATTATTGGTTCAATGAATTTGAAGCGTATTGAAGACATTTGCCAAGCCGCTAAGGTTCAGTTGAGTCGGCAGGAGTGGTACCGACTGTATTGTGCCGCAGGAAACCCCTTGCCTTAAGAGCCGCTAACAACCCCCTGATCCCGCGTTGCGCCTTCTTGCCGTACTATTTGTTCGCGGCTCTCAATACCTACCTCGTCAGCAGATTGATTGTATGACGAGGTACGGTTATCACGATTTACAATATTCATAGCAGCCATCCATCTAGTCGCAATCGTTTTCTTTTAACTTCATGTATTTGGTATTTTTTGCGTGCTTTTATTATTTAATAAAAATTTCTTATTGGGTGCGCCCAATAAACAGGCAAGTCGTCATCTATTTGATAAGAAAAGCAGTTTTTGAGTTTATCCACAGAGTTGCTCACCTATTCTGGGGGAAGTCTGCCGCTGCCTTGTGAGCGGGCGGTTGCAGCGGAGGCTGGGTAGATGAAACTTGTTACGGAGTAATCATACTGGCGGCGAAAGTGCTTATCGGCAAGCTATCTTACCCCTGGGTAAATGGGTTTGCTGCCTGTCAACGCTAGTTTGCCGCAGCTGCTATGCTGAATTTCAGCGGTGCTGCTTGGTACTTATTATGTCACGATCGTTGATTTTTTCATGCAAAAATCATATAAAAATTATTCAATATTCACTATTGATGAATATTTAGTGGTAAAAGCTTTGGGATATTGATCTATAAACGTGACAGATATAGGAATGTTGATGAAACTTGCTATTTTTCTTGGCCTCATTGTGTTGCTGCTCTCGTATTTGGTGGTGCTCTACAATGCCTTGGTCAATCTCAAGCATTCGGTCAGTAAGAATTGGGCCAATATTGATGTGCTGCTCAAGCAACGCCATGACGAACTGCCTAAGCTGGTCGAGGTCTGCAAACAGTATGCGCAGTTTGAGCAGGGCACCTTGGTACGGGTGATGGAGGCGCGGCGCAGTATTGCCGATGCCGCCCATAGTCAGGACCTAGAAAGGCTGGGTCATGCTGAAACCCAGTTACGCGGCTTGGTTGCTCAGCTAAATGCGGTGGTGGAGGCTTATCCACAATTAAAGGCTGACGAGCAGTTTGGTCAGTTGCTGGTACGTATCTCGCAGTTGGAGGATGCCTTGGCCGACCGACGGGAGCTGTATAACGAGGCGGTAACGATTAACAATGTTCGCATCGAACAGTTTCCGGATGTGCTGGTGGCGCGTTTGTTTGGTTTTGAGTTGGCACGTCCCTTACGTTTTAGTGCCGCGCAGATCAAAGACGTTAACCTCACCGAGCTGTTTCAGAATGGTCAGTTGGCCAAATCGGAGTAAGCGTTGTCATGCCAGTCGTTGAGATAGTCGGGAGATAAGGCTTTTGTTAAGCCGCTTGCTGTGTCGGCATGGCCGGCTGATTTTTTTGGCTTACCTGCTGTGTTTCCTGCTGTTAGTCAGCCAGCAGCGCTCAATCTATGCGCTACCGGCTTTGTGCGCGGTGGCTGTGCTGGGTTGGTACCTAAATCAGCGACGCTATCGTCTGATCACGGATACGCCACGTTCGCGTCTTTCGTCTGCTGCACTGGGACGGGTAGAACTGCATGGCCGTGCTTATTGCCATCCTCATGCGGTGAATTACAGCCCGCTGTCCGCACGGCGTTGTGTGTGGTATCGCTGCTGGCGCTTAGAGGACGAAAACCGGCAAAGCTTACCGTTTTTACGTGCATGGCTGGGGCAGCCAGACTATGGCATGCATAGCGAAACCAGCAGTGACAGCTTTCTGCTACAAGACGGCGAGCAACAGGCGATTGTGCTGCCAGAAGGGGCGGAGGTGCTGCCTTCGCATCAGCATAGCTGGCAAGAGGAAGGAGCCCAACTGACTGAGGAGTGGATAGAGGAGGGCGAGCTGCTGTATATCAGTGCTCGTCTTGAGCCCTTGGCGCAACGCAGCGGAACGCTGGATGTGCGCTTGGATATCGGTCAGAAACTAGCGGAATGGAAGCAGGATCGTCACCGCTTATTACAGCGTTTTGATCAAAACCGTGATGGCCAATTAGACCAACAGGAGTGGCAGGCAGCGCGGGCGGCAGCCCAGGTTGAGGTGGAACAGCAACTGCAAGAGCAGGCGCAGTCGGGTCCTAATTTATTGTTGCAACAGAGCAATGATGGCTTGCCGTTCTTGATTACTACGCTGACCCCGCAGGCGAGTGCGAACTTATTTCGGCGGCTGGCCTGGCTACATGCAGGCGCGGCGCTGATCAGCTTAGTTTTGTGGCTATACAGTTTGTAACAAAACAACTGGGTTGAGTATGGAGCGATAGCTAAAATAATAATTAATAAGCACTTAGAATAAATAGCAAGAGTTTTTCTGCACCGCCAGTGGGAGAGCACCATGATTCGCCTGATCTATAGCAGTGCTGCCATTGCCCCGGTAGAGCCGGAGCAGATCGCGACCAGCCTGATGCCATATCAGCAATACAATGAGCAGCATGGTATTCGCAGCCTGTTGCTGATGCTGAATAATGATTTCCTGCAGATTCTGGAAGGCTCAGCCGATGAAGTGGATATGCTCTATCAGCATATTGCTCACGATCACCATCATCACCAGCTAACGTTACTGTCGCGTGAAACCATTGCCGAGCCTATGCTGGCCGATCACCCCTTGCAATATTTTGCTCCAGGCCCACCTGGCGAAGGCGAAACCCTGTCCTATCACATGTTTAATGCTGCTACCGGCCAGGCCCTGCAAGGCAAGCCACAGCAAGTGGTGAGTAGCTTTCTGGAGGGCAAGTGGCATCACCATCTGCCTAATGGTATGAATCCGCAGGTATTGCGGCGTGGATAGCCGCAAAATTGGTATATCTAGGCGTTTTTACGGGGTTTTTTATCTTCCTGCTATGCGTAAAAGGCGCTGACGATGCCAGTAGAATGGGGGTAGAATCCTCTGTTCTATCGAATAAACAACCATGGCGTTGGCGATGTCTTCCTTGAGTCAGTCTTTCCCCCCTACTACCAGTCTCTTGCATCTGTTAAGCGATTTTGTCCGTCGCCATTGGCGCCCTTACGTGTTATCGGCACTGATGTTAAGTGTTGTCGCCGTGCTGACGGTGTGGATTCCGCGTCGAGTGGGCCATATTGTTGATTTGCTGATCCAGCAGCAGCTATCCGCCCATACTTTGTTAGTCGAATTAGGCGGCTTGCTGCTGATGGGGGTGGCAATTTATTTTTTGCGGGTGGGTTGGCGTTTACAGTTGTTTGCCGCCGCGTATCTGCTGGGCGTTGAGTTGCGTACGCAGCTCTATCAGCAATTGAGCCAGCAGGGGCCGGGCTTTTATCAGCACCAGCGTACTGGCGATCTGATGGCGCATGCGACCAATGATATTGATGCGATCGAGATGGCTGCTGGCGAGGCGATGCTGGCCGGTTTCGATGGTAGCCTGACGCTGATTCTGGTGCTGGCGATGATGACGCTAGGGATTGATTGGCGGTTGGCGCTGGCGGCGTTACTGCCTTTTCCGTTGATGGGGCTGGCGTTCTGGTATATCACTCGCCATGTCCATCAGGCTTGGACGGATGCGCTAAAGCGTTTTGGCCAGTTGAATGACCATGTGCAGGAAACCTTGAGCGGGGTGCGTACCCTCAGAGCGTTAGGGCTGGAGGAGCGTAACAGCCAGCAACTGGCTGGCCTGGCCAGTCGTGCTGCCGACAGCAGCCTAGACGCCCAGCGCTGGGAGGCAGCGTTCGAACCGGCTGTTGGCCTGGCCTTGGTGACGGCAATGGTGATTACCCTGGGTTTCGGCGGCTATCTGGTATGGCATCAGCAGTTGACGCTAGGAGCGCTGACCAGCTTCAGTATGTACCTGGGACAGTTGATCTGGCCGATGTTTGCTGCTGGTTGGGTGTTGTCCCTGCTGGAGCGTGGCCGTGCCGGCTGGGGGCGGTTGGCGCCGATTCTACAGGCGGCACCATCGGTGGATGATGCCGGCGTTGTGGCGGAGTTGACTCCGGGAATGCTGCGCTGGCAGCAACTGAGCTTTACCTACCCCGGTCAGAGCGAGCCGGCCTTACACGATATTCAGTTACAACTGGCTAGCGGGCAAACCTTGGGCCTGGTTGGCCCCACCGGTAGTGGTAAGTCGACCTTGTTGCGTTTATTGCTGCGTCAGTATGCGCTGCCGCCGCAGAGTGTGTTCTGGAATGAGGTAGCGCTGGAGGCGTATCAAATGACGGTGCTGCATGCGGCAATCAGTTGGGTGCCGCAGGAGCCGTTTCTGTTTTCGGCTTCGGTTGCCGACAATATTGCGCTGGTGCAAGCGGAGGCCAGCCAGGCGGATATTGAGCGCGTGGCACGTTTGGCGGCGGTGCATGAGGACATCCTGCGCTTGCCGCAAGGCTATGCCACGCCGGTAGGCGAAAAGGGCGTGGCTTTGTCGGGTGGTCAGCGCCAACGTCTGGCGATTGCGCGTGCTTTGCTGGTAGAGACGCCATTATTGTTATTGGATGATGCGCTGTCTGCTGTTGACACCCATACCGAGACGCAGATTCTGCAACATCTGCGTGAGGCCCGGCGTGGCCGTAGTGTGATAATTGTCAGCCATCGTTTATCGGCAGTGGTGGATGCGGATCATATTGTGGTGCTCCAGCAAGGGCGCATCAGTGCCAGCGGCAGTCATGCTCAGTTATTGCAGCAGGATGGCTGGTATGCCAGCCAATGGCGTTATCAGCAGCTGGAGGCGAGTTTGGATGAGGTTTGACTATATCAGACTTGGGGAAATTAAAGGAGCTTGGGTCTGGCTGTTGCTGAGTTTGTTGCTGGCGACGCTGGCGAAGCCGCTGAGCAGAGTATGACCGCTGGTTATAGTCAGAAAACGCTGTTAAAAAACTGGGCGCTTAGTGTTTGTCTGGCCTTGATTGCTTAAGACGTAGCGAGCAAGGACGATGCCAATGCTACCGCCAGTGGCTATCGGGAATATGGCCGACAAGATGTGGAGGCCTATGAGGCCGTTCGCAAGTTGGTGGAGCAATATGCAGCACGCCGCTATGCGGGTTCAATCAATAGTGAATTCAACACGATGAAGTGTATCGATCTATTCCACAGCAAAGCGCTGGACAAGTTGACAACTCGGTTATCAAAAACCAGGTAGTGATCTTGGCATTTTCTGTTAATTCACATCAGCTTATTTATCAGATACGTCAGTCAATGGCGTTATCAGCAGTTGGAGGTAAGTTTAAATGAGGTCTGATCAGGCAGTATTAAATCGACAGCAGGCGGTGAGTCTATTGCGTAAAACTGCCGCGCCGGAGCGGCGGCATGTGTTGTGGGGTACGCTGTGGCTGTTGTTGGCTGCCTTGCTGGAAGCGGCGTCGCCCTTATTGGGTAAGGTGTTTATCGATCAGTATCTGCTGCCGCGTCAGCTGGATTGGCTGGCGATGGGGGCGATCTTGCTTAGCTGCTTGTTTGCCGGCTATCTGGCGTCGATTGTGCGCTATCAGCAGCTAGTGCGTTTGGCCGGGGTGGCGATGCGTTCGGTGTACCGGCTGCGCGAGCAGGTGTATCGCCATGTGATTCGCTTGCCGATGGCGTTTTTTGATCAGGCAATTACCGGTCAATTAGTCAGCCGAGTGACCAATGATACGGAGTCGGTTAAAGCGCTGTACGTGCAAGTGTTGTTTGTGATGCTGGATAGCAGCATTGTGCTGTTGGGTGTGGTATTGGCGATGGCGTGGCTGGATTGGCGGCTGATGTTGCTGGCGTCGTCATTGTTTCCAGCCATGCTATTGATTGTGTGGTTTTATCAGCGTTGGAGTGCGCCGTCGGTGAGCCGCGCCCGTGCTTTACGCAGTGATATCAACGCACAGATGGCCGAGTCGATTGCTGGCATGAGCGTGTTGCAGGCCAGTAATGCCGAAGCGCGTTTTAGGCTGCGTTTTGCCAACGCCAATCACAGCTATTACCAGGCACGCTTGTCTGAGTTACGCGCCAATGCCTGGCTGCTGCGTCCGGTGCTGGATTTGCTGAAAGTGCTGGTGCTAGTGTTGGTGATTGTGAGTTTTAGTTTGCGGCCAACGCAGGCTTTGGAAATTGGTGTGTTGTATGCGTTTATCAGCTATATCGGTCGGATGGTCGACCCGCTGATTCAAATTACCATGCAATTTAGTCAGCTACAGCAGGCGGTGGTGGCGGCCTCGCGGGTAGATGCTTTATTGCAGGAAACCGGTGGGGTGCAGCATCAGGAGGGTGGGCAGATTACGCAGGGGGCGGTGAGTTTTCGCCAGCTGGAATTTGCCTATCAGCCGGGTCATCCGATTTTGCAGCAGCTATCGCTGGAGATTCCGGCTGGCAGCTTCTATGGCATTGTCGGGCATACCGGCAGCGGTAAATCGACCTTGTTGTCCTTGTTATTACGTTTTTATCAGCCACAGCAAGGGGAGATCTGTATTGATGGGCAGCCATTGCAGCAGATTGGTGATGCCGCGTTTCGTGCTGGGGTGGGTCTGGTACCGCAGGAGCCCTTTCTGCTGGCGGCCAGTGCCCGCGAGAATATCGCGATGGGACGTAGCCTGAGTCAGCAGGAGATAGAAGAGGCGGCGCGCGCTGCTGGAGTGCACGAGCTGATTTTATCTTTGGAGCAGGGCTATGACACCGATATGGGTGAGAGCGGCAATCGTTTGTCCAGCGGTCAGAGGCAGCTAATTGCGATTGCGCGTGCGCTGGCCGGTAAGCCGCGTATTTTATTGCTGGACGAGGCGACCTCGCATATCGATAGCGAAACCGAACAACTGGTGCAGCGTGCATTAACAGCTTTGCACGGTAAGATCACGCTGATTTCCATTGCCCACCGTTTGTCTACGATTCGTGATGCTGATCGCATCATCGTGCTCAATCATGGCCGTATTGCTGAGGCGGGCTCGCATGAAGAGCTGATGCAGCAGGCGGGTATTTATCAGCGTCTCTATCTGCTGCAGCAACTGCAACAATGAGCACCGATCTTGCCCCCACACGTTTTGCTCAATCAGCCACGCCAACCTGTTTGATTGACACCCACTGCCATCTGGACGCCCCGGAGCTGGCAGCAGACCTGGCCAGGGTAGTGGCACGGGCACAGGCTGCCGGGGTAGGGCAATTACTGGTGCCGGCAGTGAGTGTGGCTAACTTTGCTGCCGTGCTGGCCATGCGGCGTGAGTATGGCTGCTGGATAGGTTTTGGCCTGCATCCGATTTATATTGAGCAACACTTGGATGAACACCTGGCTCAGTTGGAACTGGCATTGGCTAGCGGACAAGCTCAGGTGGTCGGTGAAATTGGCCTGGATTTTTATCTGCCGCAGTTGGATGTTAAACGTCAGGAAGTGTTGTTTGTCGAGCAGTTAAAACTGGCGCGCAAGTTTGGCTTGCCGGTAGTGCTGCACGTGCGCCGTTCGGTGGATAGGGTGTTGAAGTATCTGCGTGAGCAGCGTATCGAGCAAGGTATTGCCCATGCCTTTAATGGTAGCCAGCAGCAAGCGGAGGCCTTGATTAAACAAGGCTTCAAGCTCGGTTTTGGTGGGGCGATGACCTATAGTGGTTCACGCCGTATCCGCGCGCTGGCGGCCAGCCTGCCCTTAAGTAGTCTGGTATTGGAAACCGATGCGCCAGATATTCGGCCTGAGTTTGCACAGCAAGTGCCTAATGAGCCGGCTAATTTGCTACATTTTATTCAGCTATTAGCAGGCTTGCGTGGGCAAGCGGTGACGGAACTGCAAGCCGCCTTGTATCGCAATAGCTTGGTCGCTCTTGGGTTTGACTAGCGGCAATGGCCTGGCGGAATGTTGAAGTCCAACTGACCTCACCCCCTGCCGTTACAGCCGTGAGATTCTGTTTACAGGCGGGGAATGCGTCTAGGGGTGGGAGTTAACGTGCTGCGCTAATCCAGGCATCGCCATGGTAGCTGGCAGAGGCTTCTCCCAGGATGGAGCGGAAGGTGACCAGAAACTGTCTGCCAATCTGACGAATGGCGATAACTTCAAATGCGATGGTCTTGCTATTGTGTTGTTCGGTGACACAGTCACCTGGTTGTAATTGATTTACTTTCATTTGATATCCAAGGCATGACTGCAAGCAGTCACGCCAATTAATCAACGGCGTCGGTTTTGTGGCGGGCGTGAGCCTGCATTTCCTCCTCCGACTGGTGCCGTTGGGTGACGGAAGTTGATGCGACCTTTAGTGAGATCATAAGGAGACATCTCTACGGTGACGCGATCACCTACCAGTACACGAATACGGTGCATTTTCATTTTGCCTGAGCCATAGGCAAGAATTTCTACATTATTATCCAGGCGTACACGGAAACGGGATTCCGGCAGCATTTCTATAACTACACCTTCAAGTTCGATCATGTCTTCTTTAGACATTACGATTCCTTTCTCAAATACGAGTAGGCCAATACGTGCCGCCCTTGTTATGGGTGACAAGTGCAGGCAATGGCAATGATGCGTCCAATTGGTAACCAAGCTAGACAAGTGCCGCGAAAATATGGCACTCAGGCAAGGAAAATAGCCCGGCAATGATAAACCGCCGGGCAATCAGGAAATTTCAGCAGAAACTATTGTAATACTAAGTTATTGATTTGTCAGTAAAAACCAATAGACAGTCTGAATTCTTGCTCACTATTTAGCTGATTGTTATGCCTATTCTAGCTGGATTTTGCAGAAAAATCAGCAAAGACCTGTGTCAGTACTGCTAGCTGGAGGGCTTAGCCGGTGCGGCCTGGGGCTGATTGGGTGCTTTTGTTGGCTTGTAACAGACGAACAAACTCATCGACCAACATTGGTTTGGCATAAAAATAGCCTTGGCCATACTGGCAGCCGGCATCAATTAAGAATTGTCGTTGCTCATCACTTTCTATGCCTTCGGCAATCAGCTCCAATTTGAGGTTTTTGGCCAGCGAAATAATCGCTAGGCTGATGGCGGCACCATTTTCGCTATTGGGCAGGCTGCGTATTAGTGACTGATCTATTTTCAGGGTTTGGATCGGCAGCTGTTTTAAATAAGACAGTGAGGAAGAACCGGTGCCGAAGTTATCGATTGATAGGCGGATACCGAGTGCATGCAGTTCGTTCAGAATTTTCAGGTGCGTTTCTGGATTGTGCATGATGAAGTTCTCGGTCACTTCCAGATGAATCATGTCGGCAGGTATTTGATATTGTTGTAATGCTTGGCGCAGGATCAGATTGATTGGGGTGCGGTGTAGTTGTACCCCGGCGATATTCAGACTGATGTGGCCGGGCATTAGCTCCTGATCCAGCCAACTGCGGATGAGTTGGCAGGCTTTCTGGATGACCCAATTACCAATGGGGATAATTTGCCCGGTTTCTTCTGCCAGCGGAATGAAGGTGACGGGACTAATCAGCCCTAAAGTGGGGTGTTGCCAGCGTAATAGGATTTCCGCGCCGACCAGTTCGCCGCTGTCTAATTGATATTTGGGGTGCAACACCAGGTAAAGTTGCTGGTTCTCTAGTGCCAAGCGCAGTTCTTTTTCCATTTGCATACGCAAAATAGCGCGCTGGGTCAATTCTTTGGTGTAGAAGTGAAAGCAGTTTTTACCATTGGCTTTGGCCTGGTACATTGCGGTGTCGGCATTGCGTACCAGCATCTCGGCATCCTGGCCATCGCGTGGATACATGCTGATACCGACGCTGCAGCTGATATTCATCTGTTGCTGATTAAACTGGAAAGGCTGGCTGCATGCCTGTACGACTTTTTGGGCGATGTCGATGACGGCATGATCGACTTTCTGATTTTCCAGCAGAATGGTGAATTCATCACCGCCAAGACGACAGACGGTGTCATTGGTGCGCAAGCAGGATTTTAATCGGCTAGCCAGCTCTATCAGTAGGTCATCGCCAATATTGTGGCCGTGGGTGTCGTTGATTTGTTTGAAATTGTCCAGATCGATAAACAGCACAGCCAGGCGTTGATGTTCGCGTTTGGCTGTTTGGATGGCATGTTCCAGTCGTGAGAAGAATAGCAGGCGATTGGGCAGACCACTGAGCGAGTCATAGTGCGCCAGTTGCGCCATTTCGGTTTCGGATTTTTTAATCTGACTGATATCGGAAAATAGGCCGATGTAGTGGCTGACTTCACCAGCATCATCATACAGGGCGGTCAGTGTTAGCCATTCTGGGAACACGCTGCCATCTTTACGGTGGTTCCAGACTTCTCCCTGCCAGTGTCCGGTGGTGAGTAGAGAGTGCCAGATGGTTTGATAGAAATTAGGCTCGTGCTGTTCGGCGTGTAAAATCGGTGCCGTCTGGCCGACAATTTCTTCGAGCACATAGCCGGTGATTTTAGTAAAGGCGCGATTGATATCAATGATATGCATGGCCTTGTCGGTAATCATCACCCCCTGCATGGTGTTCTCATAGATGGCCGCTGCCTGACGCAGGCGCATTTCTTCGAGCTTGCTATCGGTGATGTCCTGAATGGTACCGGCTATGCGTTGAATGTGACCTTGCTGATCCTGTTGAATAATGCCGCACTGGCGAACGGTACGCTCACTGCCATCAGCTCTTAAAATACGGTGTTCAACATCAAAAGCTTGTTGAGTGAACAAAGCTTCGTGGATGGCTTGTCGCAGCATTTTCAGATCTTGTGCGTGAATAATACGTGCCAAGTTGTGGCGATTGGGTTGAAAGTTTGCCGGGTCCAGTTGAAATAGTGCATACACCTGATCCGACCAATATAGGGTTTTGTCACTTGCCAGCCATTCCCAGTTGCCGATATGGGTGAGTTGTTGCGCTTCCATCAGGCGACGGCTGCTATTGATCAGCGCCTGGTTCTGTTCTGCCAGCTCAAAGAGTGCCGCCAGGTTTTGCTGCTCGTCGGAGATTTCGGTGCAGTAGTGGCTAAACGCCTGGAGATGGCCTAGTGAACTTAGTCGGGCTGTTCTAATCTCTCGTAGCCAATGATAGTTTCCCTGTAGGTCTTTAAGACGATATTCGACTTGAAATGGCTGGTTTTGTTTGCTTTGTCGCTGGTTTTCCTGCCACTTAGCCTGGTCGTCCGGATGGATATCTTTGATCCAGCTGTGGCGTTGTATTAATCCTGGCTTGCCTTGATGCAGCTGTTGCCAGTGACGGGTGTAAATCGTGTCATTCGGTGCGGCGAAGCTGAACCAGAGTAAATTGGGTAGATTGTTGATCAGCAGATTCAGTTGTTCTTCTGATTGTTTTAATGCCAATCGTATCGCCTGATAGGCGCTATGGGGCGTGGCGGTGGTCACGGCCAGTTGGGTTTGCCTGGCGAGATGAGTACCCAGGCAATTGGCCAGTTCGTCCAAGATAGGGCTAGCACTATCCCAATTTTGTTCTCTATGGTGATTGAGCTTATTCAGATGCTGTCTAAATGTTTGGTATTCGCTGCGATTTCTTTGCTGAGATAGCAAACTTTGCTGGCTTGTGGTGCGTTGCTCTGAGCGGTAGTGTTGCCGCGCGCATTGTTGTAGCTCACCCAGCAGATGGG
The DNA here is from genome assembly GCA_020830965.2 of Neisseriaceae bacterium TC5R-5. Classification (GTDB taxonomy): domain Bacteria; phylum Pseudomonadota; class Gammaproteobacteria; order Burkholderiales; family Chromobacteriaceae; genus Chromobacterium. Next base: position 29,934 of record JACCFC020000024.1, read on the forward strand.
TCAGGCTGTGTTGAGGGGCTCCATGCAGATAGGCTTTGGCTAACTGGTTGAGTAAGTCCGCCAGATGCCGATGTTGATTATCTACTTTGGAGTGTCCAGTTTCGTAAGCGTTATTCCATTCAAAAATGGACATGCGCTAGCTTCCCCTAGGTTTGCCAGCCAGGCTGGTGATAGATTCATTGGTATTCATGCCGGTAAGGCTACTGGTGCGCGTAGCTGCCGAGCAGGCTCTTGTTGCTACGGATTCCTTCTCGCTGATCCCATTAGCAATATAGACGAAGTCCAGCAAACCATACTGAGCGATGTTGTGCTGGCCTATGCTGCGTCTTATCCTCATTAATTGTTAGGCGGCTATTGCCAAAAGACCAAACCATTTGTTTGAGTTCGCGTTATTTAGCTTGCTGGGAATGGCTCAGTAAAGTGCTGGCCAGTTGGCCGACGCGCATTAATGCATATTGATAGTGTTCATTCAGTGGATAACAGCAGGATAGGCGTAAGGCATTGCTGTAGCGGCCATCTGGTGAGCATAAAGAGCCAGGCATGATGCTGATTTTTTCAGCCAGCGCAGCGTGGAACAGCTCTATGGCTTTAAGCGGTTCTGGTAGTTCCACCCAGATCAAAAAACCACCAACAGGTACGGTGGCGCAGGTCCCTGCCGGGAAGTGGCGTGCGATCAGGCCGCGCACTTGGTCGACCTGGCTGGCATAGTGGCGGTTGAGGGTGCGCAGATGATGATCGTAGCCGCCGGTTTCTAGAAACGCCCCGACAGTTTCTGCTAATACCATGGGTTCGGCGCCGGAAGAACTGAATTTGAGCTTGCGTACCGTGTTGGCGAAGCGGCCTGCTTGCAGCCAGCCAAGCCGAAAATCGGGTGCCAGTGTTTTACTGTAGCTCGAGCAAATCATTACCCAACCATCTTCATCAAAGGCCTTAACGGCGGGAGCCAGGCTATCGCCATATTGCAGCTCGGCATAGATTGCGTCCTCAATCAGCGGAACTTGATACTGCGTCATTAATCTGGCCAGCCGTTGTTTGGCTGCCAGTGGTATGGTGCAGCCAAGCGGATTGTGTATGGTGGGCATCGCAATCAGCGCCTGAATATGTTTTTCGGCCAGTAATACTTCGACGGCGTCCAGTGATAAGCCGGTGTTGGGGTCGGTGGGAATGGCAACGGTGTTCAGGCCCAGGCTGGCCAGCATGGGGAGTAGATTGAAGTAAGTAGGGGATTCTATCCCCGCGCTATCTCCGGGTCGTGTCACTGCCCGCAGAGCCAGTTGTATCGCTTCCATGCACCCATGAGTCAAGATGATGTCCTGCGCCTGCAGGTTCATGCCCAGATCCAGGCCGCGCCGGGCGATCTGAGTGCGCAGCTTTAACGAGCCTGGCGGTAGCGCATAAGTGCTGATCATATCGGGTTGACGCCGCAAAATCTGTCCCATTAAGCGCGCCAGTTTATGGCTGGGATAGAAATCGGTACCACGCGGGCAGGCCAGGGCCAAATCGATAAAGTCTTGCTGCTGCTGTGTGGCTAAAACGGTGCTGATCAAATCCAGCACTACCGGCTGGGTGGGCGTGGCCTGCTGGTCGTGGTCGACGACCTGGGCTACCGGTGCTGGCAAACGCGAGCGCACATAATAGCCGGATTGCGGACGAGCCTGGATTAGGCCTTGGTCTTCCAGGAGACGATAGGCGGCCAGCACGGTGTTCAGGCTGAGCTGATAGTTTTGTGCGCTACGTCTGACGGATGGCAGCTTGGCACCAGAAGGCAATGTACCGCGTTTTATCGCTGCTGCCAGTTCATCGGCCAGTTGCTGATAAAGGGTGCCGCTAAGAGTAGGGTTCATTGCTGAAGATTGCCTTGATAAAGGGGATGGGCACAGTCACAGTATTTAAGATAAAGATAGGTGACAGTTGCTAATCATGATGAACTGTAACTGTAAAAACAATAAATTTCTGTCACTGTTACCTTAGGCGAACAAGCTCTAGCATAGCTATTTATCGGAGGTGCTTAGCACTTGTTTTGATTTTGCTATCGGGAGTATCTGCGTTGCCTGAATTTGCATTGTTATCTTATGTGGTGGTAATGACGATCACCCCTGGCCCAAATAATCTGATGTTGACCGCATCTGGTGTCAATTTTGGTTTTCGTCGTACGATTCCGCACTTATTGGGGATTAGTCTGGGTGTGGCTGTGCTGGTGTTTTGTGTCGCCAACCTGCTGACTTTGATACTGGGTGGCTTGCACAGTATCCGCTTGCCGTTGGCGCTATTAGGTTGTGGTTATCTGCTGTATTTATCGTGGAAAACCATCCGTGCTGGTCGGCCTGGTCAGCGTGAGGTCAATCAGCCACTCAGCCTGATAGGCGCTGCCTTGTTTCAATGGGTAAACCCTAAAGCATGGGTGATGGCGCTGAATGCCGGTATTTTATTTATGCCGGCCAATACAGGTCAGTCGTGGCTGGCGGCGGTAGTCATTGCGCTGACATTTCTTGTGCTTGGCTTGCCTTGTATCTGCGTGTGGGCGTGGACGGGGGAACGGTTACGGCGATGGTTGGGCAGTGAGCGCGCCTTATTGTGCTTCAATCTGCTGATGGGGGGGCTGATGGCGTTAACCGCGCTCTGGTTGTTATGGGATGAGCTGGCAATCTATTTTATTGCAAAGCATGTCTAGATCAAACAACAGCAGCCCCTTAGCGGCTGCTGTTGTGATAACTACTAAAATGTTTTACATCTGGCTTTGTATATAGTTACTCAGGCCGGTCAGTTCGATCAGGCGCAGTTGCTGTTCCAGCCAGTGGGCATGGTCATTCTCGGTTTCTTCTAGTAATACCATCAGTTCATCGCGAGTCACGTAGTCCTGCACACTTTCGCAGTAGGCAATGACCTCTTTGAGTACGCGCGCAACGCGATACTCGACGTCCAGGTCGCTGGTCAGCATGCTTTTTACATCGTGACCTACGATAATCGGTACTCGGCTGGCAACATCGGGCTTGCCGCCCAGAAACAAGATACGGGCAATTAATACCCGCGCATGCGACAACTCGTCTTCACGCTCGTGGTCAATACGGGTAAATAGTTTGGATAGACCCCAATCCTTATACATCTCGGCATGGATAAAGTACTGATCGGCGGCAGAGAGTTCTTCCGCTACTAATTGATTCAGTAATTCAATAACTTTAGGGTGACCTTGCATAAGTATTCCGTTCTGATTGGGAAAGAGGGTTGCAACAACGCAGCTGCTATTCTAAGCGCTTATTCCCCAGAGGTGCATTCCTTGATAGAAGGCAAAAGACAATAACCAGGCCAGCGCCACCGACCAAGCCACCGATAAGGAGGTAAAAGCCCAGCTTTTAGATTCGCGGTGCATGACCGCTACTGTAGACAGGCAGGGCACATATACCAAGGTGAAAATCAGAAAACTCATGGCCGATATCCAGTCCAGATGGTGTACTAGCATATCGGCCAGACCCGCCTCAGACACACCATAAATCACCGCTAGGCTACCAAGCAGAATTTCTTTGGCAATAAAGCCGAATAATAAGGCGACTGCCAATTCCTGGTGAATGCCGATCGGGTCCAGTACTGGTGCCATCCATTGACCGATGGCGACTGCCAATGTCCTATCGGCACCTGCCGGGATGTGGGTGAGCAGCCACACCAACACCACGCCCAGCAGAATAAATGTAGATGCCAGCCGCAAGAAGGCGCGTACTTCGGAAACCGCTCGGGTTAGCATATGGGCGCCGCCCGGCAGGCGATAAGGCGGCACCTCTAGTAGAAACGCCTCATTAGCGTGGTAGCGATGTTTAAACACCCAGGCGGTGAAGATGGCGACGGCAAAGGTCATCAGATACAGGGCGGTTAACACCCACGGTGCTTGTTGTGCGGTAAATAGAATGCCGGAAAAAAAAACGGCGACTTGTAAACGAGCCGAACACAGTGAAAACGGAATCACCAGCATGGTTAACAAACGCTGGCTGCGTTCTCGCATGACGCGGGTTCCCATAATGGCGGGGACATTGCAGCCAAAGCCCATCAGCTGCATGACAAAGCCGCGACCATCCAGCCCTAGGCGTGACATCATGGCATCGGTCAGATAGGCCACACGAGCCAGATAGCCACTATCTTCTACCATCGCCATCAGGATAAAAAACACAAACAAAATAGGGGCAAAGGTAAGCACGGTGCTGACACCTTGCCACACGCCGTCCAGCAACAGGCTTTGTATTATTGTCGGCAAGGGGCTAAACAGTGGCTCCAGTGCATGCAGTTTGATCCAGTCCATGCCAGCACTCATTCCATCCTGTAATGGTGTGCCAATCTGGTAGGTGATATTAAATAATAAAGTCATACAGATAAAAAATAAGGGCAGGCCTAACCAGGGGTGCATCAGCCAATGGTCAAGTTTTTCGGTCATGCCCGATGGCAGCATTGCAGGCAAAGACCAATTACCGCTCAATTTCTGTGTGGCTTCCGTCAGCGCGCGGGTGGTGTCTGGTATGGTATTCAGATCCGCCTGAACAGCAATATGCTTGCTGGCGGCCAGACGATTTAAACCAGCCATCAGTTGTGACCAGCCCTCCATGTGTTTGGCAGAGACTAGGCTGACCGGTGTGCCTAGTTGCGCGGCTAAACCGGCAGGATCAAGTTTAATGCCTAGCAAGCGGGCCTCATCGGCCATGTTCAACACGATATGACAAGGCAGGCCGCTGGCCAGAATCTGAATAGCAAGCGGTAGCTGTCTGTCTAACTGACCGGCGTTCATCACCAATAAGGCACCATCAAAGGCCGTGGTTTGTAATACGTCGCGCACAACGGCTTCATCATCAGAGTAAGCGGTCAAATCATTGATGCCGGGTAAATCCACCAACTCCACCATATGGCCGCCCAATAATAGCTTGGCACTGCATAAGTCGATGGTTAATCCGGGCCAGTTGCCCACTCTTTGTGACATGCCGGTCAGGCGATTGAAGAGGGTGGATTTGCCGGTATTGGGCAAGCCGATTAGCGCAAAACGTTTCATGCTAGCGTCCTCACCAACACACGGCTAGCCAGGCTGCGGCGTATTAGAAAACGGGTGGCCCCGATTTCCAATAATAAAGGCCCGCCGAACGGCGCGCCTTGACGCAGATAGAAGTGACGGCCAGGTACCAGACCAAATGCGGCGAATCGCCGGTAAGCCTCATCGCTCATTTCCAGTTGTTCCACTATGCCGTGGCAACCGATAGGGAAGACATCTAAACCACGCATCACATTATCCAAAGATGAGAACGATTTGCATTATGTGAAAGGCGAGTACATTTGTCACCAAAAATTCGAATGAGTCTGTCTTGATAATATTCGGAAAATATCGCTATCAGGCTGCTAGATCAGGGCGTCAGCATTTTGGTGAAAAACTATTAAGAGCCGCTGAGTGGCAGAGTGAACAGGTCTGTGTAGAAGGTGTGTGCAGAGGCTCGTCGCTGTTATTGTTGGCGACATGACCATCCGTTCACGCAATAGGGATGGGGTTTCCCAAAAATCTGGGTTGCTTGTTGGTTAATATATCTAGCCATACTTTTAGCCGGGCAAAGTTTTCTCGTACCATCCGACGTATTAATGAAAGCTGAACTTGCACGTCTTCTGCGTTATAGCCGTAAGCTTGCAAGCCATAATGTTGCGCCAGGAAGATGGCGCGTTCATTGTGAAAATTTTGCGAAACAATAATGAACGATTGCTGCCCGAATATTTTATGCATCCGCACCACTGAATCCAGCGTTCTGAAGCCAGCGTAATCCATATAAATAGCGCTCTCGGGAATACCTGACGCGATCAGCGCCTGGCGCATATCCTCGGGCTCGTTATAGCTGTCGCGCCCATTGTCCCCGCTCACCACCAAGGCCCGTACTTTGCCGGACTCATACAGTTTTTTTGCGGCAGCAATACGGTAGTTAAAATAAGGGTTGGGATAGTCGCCGATATTTTTGACGGTTCCCAGTATCAAGGCTGCTTTCTGTGCGGGAATGTCGGCAGTGCTGTTATAGATAAAACCCTTGGTCTGCTGTGAGATGTGCCAGTTAGCATAGAAGCTAGCTAACAGCAGCATCAGGCTCAGCAGCAGGCTTATTTGCAGCAGCCGTTTCAGTCTTTTGCGTATGGTTATATTCATTAAACTCTAACTCTATTCGCCGACATGGGGCTTGATGAGCCGTTATGCCAGGTCTGACCGGATCAGGTCGGTCAGTCGTGCGCAAATCATATCCACTGCCGGGTCATTCGCCCCATGCGGCAAAATCACATCGGCAAAGCGCTTGGTCGGCTCCACAAATTGATTATGCATAGGCCGTACTGTATTCAAATATTGCTCAATAACACTGTCAGCACTACGACCACGTTCACGGACATCGCGTTGCAAACGACGGATAAAGCGTACATCGGCATCGGTATCGACAAAAATTTTCAGAGACATCAGCTCACGCAAAGCGGCGTTGTATAGCGGAAACAAACCCTCAATCACAATAACTGGCGCAGCCGCGATGGTGGTGGTTTCCGTCGCACGTGTGTGGCGGGTAAAGTCGTACATCGGCATTAAAATATCCTGGCCTTGCCGCAATAGCTCAATATGTTCAATCAGTAGTGGCCAGTCAAAGGCCTCCGGATGGTCGTAATTGGTTTTCAGCCGCTGTTCAAAAGAAAGCTGACTCTGATCGCAATAATAATAATCCTGCACGATAATGGCGGCTTGATCGGCACCGATGCTTTGTAATACCTGACGAGTAACCGTACTTTTGCCGCTGCCGCTACCACCAGCAACGCCAATAATAAAAGGGTAAGACATGGGGGGCTTCTTTAAAAAACGCGCATTCTAATGATTTATAGTGCTCGCCGCCAGCTATTTACCATGACTTGCCGCTACTAAAAAATCAATGAAAGCACGCACCACGGTATTGGGTTGACGATGCTGCGGATACACCACCTGAATGACACTGCTATCTCGCTCAAAGTCACTTAACACCATTTGCAGACGGCCTGCGGCCAGCGCGGGTGCGGCAATAAAATCAGGTATCTGAGTAATCCCCAGGCCATCTATTGCGGCCGCGAGTAGTAGTTCTCCATTATTGCTGCGATAACGTCCTGATAAACCCACTGTATAACGCTGGCCATCGCTTAATCGGAACTGCCACTCGCTTGCTTGGCCGTGTCCGTACAATAAACAGGTGTGCTGCTTCAGTTGTTCTGGATGCTGAAGTGGCTTGTGTTTGACCAGATAAGTCGGGCTGGCTACGGTCAGATAACGCACAGTAGCAATCTTACGTGCTAATAAAGAAGAATCAGGCAAACGACCAATGCGAATGGCCATGTCATAACCCTCACTTAGCAAATCGACTATGCGATCACTCAAATCTACCTCAATCTGTACCTCGGGGCATTGCTGTAAGAAGCCGTTCACCAACGACGGTAAATGCTCTTGTCCATAAGACATGGGTGCAGAAAGCCGTAGCTTGCCCTTAGGTAAAACACTGTGGCTGCTGATGGCCTGATCGGCTTCATCTGCTGCTGCCAGCACACGACTGGCACGCTCCAGATAATCCATTCCCAAGCTTGTTGGACTAAGCTGACGCGTCGTGCGGTGGAGTAAGCGTACGCCCAAGCGCTCTTCCAGTGCCGCCACACGGCGACTGACATATTGTTTGGATAGCCCTAGCTGTGTCGCTGCTTGCGAAAAGCTGCCTCGCGTCAATACTTCTACATAGATTTGCATATCTTCCAAACGGCTCATTGTCCACCTGTGTGAGATAATTATTGATATTTCGCTGTATTGTAATCTTCAATGGGACAAGCAACAATAAAAGTACTTAGAGCCGTTAACAAAAGCTCGAAGAAGCCCTGGGCCAAGGCGCGCCGACGCAGACAGTACCAAGGAGGCGCAAGGCTGGAGCAGGGGTTTTGTTAGCGGTTGTTATCACTGCCAAGCAAGGTTTAGCAAAGGAAAGCACAATGTTAGATATTAGAAAGGCCGCGGCACGAGGACAGGCTGATTTTGGCTGGTTGTATGCACAGCATAGCTTTTCCTTCGGCTCTTATTTTGACCCGCAGCAACAGGGTTTCTCCGACCTCTTGGTTATCAACGAAGATAAAATTCAAGCCGCGAAGGGCTTTGCTACCCATCCACACCGCGATATGGAAATCTTCACCTATGTGCTGGCTGGTGCGCTGGCGCACCAGGATTCCATGGGTAATGGTTCGACCATTCGTCCTGGTGATGTGCAAATGATGAGTGCCGGTAGTGGTATTCGTCACAGCGAATTCAATGCCTCTGACACCGAGCTGGCTCATTTATTGCAAATCTGGATCATGCCCGACCGGCATGGGGTTACCCCGCGTTATCAGCAAATTCATTTTGATGAGCAGCAGAAGCGGGGTCGTCTACAGCTCATCATTTCCCCAGAAGGTAGCGACGGCTCATTATTGGTCTATCAGGACATGCGTCTGTATGCCGGCTTATTTGAGGGCAGCGAGAGCGCTAGTTTTGTTGTGCCGCCACAGCGCTACGTTTATCTACACTTGGCCCGCGGCAGCCTCAAGGTCAATGGTATTCGTCTCAATGCCGGTGACGGCGCACGTATCCGTCAGTCTGGTGAATTGCACTTTAGTGATGGCGACAATGCCGAGGTGTTACTGTTTGATTTACGACCACAGGAACTGCCAACGCGCTAGTTTACCTGTACAGTTCTGCCGAGGCCGGGGTGGCGGATGACAAGTTAGCCAATCAGTAAAGCCACCGGATGTGGCCTGATTTGAACAGTGCTTTTATCCGGTGGCTAGCAAGGGCGGTGAGCTGCGTTTATTCGAAGATCTCAACTGCTTGAACGCTGGTTTTTTCCTCAGCCAGCAAACGGTAAGTCAGAGCACCGAGTATTGCGCCAGCAACGGGAGCCAGCCAGAACAACCAGAGCTGTGCGACGGCCCAATCACCAACAAATAAAGCGACGCCAGTGCTACGCGCCGGATTGACCGAAGTATTGGTCACCGGGATGCTGATCAGATGAATCAGGGTGAGTGCCAAGCCGATGGCCAGTGGTGCAAAACCGGCGGGTGCGCGCTTATCGGTAGCGCCCATGATGATCAGCAGGAAAAACATCGTCATGACTACTTCGCATACCAGTGCTGCCAGTAGCGAATAGCCGCCTGGCGAATGCGCGCCATAACCATTAGAGGCAAAGCCTTTGGCCAATTCAAAGCCGGCGGTGCCGCTGGCGATTACATAGAGCACGGCAGCGGCGCTAATCGCTCCCAATACCTGAGCGACGATATAGGGCAATAGCTGCTGCCCCGGAAAGCGCCCGCCTACCCATAAGCCTATCGATACCGCCGGGTTCAAATGACAACCCGAAATGTGTCCGATGGTATAGGCCATGGTTAATACAGTCAGACCAAAAGCCAGTGCCACTCCCAGCAAGCCGATACCAACGTTGGGAAAAGCCGCGGCCAGCACGGCACTGCCGCAACCCCCTAATACCAGCCAAAAAGTCCCTAAAAATTCTGCACCGTATTGTTTCATGATTTTCCTTCAGTGATTCGCAGCCGCAGATTTGCACCACGCATAGCGTGGACGCAATTAAGTTGCTTTGAATAAAGTATTTATTGTTAATGAATTAATTTGATCTAATTTAAAATTAAATAGCATTAATTTTAACGGTTTTTGGGCTGGCTAGCTATGGGTAGCGCTATAGGTCGCATAGGGTGATCAAGGCTTTAGCTTGGAAAATGGCTGCGAGGGATCAGTCTGTATGGACTTTTATGGTATGACTAGCATTGACTTGGCTGGAATTGGGGCAAGTAAGCTGTTGTGATGACGTTTGGGGAAAATAGATGATATGAAGAGGGGTAGTTTAATCAAGCGTAAATGACCACTGGGGTGGGGTGATCATTTCGTTAGCGTAAGGGTCTTGCCAGAGCTCCTTAATAGCAGGCTGGCGGAACGGTGCTAAAAGCCGAATATTCGTTCCGCGTTGCCCTTCACTGTTCTCGTCTTTATGCCGAAAGCGTGTTTATCTGACTGTGGGCATTTGCCAGCCCTTGTGCTTTGCCATGAGGTCTGATGTCCATTCCTTCGGCATAGATAAAGTTCACATCACTGATACCGATCAGCCCCAGTACTGCTTTCAGATAAGGGGTCACTGCATCGGTTTCCATACCGACATGGATGCCGCCGCGTGAGCTGACCACGACAGCGCTTACCCCCTCGACCAAGCCTAGCGGATAGGTCTCGGTATATCTGAAAGTGAGACCGGCGCGCGCCACGAGGTCGAACCAGTTTTTAAGATGGGTAGGGATATTCAGGTTATACATCGGAGCACCAATCACTAATAGATCGCTTGCCTTGAGCTCCGCTATCAGTTGATCAGATAGCGCCACTACATTTTTGGCACGCTGGCTCAAGTTCTCGCCGCCGCGCATGGCGCTGAATAATTCGCCATCGAGTACTGGTAGGTCAAGGGTAGTGAGATCGCGTACGGTTACTTCGTCGTGGTAGCCTTTGGCTTGGCGTTCGGCTAAAAAAGTATCGATCAGCGAATTGGTTTGAGAGTTGGTGCCCATGATGCTGGATTTGAGGACAAGAATTTTTTTCATGATGGTTTCCCGATTAAAATATTGACGGTAATAGCCGCTCTGTCAGTCACGGCATTTGATTGACTAAAATAATATAGTACGAATTCTAACATTGCTTTTTGTTCTTTATTAGTGATAGTAATTCTAGGTATTGATTCCTTCAGGGATACAATGAAATGAGTGTGGACTTGAACGGTATTGCTGTTTTTGTAACGGCGGCAGAGATGGGTAGCTTTACCCGTGCAGCGGAAAAGCTGCATTTGACACGCTCGGCAGTAGGTAAAACGATTGCGCGGCTGGAGGAGCGGCTGAGTGTGCTGCTGTTTCAGCGAACTACCCGTAAGCAGAGCCTGACGGTTGAGGGGGTGATGTTCTACGAACATTGTCAACGCGCACTGGCTGAAATCCGCTTGGCTGAGGAACTGCTCAATAATGGCAAATTGGAGGTGAGTGGCCGGTTAAGGATTTCTATGCCGGTGCTGTTTGGGCACCGGTGTGTTGCTCCAGTGTTAACCGAGTTCTCTGCGGAACATCCCCTGCTGCAGCTGGAAATGTCGTTTAGTGATCGTGCAGTGGATTTTATTGAAGATAGATTTGACCTGGCTATCCGCATCGGCTCTTTACCCGATAACAGTACGCTGGTTGCCCGCCAGTTGGGTGAGCATCGCATGGTGTTCTGCGCTGCACCGAGCTATCTTGCTCGTTGCGGAGAACCGCAGTCGCTGGCGGCTTTGCGTGAACATGATGCTGCTGCCTATATCCGCGCCGGAATTGCACAGAAATGGCAGTTGATTGATAGTGAAGGCCAACTGCAGCAGATCAGGCCAAAAGCAAAACTGCTGATGGATGATATGCAGGCCATTGCTGATGCCGCCGTTTACGGCATAGGGATTGTCTGGCTTCCTTACTGGCTGGTACGAGAGCAGTTAGCCAAAGGGGCTCTGCGAGAAGTGATGGCAGCATTCTTGAGTGTGTCTTTTCCTATCCAGGCGGTATGGCCTTATACCTCACGCCTTCCGCTAAAAGTCAGGTTGGCGGTGGATAAACTGCTGTTGCAACTACCTGCCAGATTGAGCTTGATTGAATCTGTCGTGACTTAAAGGCCGCTAACAAACCCCTGATCCCGCGTTGCGCCTTCTTGCCGTACTAGGGGTACTGTCTGCGTCGGCGCGTCTCGGCTCAGGCACGCTTCGAGCTTGTGTTAGCGGCGCTAAGAACGCCACGACTTTTCTTGTCATGGTGTGATGTTAAATTTTGTGCCTTATCTGCACATTGGCGATGCTGAACTCCACTGAACAAAGTCAGCAAGAAGTCGCACTAAAGAGTGCTCTACTATTAGCTAATACGTAAGCCACAGCAGGCACGGGGCTTTTAGCATACAATGCGGCACAAGCTATTTTTGACGAGGATACCCATCATGACCGATATGGTTTTTAACGACGCAGATCTGTTACGGCTGGAAGCGCTACTGACGCCGCTATCTGCTAATGGCAGCACGATGCGGCCAGACGAAGTGCAAGGTTTTTTTGCGGCCTTGGCCAGCGGCCCGGATGAGATGAATAAGGCTTTTTGGCTGCCGGAGATATTAGGCGATGCCCCCGCTTTTGCGCAAGCCAGTGATGAGAGCGAACTGGAAGCACTGCTACAGAAGCTGTATGACACGATTGCCCGCACGCTGCTTGTGGGTGAAGAACTGAATCTGATTCTGTATGCCGCCGAGGACGATGAAGAAGAAGCTCCGGATTACTGGCCGTGGGCAAATGCCTATTTATATGCGCTTGATGTGGTGGATACCGATTGGTTTGAAGTGGCCGATGACGAAGGCTTTGAAACGCTGATGATGCCGATGTTGGTACTGGGTGGCGCGTTTGAAGAGGAAGACGGCGAAGATCTGATGACTTTTGAGGATGAAGAGTTGGAAGACTATAAAGCTGACCTGCCTGCCGCACTGGTTGCGGTGCATCGTTACTGGCGCGCTAAGCAACAGGCACCGGTTACCTTTCGCCACAACGGTAGCAAGCCAGGGCGTAATGACCCTTGCACCTGTGGCAGTGGCAAAAAGTATAAAGACTGTTGCGGCAACAATTAAGTAGGATAAGTGATGGAAGCTGTTGGATACATGCTGGCTGTGGTGTTGCTGGTAGCCGGCCTGGCCGGCACGGTACTGCCGATTATTCCTGGTTTGCCGCTGATGTTTGGCGGCTTTTTATTGGGTGCCTGGCTGGATGGTTTTCATCATCTGGGGGCACTCAGCTTGTGGATTATGGGCTTGATCGCTGCCGTGGGGGTGGCGATTGACTTCTTGGCCGGCCTGCTTGGCGCTAAAGCTAGCGGCGCGAGTAAACAGGCTTTGTGGGGGGCATTTATTGGTAGTATTGTCGGCATGTTTTTGGGTGTGGCCGGCGTGCTGCTCGGCCCTTTACTTGGCGCGATGATCGGTGAGTTCATCGCACGCAAGGATGCGTTCCAATCTGGCAAAGTGGGCATTGGGACGTTTATCGGTTTTATCGTGGGAGCAGTAGCCAAGGTAGCCTGTGCGTTTGCGATGCTGGCGACGTTTGCGCTGGCTTTGATCTTGTAGCAAGGCGGCTGCTTGCTTAGCAAACTGAGCATAGCGTCTGATAGGTTAATATTGTAAAAGTAATGTCTAGGTAGTGAGAGGGTGGCTATGGGACGATACTGTATTTGGTTTGTGACACCGGACGATAGCGTGATGCGTCGTGCCGAGGTCGTGATTAATGGCGTTATTCATTGTCATCAGGTGCTGGAGGAAATCGAAGCACAATTAGCGGTGGATTGTGGCCTGACCCAGGTGATGGTTGTGGACTGGAAACGCTTTGAAACCCCTGAGGTGGCAATCACCCCCGCACCGGCAGCCTGAGAGCATCAGCCTCTTTAGCTGTCAGGTGCCCATGGTATGATGGCCGTCTGATTTTCTATGATTCCGTTCCCATGTATGTTCTCGGCTTGGCCGGTTATTCCGGCAGCGGCAAAACCACTCTACTAGAAAAACTAATTCCTTTGCTGCGTGCGCAAGGTTTGCGCGTGGCGGTGATCAAACACACCCATCACGATGTGGATTGGGATCAGCCGGGTAAAGATAGTTGGCGTCATCGTCAGGCCGGGGCCAGTCAGGTCATTCTGGCCGCTGGCAAGCGGCGCATGCTGGTAGAAGAGCAGGAGGCCAGCAATGAATTGCCGTTGGCAGCACAACTGGCTTGGTTGGGGCCTTGTGATCTGGTATTGGTCGAGGGCTATAAGCATGAGGCGATTCCGAAGCTGGAGGTAGTGAATAGCCAGCTAAACGCCCCGGCACTTTATCCCGAGGATGCCCGGGTGCTGGCCTTGGTGGCCGATGTGCTGCTACCGTGTCCTTTGCCTTGTTTTCAACGCGATGCGCCTGATCGTATCGTTCACTTCATTCTGTCTCAATTGGACTCTTCCTATGCTGAGCTTTGATCAAGCCCACGCCTGGCTATTGGCCCGTGCGAATGTATTAGCGGATAGCGAAACCCTACCCTTGCTGGCTGCGGCTGGCCGGGTATTGGCATCGCCGGTTATTGCCGGCCTGGATGTCCCGCCGCATGATAATAGCGCCATGGATGGCTATGCCTTATGTACAGCACAGCAGACCGCTGCCATGCCGGTATCGCAGCGAGTCCCTGCTGGCACCGTGCCGCAGCCGCTGGTCAGCGGCAGTGTGGCACGTATTTTTACCGGTGCGCCGATTCCACCAGGTGCTGACGCGGTGCTGATGCAGGAAGTGGCTAGTGTGCAAGAGAATGGCTTAGTCGGTTTCAGCCAAAGTGCGCAAGCAGGGCAGAATATCCGCCGTCGTGGTGAAGAGATTCATAGCGGACAGCAGATTCTGGCCGCAGGCAAAGTACTGACGGCGGCTGATATAGGCTTAGCTGCTTCCGTCGGTTTGCAACAACTGACGGTGTGGCGGCGCTTGCGGGTGGCGGTGTTTTTTACCGGTGATGAACTGGTGGAGCCGGGGCAGTCCTTGGCTGCTGGGCAAATCTATAACTCCAACCGTTATTGGTTGTTGCCTGCTCTCGCTAGCCTAGGTTGTGAGGTGCAGGACCTGGGCATTATTGCCGATTCCTTGGCGGCTACGCGCGAGGCCTTGCGGGCCGCTGCCAGCCAGGCCGATGTGATTATGACTTGTGGTGGTGTGTCTGTGGGCGAGGAGGATCATGTCAAGGCGGCGGTAGAAGCGGAGGGCACGCTGGACTTATGGAAGGTGGCAATGAAACCGGGTAAACCGCTGGCTTATGGCAAAATCGGCCAAGCGGATTTTATCGGTCTGCCGGGCAACCCGGTCTCGGGTTTTATCACCTTTCAGGTACTGGCCAGAGCTTTTTTACAGCAGCGCGCGCATGTGCCAGTAAGCAGTCTGCTGCCACAGGGTCATTATCCGGCTGATTTTGACTGGACGCGACCAGATGCCAAACGCAGCGAGTTTCTGCGTGTACGTCGAGTGGAGCAGGGCGGTGTCTGGTCTTTGCAGCTATATCCGCAGCAGGGCTCTGGCGTGTTGATGTCTTGTGCCTGGGCCGACGGGCTGGTGTGCCTGGCTCCAGGTCAGACGGTAGCCAAGGGTGAGCTGCTGGCTTATCTGCCGTTGGTGGTGTAGCCGCTATGCCGACGATACGTTTCGTTGATCAGCAACAACAGTTGTTATGCGAGCAGCAGGCGGCTACTGGCGATAATCTGCTGGATGTGGCCAGGCTAGCGGATGTGCCCTTGCATTGGCGCTGCGGACAAGGCACCTGCGGTACTTGCAAAGTGCGTGTTAGCGGCGCGCAAACACTAATACAGCAGGTTGGGCGTAAGGAACGTAATGTCTTGCTGCGTGCCGGGGTGATTTCAGCTGAGCTGGCCGCCAACGAGCTATGGCAGCTAGACCAGCCGTGGCGTCTGGCTTGTCATCTCAAAATAGGCGAGGAAGACTGGTTGGTGGAGTGCCCATCGTTTTGACGATCTCCACCATCGTTTAGAGTCTTTAACAAAGCCCCTGATCCAGCGCTGTGCTTCCTTGCCGTAACACTTTTACCATCTGTATCGGCGCGCCTTGGCTCAGGAGCTCTTCAAGCTTTTGTTAGCGGCTCTTAGTCGTCAAACCATATCAAACTGGCCATACGGCCGGTGTCGCGATCGCGACGATAGGAAAAGAAATGGTCGCGCTCTATGACAGTGCAAAAGTTGCCGCCATAGATTTGGGTAACGCCCAGCGCATTCAGGCGCTGGCGGGCCAATTGATAGATATCGGCGAGATATTTGCCCTCTGTTATCGCGGTGAAAGCACTTTCGGCAATAGGGTCGTGAGCAATAAAGGCGGCGCGCACCTCTTCCCCAACTTCAAACGCATCCGGGCCAATGGCCGGGCCTAGCCAGGCGAGTAACTCGCTATTGTCTACGGCGCAGGCAGATACGCTGTTCTCAATCACGCCATCGCATAGCCCGCGCCAACCAGCATGGATTGCCGAGACGACACTGCCGGCGCGGTTGCACAGCAGCAGCGGCAGGCAGTCGGCGGTGAGCACAACACAGACTTTCCCGGCGCGATGACTGACGCTGGCATCTGCTTCGGCGGGGTGTTCGCTGGCTTCGTCGGCGTTTAACACACAAGTGCCATGGAGCTGATGCAGCCAGATGGGCTCATCGGGCAGCAACTGGCGTAGCGTCTCGCGGTTGGTGGAAACATGTTCGGGGTTATCACCAACATGCATGCCCAGGTTGAAGCTGTTCCAGGGGGCTTGGCTGACGCCGCCGTTACGGGTAGTGATCAAGGTGTGTACGTTGGCTGGGGCCGGCCAGTCAGCGCTGAACCAGTCATTAGCGGACATAGATCACCTCCACGCCATCATCGTCGTCGTCTTCTGCATCGTCGTCGTCATCATCATCTTGTCCGGTCGCAAACGCCATTTCTGCCGACGGTAGGCCGTCTTGCAGACTGTAGCCGCGCAGCGTGTCCAGTAATTGTTGCAGATCGGCGGGCAGGGGGGCTTTCCAGTTACGTTCTTCACCGCTGGCTGGGTGAACCAGGGTCAGTGAGTAAGCATGCAGCGCCTGACGCCCTAGCGTTTTCACCGCCACGGCGGCTTCCTCGGTCATTTTGTGGCGCACATTGCCATAGCTCGGATCGCCGGCCAATGGGTGCTTGGCCTCGCGCATGTGGACGCGAATCTGGTGGGTGCGACCGGTTTCCAGCTTGCATTCGATATAGCAGTGGTTGGCAAAGCGTTCCAAGACGCGGACATGGGTAATGGCTTGTTTGCCGCCAAACTTGAGTACCGCCATTTTCTGCCGATTGTGTGGGTCGCGTCCCATTTGGGTGTCTATCGTGCCATCAAACGGTACAATGCCATCGGCAATAGCGCGATAAATGCGTTTAACTGTGCGGGCGTGCAACTGACGTACCAGTTCGGTTTGTGCTGGCAGAGTTTTGGCAACTACCATTAAACCGCTGGTGTCTTTGTCCAAACGGTGTACGATACCGGCGCGCGGTACTTGTGCCAGTGCCGGCCAGTGGTGCAGCAGGCCATTGAGCAGGGTGCCGCTCCAGTGACCTGCTGCCGGATGGACCACTAAACCGGCTGGCTTGTTCAGGATGATAAGATGCTCATCCTCGAACACGATGTTCAGAGGGATATTCTCCGGCTGAAAGGCCATTTCCTCTTGTGAATATAAAATGGTGACATCTAGTCTCTCGCCACCCAGCATTTTGGTCTTGGGGGCGATAGACTTGCCATCCACTAATACGTGGCCGTCTTTGATCCATTGGGTGAGGCGGCTGCGGGAATAATCGGGCAGTAATTTTGCCAGGGCAGCATCTAGCCGTTCGCCTCCCAAGCTTAACGGCACATCAAGTTGTTGCCTGGCGGATATCTCGTTTTCCGAGATGTCGCTATAATCGTCTGGGTCAAAGTAAGGATTAGTCATGAAAAGATACGTTGTTGCAGCAATGTTGGTGATGGGGCTTGCCGGATGTGCAACCACGGAAACCTATGATGAAACACGCGGTTGGACCGTGGAAAAACTCTATGCGCAAGCACGAGACGAGTTGAATAGCGGCAATTATACGCGTGCTGTCAAACTCTATGAAACTTTAGAGTCACGCTATCCTTATGGGCGCTATGCTCAGCAAGCGCAAATGGATTTAGCATACACTCATTACAAAGATAATGAACCCGAGCAGGCCTTGGCAGCGATAGATCGTTTTATCAAGCTGCATCCTACTCACCCTAGCATTGATTACATGTATTATCTGCGAGGTTTGGTGTTTTACAATGAAGATTCTGGTCTATTGTCCACTTGGGCCGGCCAGGATATGAGTGAGCGGGACCCCCGCGCAGCACGCGAAGCTTTTTTAGCGTTTAACGAATTAGTGACCCGTTTCCCTAACAGTACTTATACCGCCGATGCCACCAAGAAGATGGAAGCTCTACTGGATGCCTTAGGCGGTAATGAAATGCACGTGGCGCGTTACTATATGAAGCGTGGTGCTTATCTGGCAGCGGCAAACCGCTCGGTGGGTATTGTAGAGAACTATGCCAATACGCAGTACCGTGAAGAGGCATTAGCGGTGATGATGGCCGCTTACCAGCGGCTTAATTTGCCACAACTGAGTGGGGACGCCAGACGGGTGCTGGAACTCAATTATCCCAATAGCCAGTACCTGCGAGCGGGCTGGCAGATTGAAGAAATGCCATGGTGGAAGCTGTGGAAATAGGGCAGAACCATTGAACCAGGGCGGGTTATCAACCCGCCCTAGTTTTATATTGCCTGTTCGTTGATTTCCCCGGTACGAATGCGTACTACCTGTTCTACCGCGCTGACAAAAATTTTACCATCGCCAATTTTGCCGGTACGGGCACTGGCAATGATGGTTTCAATCG
The DNA here is from genome assembly GCA_020830965.2 of Neisseriaceae bacterium TC5R-5. GTDB lineage: Bacteria > Pseudomonadota > Gammaproteobacteria > Burkholderiales > Chromobacteriaceae > Chromobacterium. Next base: position 48,431 of record JACCFC020000024.1, read on the forward strand.
CATGGTCTACCTGCTCATCGGCTAGCACGATTTCTACTTTAACCTTGGGTAGAAAGTCGACCGCATATTCTGCACCGCGATACAGCTCGGTGTGTCCTTTTTGTCTCCCAAATCCTTTAACCTCAGTTACTGTCAAACCATTAATACCGAGTTCTGAGAGTGCTTCCCGTACTTCGTCCAGTTTGAAGGGTTTAATGATGGCTTCGATTTTTTTCATATTACAACTCCTTAAGGGGTCAAGGGATAACGGTGAGAACCAGCTGGAAAGCGCTGGTTATGACGGTATTGCATGAGTTTATCGTCGCGGCCCTTATTCGCTGGGGTACGAGGGTTTGGCTTAAATAGCGTCAAGAATTGCTGTATTATGACGCCCTTTATTGATACTTGTCGCAGGTGTCTGATGCTTTATCTTACCAAGCTGCGTGGCGGTGCTGCACTGTCGCCGTTTCGTCTGGAAAAACTGGTGGCCGCTGCTACTCAGGCTGGTCTGTCTGGTGTGAGTATTGTTGCCGAGTTCTGGCATTTTGCCGAAAGTAGCATGCAATTAGATGCGCAACAGCAGAGTGTATTGAACCAGTTATTGTTGTATGGTGAGCCGCCGCTACCATCTGAGCCTGAGGGTGAGCTGTTTCTGGTGACACCAAGGCTGGGGACGCTGTCTCCGTGGGCATCCAAAGCCACCGATATCGCCCGACATTGTGGCTTGGAGTCGGTGCAGCGTATTGAGCGCGGCACCGCGTTCTGGGTCAAGTCCCAGCATAAATCTTTATCTGAAGAGGCTCGCTCCGTTTTAGCGAGCCTCTTGCACGATAGGATGACGGAAACCGTACTCTCTTCCTGGGATGAAGTCAGCCGGCTGTTTGTCCATCTTGAGCCGCAACCTTTGACCAGTGTTGATATTCTGCAAGGCGGGCGTGAGGCCTTGGTGATGGCTAACAGCAGCCTGGGCCTGGCGCTGTCGGAAGATGAAGTTGATTATCTGCTGGAAAACTTCCGTCGCATGCAGCGTAATCCAAGTGATGTTGAGTTGATGATGTTTGCGCAGGCCAACTCGGAACACTGTCGCCATAAAATTTTTAATGCTCAGTTCATCATCGACGGTGTAGAACAGCCCAAGTCGCTGTTCCGCATGATTCGTGACACCCACGAAGCCCATCCGCAAGGCACGCTGGTTGCATACAAAGATAATGCCTCGGTGATTGAGGGCGCACAGATTGAACGTTTCTACCCGCAGCCAGGCAGCCATCGCTATCGCTATTGTGAAGAGCAAACCGCGATTCTGATGAAAGTAGAAACACACAACCACCCAACTGCTATTTCGCCATTTGCCGGTGCTGCTACCGGCAATGGTGGAGAAATTCGTGATGAAGGGGCGACTGGGCGTGGCTCCCGCCCCAAGGCTGGTCTAACTGGCTTCTCAGTGTCCAATTTGAATATCCCCGGTTTCGAACAACCGTGGGAGCGCTACAGTGCCAGCCAGTCACAGTATGGCAAGCCCAAGCGTATTGCTTCGGCTTTACAGATCATGCTGGAAGGCCCGATTGGCGGTGCGGCTTTTAATAATGAATTTGGTCGTCCTAATCTCACCGGCTATTTCCGCAGCTTTGAGCAGGTGATGGATGGTGAGGTACGTGGCTATCACAAACCCATCATGATTGCCGGTGGCTTGGGCAGTATTCAGCAGCAGCAGATTCATAAAAATAATATCCCTGAAGGTGCCTTGTTGATTCAACTGGGTGGCCCTAGCCTGCTCATCGGCTTGGGCGGCGGTGCGGCTTCATCGATGGATACCGGTGCCAATAGCGCCGAACTCGACTTCGATTCGGTACAGCGTGGCAACCCGGAAATTGAGCGCCGTTGTCAGGAAGTGATTGATCGCTGCTGGCAAATGGGCAGCGATAACCCGATTGTTTCCCTTCACGATGTGGGGGCCGGTGGTTTATCCAATGCCTTTCCTGAGTTGGTGAATGATGCCGGACGCGGTGCCATCTTCGAACTGCGTAAAGTACAGCTCGAAGAAAAAGGCATGACGCCGATGCAGATCTGGTCGAATGAGTCGCAGGAACGTTATGTGCTGGCGATCTTGCCGCAGGACCTGTCGCATTTCAGTGCTTTGTGTGAGCGCGAGCGTTGCCCGTTTGCGGTTTTGGGCGTCGCTACCGATGATGGCCATCTGCAAGTGCGTGATGATCACTTCAATAACAAGCCAGTCGATATGCCGCTGGATGTATTGCTGGGTAAGCCACCGCGCATGACACGTGATGTCAGCACCCGCGAGAGTGAATTTCGCGTGTTTGACGCCGCCCGTTTCGAATTGAAAGAAACCGCATATCGTGTGCTGCGCCACCCGACTGTGGCGGATAAGTCCTTCCTGATCACCATTGGTGATCGTACCGTCGGCGGCATGACTGCACGCGACCAAATGGTGGGGCGCTGGCAGGTGCCGGTAGCAGATGTAGCGGTCACCAGCATGGGCTTTAACACCTTGCAGGGTGAGGCCATGGCGATCGGAGAACGCGCTCCCTTAGCCTTGTTTGATGCTCCAGCTTCCGGGCGGATGGCGATTGCCGAGGCACTGACCAATGTCAGCGCTGCTTTTGTCGGGGATATCACCCAGCTCAAGTTGTCTGCTAACTGGATGGCGGCGGCGGGGCATCCGGGCGAAGAGGCCCGCTTGTATCGCACCGTGGCAGCCGTTTCACAGCTGAGCCAGGATTTAGGGATTAGCATCCCCGTGGGTAAAGACTCCTTGTCGATGAAGACTGTGTGGCAGGAGCAGGGCGAGAGCAAAGCGGTAACTGCACCGTTATCGGTCATCATCTCGGCTTTTGCTGCGGTAGCGGATGTCCGTAAAACCGTGACGCCGGCTCTGCAGGATGTCCGCGATAGTGATTTGCTGCTGATAGACCTAGGTTATGGTCGCTGCCGTTTGGGCGGCTCCATTTATGGCCAGGTATGGCAGCAGATGCAAGGGCGTGCCCCCGATGTAGAAAGTCCGGCGCAATTGCTGGCTTTCTTTAACACCATGCAGAGCTTATTGCGTGATGACATGGTTCTGGCCTACCACGATCGCTCCGATGGTGGTTTATTGGTGACACTGGCAGAAATGATGTTTGCTGGCCATGTCGGTGTCAGTGTTGATTTGCAGGAGCTGCTGATCGAGCGCCAAAACAGCCAGCGCTTCAATGATGATTTCGTGCAAGCGACTGAAGAAGCGGCGCAACACGGTCGTTTGATGCGCGTGTTGTTCAATGAAGAGCTGGGTGCTGTACTGCAAGTGAAAAAATCGCATACCGGCGAGGTGATTTCCCGTTTCATGCAGGCTGGTCTGAGTCGTGAGCTGTTTGTGATCGGCAAGCTTAATCAGCAGGATAAATTACTTATTGCTCAGCATGGGCAAACTGTTTTTGATGAAAGTCGGCGCGATCTGCAACTGGCCTGGTCAGAAACCAGTACCCAGATGCAGCGACTGCGTGATAACCCGGCCTGTGCTGAAAGTGAGCATGCCTTGCGGCTCAACCCCACAATAAGCGGTTTGTTTGCTGAACTGAGCTTTGATGTGCATGGCAACCCGGCAGCACCATTTATTGCCAGCGGTGTACGGCCACGCCTGGCCGTGCTGCGTGAGCAGGGGGTGAATGGGCAGATCGAAATGGCTGCAGCGTTTGATCGCGCGGGTTTTGAGACGGTTGACGTGCATATGAGCGATATCATTAGCGGCAGAGTCACCTTGTCCGAATTTAAAGGCCTGGCTGCCTGCGGTGGTTTTAGCTATGGCGATGTGCTGGGGGCGGGGGAAGGCTGGGCCAAGAGTATTCTGCTTAATGCGCGTGCGCATGACGAATTTGCGGCCTTCTTCCAGCGCGGCGATACCTTTGCGCTGGGTGTGTGTAATGGTTGTCAAATGATGTCTAATCTTGGGGCAATTATCCCCGGAGCAGAAAACTGGCCAAAGTTCCGGCGTAATGCGTCCGAACAGTTTGAGGCACGTTTCAGCATGGTAGAAGTGATGGACTCGCCGTCTATCTTCCTCAGTGAGATGAAGGGTAGCTTGTTACCAGTGGTCGTCAGCCATGGTGAAGGCCGGGCAGTATTTGCCGCCAAGCAGCAACAACAGGCACTGGTGGCCCTGCGTTATATTGATGCCGAGGGAAAACCTACCGAAGTCTATCCGCTGAATCCCAATGGTTCGCCAGCCGGAATTACGGGTGTGACGACGGCGGATGGTCGCTTTACCATCATGATGCCGCATCCAGAGAGAGTCTTCCGCACGGTGCAGAACAGTTGGCACCCTGCGGATTGGGGTGAAAATGGTGCCTGGTTCCGTATGTTTGCTTCCGCGCGGCGCTGGGTCGCTTAATCAGGAGAGTGGTGAACAAGGGGCCTGTTGGCCCCTTGTTATTTTGATCTCCTTGCAGAAAACAGCACCGGTGACATCCCCAGATTGGTAGAAAAATATCTGGCACGCAATTACCCGTCACAGCAAGGTCCGCAAGTAAAGCTGAGTCTGTTGAAATGTCTGGGCCTGTACCATAGCGAAGAGCTGGCCAATCTGAGCAAGCGCTTTGTTAATGAGCCGGAACACAATTAGCAGCAAAATGAGAGCCAAGACCTAAGAGCCTGTTCACGATTCCTAAATGCTGGAAAATAAGGAGATGCGAACAACAAAATATCCAAGCGACATCAGTCTAGAACAATTTGAACAAATTCGTCCTCTGCTGGAGAGTGTGCGCAAGA